>DASVDI010000021.1:0-125116 GCA_036381175.1 Gammaproteobacteria bacterium
GCAACGACCTCTACGACACGCACAAATATCCGTGCGGCATGGTCCACGACAACGACGTTGAGCAAGAGCTGGACGAGCTGGATGCGCTACTGGATCGAGCAGCAAAGGTGGAACCGAAATGAACACAGACGCAATCAACGACATCAGGAAGGCGGCGGAGGACTGCATCGAAGAAGTGATCCGCTATCCGAAACTGCCGCGCGGCTGGGCTGACGAGGTTGGCGAGGTCATGCTGGATTACGACATCAAGCTCGTGAAGATGCTCGACCCCGCCACAGTCCTCGAACTCTGCGACGGCTACGCCAAGCTCGCGAAGGTGCGGGTTCTGCGGGACGAGGTTAATTCGTTCACTCGCTCACCACAGAAGAAAGACCACAAGGAGCGCGCGCGGGAACTGGGCAACTGCATCGCCAACATCAAGAACGACCTCGACGCAATCCTTGAGGAGCGCACGTCATGAGCGAAGAATTGAAGATCCCGCCCTATCTGGACGCGCGAATCATGTGGCCGCTGCGGGAAGCGCTGCGAGACGTTGCGCAGGACGGCGAGCGTGTGATCTACCGGGATGCGTTTCGCTGGATGGACGACGCTGACGATTGCGTTCTCCCGAATCACTACGAGATGCAGTCCATCGAATATCTGGCAGACGAATTCAACTACGAGATTGTGGCGAACTTCTGTCACGCGGCGATCATCAAGGAGCGCACGTCATGACAACAGTGAACGTATCGCGGGAGTTGCTGGAATCGACTTTGGCGCAACTGAAAAGCGATTACTTCGACCCGAAGGAAGTTGTGCCGCTGGTTCGCAATCTTGAGCAAGCCCTCACCCATCCTGCTGAGCAGCCTGCGCCCATTCCTTACGATCAACACGAACGAGAAATGGACGAGGTAATGATTCAGCGGGACAGCTATCACGACAAAGCCGATGAACTGGCAAATGCCATTGCTGAATACTTCGGTGTGGACATTGGCGAACACAGCAGCGCGAATTGTCCGTGGGAACAGGCGCTGGAAGAAATCGAATATCGCGGCAAGACGAAGGCCGAGCAGCCGTCCGAGGGCGACGTGGGGCGGGATGTGCTGGATGAAGTCTGTGACTTGTTCGGCATAGGTAGCGCGGTTCGCACGCGGGAAACAATCCTGGCGAACGTACAAAACGCGATTCGTCGGAGCGATTGCCTGTGGCGGATCGAGCATCTGCCGCAGTTTTGCGAAATGGTCGAGGACGACGACGGCGAACTGGCCCAAGAGTCGCTGCTTTGTTGGGGCGAAGAACCTGACCAGTACGAAAAGCGCGCTCGCGAGATTCTCACCACCCACAACGCGCAGGAGGGGAAGGGCAGTGGCATACGGTGACGGCGAACCTTGGTGCGAGGCTTGTTCGGCTTACCACCATCGCAATCCTGAGTGTCCGGAATACCAGCGAGAGCAGAACGAACGCGGCTGGCTGGGGCGTCAGATCAGGCAGTCGCAAAAGAATCTTGCGGCTCGTCCGCAGTGGATGAAGAACATTGAGCGGGAGGAGAAGGACAATGGCTGACCCAACGCACGACGAGGAATTCCCAATCTTTCCATTCCCACCGATTCCGGAGCCGATTGCGCGGTATCACTTCGATGAAGTTCGGCCCGCCGGAATGTTTGAGGCAGACGATGGGCAGTACGTCGAATTCGCCGACCACGAAGCCGCCCTTGCTGCCAAGGATGCGCGGATAGCGGACCAAGCGACAGACCTGCAAAACGCAGCGGAAGAACAGCGCCTCGGATTAATCGAGCGAGATGCATTGCGGGCGCGGATAGCGGAGCTTGAGGCGCGCTTGCTGAATTGCTACGAGACTGACCGCACCGAGGAATACGAGTACGGCGAACCTACGCGCAACGGGCGCAAGCCGAGTGCCGGTAGCCGTTGGCTGACACCGAAAGAAATGGTGCGCGAGACGTTAGGCCGGAAGGCCACGGAAACGCACATGCAAGCCATCGCGGAGGAGATGAAATGAGCAACGCAAGCGAATACTTTGCTCCACCGCCACTGCCGGACAACAGCAAATACATTGCCGAGTTCAAGCGTGAGCGTGGGCGTGAGCCCGGTCAGTTCTTCCACGCCTGTTCCGAGTGGGATTTCATGATGATTGATGAGCGGTGCCCTGAGTTCGAGGTGTGCGCCTGCAATCTCGATGCGATGAAGGAAAAGCAGAAATGACACAACCGACCCTCGATGACATCAAGCGCAGCATTGGGCATGACGCAAGTTGTGACGTGAGCAATGCCATCAGTGCTGAATGCAGCTGCACCCGCCGCGAGAAGATCGCGTTGCTGGAACGGTTGCAGGAGCCGAAGAAATGTGAGTACTGCGACCCGCGCTTCCCCGGAAAGCGGAGAAGTTTGGGCGGTGAATTGTGGAAGTGCGGCGAGTGTGACGGAACAGGCAAAGCAGCGGAGGAAGCAAAGTGAACGCTATTGAACAGGACTACAGCTATCCCGGCCCGTGGCGACTGGAGTGGGAGGATGCGCCACTCATCATGGACGCTAATAGTCGCGTGGTTTGTGTTCTTTCGTCAGGCACTTTTTCGGGGCCATACACCACGTCGGCAATAACATCTGTTGCCGACAGGATTATTAGCTGCGGAGAGAGAAAATGACACCAATCATGCAAGCCGTTATCGAAGTCGAGAAGGAAATAAGGGCATCCGGCTACAACCTGTCGCCTGAACAGTGCGCCGCCATCATCAAGCGCGAACTGGAGAAGGCGGTGCCTGCGAAGAAGGTTCCGGGGCAAACGGCGCTGCGACTCTACGCACGAACCACAAGCTGGAACGAATGCCGCAAGGCGTTTCTGGGAGGTGAGTGATGGACTTTATTTCTGTAAGGCGCAGCGGCAAACGCGAAGCGAATCGGCGTATTTTTGAAGCGGCGATAGCGACTGGGAAGCGGGTGTTGTTCATTGGTGCCGATGGGGTTGTCAGGCTCTATGAGCGGGCGCAGCACGGCGTTGTTACCGTCACGCCGGTAAATCCGAGCGATAAGCCCTGCACGGTATGGCAGGACGATCTATACCGTTTCGGAAGCTACTGAGTTGGAGAGAACCCCATGACCATCAACGCATTCCTGGAGGCGACGAAGAAGGCGACGGCTGGGCCAGTCGAAGTCAGCAAGGCTATTTGCCCCGAGCATCAAACCGAGACGCTGGCGATCTTCGCACACCCGAATCCCAGCCATTGCGTCGAAGTGCTGGAGACTGGCTGCAAGTGCGGCGATGAGGCAATGAATGAGGCCGACGCGCAATTCTGGGTAGCCGCCCGCAACGCCGCAAACGAGATCGGGGAGCTTCGGGATTTGTGCAGGAAGATCACGACACGCGGACAGACGGTGAGTGAGGAGGATATGGAGAGGATTAGGGAGATCGTCGGCGGATGAAACCCCTCCCCTTTCAACCGCTGGTGATTCGCGTCGGTCATGCGCCGGGATTCCTCGGCATGGATCGACGTGACTTCAAAGCACTGATCCGCCCTCTCCTGCCTGAACCCGTGCCGGTCACGATTGGCGGACAAGGGAAGGGCTGGGAGCGGGTTGACCTCGAATCGGCGTGGGCAGAGTATCGGAGCCGCCACGGGCGTCCCTCCGAACAGGAGGTTTCATGGGACGCAAAAGAACGCCGGGCCTCGTCAAGAGATCGGGCATCTGGCACATCGACAAGGAAATCCTCGGGAAGCGAGTTTGCCGCAGCACGCGAACAAGCAACCTCGCCGAAGCGGAACGTAGCCTAGCCGCCGTCATTTCTCAGCGGCGGGATGCGGTACTGCACGGGGACCGGCCACAACGGACATTCAGCAAGGCGCTGGCCCGTTACTGCCGGGAAAGGGACTGGAACAAGACGGACGTGTATCACTGTGACTTATTGGATGCTGCGCTCGGGCATCTGGACGTGTCGGAAGTTCACATGGGAGCATTGCAGGGGTACATCGAAAACCGACTCAAGACCGTGAAGAAAAAGACCGTCAACCTGTCGCTGGATGTGGTGCGGGCGGTCCTGAAACGGGCAGCAGGAGAATGGATCGACGAGAACGGCCTGACCTGGCTGCACCACGCGCCGACAATCAAGAGTCTGTACGTGGACGACAAGGCCAAGCCATACCCGCTGTCATGGGAGGAGGAGCGGATATTGTTCCCGTTACTTCCCCCGCGATACCAAGCCCCGGCGCTCTACGTCGTCAATACAGGGCTTCGGGATCAGGTCGCGTGCCGGCTGGAGTGGAAATGGGAGCGTCAGGTTCCGGAAATCGGGCGTTCGGTGTTCGTCGTTCCAGGGCATGTGACGGGAGTGAAGAACGGACAGGAGTGGGTCGTCGTGCATAACCGTACCGCACAAACCGTGATCGACGCGCAGCGCGGCAAGCACGAGCGATTCGTATTCCCGGGGCGAGGCGACAAGGGACGGCTTCACCGGATCAACAACAAGGGATGGCGTGAGGCGTGGAAGGATGCCGGGTTGCCGACCAGCAAGGAGTACAGCAAGGGACCGCACAACCTGCGCCGCACGTTCTCGACGCGGCTCAGGGCAATGGGCGTGCCGGATGAGACAAGGGACTACCTCATGCACCACAAGCGCGAGGGTGATATGTCGGCGCTGTACTCGATCCCGACGCTGCGGGAGTTGGTCGCTGCCGTGGACAAGCTCTGTGAGGGCCAGACCACGGGGGCAACGGTCTTGAGACTTGTGGGATAATCCCGCAAAAGTCCCGCAAAGATGGTGGGCCGTGTAGGATTCGAACCTACGACCAATTGGTTAAAAGCCAACTGCTCTACCGACTGAGCTAACGGCCCCGATTTGAAGGCGCGCATGATACCCGAAGGCTTGCTGTGAGGAAACCTCAGGATGCCGCTCGATAACGCGTTGGATCAGGCGTGCCGGCGGCGGCGAAACCGGCCTGGCGCAACCGGCAGGAATCGCAACGTCCGCAGGCGAGTCCGTCATCGTCCGCCGTGTAGCAGGAAACGGTGGCCGCGTAATCCACGCCAAGTGCCGTGCCCCGGCGGATGATTTCAGCCTTGGTCAGGTGCAGCAACGGCGCCTGGATTCGGATCGGCCGGCCTTCGACGGCCCGTTTCGTGGCCGTGTCCGCGAGCGCCTGGAACGCGTCGATGAACGCGGGCCGGCAATCCGGATAGCCCGAGAAATCCACCGCATTCACGCCGATGTGAATTTCATCCGCATCCAGCACCTCGGCCCAACCGAGCGCCACGGAAAGAAACACGGTGTTGCGCGCGGGAACGTAGGTGACGGGAATGCCTTCGGCCGCCTGTTCCGGGACGGCGATGTTCTCGTCGGTGAGCGCCGAACCGCCGAGGGCGCGAAGATCGAGCCCGACAGTGCGATGCTCCATGGCGCCAAGCTGCCGCGCCACGCGTTTCGCAGCCTCGAGTTCCGCACGGTGCCGCTGGCCATAATCGAAACTCAACGCATGGCATTCACGCCCGTCCGCTTTCGCCATGGCGAGCACGGTCGCGGAGTCGAGACCGCCGGAGACAAGGACTACAGCTTTTTTTGCTTCCCTCATTTTTTGTTCCTGATGGACTGAAACCAGCGGATTTTGTCGATCCGGCTAGGCGGCAAGCGCGAGCGAGCGGAATGTACCGGTGTTACATGAGCATCGCGAGGCGCGCAGCCAACAACGCCGGGCGGCAAAAGACGCGGTTTCAGCGGCCCTGCTCCTCGCCCCACAGAATTTTGTGAAGCTGTACCTGGAACCGCACGGGCAATTTGTCTTCGAGAATCCATTCCGCCAGTTCGCGCGCATCCTGCTGTCCGTAACTCGGCGAAAACAGCACCTCGCAATACGCGGCGAGATCATGCTCGCGCAGTTTCGCGCAGGCCCATTCGTAATCGGAGCGGCTGCAGATGACGAACTTGATCGCGTCATGCTTCGACAGATGCGCGAGATTTTCCCAGCGGTTGCGATTCTCCTCGCCGGAATCCGGCGTCTTGAGATCAACGACCTTCATCACGCGCGGATCAACGTTGGTCACATCCATCGCGCCGCCGGTTTCGAGCGACACGGAATAACCGGCATCGCAGAGTTCTCGCAGCAATCCGGTGCAGGAACGCTGTGCGAGCGGTTCGCCGCCGGTTACGCAAACGTGTTTCGCACCATGGCGCGCCACTTCGGCAAGGATGTCGTCGAAGGAATGCCAATGTCCGCCATAAAAGGCGTACTCGGTGTCGCAGTACGTGCAGCGCAAGGGGCAACCGGTCAACCGCACGAACACCGTCGGGAAGCCGACGGTGCGTGATTCGCCTTGCAGGGAATGAAAGATTTCGGTGATGCGCAAGCGCCTCGCGGCGGGCACTTCGGCCCGCACGCGTACGGAGCTTTGCTTCATTTCGGCGGTTGAATCGGTCATGGCGGCGTCAGGAAATCGAGGCCGCCATGATACCACCGGGCATCAATGCCCTTCTTGCGTCATGCGTTCCAGGCGTTCGCTGGCGAGCCCTGCGGCGGGATGCTCGGGATACCGCTCGGCGACGGCTTGCAGCGCCTCGCGAGCCTTGTCCCACTGTTCAAGCTCGTAGTGGCAGTAGCCGAGTTTCAGCCACGCATCCGGTGCCTTGCTGGATTGCGGAAATTGCTCGACGACGGTGCGAAATTGGTCAACGGCCGTCCTGAAATCCTTGTTGACGTAGTTCACCTCGCCCAACCAGTACCACGCATTTGGAACCAGCGAGCTTTCCGGGTAATTGTCGATGAACGTCTTGAACGCCTGTTTCGCCTCTTCGTAGCGCGCCTCGCGCAACAAGGCGAATGCAGCGCCGTAGGCATCACGGTCGTTGCCGGCAGCGGCAGGTGCGGCGCCACCGCCCGCCGTGCTTTCCAGCGCCTGCAAGCGCCGGTCGAGATCGAGATACACATCGCGCTGGCGCTGGCGCACGCCGTCGAGATCGTAGCGCAACGTTTCTACCGCGCCGCGCAGTTCGCGCAACTCGTTCTGCAGCGCTTCGATCTGCCCGAGCAATTGCACCATGCTGCCGCTGTCGAGAATACGCTCGACATTCGCAACACGCGCTTCCATTTGCCGCACGCGCACCGCGTAAGGATCGTCTTCACGCACAGCACAGCCGGTCAGCCACGCGATCTGCGACAGAAGAATGGCGATGACGCCGAGCTTCGTGAATGTATTCATCGCGTTCAACGCACGTACACGATTTCGACGCGGCGGTTCTGCGCGTAGGCTTCGTCAGTGTGACCTTCAACTGCCGGGCGTTCCTCGCCGTAGCTGACCGTGCTCACCTGGTCGTTGGCGACGCCCTGGAACAGCAGGATGCGGCGCACGGCCTGCGCGCGGCGATCACCGAGGCCGATGTTGTATTCGCGGCTGCCGCGTTCATCGGCATGGCCTTCGAGGCGAATTTTCACGTCCGGGTTTTCGATCAGGTAACGCGCGTGCGCATCCAATGTCGCAAGATGCTCGGCCGGAATGTCGCTGCGATCGAATTCGAAATACACGATGCGATCGTTCAGCGGACTTTCGGGATCCTCAAGCGGATCCGCTTCCATGGCTTCGGGTTCGCCGATGCCGCCGTTTGCCGTTGCATCCACGCCTTCGCCGGCCTGCGTGGCGTCGTCGCCCGCGCCGTCCTGCGTTTCAGTGGTTGCGCAGCCCGTAGCAATCATCAGTGCGGCCAGCAGGCTCAGGAATTTCAAGGTTTTCATGAAAGCGTCCTCCAAGGTGGATCCGGTTATGCGCTGCCGGAACCCGAATCGAAAACCACGGGTCCGGCTGTGTCAAGTTGCGTTCGATACGGCCTCGTCATTCTTCCGGCGGAAACGGCGACCAGGCAGGTTCACGCACATCGCCTTCCTGCACGGCCAGGCGCTGCTGCACGCGGCCATCAACGGAGGTCGCGGCAAGCACGCCTTTATTACCTTCTTGCGTGGCGTAAATGATCATCGCGCCATTGGGCGCGAAGCTCGGCGATTCATCCTGCCGCCCTTCCGTCAGCACGCGCAGCGTGTTTCGTTCAAGATCCATTACGGCAATGTGAAAGCCGCTGTCGTCCTGGTGAACCATGCCGAGCAACTCGCCGTTCGGTGAAATGATGGGTCTCGCGTTGTAATTGCCCTCGAAGGTCACGCGTTCGGGACGATCGCCGCGCGCATCGAGTTCCATGCGATAAATCTGCGGACCGCCGCCACGATCGGATGTGAAGTACAACGCGCTGCCATCGGGCGTCCACGCCGGTTCGGTGTCGATGGCTGGACTGCTCGTGATCCTGCGCAGCTTCCCGCTCGAAAGATCCTTCACCCAGATGTCCGGATTGCCCGGCTCGGATGAGAGCGTCATGGCGAGATAATTTCCATTCGGCGAAAACGCCGGCGCGCCATTGATGCCGGGCAGCGACGAAACGACCTCGCGCTTGCCGCTCATCAGGTCCTGCACAAAAATTTCCGCCGTATTGTTTTCAAAAGAAACATACGCAATTTTTCGGCCGTCCGGCGACCACGACGGCGACATGATCGGCTGCGAGGAACGCAGGATCGGACGCTGGTTCGCGCCATCCGCGTCGGCGACGACAAGCTGGTAACGCGTCGTGTCGCCGTCCTTCACCGCCATCACAAAGGCAATGCGCGTCGAGAACGCACCCGGCGTGCCGGTAAGTTCTTCGTAGATCAGGTCGGAAACCTTGTGCGCGCCGCGACGCAAATAATCACCGGCTATCGGAATGCTGTAACCAAGCAGTTGCTGGTTGCCGTAGACGTCCAGCAACTGAAACTGGATGACGTAACCGTCATCGCGCGGCATGACCTTGCCGACGACAACGTAATCCATGCCGAGCACGCGCCAGTTCTGCAGATTCACTTCACTGGCGGCCGAGGGTTTTTCCAGCATGTCCCCGGGCGGCAGCGGCTTGAAGCGGCCGCTTCGTTCAAGATCGTTTGCAATCACGGCGGATACATCGACGGGCATCTCGCCTTCGCCGGTGTACTCGAACGGCACGATGGCAATGGGTTGCGCATCGCCGAGGCCGCGCGTGACCTGAACGACAATTTCCGCATGCGCCGTACCAACGATAACAACTAAAAAGATAGCTAGTAGCTTTCGTAACATTCGCTCAATCCTCGGGTGGAACAAACTCCACTCTCACATATTGGTCGAACAAACTCGGTTCAGGTGGCGGCGGCAGCGGAGACGCTTTCCATACGGCCGCTTCCGCCGATCGCGCTAGAATTTCGTTGTCACATGTACCTGCTTCGACGCTGACAACTTCACCGCCTGGTATCTGCCGAATCCGCACTTCGCAGTAGTAGTCCTCTTCCAGATTAAGCGGCGGTAACCAATTACGCATGACCTTGCCCGTAATCAGCGACTCGTATTCAGCGAGCTTGCCGGCTCGAACCGCTTCCAGTCGATCCGCTTCCGCCTCCAGGCTGCGCAGCATCTGCTGCTCACGCTCCTCGCGTGCAGCGGCTTCCGCTTCGCGGCGCTGGCGCTCGGCTTCGGCTTTGCGTTTCGCTTCAAGCTCGGCCTGGCGCTTGCGTTCCGCTTCCGCCTTCCGGCGTGCCTCCTCGGCAATGCGTTGCCGTTCGGCTTCGGCCTGCTCGCGCGCTTCCTGCTGGCGGCGCTGTTCCGCTGCTCGCGCCGCTTCCTCGCGGCGGCGTTGTTCTGCCGCAGCGCGTTCGGCGGCTTCACGCTGGCGTTGAAGTTCCGCCTGTCTTGCTTCCTCCGCACGCCGCGCGGCTTCAGCCCTCGCCATGGCTTGGGCGCGCTCCCTTGCCCGCAGCGCTTCGGCATCGATGGCCTCGGCCTGGATGACCTTGCCCGCCGGTTGCGGCGACTGCATCGGTGCCGTGAAACGCACCGTGATCACGAAGGCCGCTGCGATCACGACGTGTACCAGCAACGCCCAGCCGAGAGCGGAGAACATCCCCCCTTTCGCCACGTCAGCGGTCTCCCGGCGGTTCCGTCACCAGCCCCACGCTGGGTGCGCCAGCCTGTTGCAGCAAGGTCATTGCGCGAACCACGCTGCCATAATCGACGGCCTCGTCGCCCTTCACCATCACCGGCGTACCGGGGCGGTTGCGCAACACCTTCTCCACGGTTGCGATGATGAGTTCGTCTTCCATCGGCGCGTCCGGATTTTCACCGATGTTCAGGAACAGCTCGCCGTCCCGGGTTACGGTTACGACGATCGGCTGGCTGTCGTCTGGCGGCAGGTTTTCGGCCGATGCTTCCGGCAATTCGACCTTGACGCCTTGTGTCAGCAACGGCGCCGTCACCATGAAAATGATTAGCAGAACCAGCATCACGTCGATATACGGCACGACGTTGATTTCGGCCATCAGGCGGCGTTTCGCGCGCTTTTGTCCGACCGCCGCCATACGCTTACTGCTGCCTCGCGTTACGTTGCAGGATGGCGGCGAATTCTTCGAGGAAGGTGTCGTAGCGCGTTTCCAGCCGCTCGACGCTGTCCGCATAGCGGTTGTACGCAATCACTGCGGGGATCGCGGCGAACAGGCCCATTGCGGTCGCGATCAGCGCTTCGGCAATGCCGGGCGCGACCATCGCGAGTGTTGCCTGCTGCACATTACCGAGTGCGCGAAACGCATTCATGATGCCCCACACGGTACCGAACAGGCCGACGTAAGGGCTGGTCGAGCCGACCGTCGCGAGAAAGGAAAGATTGTTCTCCAGCCGGTCGATCTCGCGCAGTTGCGCGACATGCATCGCGCGGCGCGCGGCTTCACCGACGCGCTCGGCCTGCCGTTCGCCCTGTTTCACCTGTCGCAGGTATTCGCGAAAACCGGCGACGAAAATTCCGGCCATGCCCGTCTGCGCCTGCTCGTCTTCCTTGACCTGCTTGTACAGCGCCGACAGTTCGATGCCTGACCAGAAACGTTTCTCGAAGGTGTCGGTTTCGTCGCGCACATCATTGAGCGCGCGGCGCTTCTGGAAGATCACAGCCCAGGACGCAACAGATGCGAGCAGCAACGCGAGCAGCACAAGCTGCACGATGAAACTCGCCTCAGAAATCAATTCGACAAAGGAAAGATCGGCGGTCATTCGGTTAAGCCTTTCCGGATGTTATCGGGAATGGAACGCGGCTTGAACGCGCCCGCGCTGAGGCAGGCAACGCGCACTTCGCCATCACAAAGCATCTCGCCATCGCGACGGACGAACTGCTCGAAGACGATGGAACTGCGTCCGACGCTCACAACGCGCGCACCGACATCGAGCGCATCGTCCAGCCGTGCCGGTTTCCGGTAGTTTACCGTCACTTTCACGACCGCGAACACGAGATCCTCGTCGCGCGCGAGCTCATGCTGATCGAAACCGAGCGCACGCAACCATTCGGTGCGCGCGCGCTCCATGAACTTCAGGTAATTCGCGTAGAAAACGACGCCGCCCGCGTCCGTGTCTTCGTAATAGACACGAACGGGATGAATGAAGCTTTCGCTGGAAGCAGTTGCTGCTGACATAACTCCGATGCTACCGGATAGCGCGAGCGCGTGCAGTGATCAGGCTGGCATTGAAAACCGCATCATTTATGCAAAATCGCGGTCTTCACAGAAAATTCAATCTTCCTCGAACAGATCGCGTCCAGGCGCTGCCGCCTTCGGTACCGATAAACCAAAATGAAGATACGCCGAACGCGTCGCCATGCGTCCTCGCGCGGTGCGCTTGAGGAAACCCTGCTGGATGAGGAACGGCTCCAGCACATCTTCTATCGTGCCGCGCTCCTCGCCGATCGCCGCGGCAAGACTGTCAACGCCCACCGGGCCACCATCGAATTTCTCGATGATGGCCAGCAGAAGTTTCCTGTCCATGACATCGAAGCCGTGCTGATCGACATCGAGCAGGTCAAGCGCTTCATGCGCAACCGATGCCGTGACTTTTCCATCGGCACGCACTTCAGCGAAATCACGCACGCGGCGTAACAAACGATTCGCAATTCGCGGCGTGCCACGCGAGCGTGACGCGATTTCAACCGCGCCTTCATGCGCCATGTCGAGGTGCAGGATCTTCGCGGAGCGCTCGACAATATGCGTGAGGTCCGTGGTGTTGTAGAACTCCAGCCGCTGCACGATGCCGAAACGATCGCGCAATGGCGAGGTCAGCAAACCCGCGCGCGTGGTCGCGCCAATCAAGGTGAACGGCGGCAGGTCGAGTTTCACGGAACGCGCGCCCGGCCCTTCGCCGATCATGATGTCGATCTGGTAATCCTCCATCGCGGGATAGAGCACTTCTTCCACGACAGGACTCAGGCGATGGATTTCATCCACGAACAACACATCGTTCGGTTCAAGATTGGTGAGCAACGCGGCGAGATCGCCGGCACGCTCAAGAACAGGACCGGAGGTCTGGCGGAGATTCACGCCAAGCTCGTTCGCGACAATGTGCGCCAGCGTCGTCTTGCCGAGTCCGGGCGGGCCGAAGATCAGGACGTGATCCAGCGCTTCCGACCGATTGCGCGCCGCCTCGATGAAAATCGCCATCTGCTCGCGCACCGCTGCCTGGCCGACGTACTCGTCGAGCCGTTTTGGGCGAATGGCGCGATCGATCGCTTCGTCTTCGCGATCCGCTGTTGCCGAGATGATGCGTTCTTCGCTGGTCATTCGGTTTTCATTCTTTCCTGCATCTTGTGGGTTTCCCGGATTTCACTCGCGGTGCTCGTTCTACGTTATTTCTTTACTGTCGCCTGCAAGGCACGCCGAATGATTTCCTCAGGAGTAAGACCTTCGGTTTCGATGCCCTTGATCATGCGTATGGCTTCCTGCGGCTTGTAGCCAAGCGCGATGAGCGCGTCGGAGGCTTCATCAACGGGCAATGCCGGTGCGGCGCCGAGTTTCATCGGCGCGCCCGTGTTGCTCGTCGCCGCATCTTTCAGGCGATCCTTCATTTCAACGATGAGGCGTTCGGCGGTTTTCTTGCCGATGCCGGGCAGTCGCGTGAGTGACGCGGCGTCGCCTTCCTGCACTGCGCGCGCGAATTGCTCGACGCTCGCACCGGAAAGAATGGTGAGCGCGACGCGCGCGCCGACGCCGCTGACTTTTATCAGCTGGCGGAACAGCCAGCGTTCCGATTCCGAAGCGAAAGCGAAAAGCAGATGCGCGTCTTCACGCACGACAAGATGCGTGTGCAGCGTGACGTCATTGCCGATCTCCGGCAACTCGTAGAACGTCGACATCGGCGCTTCGACTTCATAACCGACACCGCCAACATCCATCAGCAACACCGGCGGCTGCTTGGCGACAATGCGTCCGCGCAGGAATCCGATCATCGTCTGCGTCTCCCCGTTCGCGACGTTCTCGTTGAGCCGGCAACCGCAGCAAGCTGCGTGTTCACGGAACGGCGCAGCGCATGTGTCAATGCAACTGCAAGCGCATCCGCTTCGTCAGACTGCAAAGTATCTTTCAATTTCAGCAACAGGCCGACCATCTGCTGCACCTGTTCCTTGCTCGCCGCACCTGTGCCGACCACCGCCTGTTTCACGTCGCGCGGCGCGTATTCGAATACGGGCAGATCGACCGCGAAGGTTCCGCAGATTGCAGCGGCACGCGCGTGACCCAGTTTCAATGCGCTGTCCGCGTTCTTGTTCACGAACGCACGCTCGACAACCACTTCATCCGGCACGTGTTCCGCAACAATGACAGCGACATCGCGCGCGATGATCCGCAACCGTTGCGTGAATTCCTGGCCGCCCGTGCGGATCACGCCGCTCGCCACGTGTTGTAGCCGCGAACCCTCCTGCACGATCACGGCCCAGCCTGTCAGCAGTGAGCCGGGATCGATGCCGAGGATTCTTGTCATGCCGTTACTGGAGTCACAAGGACGCCAGCACGTCCTCGGGAAAGTCCGCGTTGGTGTAAACCGCCTGCACGTCGTCGAGGTCTTCCAGCATGTCGATCATCTTGATAACCGATTTCGCCTGCTCCGCGTCATCCAGGCGAACCAGCGTCGAGGCGCGCTGTGTGACTTCGGAATGTTCCGGCTCGATTCCCGCCACGGTCAACGCGTCCTTGATCGCGCGGTAATCTTCCGGTGCGGTCAGCACTTCCGCACTGCCATCGTCGTCGGTCACGATGTCTTCCGCACCGGCTTCGAGCGCGGCTTCCATCAGCTTTTCCTCGTTGACGCCGGGTGCGAAAGTCAGCACGCCGAGCTCGCTGAACAAATAAGCGACCGAGCCAGCAGCACCCAGGTTGCCGCCCTGCTTGGAAAATGCATGCCGCACTTCCCCGGCGGTGCGATTGCGGTTGTCGGTCATGCAATCGACCATCACCGCCACACCGCCGACACCGTAACCTTCGTAGCGGATTTCCTCGTACTGCTCGCCTTCCACATCGCCCAAGCCGCGCTTGACGGCGCGCTCAACGGTGTCTTTCGGCATGTTGGCTTCGAAGGCCTTGTCGATCGCGAGGCGCAATCGCGGATTCATGTCCGGATCGCCGCCCTGCCGCGCAGCCGTGGTGATTTCACGAATCAGCTTGGTGAACACCTTGCCGCGCTTGGCGTCTTCCTTCGCCTTCTTGTGCTTGATGTTCGCCCACTTGCTATGCCCTGCCATAGCGCAATCCCATCCCTATTAATAATGAGTCGTTTCAGAACGTGAATCGCATGCCGACGTGCAAGCCGTCATCCAGCTCCACGTCTTCGGCAATATCGAAGTCCGCTTCGATGTCGCGGTAACCGAGATACAGGCTGCCATTGCGCAACACTTCGTATTCCGCGCGCAGGCCGAACTCGAGATATTTTTCGACATCGCCGAACGACGTCACGCTGGGCGCAACATGGATGTTGCCGGCGAGTGCGAAGCGGTTCGCGGTCGGAAAGGTGTAGCGGCCCCAGGCGCCGACGGCGATCAGACCGCCCGATGCGAGATCGGTGTCGATGAACTGCAGGCGGCCACCGAGACCGACCTGGAACGGCGAGGTCTCGGTACCCGCGTTGTCGACGAGGTGCAGGCCCAGCGAGCCGATGTAAACGTCGTCTTCCTGGTGCAGCAGGCCGTAATCCACCTGCGCGCCGCCGCGGGTCGGGGCGTTCGTGAAGCGCAGCAGGAAAGCGTCACCCGAGAGATTGAAATCGAGATTCTCGGCGCTGGCGCCAAAAGGGAGGAAAAAAGCCATAAAAAACAGTATGATGCGAGGTCGTTGCACGAAGTCTCTCCTGGATTTTCTGCAAGATCGGCCGGCCTGGCCAGCGCGTATGATAACCGCATCCCGGCACGGCAGCATCCGCCGCAAGACGTTGAACGCATGAATAATTTTTCACCAGAACCCACGCCTCCCGCATCCGTCACCACAAGCGCGACCGCATTGCTGGATGGACAAGCTCCCGCGGTGCGCGAGCGCGGCGCACGCCTGCACGACATCATCATGGACCTCGGATTGCAGCCAGAAATCGCGGCGGCGGCCATGCTGCTGCCCGCGCATGTCGCAAGCGCGCTGTCTTTCGCGGAAATCGAAACCGCCTGCGGAAAAGCGGTTGCCGAACTCACCGCCGGTGCCGCCTCCCTGCCACGTCCGGGCGAGGAACCCGATCTCGACGGCGCGCATCCCGAACCGCACACGCAAGCCGAAAACATTCGCAAGATGTTGCTCGCGATGGTGCAGGACATTCGCACCATCGTCATCCGGCTCGCCGATGAACTGCTGCGCCTGCGCGAACTGAAATCCGCGCCGGCTGCCGAACAGCGCCACGCCGCGCGTCTTGTGCTGGAAATCTACGCGCCGCTCGCGAACCGACTCGGCATCTGGCAATTGAAATGGGAACTGGAAGACCTCGCTTTTCGTTACGCGGAACCGGAAACCTACAAGCGCATTGCAAAAGCGCTGAATGAAAAACGTCGCGAGCGCGAGGCATATATTGCTGCAGTGATTGCAGAACTGCGCAACCTGCTCGATATCAACGGCATCGCGGGCCAGGTGAAAGGCCGGCCGAAACACATCTACAGCATCTGGAAGAAGATGCAGCGCAAGGATCTCGATCTCGACGCGCTGTACGACTTGCGCGCGGTGCGCGTGCTCGTGGAATCGGTGAAGGATTGCTACGCCGTGCTCGGCCTGGTGCATGGCCGCTGGCGGCACGTGCCGAAGGAATTCGACGATTACATCGCGACACCCAAGGGCAACAATTATCAATCGTTGCACACGGCTGTGTTCGGTCCGGAAGACCGTCCCGTCGAAATCCAGGTGCGCACGCAGGAGATGCACGATCACGCCGAGCTCGGCGTGGCCGCGCACTGGCGTTACAAGGAAGGCGGCGGTCGCGACGTGGCGCTGGAAGAAAAGGTCGCGTGGCTGCGGCAACTGCTGGAATCCGAAGGCGGCGATTTCATCGACCGCTTCCAGGATGAAGTTTTCGAGGAACGCATTTACGTGCTGACACCGCGCGGCGCCGTCATCGACCTGCCCGCGCATTCAACGCCGGTGGATTTCGCATATCACGTGCACACCGAGATCGGTCATCGTTGCCGCGGCGCAAAAGTGAACGGCCGCATCGTGCCGTTGACGCAGGAACTGAAAACCGGCGATCGCGTAGAAATCATCGCCGCAAAATATGGCGAGCCAAGCCGCGACTGGTTGAATCCGCAAGCAGGATACACGCGCAGTTCACGCGCGCGCGACAAGATCCGTTACTGGTTTCGCCAGCAATCGCACGAAGAAAATCTCGCACGCGGCAAGACAATGCTGGAACGCGAACTCGTGCGGCTCGGCGTGCAGAACATTACCGCGAGCGATATAGCGCGCCATCTCAAACTGCAGGATGCGGACGCCGTTTGTATCGCGCTCGGTGCGGGCGATCTTTCCGTCGTGCAGATCGGCAATGCGCTGCAACGTCTCGGCGGCCTGCGCGAATCACCGTCGCTTCCCGTGAAGAAAGCGCGCCGTGGACGGTCCAGCAAGAACCTGCGCATCTCTGGCATCGACGAAGTGCTGACAAATTTCGCGCGTTGCTGCCAGCCCGTGCCGCCCGATCCCGTGCGTGGTTACATCACGCGTGGCCGCGGCATTTCCGTCCATCGCGGCGACTGCCCGCACCTTCTGCACTTGGAAAGCCGGGAACCCAACCGCATTGTCGCGGTCGATTGGAGTGATGAGGGCGACGGCAATTATCCGGTCGATGTAGTCGTCGATGCGCAGGATCGCCAGGGCCTGTTGCGCGACATCGCCGGCGCAATGGCAGACCAGAAAGTGAGCATCCTCGCCATGAACGCAAAGCACACCAGCGAAATCGGCAACGTCGTGGTCGATCTCACGCTGGAGATCCGCGACCTCGCGCAACTGGCCCGACTGCTCAATCGCCTGAACAGTGTCGGTGGCGTTTATGAAGCCAAACGGAAACTGGTTGCATGAAACGACTGGACGCCTTCAACGTTCTGATCTTCGCGCTCTTCCTGGCGCCGGCGATCCTCGCATTGTTCTTCGTGCGCGTAATGCCGCAACCGGAGCCGTCGGACATCGCACCCGGAATCATGACCATCACCGCAAGCCAGGTATCGGAACTCGATGCGGTCTTCGAAGCGCTGGGTTATCACTGGCCACCCACAACAGGCGATTCACAATCGCACGCCATCGTGCCGGCCATCGCCGTTCGTGAAATGCCGGTGGATATCGATACCCTGACGGTCGATGCGCGCAAGGCGATCTTCTTTCGCGTGCTGGCACCGCTCGTTGCCGCTGAAAACCGGCAATTGCGCGAGGAGCGCGATTTTCTGCTGCAGGCATTCGAACAATATCCGCAGTTGCCGAAAAGCGGCGCAATCACGTCACGCGTGCGCGCGATTGCCAGTCGTTTCAATGTCAGCGGAAATCTCGATTCCCCCGAAGTCCGTACGCGACTCCTGCACCGCGTCGATATCGTGCCCGCCGCACTCGCGCTCGCCCAGGCCGCGAATGAAAGCGGCTGGGGCCGTTCGCGCTTCACCCGCGAGGCAAATAATTTGTTCGGCATGTGGACCTGGGACAAAAGCCAGGGAATTCGTCCGAAGGAACGTGCAAAGAACGCGCGTTATTTCATTCGCGTCTTCGACAGCCTGCGCGGTTCCGTGAGCAACTACCTTCACACCATCAACATCGGCCCCGCCTATCGCGAACTGCGCGAACTGCGCGCTGCATCTCGCGCGCGTGGTGAATATCCGGACGCCATGAAACTCGCGGCGGGATTGACGCGCTACTCGGCACGTGGTGAAAAATACGTGGATGAGATTCGTGAAATCATCGAATACAACGGATTGCATGAACTGCCGCCATTGCGGATCGAGCACGAAAATTTCGCACCAGCGGCGGCGAAGAAATAAACGAAGATTGCCCCTCTCTGAATGAAGCGGCCCTGCGAATTCTTCTATCTGCGCTCCCCGCTCATTCCCTGATCCACAAATGACTGTACCAGTACCAGCGATTCGCGGAGCGATGCGGCGCCGTGCAGTTATAGCGGCTGCGGCCTATAGGAAGACTTTGTGTCGTTGTGACGGAAAGCTTTCGCGTTTCGCGATCCAGCCAGCGAATATCCATCCGCTCGCCGCCGAAGTAACAGGTCAGTTGATCGAGGTTCGCGGCGCTTTCATCGATTTGCAACGTCAGGACGGGAGCAGCCTCATTGCTCACAAGGGGATTGACGGGTGACACGTACGCTATCGGAAACGACAGCGTGTACGCCTTCAGCGAAAAACTTGCGAGTTCCGCATAGCGTTCGTTGATCGGAAACCGTGGCGACGCGCGTAGATCGTTGTAAGGTCCAAGCGCGCCCGAATGCTGACCGAAAGCGACGTAGCCCATCTGCTCGAGCATGGTCATCATTTCGATGTTGTACTCGCCAAACGGATACGCGAACAGCCGCGGTGATTCGTTGACGTCTTCGCCGAGCTCTTCCTGCAAGCGCATCTGGCCCCGGACGATGTCTTCGCGAACGCGGCGTTGCCAGTCTGATGCGGATTCACCCGACTTGCGCCTGACCAGGTACTCATGTGACACGCCGTGATTCGCCAATGTCACGCCAGCAGCGTGCAACTCCCGCAACTGATCCCAGTTCATGTAATCCGGCAGGTTCCCGTCAACGGGATCCGTGGCGACAAACGCGGTGAACGGCATCCCGCGCTTTTTCAGCATCGGAAAGGCGTGTTCGTACACGCTGAGATACGCATCATCGATAGTGATCGCGACAACCTTGTCGGGAACTGGCTCACCGTTTTTCAAGTGCAAAACCAGCTTCGGGAGTGGCCAGACATCGAAACCTTCACGCTCGAGGAAATCGAGATGTGCTTCGAATTGTTCGAGCGTCACGTTCGTGGAGGGATGTTCACTTTCACCGAAACGGTGGTACATGAAAATGACAGCTGCATTGGCCGGCGTTGCCAGGATCAGAAGGAATATTGCAAACAGGAATTTCATAAAGGCAATGGACAGGATCAACAGGATTTTTCAAGATTAACAGGATTTCTTTATCAACAAAAAAAGGCGCCGAAGCGCCTTTTGGACATGCACGATAAACTCAAGTAACGAGGAATTTTTTCGTCTGGCTAGGCGAAACGCGGTGAGGAAGCGGAATGTACACGTAGTACATGAGCATTCCGAGCCGCGTTTCAACAACGCCAGACGGAAAAAGGCCCGTTACCTGCGATTAACGCCGTGAATCATCATGTTGTCGACGCCAAGGGCAGCTTCGTGGATCGCTTCACTCAATGTCGGATGCGCATGAATCGTACGCTGAATGTCTTCGGCACTCGCGCGGAATTCCATCGCGACGACAAGTTCGGCGATCAGCTCGCCCGCCAGCGGGCCGACAATGTGCACGCCGAGAATTTCATCGCTTTCCTTGTGCGCAAGCATCTTCACGAAACCGGCAGCCGCTTCCATGGCTTTCGCGCGGCCGTTCGGGCCGAACGGAAACTTGCCGCTCTTGTACGGAATGTTTTCCTTCTTGAGTTCTTCTTCCGTCTTGCCGACCCAGGCGATTTCCGGTGCGGTGTAGATGATCGACGGAATCACGTCGTAGTTCATCTCGCCGACCTTGCCGGCGATAAGGTCCGCAACCATGATGCCTTCTTCCGTCGCCTTGTGTGCAAGCATCGGGCCGCGCACGCAATCGCCAACCGCATAGATGTTCTTCACATCCGTGCGGCAGTCTTCATCGACCTTGATGAAGCCGCGCTCGTCGAGCTTCACGCCCGAACCTTCCTCGATGAGGTTTTCCGTGTACGGGCGACGACCGACAGCGACGATCAAACGATCAACTTTCAGCTCGTGTTCGCCGTCCTTGTCCTTGTAGCTGACGGTGACGTCTTTCTTTGACGCTTTCGCGCCCGTCATCATCGCGCCGAGCTTGATCTCAAGGCCCTGCTTCTTGAATTCACGCGCCGCGGTTTTCGCCAGTTCCTGGTCGGCCATGAAAAGGAAATTTTCCTGCGCCTCGAGGATGGTGACTTCAGCACCAAGGCGCTTCCACACGGAACCGAGCTCGAGACCGATGACACCGGCGCCGATCACACCAAGCTTCTTCGGCACGTCATTCAGTTCAAGCGCGTTCCAGGAATCGATGATGCGATCGCCGTCGAACGGCGCTGCTTTCAGTTCGACCGGCTGCGATCCGGCAGCAAGCACGATGTGCTTCGCTTCCAGTGTTTCCCTTTTCTTCGGATCATCGAAATCCGTGACTTCCACCTTGCCGTTTTTCAGCAGGCGGCCGTGGCCCTTGATCCCGTCGATGCCGTTGCCCTTGAACAGCTGGCCGATGCCGCCGGTGAGCGTCTTGACGATCTTCGCGCGGCGTTCCTGCATGGTACCGAGATCAAGCTCGACCTTGCTGACCTTCACGCCGTGCGCGGAAAGCTCATGGTTCGCCTTGTGAAACATCTCGGAGGATTCGAGCATGGCTTTCGAGGGAATGCAGCCCGCGTTCAGGCAGGTGCCGCCGAAGGCATGACTGCCATCGAAATTTTTCCACGAATCGATGCACGCGACCTTGAGGCCGTTCTGCGCGGCGCGGATCGCGGCCGGGTAACCGGCAGGACCGCCACCGATCACGATCACGTCGTAGGACTTGGCCATTACAGCTCCTTGAAATTCATTTTGAAGAGACTTTCAAAGAGCAATAGACAGGATTTACAGGATTGAAGAAGGATTAACAGGATAAAAACAAATCAAGAATCCTGAAAAATCCTGTTAATCATGTCCATTGCTCTTGTTCGATTACGGATCAGACCCCGATCAGAAAGCGCGCCGGATCTTCCAGCATCTCTTTAATGGTAACGAGCGTCAGCACCGCTTCCTTGCCGTCAACAATGCGGTGATCGTAGGTCAGCGCGATGTACATCATGGGACGCGCGACGACCTGGCCGTCAACGACGACAGCACGTTCCTTGATGGCGTGCATGCCGAGGATCGCGCTTTGCGGACGATTCAGGATCGGCGTCGACATCAGTGAGCCAAACGTACCGCCGTTGGTGATGGTGAACGTGCCACCGGTGATGTCCTCCAGCGCGATGGTGCCTTCACGCGCATTTTTTGCGTGCGTGGCGATCGCCTGCTCCACGCCCGCGAGACTCAACTGGTCGGCATCGCGAACGATGGGCACCAGGAGGCCTTTTGGTGTTGCGACCGCAATGCCGATATCGAAGTAATCGTGGTAGATGACATCCTTGCCTTCAGCGGAGGCATTCACGACCGGGAATTTCTTCAGCGCCTCGATGGCGGCCTTGACGAAGAAACCCATGAAGCCGAGCTTCACCCCGTGCTGTTTCTCGAAAGACTCCTTGTACTTCTTGCGCAACTCCATGACGGCGGAAAGATCGACCTCGTTGAACGAGGTCAGCATCGCGGTTTCGTTGTTCGCTTCCATCATGCGTTCGGCGATGCGTGCGCGCAGGCGCGACATCGGCACGCGGCGCTCTTCACGTGCGCCGGTTGCGCGCGGTGCGGCGGGTGCTGAAGCAGATGGCTTCGCGGCAGGCTTTTCTTCCTTGTTGTCCTTTGAAGGGCCTTTCTCCATGAATTCGAGCACGTCCGCCTTGGTCAGGCGGCCGTCCTTGCCGGTGCCCTTGATCTTCGCCGGATCGAGATCGTGCTCTTCCACAAGACGGCGAACGGAAGGACTCAACGGCTTGCCGGCGGAAGTCCCGTCCGAAGAAGATCCTTCCTCTTCTTCCTTCGCTGCGGCCGGCTTTTCAGCCTTCGGCGCTTCCTTCTTTTCTTCGGCAGGCGCGGCGCCTTCGCCCTCTTCGAGAATCGCGATCACGTCACCGCCGGTGACCGTGGTGCCATCCTCGATCTTGATGCTTTTCAGCACGCCGGATGCGGGTGCGGGCACTTCGAGCACGACCTTGTCGGTCTCGATGTCGACGAGGTTCTCGTCACGCTCGACGCGATCGCCCGCCTTCTTGTGCCAGTTGACCAGCGTCGCGTCAGCGACGGACTCCGGAAGCTGCGGAACCTTGACTTCGATGCTCATGCCTTCTCCGTTCCCGTTCTTTTTCGTGAGTTCTTGTTGCGCGTGCCGTTGAGCGCGGCGTCGATCAACGCTTTCTGCTCGGCAACGTGCATCTGGTAATAACCGGCAGCGGTGGATGCTGCGTGCTCGCGACCCGCATAACGCAGGTCGTGGCGCGATTCCAGGCCGCCTTGCAGGCGATGACGAATCTGATACCACGCGCCCTGGTTCATCGGCTCTTCCTGGCACCAGACAACGTCGTTCGCGTTCGGATATTTCTGAAGCTGCTCCGCGTATTCCTCATCGGGGAACGGATACAGCTGCTCGATGCGCACGAGTGCGACGTCGTTGAGTTCATCCGCGCGCCGCGCTTCGAGAAGATCGTAATAGACCTTGCCCGAGCAGAACACGAGCGTCTTTACTGCCTTCGCATCGAGTTCGTCGATTTCCGGAATGATGTGATGGAAATGGCCGTTCTCGAGATCGTCCAGCGGCGACACGGAAAGCTTGTGACGCAGCAGGCTCTTCGGCGTCATCACAATCAGCGGCTTTCTGAGCGAACGCATCATCTGACGGCGCAGCATGTGGAACATCTGCGCAGGCGTGGTCGGCACGCACACCTGCATGTTGTGCTGCGCGCAGAGTTGCAGGTAACGCTCGAGGCGCGCGGAGGAATGTTCCGGTCCCTGCCCTTCGTAACCGTGCGGCAGGAACAGCGTCAGGCAGCTCAAGCGCCCCCACTTCGCCTCGCCCGCGGCGAGGAACTGGTCGATGACAACCTGCGCGCCGTTCGCGAAATCGCCGAACTGCGCTTCCCAGATCACCAGCGTGTTCGGATCTGCGGTGCTGTAGCCGTACTCGAAACCCATCACCGCTTCTTCGGACAGCAGCGAATCGACAATCGTCATTCGCGCCTTTTCGTCACTCAGCGTGGCAAGCGGGACGAACACTTCCTTGTCCGTCTGGTTGTGAAGGACGGCATGGCGATGGAAGAACGTGCCGCGGCCGGAGTCCTGGCCGGTCAGGCGCACCGAGAAACGGTCGGTCAAGAGCGCGGCGTACGCCATCGTTTCCGCGAAGCCCCAGTCCATCGGCAGCTCGCCTTCGAGCATTTTCTTTCGATCGTCAATGATCTTCTGCACGCGGCCGTGCAGCTTGAAATCTTTCGGGATCGTGGTGATCGCTTCGCCCAGCGTGCGAATGCGTTCCGGCTTGATGGTGGTATCAGCCGTCTTGTCCAGGCCGTTCTGCTCGAAGCGTGTCCAGTCGGCGGTGTATTCGTTGCCGATCATGCCGAGCGTGGCGGGCGCCACCGTCTTGCCTTCTTCGAGGCCTGCGCGGTATTCGTCCACCATCTGCTTCGCGGTGCCGTCGTCGACGGTATCCGCATCCTGCAATTGCTTCGCGTAAAGCTCGCGCGTCGTCTTCTGCTTCTTGATGATCGTGTACATCACCGGCTGCGTCGCGGCCGGCTCGTCGGCTTCGTTATGGCCATGACGGCGATAACAGACGAGATCAATGACGATGTCCTTGTTGAACTTCATGCGGTAGTCGAGCGCGAGGCGCGATGCGTAGATCACCGCTTCGGGATCGTCGCCGTTCACGTGCAGGATCGGCGCTTCGATCATTTTCGCAACGTCGGTCGCGTACGGCGTCGAACGCGCATCGTCCGGATTGCTGATGGTGAAGCCGACCTGGTTGTTCACCACGATGTGAATCGTGCCGCCCGTGTAGAAGCCGCGCGCCTGCGAAAGCTGGAAGGTTTCCGTCACCACGCCCTGGCCCGCGAACGCGGCGTCGCCGTGGATCAGCACCGGCATCACCTTCGCGCCGCGCGTATCGCCGCGGCGATCCTGGCGCGCGCGCACCGAACCCTCGACAACAGGATCGACGATCTCGAGATGCGAGGGATTGAAGGCGAGCACGAGATGCATGTTGCCGCCCGGCGTGCGGATGTCGGATGAAAAGCCGAGATGGTATTTCACGTCGCCCGAGCGGTCCGTGACCTTCGGGTCGTACACGCCTTCGAATTCCGAGAACAGCTCGCTCGGCGCCTTGCCGAGCACGTTGATCAGCACGTTCAGGCGTCCACGGTGCGCCATGCCGACAACCACTTCCTGCACGCCGGCGCCGCCACCCTGCTGGATGACGTCGTGAAGCAGCGGCACCAGGCTTTCGCCACCTTCCAGCGAGAAACGCTTCTGGCCGACGTAGCGCGTGTGCAGGTATTTCTCCAGTCCTTCGGCCGCCGTGAGCTGCTTCAGCAGCAGGCGCTTTTCTTCCGCCGGCAGATCGATCCTGCCACGTTCCGATTCGATCCGGTCCTTCAGCCAGCGGCGCTCGTCGTTGTTCGTGACGTGCATGTACTCGAAGCCGATGGAGCCCGAATACGTCTGGCGCAGCATGGACAGGATGTCGCGCAGCTTCCTGCGGTCGGGGCCGGTCAGCGCGACGGTGCTGAATTCCGTGTCGAGATCGGCATCGGAAAGGCCGTGCCAGGCAAGCTCGAGATCCGGCTCGTCGCCTTCGGGCATGAGATTGAGAGGATCGATTTTCGCGCGGCGATGACCGCGGGCGCGGAACGCCTCGATCAGCCGCATCACAGCCGCCTGCTTTTCGATCAGCGCGGCGTCGATGCCACCGCCCGCTGGCATAGCCATGCGCGGTGCGTTCGCGCGCCGGCGAAATTCTTCAATGATCGGACCATGAGGCACGTCGCCTCCTTCCGACATCGCTGCCTGGAAGCCGTGAAAGAAATCCTTCCAGCCATCGGAAAGGCTTTCCGGGTCTTCCAGGTACTGTTCGTAGAGTTCTTCGAGATAAGCGGCGTTGCCGCCCGAAAAAAGGGAGGAGCGCAGTTGCTTTTCGTAGGTGTCGTTCATGGGTCCGACGATCTTTGCCAGGTTGTCCCGGCGTAACGGTGAGTTTTGCCGTGAACTTCAGAAAACGTGCCGCGAACCGTCCGGAACTTCCCTGTCCGCGGCGGCTGATCCGGGACGCGGTGCAGATGCTGCCGCGGGCGGGCGACGCAGGCGCAAAAGTTTAGCGGAATCGCTCTCAATAAGAAATGCCACAGGCGGGAAAAAATCCAGTATCCACGCGGGCTTGAGCAGTAAACCACCAGCCTTCCGGCGGCATCGAACATTCAGATAACGGCAGCATTGCGTTCACATCATTGTCATGCCTGCCGCCTAACCTTCGCCGCGTCACAACAACGTAGCCAACACGGAGAAAACCATGAACGCCATTCTGTTCGCCGCCGGCCTGATTGTCAGTCCGCCAACCGCAAATGCCGCTGATACGCACCTGGATGCGCTGTTTCTTGCCCAGCGGCAGGAGATCGTGCAGGAGATTCGCGAAGAAACACGCCTTGATCTGCACCATCAAAGCCTGCACTTCTTCGCGCCAGACGGTGAACTGCGCCGCCAGCTGGTTGCCAATGGCGCCATCGATGCGAAATTTGCTGCGCGTTGAGAAATAGCTGGTGCCCCGGCAGGCATGGAATAGCGCCACCAAGGCTTTGATTTAATTTGATATTTAATCAAGAGACTTTCGGAGTTACTCACAAAGTTACTCTCAAAAATCGAATCTGCCCGAAAATTTAAGTTGCCTAAACTTACTTGAAGCCTATCAAGGGGGAAATTCGAATGGTAAAGACTTCGGAAGAAATCGCGTTTGATATCGCCGCAGCAAAGTTAGAGGTGGCGGAACGGCTTGGATGGCCTCTCGCTATCGTTTCAGGCTTGTTCATCGCCATCTACTCGCACTGGCTAATCGGCGCTGGCGCGGGCATTGCTGCGTACCTGCTTGCTGTTAAGCCATATACCCAGAAATACGACGCTGCCTCCGATACGTTTGAACGGGTTACAGGAACGGGCCGCTACTACAGCCCTCCCGATTAGCCTTTGGCATACAAGAGATAGCCAATTCCTTAAATGTTACGGTTAATGCGACCAAACGGCCCCGCCCGCTTTCCAGAGTCATGCGGAGCGACTTTCAACCTGGCCCCGGCGCGCTAGTACCTGATCCATAAGGCGAAAGGTGGGCTGACTCCTTGGCCGACTGCCTCGCGTAGTGACTCCGAAAAAGCCTTGCCGCCACCCCGCCCTTTTTAGGGGTCCAGAAACTCCGGCTTTCACACGTCCCGCTTTTTCGGCTCGCGCGCGTATTGGTCCGAAAATTCGACTCAAAGAAACAGCGAGATCAGAGACAGGATCGCGATTAGGCCAAGGAGTCCCCGTATTGAGGCCGCTTGACGATTGAGCGAGTCCAAGAGAGAGACCATAAGCACAGCATCCTCCCTCGTATGCATGATGGCGCGCCGTATCTCGCTAACTGAGTATTGAGTTTCCTTTTCTGCCTCTGAAGCCCTAGTCATGGCCTGAAGTTCGCCTGCCTCTTTCATATGCTGATTCGTCATGCCTCTCCCCTTATTTCTCTTAGACAGCTAGATTATTGCCATTTGCACAGGCCACCAACCGCTCCTTTTCCGGTTTGCGAAAATCCGCTTCCTTTAGGGACTCCAGAAACCCGCGAACTTTTTATATTTCAATTTGCGACTCTGCGGGCGTGGCCCTCCGACCGGTTTACGAACGCGCGTCCCCTGGCTTTCAGACCGCCCCCCCTTGGGTATCCATAATAGAAACAGATAGAAACAGCCCTTGGTAAATCTTAAAGGTGCCCGCGTGGCGGGGCACAGGGATGGAAAAAACAGCTCGGATTAGCCCGCATGGCGGGGCAGGCAAGGACGGAAACGGACGAAATCTGGCCTTGTGTGCCCCGCGCGACGGGTCAGCCTGCCCCGCACGACGGGGCACAGGATTTAATTTCGCCCTTCCAGGTTCCGGGCGCGGTTATGGTGGCGGGAACGTCCAGGTTCTTTCCTTTGCATTCGTCTATCGGCTGAAACGTGACGGCGTACAAGCTGCACTGATTCCGCCCGCCCTGCCGGGTCTGCACGATCCATCCGGTTTCGAGCAATTCGCGCCTGGCCTTGTTCAACTGATCCTTTGAAGTCCATCCACGTTCGCGCATGACGCGATATGCCGCCGTGAAGTCTCCGTTATTGCCGCCCTTGTACTGCGCATACAAATCAAACAGCAGCTTTACGGCGCGCGCTGATAGGCGGGCATAGTTCGGATGCGTCATGCAGGCTTTCGGCGTGGTGAAGAATGTTCCCGCCTCCATTCGGCCTTTAACCCTTTGCCGCGTTCGCGCCATATCACGCCCCCCTTTGCTTGGGACGCTGCGCGCGGGGCGTTTGAGACGTGATGGCCCTACGCCTGCTTTGATTCGCGTTTGCCGCTAACTCGCCTGATAGCCGCGACGCGCCACCCGAGGCGGTGCTATTCGAGCCATTCCGCACCCAGTAGCCACGCGCGTTCAGTTCCAGGCCAACGGATGCGGGATCAACGCAAACTGAATTGACGCGGTGGCGATCAAAGCCGGAAACGCCACCAAAAAAACGATCACAGGCCGGACACTTGCAGTAGCGCGTACCAGGCGGCAAGCGCGGCGTTATCGCCTGCTTGTTCCCGCATGTTGCTGCCTGCCCTTGTGCTACGATTCGCCCGCATTCTGTCTCGGAATGTGTATGCTTCGCGCCCGCCTGCCAGCGGGCGTTTTCTTTTCTGTTCATTGCCGCACCTCACGATGCCTTGCGGCTTTGCTTGATGCGGCTGGTTATCCAATCGCTGATTTCGTTTTCCGGCCAACCAACGGCACGCGCGCCAAGAGAAACTTTCTGCGGAAAGTCACCTTGCGCCATGCGTCGGTAAATTTCGGAACGTGACAGGCCGGTTAGCTGCCGGACGGTGGGAAGTCTTAAAAGTGCTTGAGCCATGTTGCGCGCCTCCTTGGGCGTGTGTTGAACATGACTCGAATATTCAGGATTGAGTTTATCGCTATGTCGCAACTGCGACCGTGATTACCGCAACTGCGATTAATTTGGCTTCGCGGGCAAGTGCTCCACCGCCTCTTTCAGCTTTTCTCCTAAAGTTCGATCCGAAATCGTGAAACCCTTCAAGGCGGCGTCATTTTGGATTTCCTTGGCAATTCTGTACGGCTCTTTTCCATCCCAACCCCATCCGGCGCAGGCCAACGCAGCGATTATCTCCAGATATTTATTTCTCTCTCGCGTGCTAACTGGCCGGTCTTTAGTCGAATCTGTCATACGTGCCTGAAATTCCTGAACGGAAGACGTGCGGACCACAAAAACGCAATCGTCAGGAAGGCCTCCGGCAGGATAATAGCGATCCGAGTCAGTCCATCGGCGCTGCTTCTCAAGAAACTTATGGCGGTCGGCCTTGTGTTTGCGTAGAAGTTCACCGGCTTTGGACGCTTCAATATTGTTTTCGACGATGCATTGTTTCAGTTTTTCCAGTGAAGCACTCGAACCTGACTGGAATTCGTTTTCGTCCCAACTCTCTAACAGCCGGTATAGCTCGCCTTCTGGCGATTGCACCAATGGGCCTTCAACGTCAGCAAGCGTTATTTCCGGCCCCCCCGTTAGTTGCTGGTAATGATGCTCAATATCAAGGCATTCAGCCCCGATTAAGGGCAAATCCCAAACGCCATGCAATGTCTTCACTCCGCGTTCAGCGCGCAGAGTTTTGTCTTCACCAATCGCCGTACCTTGTTCCTGGATCAGACACAAGGTCCCATCCTCCAAACCACGCCTGATTTCGTCTGGAAGACTCGGCACTTCATCGGGCTTGACGTTATTCCTCAAAATGTCTAGCGGAAATTCGATTCCGCCAACCTCGGACATTCTAGCCACGAACATTGGCATCTCTTTCATTGGAATAACTCGCATTAAGTTTGCTTTCGCTCCATTTACGAAATTCACAGACAATTGCAAATGCCTATCTAAGGCAAGACGCAATACATCAGCCTCCGTTACTTCCTCGTCGATTATGATGGATAAGTGGCGCACGGTTTCTTCCAGCGTCAACCACTCTTTGAACTTCAGTAGCTTGCTCACGTTGCGCCCACCCTCGCGCCCCTGTTTGAAGCCGTGCCAGCCCGGCAGGGTGGCCGGGTGTTCGCCCCGTCGGGCTAGGCGCGGCTATTCGAGTTATGTTGCTTTTCGATTGATCGGTAAAACCTTCGCGCCGGTTTTCAATCCATCCAAATAATTCGCCCATGCTTGCATCATCTTGCGGCGTTCGGGCAGGTGTTCAGCGTAGTTATACGCAGCTTTCACTTCATTGCGTTCGCCGTGCGCTAGCTGGCGTTCAATCAGATCCGATTTCCAGCCCTGTTCATGCAGCAACGTACTCGCCATGCTGCGGAAACCGTGTCCGGTCATTGTGTCCTTGTCATAGCCGAGGCGACGCAAGGCGGCGTTAACCGTGCCTTCACTCATCGGGATTCGCGCGCTTCGGATGGACGGGAAAACATAGCGTCCCTTGCCTGTCAGCGGTTCCAGTTCGCGCAATATGGCGACGGCTTGCCGGGACAACGGGACAACGTGCGGAACGCGCATTTTCATTCGTTCGCCGGGTATCCGCCATTCACCTGCGTCCAGGTCCATTTCCTGCCATTCCGCGCGGCGCAACTCTCCCGGTCGCACGAATACCAGCGGCGCAAATCGCAAGGCGCAGACAGAAACCAAATTGCCCTCATAGCCGTCTATAGCGCGCAGCAGTTCGCCCACTTTCACGGGATCGGTAATGCTCGAATGGTGGCGGGTCTTTGCGGTTTGCAGCGCCCCACGCAAATCACCGGACGGATCACGTTCCGCCCTGCCCGTTGCAATGGCATAGCGGAACACTTGCCCGCAGACCTGCTTGAGCCGTTGCGCGGTTTCCAGCTTGCCCATTGATTCGACGCGCCGGAGCACGGCGAGCAATTCGGGCGCGGTGATTTCGGAGACGGGGCGCACACCAAGCCACGGGAAAGCGTGAGTGCCTAACATCCAGTTCAGTTTTTCGAGCGTGGCCGGTGCCAGATTCTTTCGGCCCTTGATCCATTCCCGCGCAACGGCCTCAAAGCCGTTTTCCGCCGTGTAGCGCGCCGTCAGCTTTTCCTGCTTGCGCTTCATGCTCGGATCGGTGCCCGCCTCCACCTGATCCCGTGCCGCGTCCCGCTTCTTTCTTGCCGCTTTCAGACTGGTTTCCGGGTATGCGCCCAGGCTCAGCATTTTCTGCTTGTCGGCAAAGCGGTAGCGGTAACGCCAGTAGCGCGCGCCGTTCTGGTGAATCTCGATACAAAGCCCGCCCGAATCCGCCACCCGGTACAGCTTTTCTCGCGGTTTCAGCCCGTCCAGCTTGGTAACAGTGAGCATGATTTCCGCGCCCCGTGTGAGTAACTTTTTGGAATTTGTGTGAGTAACTCGAAAGTTACTCACAAAGTTACTCTCACAATCGCTGCGCTGCAATGGGAAACCACGGGACGGTAGGGAACAAAAAACCCCGCAATTACGCGGGGTTAAATGGATTTCAGGGGCTTAATGGGACACCCTGAAACAGGCTATTGGTGCCCCCGGCAGGAGTCGAACCTGCGACCTTCCCCTTAGGAGGGGGACGCTCTATCCAGCTGAGCTACGGAGGCTTGGCGGGCGAAAAACGCGGGCAATTGTAGCGGAAAAGCTGTGGCGCGAGCCAAGACGGATCGCCATGGCGACGAAGATGAACCACTCGCTGCCAGAACAGGTTTTCCTCACGCCTCATCCATTCTTTCACGCTTTCTCTCAAATCTACCCAGAACGTGGGTGTAACAACTCATAAGTTATTGAATTTAAACGTTTTCTCCAAATTGGGAGGGGCCGCAACGTGACGCAGTTCACGCTTTCAGACCTCATCGATCCCTAAGATTCGCTCCGTTGCTGGAGACGGACCGTCAGGCGAAATCCTGAAATCCTTTCCCCGGCACGCTTGGGCAAACCCGCCGCGAGGCGGGGACGCAAAGCCACCGGTCCAGGGAAATATCCCGGGACAGCGGGGCTGCCCGGCACGCGATTCGGTGCGCTCCCCCCTCCCTGCGCCCCTGGACTTGCCGCCGGTCAGATCACCCCCTGTCTCCAATCCCGATACCGAACTTGCGGCCCAGGCACTGCACCCTGGAGTCGTGTGCGCGTCTGTGCGTGAGGACGCATTCGCCGCGCCGCTCAAGGCCAGGGGCGATCCCGCTCGTCAAGCGGGATCGTCCAGCAACGATCTTGAATGAAAGGCCGCCGTAAAGGCGGCGAGAGACAACAACAGGAAACCGCAAATTCCGTTTACAGCAAAGGCAAACCCGCCGTGAGGCGGGGACGCAAAGCCACCGGTCCGAAGGGCATTGCCCAGGACAGCGGGGTTGCCCGAATGCTCATCGCCGATGACATCCGGTAAGCAACAAGCGCGTTCTGAAAATCCCTGACATCTCGTGCTGCCGTCCTGCGTGACGGTCAAGGCACCTGCGGACCGGTTCCACTCGCAGATGAGAGACAGGTGACAACAACATGTGGAACGCAAGACTCGCAACATTGATTCTCCCGCTCGGACTTCTGATCGCCGGTTGCGGCGGCGGTGGTGGCGGTTCGTTTTCGAGCAGCGCCCTGCCCGATGCGGGTACCGGTACCGATACGGCGACAACCACGCCATCCCCGGCCCCGACAACGCCCGGCAACAATGAAGCCGGCACGACGCCTGCTGGCGGCTCTTCTGCCGTGACCTATCAGAAGCCCGACGCCTGCAACGGTTTCTATTCCGACGGTTTCCAGCTGGTCGGCGGCAAGGACACGACGCCGCAACAGGCCGGCATGCCGAAACCTGCGAAGGGCGTTCCTTACGCCGATCCCGCCTATCACACCTGCGTGGTCCGCGTGACCGATCATGAAGCAGAAGGCCTGCCCGGCTTTGCGCGCAACGATTACTCGCGCCGCCAGCCGTTCAATGCCGACGACTCGAAAGTCCTGGTTTATTCACAGCAGGGCAAATGGCATCTCTACGACGTGGAGACGCTGGAATATATCCGCGAGCTGAAGATCCGCGGTGCGCGCACCGAACTGCAGTGGCACCCGAGTGATCCGGATTTGATGTTCTTCATGGATGACAACGGCGGCATGACCATCAGCACCTACAACGTGGTGACGGATGAAACGAAAGTCGTTACCGACTTTGGCAATGTCGAGAACATCGAAGGCCGTCCGGGCGCAACCAGCCTGACGGACATCTGGCCGAACGCTGCGCGCGCTTCGACCAAGGCCGAAGGCAGCCCGTCCGCCGATGCGCGCTACTGGGGCTTCATCGTCGAGACGGCCGACTTCCAGCCGCTCGGCATGATCACCTATGACATGCAGACCGATACCGTCACCGGCGTGTTCGATTTCGAGCGTGACGGCAATGGCGTCGAAGCGCCGGATCACATCAGCATGAGTCCGTCTGGCGACTTCGTGGTGCCGTCCTGGAGCGGCTCCGCCGCCTGCCCGAGCCCCGAGCAGCTTGGCACCGTCAACAATCCGTGCGGCCTGATGGCGTACTCGCGCGATTTCAGCACGGCGACGGGCCTGATGGTGCGCAGCCCGCACTCGGACATCGGTATCGATGCCAACGGCCGCGACGTGATCGTCGCCGGCAACTACGTCACCGGCTGGGTCGAGATGTGGGATCTCGCGACGGGCGACAAGACGCGCCTCTGGCAGATCTACGAGAACGGCAACAGCACTGCCATGCACGTCTCGGCCAAGAACTTCGCGAAGCCGGGATGGGTGTTGATCTCGACGTACATGGAGAAGAAGCCGGGCTGGTACGCGCACAAGATCATGGCGGTGGAGTTGAAAGCCGCGCCGCGCATCCTGAACATCGCGCACAGCTACAACACGGTCGAGACATATTTCTCGGAAACGCATGCCGCCGTGAACCGTGACTTCACCAAGGTGATGTTCAACTCCAACTGGAACACGGCAAACATGCTCAACATCGATACCTACATGGTGTCGCTGCCCGAGAATGCGATACCGCCGCTGTAACGGCCGCGCCACCAAAGACAACAACACGTTTCACGACTTTCTCTAGTGCGAGTGGAGATCACCCCCGCCCGGTTTTGGGCGGGGGATTTTTTTGGACTCGCAATGGAGATGAAGCTGCTCGCGCATTCGTGCCCGAACAACCATAGCGATTACCTTTCCTGGAAATCCGGGAGATCCTCGCCAGGCAAGTGGCGAGGATTTTTTTGGTCAACAACTTGAGGTTTCGTGTCGTGCGGATCGCAATCGAATGATTGCCGGCGGTCGTTCTCAAAACAAAAAAAGGACCCGGTGCCTGGCAGGAGCGACCCGATTGAGCGTCGGTCTGGGAGGATCGCTTCTACCAATTCGTAAAAGCGCGCTCGACGGGTTGTTCCTGTTCGCCGGGCACCGGGCCCGAAAAGCGTGTTCTTGCACTTGGAGCGTTCCGACGGGTGAACCGGAATAATCCGTTTCACCGTGGAAATTCGTGTTCCCGTCACCGTTGAAGGCGGGGGAAGCAGGCAGTGGATGCGCCGTGAAATGTCGGCGTTTTCACCGTCTGATCGCGCGATTCCAGCACCGATAATGGTAGCTCACCGGACCTTTTTCGTCTGCTTAGAATCTCTGACAATCCACCCCGCGACTGTCCCACGTCAGGTGAAATGCCATTTATCTCTTTGACTTAATAGAAAAATAATTTCCTTCTTCGAAGGGCCGCCGGGTTCCTGCCACGTCAGACGCCCGGCAGAGTGTCCAGTTTTACTGGCATCACTGCAGTCGGCCGTTCCGGATCACGCCAACCACCACCCCTTCGATCACCATCTGCTGCACTGCGAGATCAATATGGATGGGTTCGAACTCCGGGTTCTCCGGCAACAGCCAGACTTCCCGTCCGCGCTGGCGGTAACGCTTCACCGTCACCTCGTCATCATTCAGCCGCGCAACAATGATCTGGCCGTTACGAACCTCGGGCGTGCGATGCACCGCCAGCAGATCGCCATCCAGGATCCCGGCGTCGCGCATCGACATGCCCTGAACGGTCAGAAGGTAGTGCGCCTTCGGCTGGAACATTGCCGCGTCCATGCGGTAATGCCGCTCGATGTTCTGCTCGGCAAGGATCGGATGGCCCGCGGCGACCTTGCCGACGACGGGCAGGCCCTGGTCCTCTTCCGCCAGCCGGATGCCGCGGGAAGCGCCCGGCACCAGCTCGATCACGCCCTTGCGCGCGAGCGCACGCAAATGCTCCTCGGCGGCGTTCGCCGAACGAAAACCGAGCGACTGGGCAATTTCCGCCCGGGTCGGCGGCATGCCGGTTTCCTCGATCGCATCCCGGATCAGGTCCAGGATTTCAGACTGGCGCTCGGTCAGCGTGGTCATGGCCACTCCACTGGTGATAAATACAGGTACTGTGAATATATACAGCTTCGAGAGGTGCGTTGCAAGTACCACGTTTCCGGCGGCGACGGAAAGACGGAAAGCAGATCAAATTCCTCCCCGGCCCTCCCTTTGGGAAAGAGAGGGAGTTCTTCGTTCGGAATTCTTGAGAAGAGGAATCATCCGCCGCTTGTGAAAGCGGCGGGAGGAACCGGAATGGGACCCGGGTTTGGAAGAGAAAGGCGAAGAAAATACCTCCCCGACCCTCCCTTTGAAAAGGGAGGGAGTTTCTCGTTCGGATGTCGGATGCGTCCATTACTTGCGACAACGGTTGGAGAACTCAGCCCCCTTTGAAAAAGGGGGCCGCTGTGCGCAGCACAGCGGGGGGATTTACATCATTTTCCGCGCGATTCGGCGAGTGCTGCCATGCCGTCGGTAAATCCTTTCAGCGACAGCGGGATCGCGACACCGCGGCGTTTTGCATCGTATAACGTGACCTTGGCCTCTATGCCCTTCTTGAAGGCCTCGATAAACGGCTGCTCCATCACCACGTAGGCGAGGCAACCACCGGCATCGCAACGCTGCACGGGAATGCGGATGGCATCATGGCCTTCGACTTCCACGGTAATGCCCATCGGCAGCAGGATGCCCAGTGGTGCTGTGACGAGCAGGACAGGATTCTCGCTGCTGTCGAGATAGCCGACACGTGTGAGCAACACGCGCTGGCCCGGCCCTTCGCTTTCGTCGGTGTTCAACAGCGCGGTCTGGAAGAGATTGCAGCTTTCCCCCTGTTTGGCGTTGGCATCTTCCTGTCCTTCCGGCGTCGAACAGATGAAGCCCCAATCGCCGAAATTCTCGCGGCGTGTTTCCGCCGCCTGCACTGGCAATGCCACCAGCGCCAGCAACGTTACCAGCAGGACTCGCGCTCCTCGCCGCACGCTTCGCCCCTTCTTCATTTGGACACGCCGGCAACCGTTGCACGGGCGATCCGGGCAAGTCTATTGCGCATCATCAGCATTCCGGCACGTTCACGGCCAGGCCGCCCAGCGACGTTTCCTTGTAAATGCTCTGCATGTCCTTGCCGGTCTGGCGCATCGTGTTGATGACCTGATCAAGGCTCACCTTGTGTTCGCCGTCGCCACGCTTCGCCATGCGTGCGGCGTTGATGGCTTTCATCGAGCCCATCGCATTGCGTTCGATGCAGGGAATCTGCACGAGTCCGCCGACTGGATCACAGGTGAGGCCGAGATTGTGCTCCATGCCGATCTCGGCGGCATTCTCGATGATTTCATTCGTGCAGCCGAGAGCAGACGCCAGTCCGCCGGCCGCCATCGAACATGCAACGCCCACTTCGCCCTGGCAACCCATCTCGGCGCCGGAAATTCCCGCATTCTTTTTATACAGCGCACCGATCGCGCCGGCAGTCAGCAGGAAACGGATGACGCCTTCCTCGTCGGCACCATCGACGAAACGCATGTAGTAATGCAGCACAGCGGGAATGATGCCGGCAGCGCCATTCGTCGGCGCGGTGACAACGCGCCCGCCCGCAGCGTTCTCCTCGTTCACGGCGAGCGCGAACCCGTTCACCCAGTCGAGCACGTCCATGTTGTCGCGCTTCGATTCGGATTGCAGTTCGCGGAACAGTCTTGGTGCGCGGCGCTTCACGTTAAGCCCGCCGGGCAGGAAACCTTCCTCGCGCGCACCGCGCGTGACGCAATCCTGCATGACCTGCCAGATCTCCAGCAGCTTTGCGCGGATCTCATCTTCGCTACGCCAGGTCTTCTCGTTTGCCATCACGAGTTCGTGAATCTTCAATCCGTGTTCACGGCACAGCGCGAGCAACTGTTCGGCCGATTCGAATTCGTAGGGTACCGCCTCGCCGGTCTGCACGGATCCATCGCCCGTGTCATCGGCGCGCACGATGAAGCCGCCGCCGACGGAAAAATATTCCTGTGCGTGCAAGGTGTTGCTGTTCGCGTCCAGCGCCGTGAAACGCATGCCGTTGGAATGACGTTCCAGCGTTTCGTTTTTCAAAAACAGCAGATGCATCTCGCGATCGAAACCGATCCGGTGCTCACCGAGCAGGACAATCGTTTCCTCATCCGCGATTTTCTTCAGCATGCCGTCAACGGCATCGGGATCAATCAGATCCGGTTGCTCACCGGCGAGTCCGAGCAGAATCGCCGTGTCCGTGCCGTGACCTTTGCCCGTCAGCGCCAGCGAACCGTACAACTGCGTGATGATCTGCGCCGTTTCATCCAGCAAGCCTTTTTCCTGCAGCTCAAGACAGAACGCACGCGCAGCACGCATCGGCCCGACCGTATGCGAACTCGACGGACCGATGCCGATCTTGAACATGTCGAAAACGGAAATTGCCATCATGACTCCGTCACAGTGTCGATTGTCTTGCAGGAGCGCCTTCAGGCGCGAACATGTTCGCGCCTGAAGGCGCTCCTACGTCTCCGGTCATTCAGCGCGCAATGACAGCAACGACGCGTTGCCACCCACCGCCGCGGTATTGATCGTCAGCGTACGCTCGTTTGCAAACCGCAGCATGTAATGCGGACCCCCCGCCTTCGGACCGGTGCCCGAAAGCCCCTGGCCGCCGAACGGCTGCACGCCGACAACGGCGCCGACCATGTTGCGATTGATGTACGCATTGCCGACCTTGATCCGGCGCGCGATGTAATCCGCTTCCGAATCGATGCGCGAATGCACGCCGAGCGTGAGACCAAAGCCGGTGCGGTTGATTTCACCGATGACGCGATCAAGCTCCTTCGCCTTGTAACGCACCACGTGCAGGATCGGCCCGAAATTTTCTTCCTCGACGACATCGAGGCCTGGAATTTCCACCGCGGTCGGCGCGACGAAGGTGCCGTGTTCGAATTCCTTCGGCACTTCACAGCGGCCGATCAGTTTGTACTTCGAAATCATCTTCTGCGCGTGCGCTTCCAGCGATTCCTGCGCCGCCTTGTCGATCACCGGACCGACATCGGTTTCAAGCAAGCCGGGATCGCCGACGGTCATCGTCTTCATGTAACCGGAAAGCACGTCGATGACGCGATCCGCGATTTCTTCCTGCAGATAAAGGACGCGCAATGCCGAACAACGCTGGCCGGCGCTGTGAAATGCCGACTGGATGACGTCCTGCACGACCTGCTCCGGCAGCGCGGAGGAATCAACCAGCATCGCGTTCTGTCCGCCCGTCTCCGCGATCAGCGTCGGAATGATGCCTTCGCGTTCGGCGAGCGTGCGGTTGATGACCTTGCCCGTGGTGGTCGAGCCCGTGAAGCACACACCTGCGACTCTTTCATCGGTAATGCCGTGCTTGCCCATCACCGAACCGCGCGCCGGCACGAAATGCAGCACGTCTCCCGGGACGCCGGCTTCGTGCAACAGACGCACGGCGAATGCACCGATCAGCGAGACCTGGTCGGCCGGCTTCGCGAGCACCGCGTTACCGGCGGCAAGTGCTGCCGTTACCTGGCCCGTGAAAATCGCGAGCGGGAAATTCCATGGCGAGATGCAGATGAACACGCCCTTGCCGTGCAGCGAGAGCTGGTTCTTCTCACCTGTCGGCCCCGGCAACAATTTCGGCTGACCGAAATCCTCTTTGCATCGCATCGCGTAGTAACGCAGGAAATCCACGGCCTCACGCACCTCGGCAATGCCATCAGCAATCGACTTGCCGGCTTCGCGCGTGCACAGCGCCATGAAATCCGCCATGTGCTTTTCATAAAGATCGGCGGCGCGCAGCAAACACGCGGCGCGTTCTTCAGCCGGTGTCTCGTCCCACTTCGGCTGCGCCTTGTAACCGATCTCGATCGCCTGTTTGATCATCTCGCCGTCGGCTTCAACGACTTTGCCGACAACGCGGCGATTGTCGGTCGGATCCAGCGACGGCTTGGTTTCACCCGACAGAATCTTCCCGCCAATCACCGGAGCCGCACGCCAATCCTTGCGCATGGATTCTTCCATCGCGCGTTTGAGTTCTTCGAGTTCCTTGATGTCGTGCACGTTCACACCCTTCGAGTTGAGACGGTCGTCGCCGAATGCGTGATAAATGTCTTTCGGCAGCGGAATTTTCGGATGCGGAATCGTTTTCAACGCTTCGACTTCGGCTACCGGATCGGAAACGATTTCCGCAACCGGAACCTTTTCATCGACAATGCGATTCACGAACGAGGTGTTCGCGCCGTTCTCCAGCAGGCGGCGTACGAGATACGGCAGCAATTCCTTGTGCGCGCCGACCGGTGCGTAGACGCGGCAATTGAAACCTTGCTTGTCCTTGCCGACGAGCTCGCCGTACAACTCCTCACCCATCCCGTGCAGGCGCTGGAACTCGAAGTCCTTGCGATCTTTCGCCATTTCAATGATCGACGCGACCGTATGCGCGTTATGCGTCGCGAACTGCGGATAAATCAGCTCGCCGGCGGCAAGCAATTTCTTCGCACAGGCGAGATAGGAAACGTCCGTGTTCGCCTTGCGCGTGAACACCGGGTAACCCGCCTCGCCTTCCATCTGGAACTTCTTGATTTCGGTATCCCAGTACGCGCCCTTCACGAGGCGCACGGGAATGCGGCGACCGCCATCTTTCGCAAGGGAAACCAGCCAGTCGATGAGACGAATGCAACGCTTCTGGTATGCCTGGATCGCAAGACCGAAACCTTCCCAGCCTGCGAGCAGCGGCGAACGGTAAACGGCTTCGATGACATCCAGCGAAATATCGAGACGTTCGGCTTCTTCGGCATCGACGGTGAGTGCGATGTCGTGCGACTTCGCTTTCTCGGCGAGCGCAACCAGCTTCGGCACCATTTCCTGCATGACGCGTTCGTGGTTCGCAAGCTCGTAACGCGGATGCAGCGCGGAGAGTTTCACGGAAATGCTGGGCGCGGAGAAAACGTTGAAACCTTCGCCCTTGTTCTTTCCGATCGCGTCGATGGCGTCGGAATACGCCTGGAAATATTTATCCGCATCCGCATACGTCAGCGCGGCTTCGCCGAGCATGTCGAAGGAATGACGGTAGTCGCGATGCTCCTTCGCGCGCGAACGCTTCATCGCCTCGGCGATTGTCCTGCCCATCACGAACTGGAAACCCATGATGCGCATCGCCTGGCGAACGGCCGCGCGCACCATCGGTTCGCCGATGCGCTGGATGGCGCGGTCGATCACCGAGCTGACACTCTTCTCTTCACGTGCGCCGAACTTCAGCACGCGGCCGGTGAGCATCAATCCCCAGGTCGAGGCGTTCACAAACAGCGACGGCGACTTGCCGAGATGCTCCTTCCACTTCCCGCCCTTGAGCTTGTCCTGGATCAGCTTGTCCGCGGTATCGGCATCCGGTACGCGGATCAGCGCCTCGGCGAGACACATCAGCACCATGCCTTCCTGCGAGGAAAGATCGTACTGCTGCAAAAATGCCTCGATGCCGCCCTTGCTGTCGGCATTCGCGCGAACCGCTTCGACCAGCGTCGTCGCGCGTTCGTGGATCCGCGCTCGCGCGTCATCAGAAAGCCGCGCCTCATCAAGCAGCGATTTCACGCAGGCCGTTTCGTCGGCAAGGTACAGCTCGTTCATTTTCGCGCGCAGCTCGCCGAGACGCGGCGCGTTATCCGCGAAAATCACGGGCGGCACGGAGGAAGGCGCCATCTTTTCGCGCGCTGTGGCCATCACACGCTCCTGGTCAGGTTTCGGGTTCCGTCGTGAAACGGGGAGAAATCAAAGCGATACATTATAAAACAGGCAACATTCGGCAACAGCCCGGACACAAGGACGGCCCCGTGAGGGGCCGTTGAAATGCACTGCAGCACGCGAATGCCGTCATTACATGTTGGAAATGATCGCGTCCGCGAATTCGGATGTCTTCACTTCCTTCGCATCGTCCATCAGGCGCGCGAAATCGTAAGTCACGATCTTCTGCGCAATCGTCTTTTCATACGCCTCGGTGATCAGGTCCGCCGCTTCCTGCCAGCCGATGTGCGCGAGCATGTCGACGCCGGAAAACAGCAGCGAGCCCGGGTTCACGACATTCTTGCCGGCGTGCTTGGGCGCGGTGCCGTGCGTGGCCTCGAACACCGCAACGTGATCCGACATGTTCGAACCCGGCGCGATGCCGACACCGCCGACTTCCGCGGCAATGGCGTCTGACAAGTAATCGCCGTTGAGGTTCATGGTCGCGAGCACCGAGTAATCCGCCGGGCGCAACAGCATCAGCTGGAACATGATGTCGGCGATCGAATCCTTGACGACAATCTGCTTGCCGGTCTTCGGGTTCTTGAAATGCATCCAAGGACCGCCGTCCAGCAGTTCGGCGCCGAACTCTTCCGCAGCGACTTCATAGCCCCACTTGCGGAAGGCGCCCTCGGTGAACTTCATGATGTTGCCCTTGTGCACCAGCGTCACCGACGGCTTGTCGTGATCGATGGCGTACTGGATCGCCTTGCGCACGAGTCGCTTGGAGCCGAACGGCGAGATCGGTTTCACGCCGATGCCGGCATCCTCGAAGAAATCCGCGCCCATTTCCTTGCGCAGGAATTCGGCGAGCTTCTTGTTCTCGGGCGTGCCGGATTCGTATTCGATGCCGGCGTAAACGTCTTCGGTGTTCTCGCGAAAAATCACCACGTCGATTTCTTCCGGCTTCTTCAGCGGACTCGGCACGCCGTTGTAGTACTTCACGGGGCGCACGCAGGCGTAGAGATCGAGTTCCTGGCGCAGCGTCACATTCAGCGAGCGAAAGCCGCCGCCGACCGGCGTGGTCAGTGGGCCCTTGATCGAAACGACCAGGTCTTTCAGCGCGTCTTTCGCTTCCTGCGGGAAGTAGTCGCCGTCGTAGATTTTCGACGCCTTCTCGCCCATGAAGATTTCCGCCCAATGCACTTTGCGCTTGCCGCCGTAGGCCTTCTCGACCGCCGCGTCCCAGACCTTGAGGCAGGCCGGCGTGATATCGACGCCGATGCCGTCGCCTTCCACGTAACCGAGAATGGGCTGGTTGGAAACGTGAAGCGACCCGTCCTTGATGGTGATCTTCTCACCGCCTTCGGGAAGCTTGATGTGCTGGTAAGCCATTGAAATCTCCGTTTTTTCTGGAATTCGTTCCGGCGGGATGAATGCAGCCCCGCGTGCGGAAAGGCGCGAATTATACAGGAATCGTTCCCGCATCGCCCTGCGCCGCATGGACGATGCATGCGGCGCATTGAAGCCCTTTCATCTGCCCGCATTTCTTCTGGAACAGGTTACGACAGGAGACGATCATGGGCGAAAAAGACAATTCGCAGATCAAGGACGAGGAGATGTACGAGGCGCTGCGCGAGGAAGGCAACAGCAAGGAAAAGGCGGCGCGTATTGCGAACGCAGCGCACAACAAGGGCCGCTCAGCGGTTGGCGAGAAAGGCGGACACAGCGAGAAATATGAAAAATGGACGGTGGATGAGCTGCAGGACAAGGCGAAGGAAATCGGCATCGAACATCGCACCGACATGGACAAGAAACAGCTGATCGATGCGCTTCGGCATCACTAGGTGATGATTCGCGGCAGGATGCCGCTCCCACATTCCTTCGTTCAGCTTGACGGCGGACTTGTAGCGTTCAGCTCACGAGCGAGTTTCGATAATCCGCCAGGATTTTCGCGTGATCGAAAGCGAGCACGGGCGGATTCGCAGGGTCGAACGCCTGCGCCTGGCCCGCATCATCCCCACCACGCGGCTCGCCGTTCGCCGTCGCAATGAATGTCACGGATACCGTATGCCCGCGTGGATCACGTTGCGGATCGGAGTAAACGCCGAGTAGTTGTTTCAATGTGACATCCAGGCCGGTTTCCTCCTTCGCCTCGCGCACCGCGGCCTGCTCCACCGTTTCGCCGACGTCCACGAACCCGCCAGGCAGCGCCCAGCCGAACGGTTCGTGCCTGCGTTCGATGAGGACGATCTTTCCGCGTTCATCGAGCAGCTCGATGATCACATCAACCGTCAGCAAGGGCGTTTCTGGCCGTGACATTCATTCGCGCTCTTCAGGAAAACGTGACGAGATTTTGCTTGCCCGAAGCTTGGGGCTCAAGCGGCTGAGCGTTTCCACCCATTGATTTCGCGCCGTGCTGCCTCAGTGAGAAAGCATCGTCTTCCTATCAACGAGGTCAGATCATGAGCGGAGAATCACTGCGAACACAGGATCATGAAATCATCCGTCGCTGGGCGGAAAATCGCGGCGGCAAGCCGGCCACAGTGAAACGTACAAAGGATGACGGCGAGCCGGGCGTTTTGCGGATCGACTTCGAAGGCTACAGCGGCGAGGAATCGCTGGAGGAGATTTCCTGGGACGAGTTCTTCGACAAGTTCGATGAGAAAGAACTCGATTTTCTCTACCAGGAGAAAACCAGTGACGGCGAACCGAGCCGGTTCTTCAAGTTCGTGAAGCACTGAGGACCGGGCACGGGTTACCGAGGCCATTGCAGGAGCGCCTTCAGGCGCGAACCTCCGAGTTTCGCGCCTGAAGGCGCTCCTACCCTCCGTTTTGCATGTTGGTATGTTAAAACCCAGCGATGCATATCTGGGTCGACGCGGACGCCTGTCCGAACATCATCAAGGACATTCTCTTTCGTGCCGCCGCGCGCACGGAAATTCCGTTGACGCTGGTCGCGAATCATTATCTCCGCACACCGCCCTCGCCGCACATTCGCGCCCTGCAGGTCGAAGGCGGATTCGATGTCGCGGATGACTACATTGCAGAAAACAGCGCGCCCGGCGATCTCGTGATCACCGCGGATATCCCGCTTGCCGCCGCCGTGATGAAAAAAGGCGGCCACGCGCTCAATCCACGCGGCGAGTTCTACACCGACGACAACATTCGCGAACGCGTGGCCATGCGGAATTTCATGGACCAGATGCGCGCCAGCGGCGTGCAGACAGGTGGCCCGCCTGCGCTGAACGATCGCGACAAGCAGAAGTTCGCGAATTCACTGGACAGCTTCCTCGCAAGAAATCGCTCAACAGATAGCAACAGGTAACCAACTGCTTCTGAGCAAGCGAAGCGACGTGGGAGCGGCATCCTGCCGCGAATAATCGTCGCGTTCACGTTCGGATTTTCAACACATTCGAACGAAGTTCTCCCTCCCTTTTTCAAAGGGAGGGTCGGGGAGGGATCTTCTTCGTCAATCCTTCCTGCTTTCGACCCACTGCGCGCGATCCGCCCTCGGCACGAACGCCTCCGGCCAGTACTCGACAATCCGATGAATCTTTCCGTCGCGCACGGTAAAGAAGGTAACAGCGCGCGCCTCCATGCTGCCGTCGGTAACGATCACATCCGTGACTACGCCATTGTCGTCCGCGACCAGGCGCTCGAGAGAAAATCGCCAGCGTCCTTCGGCCGGATAGTTCGCGTTCATTTCACCGAAATTGAAGGCGCCACGAATGCGTTCGCCGGATTGCGGCCAATCCAGTTCGAAATCCGGATGCAGCACTTCGGCCACGGCGTGAAAATCATTGCTCGCCATCAACGCCCAGAAGCGTCGCACGAGCGTTTCCGTTTCGTGTAGCGTCGGCATGTGTCACCTCTTCTGTTTGCAACAAGCATATTCCAGCCCCTGTGCCGTGACCGCACGCGCGATTGAAGCCTGCGCGCCACGGTTTACGGTGAACCACCCATTTCAATCCGCGATGCAGCGCGTTATTCCTTTGTTACGGGATCGCGGGATTCCGGCAACATCGATAAGGAGGATTTCATGCTGGGCTGGGCAATTGCCTTTTTCATTATCGCACTGATTGCCGGTGTCCTCGGATTCACCGGAATCGCGTCGGCCGCCGCCGGAATTGCGAAGATCCTGTTCTTCATTTTCCTGGTGCTGTTCGTGCTGGCGCTGATCTTCTCGATATTCGTGGGCAAGAAGATTACCTGACAACCTGGGCCTGACAACATCGGGCCTGCCGAAACATCCGGACGTGCGCGGGTGAGACCGTTCGATTAGACTCTCGCGGATTTTTTTCCGCGGAGCAGCAGTATGGACATCGAACTGGTCTTTCGGCCGGCACACGCCGACGACGTACCGTCGCTGGTTGGATTGCTCGCCGACGATGAACTTGGCGCAAGACGCGAGAAGAACACTGATCCGCTGCCGGAAAGCTATCGCGCGGCGTTCACCGCCATCGACGCCGATCCGAACAACGAACTGACAGTCGCCGTGCAAAACGGCGAAATCGTCGGCATGCTGCAAGTCACCTTCATTCCCTACCTGACGTATCAAGGCGGCTGGCGCGCGCTGATCGAAGGCGTGCGCATCGCGAGCGCGTATCGCGGCAAGGGTCTTGGAAAGCAGATGTTCGAGTGGGCGATCAAGCGCGCGCAGGAAAGAAATTGTCACCTCGTGCAGCTGACGACCGACAAGTCGCGGCCCGAAGCCTTGCGGTTTTATGAAAGCCTCGGCTTCAAGGCATCGCACGAAGGCATGAAACTGCACTTGTAACTCGTCACTCGCCTGACTTGAACCGGATGATGTGCCGGCGCTGTTTCTTGTCGGGTTTTCTCTCGGGATGCGGCGACGACTGGCGAACCAGGCGCCGCTGCGCCGCGGCCTCTTCCCGGCGTTTGCGGCTTTCTTCGGTTTCCGTGTAAAGCGTCTCGGCGACTTTCGCCGGCCCGCGCTTGTCGGAAAGCCTCTCGACCAACACAACGAATCGCTGCTCGCCTTTCGTGATTTCAAGACAATCGCCTGGCTCAAGGTGACGCGACGGCTTCGCGCGCTCGCCGTTGACATGCGCCTTGCCACCGCTGACAGCCTCCTGCGCCAGCGCGCGCGTCTTGAAGAAACGCGCGGCCCAGAGCCACTTGTCGAGGCGGATTTTTCCTTCGGGATCGCTCATGCGCGAATCATAACCGACCTGGCCGCGACACTTGCGCCACTCCTCGGCGTTTCGCCTGAACTGCTATAATCTCCGCCTTTCAAATCCACGCCCTGACGACAGGAGCCCGCCGTGACCCAGGCTTTCATCCAGCACCTTCGCGACGAAATCACCACGCTGCGCGAGGCCGGCCTTTCCAAGGACGAGCGCGTCATCACCTCGCAGCAGCAGGCGGACATCGAAGTCGCGGGCGGCGAGCATGTGCTGAATTTCTGCGCGAACAATTATCTCGGGCTCGCGAATCATCCCGAGCTGATCGACGCGGGACAGGCCGCGCTGGATGAACACGGTTACGGCATGGCGTCGGTGCGCTTCATCTGCGGCACGCAGGATGTGCACAAGGAACTGGAGGCGCGCATTTCGAAATTTCTTGGCATGCAGGAAACCATTCTTTATTCCTCGTGTTTTGATGCGAACTGCGGATTGTTCGAAACGTTGCTCGGCGAGGAAGACGCAGTCATTTCCGATGCGCTGAACCACGCATCGATCATCGACGGCGTTCGCCTGTGCAAGGCGAAGCGTTTCCGTTACGCAAATAACGACATGGCAGACCTCGAAGCGAAACTGAAGGACGCGAAGGACGCGCGCTTTCGCTTGATCGCGACTGACGGCGTATTTTCCATGGACGGTTATCTTGCGAACCTGCAAGTGATCTGCGATCTCGCGGACAAGTACGATGCGATGGTAATGGTTGATGACTCGCACGCGGTCGGTTTCATGGGCGCACGCGGGCGTGGCTCGCACGAACACTGCGGCGTGATGGATCGCGTCGATATCATCACCGGCACGCTCGGCAAGGCGCTGGGTGGTGCATCGGGCGGTTACACGTCATCGCGTCATCCGGAAATTGTTGAAATACTCCGCAACCGCTCCCGCCCCTATCTTTTCTCCAACACGCTCGCACCGGTAATCACCGCCGCATCGATCAAGGTGCTGGACATGCTGGAAGGCGGCGCTGGCGATGCGCTGCGCGCAAAACTCTTTGACAACGCAAAGCGTTTCCGCGCCGGCATGGAGAAACTCGGCTTCGAACTGCTGCCGGGCGAACATTCCATCGTTCCCGTGATGCTTGGCGACGCGAAGCTCGCAAAGGAATTCGCGAACGAAATGCTGAAAGAAGGCGTTTACGTGATCGGCTTTTCGTTTCCCGTCGTGCCAAAAGACAAGGCGCGCATACGCACGCAGATGTCGGCGGCGCATGAAGCGGAACACATTGATCGCGCGATTGCGGCGTTCGAAAAAGTCGGCAAGCGCCTCGGCGTCATCTAGAAAGAAGCAAGGGCGGAGACTTCACGACAGTATTTCTCCTGCCTTCTACTTATTCAAATTCGAGACAAGAAAATGAAAGCACTCGTCAAGGCAAAATCGGAAGAAGGCATCTGGATGCAGGATGTCGCGGAACCCGAACACGGTCCGAACGATCTGCTGATCCGCGTGAAGAAAACGGCGATCTGCGGCACCGACATTCATATCTACAACTGGGATGACTGGGCGCAGAAGACGATTCCCGTGCCGATGACGGTCGGGCATGAATTCGTCGGCGTGGTCGAAGCCGTCGGCAGCGAAGTGCAGGGTTACAAGGTGGGCGATCGCGTTTCGGGCGAAGGCCACATCACCTGCGGACATTGCCGGAACTGCCGCGCCGGCCAGCGCCACTTGTGTCCGAACACCGTCGGTGTCGGCGTGAATCGTCCCGGCTGTTTCGCAGAGCTGCTCGCGATTCCCGCCGTCAACGCCTTCAAGCTGCCGGATGATATTCCGGATGAAATCGCGGCGTTTCTTGATCCGCTCGGCAATGCTACGCACACCGCACTGTCGTTCGATCTCGTCGGCGAGGATGTGCTGATTACCGGCGCCGGTCCCATCGGCATCATGGCCGTCGCGATCGCACGGCATGCCGGGGCGCGTCACATCGTGATTACTGATGTGAATGATTACCGTCTTGAGCTTGCCACGCAGATGGGCGCGTCGCGCGCAGTGAACGTGCAGAACGAAAAGCTTGAAAACGTGATCCGGGAACTCGGCATGACCGAAGGTTTCGATATCGGCATGGAAATGTCCGGCGTGCCATCGGCGTTCCGCGCGATGCTCGACACCGCGCGCAACGGCGCGAAGATCGCGATGCTCGGCATTCCGCCGTCCGACATGGCCATCGACTGGAACAAGGTGATTTTCAAGGGACTGTTCATCAAGGGCATTTACGGTCGCGAGATGTTCGAGACCTGGTACAAGATGATCGCGATGCTGCAGAGCGGATTGAACGTTGCACCCGTGCTCACCCACGAAATGAAAGCCGATGCTTTCCAGAAAGGATTTGACGTAATGCGTTCGGGGAAATCCGGCAAGGTCGTGCTGGACTGGAGTTGACGGCGTCTGCGTACGGCGATCGGGAGAAAAAAACGGCAATAGACAGGATTTACAGGATTTTTCAGGATCGACAGGATGGATAACGTTGCCTGAATGCTCTCGTTTCGGGAAGTCATCCATGAAAAAACTGATCCCCGCATTTATCGCCGCGATCGCGATCGCCGTCATTACCGCCTGCGTGACAAACCCCGTCACCGGTGAACGCAATCTCGGCCTTGTTTCCACCGCCCAGGAAATCCAGCTAGGCGAACAGAATTATCTCGCCACCCAGCAGATGCAAGGCGGCAGCTACGAGCTGGATCCGGAACTGACGCGCTACGTAAATCGTGTCGGCCAGAAACTCGCCGCCGTCGCCGATCGTGAACTTCCCTACGAGTTTGTCGTACTCAACAACAGCGTGCCGAACGCCTGGGCGCTGCCGGGCGGCAAGATCGCGATCAATCGCGGCCTGCTGGTCGAACTCGAAAACGAAGCGGAGCTCGCCGCCGTGCTCGGGCATGAAATCGTGCACGCGGCGGCGCGGCACAGCGCGCAGACCATGGAGCGCGGCATGCTGCTGCAGCTCGGCGTGCTTGCCGCGGGAATCGCCGCCAGCGACAGCGAGTACGCGAACCTCGCTGTCGGCGCCGGCATGCTCGGCGCGCAGATCATCAATTCGAAATACAGCCGCGAAGCGGAACTCGAAGCCGATCACTACGGCATGCAATACATGGTGGAAGCCGGCTACGATCCCGACGCTGCCGTTTCCTTGCAGGAAACCTTTGTGCGACTTTCCGAAGGACGCAATCCCGGCTGGCTTGCCGGATTGTTCGCATCGCATCCGCCCTCCGAGGAACGCGTGGAGCGCAATCGCGCCTACGCCGCAAAACTTCCCGATACGGGCACACTCGACAAAAAACAATTCCAGCAGATGACCGCGCACATCGAAGAACTGCAACCGGCTTACAAGGCGTTCAACGAAGGCCGAAAAGCGCTGGCGGAAGGCAACGGCGAACTCGCGGAAAAGAAAGCACGCGAAGCGCTCGCGATCGAGCCGGAGGAAGCGAAGTTTCACGGGCTGCTCGGCCAGGCCGCAATTGCGCAACAGAGAAACGACGCGGCGCTGGAACATTTCAACAAGGCGATTGAGCTCAATCCGCGTTACTTCGAATTCTATGTCTATCGCGGCTTGTTGCGTGAAGATGCCGGCAAGCTCGATGCCGCGCGCCAGGATTACCAGCAGGCGAACCAGTTATTGCCGACTGCGATCGCGCATGAAGGGCTTGGCGACATTGCCGCGAACCAGGGACAGTTGCAGTTGGCCGCGCAGCATTACCAGGTCGCCGCGCAATCCGATTCGGCAGTCGGTCAGCGTGCGGCGCAGAAACTGATGCAGCTTCAGCGAAGCGTTCGGTAACTCGCGCGCATCGCTCGCCACCCGCCGAACTGGTAAAGAACCAGCCCCGTCATGATGCATGCCACGCCGAACCACACTTCGCGCGGCAAGTCTTCCGCGTTCAACCATTGTCCGAGCAACAACGCGGTGACGGGCGTTATCAATGTCACCAGCGACAGCGAAACTGCGCTGATTCTTTTCAACAGCGAAAAATACAGCATGAAACCCAGCACCGAACCGGCGACGCCGAGATAGACGATCGCGAGCACTGCACGCAACGGAATTTCTGCAGGAATCGGCGCACCGATCAACCACCAGCTCGGCAGATAGAGTATCGCCGCGACAATGACGCCGCCGGCTGTCATGGTGAGCGCGGACTGCTCGACGCCGTAACGTTTCAACACAACCATCGTGCCGTTCTGGATCGTCACGCCAATCAGCGCCGCGATCGTTCCCGGTATCGCCGCTGCGGACAACGATTCACCGCTGCCGAAAATAATCCAGAGACCGGCGATGCCGATGATCACGCCGACGATTCCGAGGCGCGTTATCCGGTCACCCGGCAAAAGCCACTGCGACCAGAGCGCGGCGGCGAGCGGAGACAGGCCGAACAGCACGGCGATCAAACCCGATGGAATGAACTGCGCGGCCCAGTAGACCAGCATCATGCTGGCGTAGATGCCGAATCCCGCGACCAGCGATGCAATCATTCCACCGCGCGTGAACAACTCGCCGTGCCGCCGCCAGGCGACGATCAGCGCGAACAAGGCGGATGCAACCAGCATTCTCGTCATCAACGAATAAAGAAAGCCCGCGCCCTGCGCACTCCATTGAATGGCGAGCGGCGTCGTGCTCCAGATGAGCACGACACCGAACCACGTCAGCAAGGCGCTGCGTTGCATGTGCGATTACGAATCGTCAGAACGGCAGATTGCAGAAGCACAGCGCGTACACGCCGCGCGGATCATTGAAGTAATTCGCGCGTTCAAGCTCGGTTGCCAATTGGCGCACCAGCGGCAGGCGCATAACGCTCGTTTCGATACCATTCTGATTTGCGAGGCGCGGCGCAACCGTCTGGAACATGTCGATCAACACGCGATCGAACACGCTCAAGACAGGTTCGCGCCAGACCACGACGTATTCATCAAGCGCGGCCAATTCTGCGGCGGCGTCAATCGCCTGGTCCAGGCCCCCGAGCGAATCGACCAGTCCGTTTTCCAGCGCGTCGCTTCCCGACCAGACGCGCCCGCGACCAACCTCGTCAACGGCACTGACTTCAAGACCGCGATGCACGGCAACTTCATTGATGAACACATCGTAGAGATGTTCCACCGATGCCTGCATCGCCTGCTTGATCTCGGGCCCCATGCTGCGATCCAGGCGGAACGCGCCCGAGATGGGCGTGGTGCCGACACCATCAGTAGTGATGCCGTACTTGTTCAAGGTGCCTTCGAAAGTCGGGAACATCGCGACCACGCCGATGGAACCGGTAATGGTTGTCGGTTGCGCCCAGATTTCATCCGCCGACATGGAAATCCAGTAACCGCCTGACGCCGCAACCGCGCCCATGGAAACTACCAGCGGCTTGCCGGCAGCCTGCAACAATTCAAGCTCACGCTGGATGATTTCCGATGCGAACGCGCTGCCGCCGCCGGAATTCACGCGCAGCACGACGGCTGCCACGTTGTCGTTGTCACGCAGCTCGCGAATTTCCCGCACCATGCGTTCAGCCGCGATCACGCCCGGCGGCTGGTCGCCCGCAACGATCGGACCTTCCGCAACCAGCACTGCAACTTGCGATTGCGTGGCGGCGCGGATCTGTTTCTGCAGGCGCACCTGTTCAACGTACGGACGGTAATCGATGTGGCTGTAACCGACTCCGCCGTTGCCTTCACCGACCATCGCCGCAACGTGCATGTTCATTTCATCGCGCGGCATAAGTGCATCGATCAGGCCGAAATCCACGGCCGCCTGCGCGAAGTTGCCATTGGCGTTGCCACCCAGCGATTGCACGTACATTTGCAGCGTGCCCTGCTCCAGTTCACGCGCCGCAATCACGCCGGCGCGATAGAAGCTCCACAGGTCTTCAAGGAATGCCTTGTTTGCGGCGCGCGCTTCATCGGACATGCCAGTGCGCGTGAACGGTTCGCCGTAGGATTTGTATTCGCCCGCATGAAACACGTTCCATTCGGCATCAAGGTAATCCAGCGCATTCTTGTAATAGTTGCGATAGATGCCGTAACCCGTGACGAACACCACGCCCATCGGATGCATCAGTATTTCATCCGCATGCGCGGCGACGTAATACGGGCCTTGCGTGTAGCTGTCACCGACGGCGATCGTTTTCTTGCCGCTCGCGCGGAAACGTTCGACGGCCGCGGCAAGATCCTGGTACATCGCAGGCCCGCCGCCAAACAGGCTGTCGAGATCGAGCACGAGCGCGGCAATTCGATCGTCATTCGCAGCAGCGTCAATTGCCATGGTCAGGTCGCGCAAGCGCACTTGCGGGATGCCGTCACCAAGCGCTTCGTTGATCGCGCGCTCAACAGCTTCACCGCTGTATTCCTCGACCAGCATTCCCTCGGGCGCGACACGCAGCGCGCTGCCTTGGGCGATTTCCATCGGCTCCTGTTTTGCGAAAAGACCGGCCGCCGCCGCGAAGATCAGCAGCACGAACACCATGAACATGACGAAAAGAATATTGAGCACGATGCTGCGCGCGGTATCGAGCGCGGTCAGCATCTGGCGGAACGGCGATTCGGTCTGGCGAGTCATTCAAAGATTTCCCTTGTTGTGAAACGAAGATATGTGGGAGCGCGATCCGCGCGCGAATCTATTTCCCGTAACTGACGCGATAAATGACATCCGCGCTGTCATCGGAAACCAGCAACGCGCCGTCCGGCATCACGAGCACATCAACGGGCCGGCCCCAGTTGGACTGGCCCTGCAGCCAGCCGGATGCAAATGTTTCCACGGTAACGCCGGATTCCTTCTTCTCTGCGAACACCACGCGGTAACCGATTTTCTCAGAGCGATTCCATGAACCGTGCTCGGCAATGAACATCCCGCCGCGGTATTTTTCCGGAAACATCTCGCCATCATAAAAACGCATGCCGAGTGCGGCGACGTGCGGACCGAGCAGCGCAGCCGGCGCGACGTAATCCTCGCAATCGTGCCCCGCGCCGTATTCCGGATCGAGAATCGTTCCGGCATGGCAATACGGGTAACCGAAATGCTGACCTGCCTCGGTCGCGTGATTCAGTTCGTCATCCGGCTTGTTGTCGCCGAGCCAGTCGCGACCGTTATCGGTGAACCACAGATCGCCAGTAGCAGGATCCCAGTCGAAACCGACAGTATTGCGAATACCGCGCGCAAAAATTTCCTTGCCGCTGCCATCGGGATTGATGCGCGTGATGACGGCGTAACCTTCTTCATCGCAGATATTGCACGGCGCGCCGATGGGCACGTACAACTTGCCGTCGGGCCCGAAGGCGATGAACTTCCAGCCGTGGTGTCCGTCGTCCGGGTAATCGTCGGTGACGACAACCGGTTTCGGCGGATTTTCGAGATGCGCATCGATGTCATCGAAACGCAGGATGCGACTGATTTCGGCAACGTAAAGATCGCCTTCATGCCAGGCAACACCATTCGGTGATTCCAGGCCGGATGCGATTTCGTAACGCTCATCCGCGCGACCGTCGCCGTCGCGATCGACGACTGCCCACACCTTGTCGCTGCCGCGATTGCCGACATAAACAACGCCGGAATCCGACAAGGTCATCGAACGCGCGTTGGGCACTTCGGCGAAGACATTGATGGCGAAACCTGGCGGCAGTTGAATGTCGCCGGTCTGAACTTCAGCCGCGCCGCTGCTGCAGGCAGGCTGAACCAGCAAAAGCAGGAAGAAGACAATCTTTCGCATGGCGATGCCCCGCGACCGTGAAGTCCTCGAACATACCGGATTTATGCAAGCCGGCCAAATACGGTTTCATCCGCAAACCCGACAATAAGATCAAAAAAAAGCGCCCGGGGACGGGCGCCAAGGGGGCAATGCAAACCGGTTGGGGGAGACCGGTTCGCGGTGCGCTTGATCAGGGGGAGATCAAGCGGCTTCCGCCTGGGAGGCGGATCCGGCGGCATCAACTTCAATCGCGACGGCGGCGGCGTGCATGACCGCAGCAATACGCGCAGCACTCTGCACTGCTTCGGCGTCCAGGCCGCCCTTGCGCACGATTTTCTCGTGCGAGGCGACGCAGGTGCCGCAGCCGTTGATTGCGGATACCGCAAGGCTCAACAGTTCAAAATCCACCTTGTCGATACCCGGATTGCCGATGACATTCATGCGCAATTTCGCGGGAAGCTTCGAATATTCCTCGTTCTCCACGAGATGCAGGAATCGGTAATAAATGTTGTTCATGCCCATGATCGCCGTAGCACCGCGCGCCGCTGCGATCTCGGCATCGTCGAGCACATCGAACGCGGCTTCTTCCACCGAGCTCGTGAGTTTCGCGTTGCGCGCGGCATACGCCGTTGCCAGCGCAAGCATCGCGATCTGCTTTTCATTCAGACCCGGCGAGCCTGTGTCCTTCAGCACGCTCGAAAGATTCAACCGGATGTCCTTGGCGAAATCCGGCACGAGGTTCTTGATGTCGTCGATGTTCATTTCGTTCTTTCTCCTGCGCGGTTTGCGCCAGTTCAATTCTTTGCGCCGAAGGCGCGCGTTTTGATCCTGCTGAAATCCGCTGAAGCTGCGGATTTTGGTCGTGAGCTAGGCGCGGTGCCTTCCTACGCGCGGAGTTACCGTTCTGGTAATGAGCACGGAGGAAGGCGCCGCAACAACGCTCACGGGCAAAAGACGCGCTTCGGATCAGGCCGCATTCAACGTTTCTTCGCCCTGCTTCCAGTTGCACGGGCAAAGCTCGTCCGTCTGCAATGCGTCGAGCACACGCAGCACCTCATCCGGGTTACGGCCGACGTTCATGTCCGTCACCATGGAGAAGCGGATGATGCCGTCGGGATCCACGATGAAAGTCGCACGTTTCGCAACGCCTTCTTCCTCGTCGAGAATGCCGAGCGCCGAGGAGAGCTTGCGGTTCAGGTCGGAAATCAGCGGGAACGGCAGATCGCGCAGCTCTTCCTTCTGCTGGCGCCAGGCCACGTGCACGAATTCGTTGTCGACGCTGCCGCCGAGCACCTGCGCGTCGCGGTCCGCGAATTCGCCATTGAGCTTGCCGAACGCGGCAATCTCGGTCGGACAAACGAAGGTGAAATCCTTCGGGTAGAAGAACACGACCTTCCACTTGCCGGCATACGATTCGTGGGTCACGTCGATGAATGCGTCGTCGTCCATCTTGTTGGAAACGGCCGCCTTGAGTTTGAACTCGGGAAACTTGTCACCTACTGTCAACATGCGAGTTACCTCCGTCATGAATGGTGCTTGTTGATTGACGGTGGCTATTGAAACGCAGCGGGCACGATAGTTCCAATTGATTGTTTAAAATTTAACAATAGACATTACCTATTATCTGCGCTGGCATGCGACGCTTCTCTGTTATGTTCCGTAACACCTTTATATTCGGAGAAAGCGGATGCGTGATTTGCAGCCTCTCCTGCCCTTCATCGCCATCGCGGCGGTGTTGGGCATGCCGTTGATTTCCGCGCAAGCGGAAGCCCGGACACCACCAGCCGCGCTCAAGGAGATGGGAGCGATCAGGAAGGTTTTCCAGCAGGACGGAAACCACCTTCGCGCTGTTGATGGCCTGCGTGATCTTGCCAGGAAATACGCGGACTCGCGGCGGGACATGCAGGCGGTTTCACAGTTCCTCGGAACCCGCGAATCCTGGCTAGGCAACGAACGGAAGGCCATCAACCTGTTTGCGGTCCACCTGTTCGGCAACAGGCTTCCGCCCGGACACGCGGAACCGCCACCAGCCGATGCCGTCGCACAACCGCTGCGAGAGGTCATCGTGTCACTGGTGAAAGATCACCAGCTTGTACTCGTCAACGAAGCGCATCACATCAGCCGGCATCGCGCGACAACGCGCAGTCTTCTGCAACCACTTTACGAGACCGGTTTCCGTTACCTCGCGATGGAAGCATTGGGCGAGCCGGCGAAGATGCTTGAAGCTCGCGGCTATCCGGTTGCGGACAGCGGCTTCTATCTGAAAGATCCGGAGTTTGGCGACATGATTCGCGAAGCGCTGCGGCTGGGTTACACGCTGATCCAGTACGAACCCGCGAACAGCCAATCCCAGCAGGAACGCGAACGCGGACAGGCCGCGAACATAGCCGCCGTTCTTGAAAAAGATCCCGACGCGAGAATCCTGGTGCATGCCGGTTACCAGCACATCGAGGAATCCGGGCTGCTGTTCGGTGCCCGGACCATGGCGCAGCACCTGGAGGAAATGACGGGAATCGACCCCTTGACGGTGAACCAGGCCGCACTCACCTGGGCCGGCGATGCACTCGAACCGAATGCGATCTATTCGAGGGCAATGCAACTGGCGCCCGCGACATCCGAGGCTTTCGTTCTCAAGACCGCGGACGGTCCGTGGTCGCTCGAACCGGAACGGTATGACGTTTCGGTCGTCACGCCCCCAACGCGTTACCTTGAGAACGGCCGTCCGGAATGGCTGTTGCGCGCCGGAAATCGCAGCGCCGTAACGCTGGATGTACCGGACGGCGCACGACTGGTGGAAGCGCGGCTGAAAAACGAAAGCGCTGACGGCGTTCCTGTTGATCGCGTCGAGATTCGTTCGGGAGAAAGCGTCACGTTGTTGTTGCCCGCAGGCGATTACCGGCTGAGCTGGTACGACATAGCCGGAGAACAGTTCGCCTCGGAAGCGTTGCCGGTGGAAGGAAGTTAGCGGCGAGCAGTACTCAACCGCGCGTGGATTTCAGGCAGCCACTCCGCGTGCTGCGGTTTCATCAGGCAACTGCGCAGCACGCTGGCTTGTTCATCACGCCACTCGAGATCCGGCCACCAGGGTTCCAGCAGCGCACGCGGAAAACGCGCGATGGCGAGATGCAGATTGTTTTTTTCGGCGCGCTGGAAGATATCATTGCTCGCGCGTGAAAGATTCTCGCTGTCGTCATTTGAATCCGCGAACAGCAGGATATCCAGCTCTGGCGGCATCGCCACCCGCCAGCCGTCCTGCTGCAACATTTCTCGCCACTGCACGGCGGCATCGCGTCCCTGTTCAAGCCCACGCGCAAACTCCCCGCCCTGCTCCAATGGCAACAGTTTCTGCGTCGCCCAGAGTGCGACGGCGGACGCACCGGCGCGTGAACATTCCAGGCTGATCTCGCCGAGATGCAGTTCGTCGGAACTGAAATACGTGTAAGGCGAATCGTGCTTGTAGTGCTTGCCGAGCGAAGGGTCCGCGAACAGCACGCAACCGCACCCGTAAGGTTGAAGGCCGTGCTTGTGCGGGTCGACGACAAGGGAATCCGCTTGCGGAATGGCATCGAACGCGCGGCGCGCGTTGTCATCGAGATTTGATGCCAGCGTGAAATATCCGCCGTAAGCAGCATCGACGTGCACGCGCACACCGTACTTCCTCGCGAGCGGAATGATTTCATGCAAGGGATCAACGGCACCCGCGGCCGTCGTGCCGAGCGTCGCGACGACAGTGCTCGCATCGCCTTTTTTCAGCCGCGCTTCCAGCGCATTCATGTCCATGTGCGCGAACTTGTCGACGGCAACGGCGTCGAACGGCAGCTTCAGAACAGCGCTGATTCTCGAATGCGTGTAGTGCGCCTGTCCCGACGCAAGAATCACGCCGTCACGCTCCTGGCCCGAAATCCACAGGGCTTCAAGATTCGCGATCGTGCCGCTGCTCGTCAGGTGTCCAAGATTTTGTGCGAATCCGAACATGCGCGCGATTTCCGCAACCGCTTCCTTTTCCATCGCCGAACTCGCGCGTCCGCCGTCCAGCGCGTGGTTGTTCGGATTGATGAACATGGCAAGCCAGTACGCGAGCCGCACAACAGGATGCGGCGGTTTCAGCATCTGTCCGGCATAGAGCGGATGGTGATACGGGAAATTGTCGTTAAGGCGTTCTGCAACCTGCATCAGCACCGATCGCAGCCGATCAATATCAACGCTTTCATCGAACGCTGGCAGGTCCGCGAAGCCTGCTTCGAGTTTCGCCAGCGCTTCTTCGAAAACTTTCAGACTTTCGCGTTCCACTTGAGACCTCGCAGAAATCGTTGGGGTTCGCTTTGCTCACCCCAACCTACAAAAGACCCAACGACAGCGCCGGCACGTAGGTGATGACAAGCACCGACAACAACAGGATGCCGAGATACGGCAATGTCGCCATGTAGATTTCCGTGATCGGCCGGTCGAAGCGATAACTCGCAATGAAAAGATTCAGGCCGACCGGCGGTGTCGAGTAACCAAGCTGCATGTTGGCGAGAAAGATGATTCCAAGATGCACGGGATGAATGCCGTACTGCGCGGCGATGGGCAATATCAACGGCACAACGAGCACCAGCGCGGAGAAGATGTCGAGAATCGCGCCGAGCACCAGCAGAAACACGTTCAGCAGCAACAGGAAACCCAGCGGGCTTTCCACGGCGCCGCGAATCAGCTCGAACAATTTTTGCGGCACGCCGGAATAGATCAGGAAATTTGTCGATGCCAGCGACACGCCGAGAATGATCAGCACACCACCGACCAGGATCATCGATTGCCGCACGATGCCCGGCAATCGCCGCCAGGAAATTTCACCCAGGATGAACACTTCCGCGACGATGACGTAAATCGCGGTAATTGCAGCCGCTTCCGAGACTGCGAAGAAACCGCCGTAGATTCCGCCGAGCACGACGAACGGCAAGGGAATTTCCCATGCGCATTCACGCAGCGCCGCTTTCGCGCGTCGCCAGTCGAAACCTTCCAAGGGCATGCGGTTCGCACGATTCACCCAAAGCGCATACGCCGACAGCATCACGACCATCAACAGGCCAGGCAGGATTCCGGCGATGAACAGATCGTCGATCGAAATGCTCGCGCCTTCGCTCATCTGTTGCGCAACGACGCCATAAAGAATGAGTGGCAGCGACGGCGCGAACAGGATGCCGAGACTGCCTGATGTCGTGATCAGGCCGAGATTGAAACGTTCCGGGTAGCCCGCCTGGTTCAGCGCCGGATACAGCAACGCGCCGAGCGCGATAATGGTGACGCCGGACGCACCGGTGAAGGCTGTGAAGAACGCGCAGGCAGCAAGCGCGACGATCGCAAGACCGCCCGGCATCCAGCCGAGAAAGGCGCGCGTGAAACGAACCAGTCTTCCCGGTGCGCCGGATTCGCTCAGCACGTAACCCGCGAACGTGAACAACGGGATCGCGAGCAGGATGGGCATCTCCGCAATGCGATAGATTTCGATGCCCATGACGGAAAGATCGATATCCGCCGCGTGAAAATTCCACATCGCGCTGCCCGCTATTACCGCGAACAGCGGCATGCCAATCAAGGCGAGTAGCAAAAGGAAACCGCCGACGAGTATTTTCACGTGCCGGGCTCCGCGCGTGCTGGAAACACGACCGCGAAAAGGAAACGCCAGGTCATCAGCGCGAAGCCGAGCGGCAGGATGCTCTGCCAGATCCACACCGGCAAACCTGCGATCTCAACATCACTCCAGGCGTATTCATCGCGCACGAAGCGGAAGGTATGCCAGGCAAGCAAGCCGCAGATGAGGGAAGTCGCGAGCGCGATGATGCGTTTCAGCAAGGGCAGGAATTTCGGCGGCGCGAAGCGTGACAGCACATCGATGCTGATATGCCGGTCTTCACGCGTCGCCGTTACCGCGCCCAGCATTGCGATCCACAGAACAAGCACGCGCAACAGCGGATCGATCCACGCAAAACCGGCATCGAAAAAATTCCGCATCACGATCTGTGCGCCGGCGAGCAACAGCATCGCGGCGAACACGCCGATGAGCAATCCGTCTTCAAGCCAGCGAACGGAGCGCGCAAAACCCGCAAAAAAGCGCGTCATGGATTATTGCGCCTTGTTCGCGCGCCAGGTTTCGAGCAGTTCGTACGCGCGCCGGGTGAGTTCCTCGGAGTACACACCCTCTTCCGCCATTTGCAGGTTCACCCGCTTCGCCGTCTCGCGCCAGCCTTGCAACGCCGCATCCGGCGCGTCGATGAATTCCACGCCTTGCGCCTTGAGTGCTTCGCGCGCACCTTCGTTGTCAACGCGATTCTGTTCATTCAACTTCTTGAATGTTGCTTCCATGATTTCGCGCGTGATGGCCTGGTCCGCGCCGGAAAGCCGGCTGAAGGCTTTGCTGTCGATAGCGAATAAGCCGATCAGATAAACGAGCGGCTCATCGGTCATGTATTTCACGCGCGTGTGCCATTGAAACGCAATCGCACCCAATGGCGATGCGCCGACCACGCTGACAAGCCCGGTCTGCAGGCCCGTAAGTACATCGGTGATCGGCATCTTGACGGGCGAGACGCCAAGCGCGCTCATCACGCGATACGAAATCATGTCGCTGTCCGGCACCCAGGCCTTTTCGTTTTTCAGATCATCCGTGGTGCGGATCGGCACGGTGGACATGATTGTCGCAAAGCCGCCTTCCGCGAAACCGAAATTCACGAAGCCGGCATCTTCCAGTCCCTTGCGCAGCACTGGATCCAGTTCACGCCGCAGGTAATCCACTTCTTCAAGACTACGAAACAGGAATGGCAAACCGAGAACCTGGATGTCGGGATAAACGCCCGAAAGACCGCCGCCGGTGAACGCCGCGCCCTGCAACTGGCCGATGCGCATCTTGCGCAGCACGCTTCGGTCGTTGCCCATCACACCGCCCGGGTAGAACTTGAATGCAACGCGGCCTTCCGTACGTTGTTCGATCTCGGTTGCAGCCGCGCGCATTTCGTTCATCCACGATGAGCCGTCGGGCGCGAGCGTGGCAATCTTGAAAGTTGTCTGCGCTGCCTGGGCCGGCAACGTGAGGGAAAGAAAAGCAACGAGGATGAAGACCAGGTATCGCATGAAAGAGCTCCGTTCGCTTCAAGCGTAAAGAATCATTCAGAAGTAATCGTCGGCTGACGCCAGCAATTCGTGCGCGCGTTGCTGCGCGATCACGTTCATGAGGGTGAGGCCGCTCACGCGCGCATCGGCATCAATTACCTCGCGCAACACGCGATCGTGAAGTTCGCGGTCAAACAGCAGCCGCGCGTAATTTTCCGCGAGCGCGACCTTGGCACCGAGATTATGGCCGCCGGAAATTTCGATAGCGCGCTCGAAATGTTCGCGCGCCTCATCCGGCTTGCCGCCGAGTGCGGGCGGGCGCAAGGTCTTGAGAATGCCGAGGTAAACGTGCGCGTTGCCGTCGTTGTACGTTTCATCGATCCGGAGAACGGTTTCAAGAATCAGTTCCGTGCGGGGCAGGTCCGCAACTGCGCTCCAGTCGTCGGCGTGCGCGCGAATCCACACCAGCCAGGATTGCGCGAGTGCCGTGAGATACGGCAAGTCGTCTTCGTCATCAAGAACAGCGAGCGCGGATTCGAGTTCCGCAAACGGCATGCGGCGTACGTCGCAAAGTTCTTCCATGTATTCGCAAATGCCTTGCCGGCCGTAGCGAAAAGCCCGATCGGAAAGCCGCTTCGCGCGTTCGGCATCGTCGATGAATACACCTGTGTACGCGGCATACAGCGACGCGCCCTGGCGCAACAGCTCATCGTCGTCGGCTTCCTCACCGATCAGGCTGTCGATCATCAACAGGTACGCCGGTGCCGCAGCCTTCACCGTAGCGGGATCGTCGTGATTGAGAATCGCGCGCGACAAATCGTCGGCGGCGCCCGAAACAAGACTTGCGCAACCGGTGCTGAACAGCACTGCCAGTGCAAATCCCGGAATGATCGCTCTTTTCATTATTCTTCTGAACATGTTCCGAAACGGTTCCTCAGTTCGTTGCGACCACGCCGCGCTGTTCCAGCAAACGCAGTTGTTGCAGATGGTTGCGCAACACGGCCTGCCTTGCCGCATCGCGCGTGCTGTTCAGCAAGGTCCGGTACTGCCGTTGCGCGTCCGCGAAAAGTCCTGCCTGCGTGAGCGCTTCCGCTGCCTGGAATCGCGCAGTCTGCGCCCAGGGATCGGCCGCGTAAGGATCGAGCAGCAACGCCGATTTAAGATAAGCGCGCGCGGCTTCGGCATATCGCTCAAGCGCTGTCAGCGAATCCGCGCGCCAGTACCAGAGTTCGCGCGCGTGCTGCGTGTCAGTCTCACCAGCGTGCAGGCGTGCAAGAAAATCCAGCGCCGCTTCGTGACGGCCAAGCGTTTGCAGGTCGAACACCACTTGCAGCGCGCGATCGCGCTTGAAGTCTTCCACAGTGCGAAACAACTGATCGAGCGCGGCAATGCCATCGTCGATGCGACCGCCGAGCAACAACACGCGCGCACGGCGCAAATGCCATTCACCCGGATCGGTCTGCTGCGGCGGATCGTCGAGACCGACCAGCAAGCGTGATGCCTGCGGAATATCACCGGCGTTCAACACGTGTTCCAGCAGCAGGTAACGCACGGCGGGCGGAATGTCGGCCTCTGTTTCAAAGCGATCCGATTCCAGGTACAACGCGCGCATCAGGTCGCCGCCATGCGGAATCTTGTCGATCAGCGCGGCGAGTTGCCAATGCGCGACATCGGCCTGCTCCGCGCGGTACGCCTTCAATGCCACGACGGCAAACAAGGCGCGCGCGTGAATCGGTTGTTCGTCGTAACGGTTTGACGCGGCGAGGAACCACGCCTCGTCGTCGCCGACAATCAACTGCATCTGGTTGCCAAGCTGCTCGCCCAGCGCAAGGTAGGCATCCCACAAGGCATCCGCTGTCACGGGAACGATGGGCGCGGCGTCAGGCGTCTGTGCGATGACAAGTCCGCGTTCGAGCGCAGCAATATGCGCCTCGCGGCTGTTGAGCATCGCTGCCGCTTCCGCCGCAACGGCCCATGCCTCGCGCCGGTACGCCGGTTCCACGTCCTTGCTGACACCGAGCTTCACGGCGCGATCAACGACGACGGCGGGTTTCATCGCACCCGACCAGAGTCCGGCGATCAACTGGAGAATTTCGACCTCGGTGCCTTCGAGTCCGTTTAGCAGCGCACTGGCTTCTTCCGGCGCCATCACGCGCAGCGCGAGCCGCGCGCGCGCAATCTGCCAGTCGCGCGAATCGTCCGCGTAGTCCTGCTGGAAGCGCTGGATCGCGACGCGTGCGGCTTCCAGTTCGTCCATGGCTTCCCAGGCGCGAATGCTCAGGCGACGCCAGTGTTGCAGTTCCTGTTCCGATTTCGGCTCCGCGGACCACATGAGCGCGCGCAGTTCATCAAGCGCCGCTTCGCCCTCGCCGAGTGCGAGCAAGGCGCTCGCACGTTGCGTTTTCGCCCAGCGGTGATCGGCGAGTGAAAGATTTTCCGGGAGGTTATCAAGGTGCGCGGCAAGCACGTCCCAGCGCGCGCCACTGCGCAGGATTTCGACACGCGCCGCCTCGAAGCGGCGCCAGCCTTCCGGGTCCGTGGCGTAATCCGGTTGCGTGTTGCCCAGCACCTGCAATGCCAGCTCGACCGCGCCGGCGGCAGCGAGTTGTGCGCTTTCGGCCAGCGCGACATCGCTGCTGGCGGTCGTGTTTTCTGACGACGAGATATCGTCGATTGGCGCACCACTGGTCGCTTGTGACGGTGTATTAACCGTTGCCGTTTCCAACGGCGGCGCACTTTCTTTCAACGCGTCCGCGGTGTCAGGCAAGGCAATAGGTGCCGCGCCGGTCAACAGCAGGCTTGTTGCTATTGGCAGGAAAAAGTTCATGCACGAATCATAGCGTGGATGGGAAATTCAGACGAAAAACGGCGTCAAAAAAATGGCGGACAATATGGAATTGCCCGCCATTTTGATTTCCTGTTGAAGACCGCGCGGAACCTGACAACGTTCGGTAGCTTCCGCGTAAATCGTCAGACCTTTTCTTTCACGCGTGCGCTCTTGCCCTGGCGATCGCGCAGGTAATAAAGCTTCGCGCGACGCACGTCGCCACGGCGCTTCACTTCAATGGAAGCAACCGTCGGGCTGTAGGTCTGGAAGACGCGCTCGACGCCTTCGCCGTGCGACATCTTGCGCACGGTGAACGCGCTGTGCAGGCCGCGGTTGCGCTTGGCAATCACGACGCCTTCGAACGCCTGCAAGCGTTCACGCTCGCCTTCGATCACTTTCACCTGCACGACGACGGTGTCGCCAGCGCCGAATTCCGGCACGTCGCGGTTCATCTGTTCCGCTTCGAGTTCGTTGATAATGTTGCTCATCGTCGTTCACCCATTGCAATGCCGTGTCTTGTTCGGCGTATTTTCGAAACTAGTTCTTCAGCCGGATGTATTCATCCAGCAGCTTCTTCTGTTCATCCGTCAGTTCGATTGCCTCAAGCAAGTCCGGGCGACGTTCCCAGGTTCTTCCCAGCGACTGCATCATTCGCCAGCGCCGGATCTCGGCATGGTTGCCGTCGAGCAGCACCTTGGGCACCTTGCGTCCGTCGATGTCCTCGGGCCGCGTGTAATGCGGGCAATCCAGCAATCCGTTCACGAAGGAATCCTCCTTCGCCGAATCCGCGTCGCCGAGTACACCGGGCAGCAATCGCGCGATCGCATCGACCACGATCATCGCGGCCAGTTCACCGCCGGAAAGCACGTAATCGCCGATGGAAATTTCCTCGTCGACTTCGCGCTCGGTGAAACGTTCATCAACACCTTCGTAGCGCCCGGCCACCAGGATCAGTCCCGGCTCGTCCGCCAACTCGTCCGCCACTGCCTGCGTGAATCGCCGGCCCTGCGGACTCAGGTACACGGTGCGAAACCGCTTGCCAGAGGATGCGCGCGCGTCCTGCACCGCGTCCGTCAGCGGCTCGACCTTCATCACCATTCCCGGGCCACCGCCATAAGGGCGATCATCAACGGTGCGGTGCTTGTCGGTCGCGTAATCGCGCGGATTCCAGGTCCGAAGATCCAGGCTGCCGCTTTCCGCTGCGCGACCGGTCACCCCGAAACGCGCAACGTTTTCAATCATTTCCGGAAACAGCGTGACGACATCGATACGCATGCTGCTTCCTCAAACCGTTCAGAAATCCGGATCCCAGTCCACGACGAGAACGCCCTGTTCGAGATCGATCTGTTTCACCACCTGCCCGCGAATGAAAGGAACCAGCCGTTCGCGTTCGCCTTTCACCACCAGCACGTCATTCGCGCCGGTTTCAAGCAAGTGATCCACCGCGCCGAGTTCAACGCCAGCTTCCGTGCGGACCTGCAAACCTTCGAGATCAGCCCAGTAAACTTCGCCGGCTTCCGTCTCGGGCAACTCGCGACGCCAGATGGCAATCTCGGCATCCATCAATGCGGCGGCGGCATCGCGATCATCAATTCCCGCCAGCTTCGCGATCACGTTCTTGCCGTGCCGCTGACCGGTTTCGATTTTCACGTCGCGCCATTCGTCGCGAACGTGGAGCTGCCAGTCGCCGTATTCGAGAATGGCTTCGCGGGGTTCAGTACCCGAGAAGACTTTTATCCATCCCCGGACGCCGAAAAGGCCGGAAACCCGGCCCAGAACGACACGCTTGTCTTCGTGTTCCGTCATCACGCCCTCGACGGACGGTGTTACGGAATCAAGCCTGCGCTTGCGGCTTCTGCTTCAGCAGGCTCGAGACGCGATCCGAAGGCTTCGCACCCTTGCCCAGCCAGAAATCGGCGCGCTCGCGATCCAGGCGCAGCTTTTCCTCGCCACCGGTGGCGATCGGATTGAAGAAACCGAGGCGCTCGATGTAGCGGCCATCGCGCTTGTTGCGGCTATCAGTGACGATGATGTGGTAGAAGGGACGCTTCTTCGCACCGCTACGGGCCAGACGGATCGTTACCATTTGTCAGTGTTTCCTTGGAGTCGGTTCACTGCCCCGGGACCGATCTGGCCCGAGGCAACGTAAACGGCGCATTTTACGGGAATTTTTCGAAAAGTGAAGGGTTCGGGAGGTTAAAAACCCGGGAAACCGCCGCTCCCTGGAGGCATTCGCCCTCCCAGGCTTCGCATCATTTTCTTCATCCCGCCCTTCTGCATCTTTTTCATCATCTTGCTCATCTGCGTGAACTGCTTGAGCAGGCGATTGATGTCCTGCACCTGCGTGCCGGAACCTGCTGCAATGCGGCGCTTGCGCGAACCATTCATCAAATCCGGCTTGCGGCGCTCGCGCGGCGTCATGGAATCGATAATCGCCATCTGGCGACGGAATTCCTTGTTGGCGCGCTCGGCCTGCGCGCCGGCATTCGGCACCTTGCCCATCCCGGGAAGCTTGTCCATGAGGCTTTCAAGCCCGCCCATCTTCTGCATCTGCGCGAGCTGATCGCGGAAATCCGCGAGATTGAAACCCTTGCCGGACTTGAGTTTTTTCGCCAGCTTCTCGGCCTTGGCCTGGTCCGTCTGTTCCTGGACGCTTTCAACCAGGCTGACCACGTCGCCCATTCCGAGGATTCGCCCCGCAATGCGCGCCGGATCGAATGCTTCCAGCGCCGCCGATTTCTCGCCCACGCCGAGGAACTTGATCGGCGCGCCGGTGATGTTGCGCACCGACAGGGCCGCGCCACCGCGGGCGTCGCCGTCCGCCTTGGTCAGGATCACGCCCGTCAGCGGCAGCGCCTCGCCAAAGGCTTTCGCGGTATTCGCCGCGTCCTGTCCGGTCATGGCATCGACGACGAACAAGGTCTCGATGGGCTCGACGGCGGCGTGAATGCCGCGCACCTCGTCCATCATTTTTTCGTCGATGGCAAGGCGCCCGGCGGTATCGAGAATCAACACATCGACGTGCTTGCGCTTCGCGGCGTCCAGCGCACGGCGCGCGATGTCCACCGGATCCTGGCTCGGATCGGCGTCGTGGAAAGCCACCTCGACCTCGCCCGCCAGCGTGCGCAACTGCTCCATCGCCGCGGGACGGTAAACGTCCAGGCTCGCGAGCATTACCTGTTTCGACTGCTTCTGTTTCAAAAGCCGCGCGAGCTTGCCGGCCGATGTGGTCTTGCCAGCACCCTGCAGACCCGCCAGCAGGATGATCGCCGGCGGCTGCACACGCAGGTTCAGTTCGGCGGCCTCGCCCATCACGCGCACCAGCTCGTCGTGCACGATTTTCACCAGCACCTGGCCGGGCGACAGCGATTTCAGGACTTCGGCACCGAGCGCACGTTCGCGCACCTGCGTCGTGAATTCCTTCACGACCGGCAGTGCGACGTCCGCCTCCAGGAGCGCCATGCGGATTTCGCGCAAGGAATCCTTGATGTTGTCTTCGGTGAGGCGGCCCTTGCCGCGCACGCCATCGAAGACGCGGCCTAGACGATCGGAAAGATTCTGGAACATGGGATGGATACGACCTGGGAAACTGATGCGGCAGCGCGGTGCTGCGAGAAAACCGGAACGGAATTATAACGTGAAGGTTTCGCCACCGGCCAAGCGATGCACCCGGCGGTTCGGAATCGCGGCGCATACTTCCTGGAAAATTTCATTTTCAGCCCCGGGCTTCAGATGCGTGATCCAGATGTCGGGATCGTGCTTCAGCTTGGCAAGGTCAGCCGCGAGGCTTTGTGGACAGTAATGACGGGCGAGCCAGGCGAGCTGTTCGTTGCGATTACCGAAAGCGGTTTCTACGACGAGCAGGTCGAGGCGCGGCAGCGTGTTCAGCGCGGCCCAGAAGGTGTCATTCGCGGCCGTATCGCCACTGAACGCAAACGCCTTTCCGTCCTGCTCGACGATGTAGGCGACGCCGGGAACGGTATGGTTGACATCAACGGCCGTGATTTTCCGGTTGCCCACGCTGACCGGTTCGCCGAGCGTGATGTCACGAAACCGCATGACGGGACTTTCAGCACTCGGCAATGCGGAGAAATCCGGCCACAGGATCCAGTTGAAAATGTGCTTGCGGATCGCATCCAGGGTTTCGTGCCGGCCATGAACGGTCAGCGGATCGTCCAGCCGCGCCTCGAAAACCGTATCGACCAGCAGGGGCAGCCCGCCGGTGTGATCCAGGTGCGAGTGCGTCATGAATACGTGACGGATCGCGCGCATTTCGGCGAGCGTCATGTCGCCGATACCCGTTCCGGTGTCGATCAGAATGTCGTCGTCGATCCGGATCGCGGTCGTGCGCAAGCCGTCGCCGATTCCCCCGCTGCAGCCGAGGATCTTGATCTGCATTATTCGTGATTCCCGGGATGGTTGCCCGCGACCCCGTTTGCCCCCCGTCGGGCGTTCAAACGATGTTAGCACAAGGATTTCAGACGGGACGCGGGCGTGATTCACGTCTCGATTCGCGCACCGCTTCAAGGCAGCAGCGCGCTGTGCCATCATCATGCGGCCCTGCATTCAAGGAAATCCGCATTGTGACGGCCACCGTCCTGACAGCCTTTATCGCCTACCTTGCCGCGGCCGCGTGGTTGTTCGTGCGAGCACGGCGCGGCGCGAACGCCATCACCGTGCCACGCTGGCCGGCGCTGGTTTTCGCGGGCATCGGCGTCACGCTGCATGCCGTTGCCCTGTACCTCGCCATCCACCTGCCCGGCGGACTCAATTTCGGACTCATCAACATGTTCTCGCTGATGGCCTGGCAGATCGGCCTGCTCACGTTCGCGAGTTCGCTCAGAACAGGACCTGCGAACTTCGGCATCGTGTTGTATCCGCTGGTGGCAATCGGCGTTCTGCTGTTGCCGCTGGGTGATACCACGACAGTCGTGCTGCGACAGATGAGCTGGCAACTGGAAGCCCACGTCCTGCTTTCCGTGCTGGCCTACGGTCTGCTGGCGCTCGCGGCGTTCCAGGCCATCCTGCTGGCCTTGCAGGATTTCCGGCTGCGGCATCATCGCCCCGGCGGCGTGCTGCTCGCGCTGCCGCCGCTCGCGGCCATGGAAACGCTGCTTTTCCAGACGCTGGCACTCGGTTTCGCACTGCTGAGCCTCGCGCTGTTCAGTGGCCTGATTTTCATCGAAGACCTGCTTGGCCAGCACCTTGCTCACAAGACTGTCCTGTCGATTTTCGCGTGGCTGGTGTTCGCTGTGCTGCTGTGGGGACGCTGGCGTTTCGGCTGGCGCGGGCGCACCGCCATGCGCTGGACGCTGGGCGGCTTTTCGCTGCTGGTGCTCGCGTATTTCGGCTCGAAGCTGGTTCTTGAAGCCGTCAAGGGCGTGCACTGGGGTTGACACCCACTTCACGGTTCACGCGACAATGAACGCCTCGCGGCGACCGCCGCTCCCGGAGATCCATCCCGCTTGAACGTTATTCCCACTGGTATTGCCATCGGCGCGCTCCTTCTCCCGTTTTGCGTATTCCTTTTATTACGCTGGCTCCGCGCTTTCCCCCGTAAAGCTCAAATATCGCTCGACACCGAAACCGGCACGCGACTGCTCGCACTGGAAGACGCCAGCGTCGAAGACGTCATGGTGCCGAGAGCCGGGATTGCTGGAATCGATCTTGACGATGACTGGAACGCGATCCGTGAGCAGCTGGAAAACAGCCAGCACACGCGCTTGCCGGTTTATGCGGAGACGATCGACAACGTTCTTGGTTTCCTGCACCTGCGCAAGGTGCTGGCAGCCATGTCACGCGAGGCGAGTTCGAAGGAGCGATTGCGCGAACACATCGAGGATGCGTATTTCATTCCCGAGGCCACGCCGCTGCATCGGCAGTTGCGGGCATTCGGAGAAAACCGCCAGCGCATCGGCTTGGTCGTCGATGAATACGGCGACATCCGTGGACTGGTCACGCTGGCAGACATTGTTGGCGAAATCATCGACGCGTTCGCGACGGAACCGGCAAGGAACAACCACGGAATCACGCCGGAAGCCGCGGGCGGTTTTCTCGTGCGCGGCAATGTTTCCGTACGCGCACTGAATCGCGCGCTCGATTGGGCGTTGCCCACCGACGGGCCGAAAACGCTGAACGGCCTGATTCTCGAAACGCTGGAAACGATCCCGCAGCCGAACACCAGCGTGCGCATCGATGGTTATCCGCTGGAAGTCGTGCAGACGACGCGTAACGCTGTAAAAGTAGTGCGCGTGCGACCCCCGCAGAAGGAAGAAGATACGGCGCTGAAAACCGGCGAGTTCACTGACTGATCAAAAGCCCGCCGCCTGCACGGCGTCGATCAATCGCTGCACCGGCACGATTTCCATTCCGGCGATTTTCAGGCTGCGCGGTGCGTTGCCTTTCGGCACGATCGCGCGCTTGAAGCCGTGCTTCGCCGCTTCACGCAGCCGCTCCTCGCCGTTGTAAACCGGCCGCACCTCGCCCGCGAGTCCGACTTCGCCGAACATCACGAGTCCTTCCAGAAGCGGCTTGTCGCGAAAACTCGACAAGGCCGCCAGCAGCACGGGCAGATCCGCGGCCGTCTCCGCCACGCGCAAACCGCCGACGACATTCACGAATACATCCTGGTCGTACATCGCGATGCCGCCGTGCCGGTGCAGAACGGCAAGCAGCATGGACAGGCGATTCTGCTCCATGCCGACCGCCACGCGACGGGGATTGGCAAGATGACTGCCATCGACCAGCGCCTGCACTTCCAGCAACAACGGTCGACTGCCTTCACGCGTCACCGTCACTGCGCTGCCGCTTACAGGGCTGACGTGTTTTGAAAGAAATATGGCCGAGGGATTTTTCACTTCCTTCAAGCCGCCATCGGTCATCACGAACACGCCGAGTTCGTTCACCGCACCGAAGCGATTTTTCACCGCGCGAATCACGCGGTAACGCGAACCGGCGTCGTTCTCGAAATACAGCACGGTATCGACCATGTGCTCCAGCACGCGCGGCCCGGCGATGACGCCTTCCTTGGTCACGTGACCGACGAGAAAAACCGCGATGTCCGTCTGCTTGGCGAGCCGCACGAGTTGCGCGGCCGATTCGCGCAATTGCGCCACTGCGCCCGGCGCGGACTGCAAACTTTCCGAATGAATGGTCTGGATGGAATCGACAATCAGCACACCCGGTTTCTCAGTGCGTGCGGATTCGGCAATCGCCTCGACGCAGGTTTCGGACAGCAGGCTCAGGGATGCGGTCGGAACGCCAAGGCGTCGCGCGCGCAAGCCGACCTGCTGCAACGATTCCTCGCCGGTGACGTAAAGCACGTCAAGGCTTTCGCTCAATGTCGCTGCCGCCTGCATCAGCAAGGTGGATTTCCCGATGCCGGGATCGCCGCCGATCAACGTCACCGATCCGGCCACCAGGCCGCCGCCCAGCACGCGATCCAGTTCACCGATGCCGCTTGCCGTGCGCGGTGTTTCCACGCCGGCAACGTCAGTCAGTCGCTGGCTGCGTGGAACTTCACCCGCCCAGCCGGAAGCGCGTCGCGTCGCCACTGTCGGTGTCGCCGCGGAAATGCTTTCCAGCAAGCTGTCCCAGGCTCCACAGCCGCCGCACTGGCCCGCCCACTGCGGAAAATCCGCGCCGCAGGACTGGCAGGTGTATTGCTTCCTGGGTTTGGCCATCTCAAAAATCCTGTTTCAACATGAATGCGCGCAACGATGGCGCGCCAAAGAACGCCGCGAATCGTAGCACGGCGGATATTTGCGTCCGAGAACAAGTCAGCTACTATGTTTCCATTCACAAAAGCAGTAAATGCGGGGGCATGCGGTGAAAAAGGGGTTCTGGACCGCCGATTGGTTTTTCGGCCTGGTCTTCTCACTGCTGTTCTTCGTACTCGCCTTTGTCGTTTACGCCGATTCCTTTTCGCGTCTTGAGACCTTCGCCTACGATCTCGGCATGCGCGCCTCAAGCGCCGAGCCGAGCGATCGCATCGCGATCATCGAAATCGACGACGCGAGCATCGAAGCCATCGGCCGCTGGCCGTGGCCGCGCAACCTGCACGCCGTCATGATTGATCGTCTCGCCGCAGGCGGCGCGAAAGTGATCGGCGCAACCCTGCTTTTTTCAGAACCGCAGCGAGATCCCGGCCTGCTGTACGTCGAGGACCTGGCGGATTTTTACGACGCATCCTCTCTCGGCCGTTATGGACCGCTGCCCGAACCCGTTGACGCATCGACAACAGAATCGTCGTCCGACATCGGGACGACCAACACCGATGTCGCCGTTGTCGCTGTTGAACCCGCAACTGTTATTGCTTCGGATGACACCACGCCAGCGAACGCAGAGCCGGTTGAACTTTTCGCACCGGAACTGCCCGCAGAACTGATCAACGACCTTGTCACCCTGCGCGAGCGCATGGCGGCGGCAAACGAAGGGCTCGACACTGACGCGCGTCTCGCGGAGAGCATTGCGAGCGCCGGTAACGTCGTCATTCCATTCGTTCTCGATGAAATCAACCCGCTCGGCCGACCGGATACGGAACCGCCCGCCTGGATGCTGGCGAATGCAATCGATGGCGAAAGCGCCAACGCGATTACGTTCGGCAATGTCCAGCCACCAATAGAAAGTATCGGCATGACTGCATCCGGCCTCGGCCACCTGGTGCTGTTGCCGGACGACGACGGCGCGCTGCGTTTCGAACCGCTGACCGTCAGGTATCACGACGTGATGTTCCCCTCGTTCGCGCTGGCCGTCGCCGCCAAAAGCCTGAACCTGCAGCCACAAGACATCCGCGTATCCGGCGACCGCGTGACACTCGGCAATCTCGAAATCGGCACCACGTCCGATCTCCTGATGTACAACTACTATTACAACCCGACCACAAACGGACCCGCGTTCCCGCGGTATTCTTTTGCGGATGTCTTCCAGGGTGTCATCCCGATCGATCGCTTCGAAGACAAGATCGTGCTTATCGGTGGCACGGCACTTGGCATCGGCAATGCTTTCGCCACACCGGTCTCATCCAACATGGCGCCGGTTGCCGTTGCCGCCCACACGATTTCAGCACTTCTGCAGGAAGACTTTTTCACGCGCCCCGCCTGGGCGAATCTCGCCGAAAGCGGCGTGTTCCTGTTGATTGTGATCTACCTCATTACTCTACTGCCGCGCATGAAGCCGGGCACTGCTGCCGTAGTGTCGCTGGCGCTGCTGCTCGCGATGATCTCGGTGGAGTTCTCGCTGCTCGGCGCGGAGAACATCTGGCTGAAGTTCATGGTGCCCGCGGTATTCCTGCTCGCTGGACATCTGATGGTGACCATCAAGCGAGCCCGCGTCACGGACATGATTCGCATCCGTTCCGAAGCGGAAGGCGCGGAAAGCAATCGCATGCTCGGCCTCGCCTTCCAGGGCCAGGGCCAGCTCGACATGGCCTTCGAGAAATTCCGCAAATGTCCAATGGACGATTCGGTCATGGACCTGCTGTACAACCTCGCGCTGGATTACGAGCGCAAGCGCCAGCACAACAAGGCGGGTTCGGTGTACGCGTTCATGGCGGATCACAACCCGAACTACCGCGACCTCAAGCAGCGCATGAAACGCACGAAAGCCATGGAAGAAACGGTGGTGCTCGGCGGCTCGGGCGGTCATCCCGGCGGCACACTGATGCTCGACGGCGACGACATCCAGAAACCGATGCTGGGCCGCTACCAGGTTGAAAAGGAACTCGGCAAGGGCGCGATGGGCGTGGTGTATCTCGGCCGCGATCCGAAGATCAATCGCGTTGTCGCAATCAAGACGATGGCGCTGTCGCAGGAATTCGAGGAAGACGAACTCGAGGACGTGAAGCAGCGTTTCTTCCGCGAAGCCGAAACCGCCGGCCGTTTGAATCACCCGAACATCGTGACCATTTACGATGCCGGCGAGGAACACGATCTCGCCTACATCGCCATGGAATTTCTCAAGGGCCGGGATCTTGTGCCGTTCACGAAACCGGACAAGCTGCTGTCCTTCGAGAAGATCATCGACATCATCGCCTGCTCCGCCGAAGCGCTGGACTTCGCGCACCAGCAAGGCGTCGTACACCGTGACATCAAGCCGGCCAACATGATGTACGAGCCGGATTCCGGCAGCATGAAGATCACTGACTTCGGCATCGCGCGCATCACTGATTCAAGCAAGACGAAAACCGGCATGGTGCTCGGTACACCGTCATACATGTCACCGGAACAGTTGTCCGGCCAGAAGGTCGATGGCCGCTCTGATCTCTTTTCGCTGGGCGCCACGTTCTATCAATTGCTCACGGGCCAGTTGCCGTTTCGCGCCGACTCGATGGCAACGTTGATGTACAAGATTGCCAACGAAGAACAGGCACCTGTCACGCTGCTTCGGCCCGACTTGCCGGAGCGCGTCGATGCTGTTATCAACAAGGCGCTGGAGAAGGACATCGGCAAGCGTTACCAGCGTGGCAGCGAGATGGCTGCTGACGTCCGGTCGTGTGTTGCCGTGCTCGCTCGCTGACAAGGACAAGAACAATGAGCCTGAAGGGCAAAATGCAATTCATGGGTCTTTCCGATACCGGTCGCGTCCGTTCGCATAACGAAGACGCGATCGGCACGGATCTCGAAACCGGCCTGATCGTGCTCGCCGACGGCATGGGCGGCTACAAGGCCGGTGAGGTCGCGAGCGCGCTTGCCGTCAAGACGATTACCGAAGAAGTCACGAAGAATCTCAAGGACGTTCGCAAGCAGAAGGCGCACGACAGCGGTTATGCGCCGGAAACCGTCCTGCTGCGAAACGCGATCATCAAGGCCAACGAGAACATTCACCAGACAGCGAAAAGCCAGCCGCAATGCGAAGGCATGGGCACCACGGTCGTCGCCTGCCTTTTCTACGACAACCGCGTATCGATTGCGCATGTCGGCGATTCGCGTCTGTACCGTCTCCGCGGGGACCGCTTCGAGCAGGTAACGCTCGATCACTCACTCCTGCAGGAGTTGGTCTCCCGTGGTTTTTATACTCCCGAGGAAGCGCGCAAATCGCTGAACAAGAACCTCGTTACCCGCGCGCTCGGCATCGAACCGACCGTCCAGGTCGACGTCCAGGAAGACGTTGTGTTGAGCGGAGAAGTCCATCTTCTCTGCTCCGACGGACTCTCGGACATGGTCGAGGATGAGGATATTCACTTAACGATCAGCACCTTTAATGCTAATCTTGAGATGGCTGCTCAACAGTTGGTCCGGATGGCGAACGACAACGGCGGGAAGGACAACGTCTCGGTGGTGCTGACCAAGGCGCTGAAATCCTTCGAGGCGAAACAAGGGGTACTCAACCGGTTCATGGACTGGTTCGCCTGATAATAACGAGGGCTGGAAATGGGAAAGTTGATCCTGAGTCTGGATGGCGCAGTACTTGCCGAATACGACATGAACAAGGAGCGTTACACGATCGGCCGCCTGCCGGATAACGACATCCATGTCGACAACATGGCAGTCAGCGGGCATCACGCGTTGATCATCAATATCCTCAACGACTCCTTTCTCGAGGATCTGAACAGCACCAACGGCACTTACGTCAACGGCAAGCTCGTCAAGAAGCACGCGCTCCAGGATGGCGACATCATCAGCGTCGGCAAGCATGCGCTGAAGTACTCGAACGAGAAGGCCGCAGCCGCAGGCGGTGGCGACGAGGACGAGTTCGAGAAAACCATGATTATCCGCCCGGGCACCAAAGGCACGGGCGCGCCGAGCCTCGACAGCGTCAACAAGGCGGTCGCCGGTGCGGGCGGTGCACCGCTGGACGTCGATGCACAGAAAGGTCTGCCGCGCGCGAAGCTCCAGGTGCTTTCCGGCGCATTTGCCGGCAAGGAACTGGAACTCAACAAGGCGCTGACAACGCTGGGTCGTCCAGGCGTGCAGGTCGCGGCCATCACGCGACGCGCCGATGGTTTCTTTGTTGTTCCCGTCGAAGGCGACAGCGGCAAGCCGCCACAGGTAAATGACTCGCCTGTCGGTCGCGAAGGCGTCAAGCTCAAACACAACGATGTCATCGAACTCGCCGGTGTGAAGATGGGGTTCTTTGAATTGAAGTAATACGCGTTCAAGGCGTGTGATAAGCGACGCGCGGATCAGGAAAGCGAATCCCATTGGGGTTCGCTTTTTTTTTGCGCCTTTTTGCAAGGAGTCGAAGTTCACCGGCGCTGACCTGAAACCCGGCAACAATGCGCACTTACGACATGGCGCAGATCACGATTATTTTCCAGCTCGAAATGCCGATCATTATTTCCGGCATTTTTTACTATTCAGGGATCCAGGGATGAATCGGCGAACAAGGATGACATGGATCGCGGCCAGCCTTCTTGCTGTTTGCGCCGTGAATGCCGGCGAGCTCACCGGCGAGCTGCATCTGACCGAAAACGGACGCGCGACCGGCGCGCAGGAATACGCAGACGCCGTGATTTTCTTCGTTCCCGATTCGGCGACCGTTGATTCCGTACTCACCGCCGATATGAAACCGCCACCGCAGGCCACGCTCGAAATGCGCGGGAAAAAATTTCTGCCGCGCGTGCTACCAGTTGTCGCCGGAACGGAAGTTGCGTTCACCAACTTCGATCCCATCCTGCACAACGCATTTTCCACGGCTCGCCAGATGCCATTCGACCTGGGCTTTTACAGCGGCGGCGAAAACCGGAACATGACGTTCGAGACACCCGGCCTGGTGCGCGTTTACTGCAATGTGCATCACGACATGGTGGCGTACGTACTGGTTCTGGATACGCCGCATTTCACACGCAGCGACGCGCAAGGAAAATTCCGTCTCCGCGACCTGCCCGAAGGCAAAGGCACGCTCTACATCTGGCATCCACGTGCCCGGCCGCTGCGCGAATCTCTCACCGTGAATGCGAGCAATCCCCCGGACCGCATCTTCGAGCTTGCACTCACCGAACGCCGCATTCCCCGCCATCCCGACAAGCACGGAAACGCTTACAGGAATCGTCGTGACCGCAACTACTGAACGCCGGCTCAGCCTTGGCGCACGCATTTTTATTGCTTTCAGCGTTCTGTTCGCGCTCGGTATTGGCGTCGCCGCCGGCGTAACGTTCTGGCGCGGCAATGCAATCGCCGATGCGGCCGTGTCCCGCGAACTGGAAAACATCCGCGACGTGCAACACGACATCGAAGCGCAACGTTTCCGCCAACTTGAACTCATCGCGGAGCTGTTTGCCGCCGACCCCTACTTCAGCAGTTATGTTGCTGAAGCCACCGGCAACGGCCTGGGCGTTGGAGATCAAGTGGATACGGCGTCCATTGCCGACCAGCTGGCCGAGCGCCGCCTCGCACTCGGTTTCGATCTTGCGCTTGTGCTCGACAGCGCAGGCACCGTCATCGCCGGCACGGGTTTCGTTCAGGCAGACGGCGAAGATCTGACGAATGATTCACTTATCGGACCCGTGATCGCGAACCTCGTACCGGCCAGCGGCTACTGGTTCCGTTCCGAAGGCGCGTTCCATGTCGCCACCGTGCCACTCGCGGAACAGGATTATCTTGTCGGCTTCCTCGTGGCGGGCTACGCGGTTGATCGTGATTTTGTGGAGGAAATCCGTCGCATCAGCGGTTCGGAAATGGCTTTGTTCCAGCATGCGGGCGATGAACTTTCCGTGGTCGCCAGCACCTTGCCTGAAAAACCGACGCGCGAACTGCTCGCGCAGGCACCGCATCTCATTCCCGGGCCGGAACCCTTGCGGCTGGTAATGGACAACCGCACCTGGCTGGCGCTCGCCTCTGGCAAGGGCGCGGCAAAGGAGGGCCTTGCGGTAGCGCTGACCTCGGTGGACGACGCCTTCGCGCCGTTCCGCGCCATCGAAAATATCCTGCTGCTGACGGCCGGCCTCACCCTGCTGCTGGCATTGCCGATTTCGTTCGCGCTGTCACGCAAGCTGCTCGGTCCAGTTAAAAAACTTGCCCTGGTTGCACAGAATGCGGCGCGCGGCGATTACAACCAGCGCTTCGAACACTTCGGCAATGATGAAATCGGCCGGCTCACCTATGCATTCGACACATTATTAAACGATCTCCGGCAGAAGACGGACATGGAAAATTACCTGTCCGATCTTGCCAGCGTCCTGCCCGACGAACGCAACGACCAGAATCCGGAACCGACGCGTCTGCGCCCACGCCGCCTGCCCGCCAAACAGGGTTCTGTCGCACTGCTGGGTCTGGAGCTGCGCAAGTTCGCGCGTGCTATCGACACAAACAGCGGGCAGGAAACGCTGGACCGTTTCAACGCGAGCCTCGAACGAATCACGACCCTGATCGACGCCTTGGATGGTCGCATACTCGCCGTCAGCGGCCAGCGAATCCTGGTCGTGTTCGAGGGCGACGGCAACGCCACGACCGCAGCCCACGCCGCGGGCGTGTTGATGATGGCAATGGACTCGCGGAACGATGGGCTGGCTGCTGTCGTCGTCACCGGCGACACAATTGGAGGAAGTGCTGCGTGGAGCTCGCAAAGCCATGAAAACCACCTCGGCCCCTCAGTCGCGCAACTCGACCGCCTGTTGTCGGAAGCGCCAGCGAGCATCGTGCTGCTGAGTCGTGATGCGCAGTCCGCGCTTGTTGCCGCGCACGGCGATATCGGCATCAAAGCCGTCGCGGGCCTCATACAGAAAGACAAGTCATTCTATGGGCTTGAGCAAGCGAAAGCCGCCGAGTTGAGCAGCGGAGCAAACCTGGAAGAGGATGCAACGCTGATCGATACAACGCGTGTGAATCACACCCAGGCCCTATCAAGGCGCATCGAACCCGGCGTGCAATTCGGCGCGCGCTACGAAATCATCTCGGAGCTGGGCGTTGGCGGCATGGGCGCGGTTTACAAAGCGCATGACCACGAATTGAACGAAGTGGTCGCGCTCAAGGTCATCAAACCGGAATTTTTCGACGCTGACGGACAGGCGCTGGAATTACTGAAAAGCGAAATCCGCCTCGCGCGCAGGATCACGCATCCGAACGTGTTGCGCACTCACGATTTCGGCGAAATCAATAATGTTCCGTTCATCTCCATGGAATACGTACGCGGCATCACGCTCAAGCATTTGTTGCGGCAAAAAGGAAGCCTGCCACTCTCGGCCGGCTTGCGCGTTTCACGCCAACTGACTGCTGGTCTCGCCGCCGCGCATTTCGAAGGTGTCCTTCACAGGGACATCAAGCCGGACAATCTCATCCTGCAGCAAAGCGGAAATTCGAAACTGATGGACTTCGGCATCGCGCAGAAGACTCGCGACGGCTCCAGTCACGACGGCATGGTAGTCGGCACGCCGCGGTACGCATCACCGGAACAACTGCAAGGCCTGCCGACCGACGCACGCACCGACATCTACGCGGCCGGCGTGGTGATGTACGAATTGTTTACCGGGCGAAATCCATTTTCCGGGCGCAGCATCGAACAGCTGCTGCGTCAAAAAATGGAAATGCCGCCGCCGCCCGCAGCCGTCAACGCAACATTGCCGCCCGCGTTGTCCGACATTGTCATGCAATGCCTCGCCGCTGAGCGCAAGGATCGTCCGGCGAGCGCCGATGCCCTATTGCAAACCCTCGAAGCGCTGCGCCGCTGATGAAAACGTTGATTACAAAAAGACACGGAAGAAACGGAGATCAGGATGAACAGGATTCTTTTGGCGATGCTTGCAAGTGTTGTCATCTCGCCCGCCTTTGCGGCGGAGCCTTTCGAGTTCGACGCCGACGAACCGGAGTTCTCCAGCACCTTCGCCTGGCGCGGCGACATCCAGCTGCGTGCAGACGCCATCGACAATCTCGACCGGGTTTCTCCACGCGAGGATTTTCGCCGGGGATTGTTCAGGTTGCGCGCCGGCTTCGACTGGATACCGAACGAATCCTTCCAGTTCTCGGCACTCGCCAGGATCAATCGCAGTGACCGGACCAATGAAGATTCTCGTACCGATCTCGATAACGAACTCGCCGACAGCGAAAGCATTGATGAACTCTTCGTGCAATTCACGCCTGACACCGGCACGCGCCTCGCGCTTGGCCAGATGCCGCTGCCGTTGAATCTTTCGCCCGCGCTGTGGGATAACGACCTCCGGCCGATCGGCGGATTTCTCGCGCAGGACGTCGATCTGGGCGCGTTCAACCGGCTGCGATTCCAGATCGCAAGATTCAATCCCAATCACCCGTTTTTCGATGAGCCAATTATCGCGTCGGCCGAAGACAGCTCGCGCGTCAGCGCAACACAAATCGCGATGGACTTCGGACACGGCAAGCGCCATAGCTGGCACGTGAGGGCAACGTATCTTGAATTCGAGAACATCAGTTCGCTGGTACCCGAACACCTCGCGCGCACGAACCGCGTTTCCGGTGGAACGTTCCTGAATGCATTCTCGATCGCCGACTTGCAATTCAGCTTTCGCAAGAATCAGGGAATGCCCCTGGAGTTCGCCGTTGACGTATTCCGCAACCTTGATGCAGCCGACGGCGATGACGGCGGTCGCGTCAGTCTCAGGCTGGGTGACGCATTACAGCCAGGCGGCGTCGAGTTCGGCGTCGCCAGCCAGCGAATCCAGCGCGACGCAATAATGGCCGCTTTCGGTGATGACGACTGGTGGTTCCGAAGCTGGATGCGCGGCACGCGCGCGTGGTTCGGCTATGGCATCACGGAAAACTCGCGGATCCAGCTCGCACTCTTCCGCGAGCGGCGCGATGATTGGGACGATCACCTGAACCGTGGCATCCTGGATTTTCGGTATACGTTCTGAAATGTCTTGCGAGAGGACCAGCGTGAGACACCGCGACCATATGACTGGGTTTTGCGTCTTATGATCCTTGCAATGCGAAATTCACTCGCTGCGTAACACCGCACAGCAACTCGTAAGTGATCGTTCCCGACAACTTCGCGATTTCTTCCAGCGGCAGGCCTTCGCCCCACAGCACGACCGGCGCGCCAGCTACCGCATCGGGTTGCGTGCGCAGGTCCACGGCAATCATGTCCATGGAAACACGTCCGATCAGCGGCACACGCCTGCCGTTCACGAGTACCGGCGTGCCGTTCGGTGCATGGCGCGGATAACCGTCGCCATAACCGATGGCAGCAATTCCGTAGCGCATGACCGCCGGTGCCCGCCATTGCCCGCCGTAACCGATCGCCTCGCCTTTCTTTAATTCCTTGACCGCGATCAGCTCGGTACTCACCGTCATTGCCGGACGCAGCCCTTCCGCCAGACCGTCGGTGTATTCAAGCGGGCTGACGCCGTAAAGCAGGCCGCCGGGGCGAATCCAGTCGCGGTGCGTTTCCGGGAACGCCAGCGTGCCGGCGGAATTCGCGATGCTTTTCTCGCCGGGGAGATCGGCGGTGAGTTCGTTGAAGATTTCCTGCTGCCGCGCCGTGGTTTCCACGTCGCGTTCGTCGGCGCGCGCGAGATGCGTCATCTGCCGCGGTGGTCCATCCAGGCAGGACAAGCCGTCAAGCACGTCCCATGCCGCGCGGAATTCTTCCGGCTTGAAACCGAGCCGATTCATGCCGGAATCGAGTTTCAGCCAGGTTTTCAGCGGCGCGCCGCGGTAGTCGCGCAGCCATTCCAGCTGCCGCGCACTGTGCACGACGATTTCAAAATTGTTTGCTGCCGCAAGTGCGAGTTCATCCGGAGAGAACACGCCCTCGAGAAGCACGACGGGATTCGTGACATTCGCCTTGCGAACACGCAAGGCTTCATCAATGCAGGCGACAGCAAATGCGTCGGCATCGACAAGCGTTCGCGCAACCGGCTCGATACCGTGACCGTAGGCATTCGCCTTGATGACGGCCAGCACGCGGCTTTTCGGCGCGCGCCGGCGAATGGCGGCGAGATTATGGCGGAGCGCGTCGAGATGAATATCCGCCCGGGTAGCCCGGGTCATTGATCGGCGCCCTCGAAATAATGATCGGCAGCGAGGTTTTCAAAGCGCGTGAAGCGACCAAGGAACGCTGTCCGCACCTTGCCGGTCGGCCCGTTACGCTGCTTGCCGATGATGATTTCGGCGGTGCCCGCGTGCGGACTGTTTTCGTTGTAAACCTCATCGCGATAGATGAACACGATGATGTCTGCGTCCTGCTCGATGGACCCGGACTCACGAAGATCCGACATGACCGGGCGCTTGTCCGGACGCTGCTCGAGGTTGCGATTCAACTGCGACAGCGCGATGACGGGAACATCGAGTTCCTTTGCCAGCGTTTTCAGGCCACGAGAAATTTCGGAAATTTCATTGGTGCGGTTTTCCTTCGTGCCCGACACCTGCATGAGCTGCAGGTAATCGACGACGATCAGCCCGAGACCGTGTTCGCGTTTCAGCCGTCGTGCACGCGCGCGCATTTCGGTCGGCGACAATGCCGGCGTGTCGTCGATAAAGATTGGCGCTTCGGACATCAACGTCACGGCCGAAGTGATGCGCGGCCAGTCTTCGTCATCCAGCTTGCCGGTGCGCACCTTGGATTGATCAATGCGCCCAAGCGAAGAAATCATGCGGAGCGCCAACTGTTCGCCAGACATTTCCATCGAGAAAACGGCAGTCGGAATCTTTTCACGGATCGCCGCGTGCTCTGCGAGGTTCATCGCGAAGCTGGTCTTGCCCATGGAAGGACGACCGGCAACGATGACAAGATCGCCGCGCTGCAAGCCCGCGGTCTTTTCATCAAAAGCGCTGATCCCGGTCGAAATGCCGGTGATATGGCTGTCGGAATGAAACAGGCTATCGATACGATCGACCGCGCCCTTCAGCAACTTCTTGATATCGACCGGACCGGCCTTGGTCCGGCTACCTTTTTCGGCGATCTCGAACACGCGCTGTTCGGCGACCTCGAGCAGCTCGGCAACTTCACGGCCTTCCGGCGCGAATGCGCTTTGCGCAATGTCGTTGCCGGTGCGGATCAACTGCCGCAGCACGGAACGCTCGCGAACGATGTCGGCATACGCCTTGATGTTTGCGGCGCCCGGCGCATCCTTCGCCAGCGCACCGACGTAGACCAGCCCGCCAGCTTCGTCGAGCAGGTCGCGCTGCTCCAGCCATTCGCCGATCGTCACGGCATCGCAGGGCTTGTCCGCTTCGGCAAGCGTTTCAATGGAACGGAAGATCAGGCGGTGATCGTGGCGGTAGAAATCGCCTTCGACGAGACGGTCCGCAACCTGTTCCCAGGCGCGGTTATCCAGCATCAGGCCGCCGAGCACGGCCTGCTCGGCCTCCACGGAATGCGGCGGCACCCGCAGCTTGTCGGTCGCGGAAAGGTTTTTTTCGACTCGGGTTACGGCGCCAGCCATCAAATCCCCCATGGGTGACACTGCATTTTATTCTGAAAGCCTACCGCCGACCATCAATGGAGGACACGCACAAGGCTCTGTGAATCCTGTGCAAGTCCTTGGAAAACTCTGTGGATAAACCGTGAACAAAATGGCCCGGTCCGACCGCAAGGTCGAACCGGGCCATCAAGACGCCAAAAAGCGGTTTACTCTTCGCCGACCACGATGACTTTGAGCGTCGCATTCACATCGGTATGCAAATGCAGCTCGACATTGTGCTCGCCAGCCGTACGGATCGGACCTTCCGGCATGCGCACTTCGCGACGCTCAAGCGTGTGGCCCATCGCGGTGACGGCATCGGCAATATCCACCGTGCCGACGGAACCGAACAGCTTGCCTTCGCCGCCCGATTTCGAGGTGATGGTCACTTCGAGACCATCGAGCTTTCCCTTGCGCGCTTCAGCTGCGGCCAGCGTATCGGCGGCGGCTTTTTCCAGTTCGGCGCGACGCGCTTCGAACTCGGCAATGTTCGCCGGCGTGGCCGGCTTCGCCAGGCCCTGCGGAATCAGGTAGTTGCGGCCAAAACCGGCACGCACCTTGACCTTGTCGCCCAGGCCGCCGAGGTTATCCACTTTCTGCAGAAGAATTACTTCCATCGTCATTCACCTTTTCGGTCACGCTATTCGTTCGGTTTTACGGCGCCCTGACCTGCGAGGCGCCGAAAGTCCATCCAGTTATCAACTCCGCCCGCAATCGTCAGCAACGCGGCGGCGGGAATCGGCAGCAACAACACCAGGCCGTACATGCCCCACAGCCAGATTCCGGGTTGTCCGGTTGCGGCCACCACGCCGTGTGCGAGCGCGATGCCCTGGAAAATCAGTGTCACGGCGCCGCCGAGCGCAAAACCCATCAACACGGGCTGACCCGTAAAAAGTGCGGCGAACATCAACACCGCCACCAGCAGCGTCGCTGACCTGCCCTGCCGCAGCCGGTGGAAATCCTCGCGGAATCCTCCCGGATTGAACGCGATCGCCTGCCACCAGCGGCCGGCCATCACGGCCAGCATTGTTACCACGAGACTCGCGGCGGCCATCAGGCCCGGCGCGATGCGCACCAGCGCATCGTGTTGCTCATCGCTCAGCGCGGTCTTGCTATCCATTTGCGCGAGCAACGGCAGCACCTGGCTATCGAGAAAAGCACGCACGGTGCCCAGCGGTTCCGCATCCAGCAAAAACCAGCCGGCCAGCACGACTCCCGCCAAACCCGCGCCGGCTTGCAACGTCATTGCCAGCGAACCCGTATTGCGCAATACCAGGCTCAACAACAGCACCGGAATCCACAATCCCAGTATCGCAATCACCAGCGCCATGCCGAAACCGCTGAAATAACCGGCGATCAACAGCAGCGGCGCGGCGACAGCCATCACCTGCAACGCGGACGCGAAGCCCTTGCGCAGCGTGACCAGCGCCAGCAACCCGGCGCCGAAAATATCGAAAACCCGCGACGCGGCCAGCGCGCCGGCAACCGCTCCGGATCTAAGCGAACTGGCCAACAGCCAATGCAGCAGTCCCTGCATCGTTCAACTCGACAGCGGGCAACGCGCGCTCATCAATGCTGATCGGTGTACGGCAGCAGCGCGATGAAACGCGCGCGCTTGATCGCGGTCGTCAACTTGCGCTGGTAGAACGGGCGCGTGCCGGTAATGCGGCTCGGCACGATCTTGCCGGTCTCGGTGACGTAGCCTTTCAACGTCGCGAGATCCTTGTAATCAATATCTTTCGCGCCTTCGGCGGTGAAGCGGCAAAACTTTCTGCGGCGGAAAAAACGGGACATGGTGTTACCTCTGAATAAGCCAGGGGCGGCGCTCAGGCCGCGTCATCCTCGGAATCGTTGTCGTCGCTTTCGCGATCCGAACTGTCGCGCTCGGAGCGGCGCGGACGATCGTCGTCATCGTCATCGCGACGGCGGCTCGGACGCTCGTCTTCGCCTTCCTTCTTCGCCAGCGGCGATTCTTCGGTGATGGCTTCTTCGCGACGAATCGTCATGTGACGCAGCACGGCGTCATTGAAACGGAACGCGCTTTCGATCTCGTCGAGGATTTCACGCGTGCACTCGACGTTCATCAGAACGTAGTGCGCCTTGTGAATCTTGTTGATGGGGTACGCAAGCTGACGGCGGCCCCAGTCTTCAAGACGGTGAACCTTGCCGTCGGCGCCTTCGACCATCGAGCGATATTTCTCGACCATCGCAGGGACCTGCTCGCTCTGATCCGGATGGACCAGGAACACGATTTCATAATGCCGCATTGTGGGCTCCTTGTGGATTGTCAGCCTCCCGGCCCTGTCAATAAAACAAGGGGGTGAGGCAAGGAGTCGCTTGTCGAATTCCCGGTTCTTGAAGAACGAGCCGAGGCCGGATCAAGCGAAGCGCGGAATTCTAATGGAATGGCGTGGGCAGGCGCAAGCCAAACCCTTGAAAACAGGCTTATTTGCCAACAATGGTTCGCTGGCGCACCGCCTCGAACAGGCAGATGCCTGTTGCGACCGAGACGTTCAGGCTTTCGACCTTCTCCGTCATGGGCAACTTCGCCAGCCAGTCGCAGGTTTCCCGGGTCAAACGACGCAGTCCCTCGCCTTCCGCCCCCATAACAATGGCGAGCGGGCCTTTCAGATCGAGCGCGTAGATCGTCTGCTCCGCGTCGCCGGCAGCACCGGCCAGCCAAATGCCGCGATCTTTCAGATCCTTGAGCGTGCGGGCGAGGTTCGTGACAGCGAAAAACGGCAGGATTTCCGCGGCTCCCGCGGCGACCTTTCGAACCACCGGCGTGATACCGCAGGCGCGATCCTTCGGCGCGATTACCGCATGCACGCCAGCGGCGGCGGCCGTGCGCAAACAGGCGCCGAGGTTGTGCGGATCCTGCACACCGTCGAGCACGAGCAGGAAAGGCGGTTCGTTCAGGCTGTCGAGCAGTTCGTCGAGGTTATCCGGACCCACCGCCGCGCCGAACTCGCCGATCACGCCCTGGTGATGCGTGTCGCCGGCCAGTTGATCGAGATCCTTGCGCGAAACGCGTTGCACCGCCACCCCGAGTTTCTGCGCGCGCGATTCGATGTCGTTCAGCCGCGCGTCGCGGCGATTATCCTGCAACCAGAGTTGCCGGCATTCACGGCCGGACCGCAGTGCTGCAGTAACAGAATGCAGACCGAAAATCTTTTCCACGGAGAAATTCCCTAGCGCTTGCGGCCGCGCGGACTGCCGCGCTTTGCACTGCTCTTTTTCTTTCCTGTCTTCTTCTTTCCTGGACCACGGCCTGTTTTCTTGCCATCGCCCCGCGTCTTGTCCGCGCGCGCAACGTCGCTTCCCGCCGCGGCGTTCGCCGGTTCGAAATCAATCTTGCGTTCATCCGGGTTCACGCGCACGACGCGCACGCGGATCGCGTCGGACAAACGATAGACCTTGCCGCCGCGTTCGCCGACCAACCGATGCTGCGCCGGATCGTGGCGGTAATAATCGTTTTCCAGCGAGGTGACGTGAATCAGTCCTTCGATCTGCATCTCATTCAGCTCGACGAACAATCCGAAATTCGTCACGCCCGTGATGATGCCGTCGTACTCCTCACCAACCTTGTCCACCATGAAATCGCATTTCAGCCAGGCGACAGCATCACGCGTCGCTTCGTCCGCGCGCCGCTCCGTCATCGAAGTGTGCGTGCCCAGGGTTTCCATGCGCCGATGGTCGTAACCGAATTCCTTTTTCGGGCGCTGATTCGCGATCAGTTTCAGGCCGCGATGCACGAGCAGATCGGGATAGCGGCGAATCGGCGAGGTGAAGTGCGCGTAATGCTCCAGGGAAAGACCGAAATGTCCGTCCGGCTTCGGCTGGTACACGGCTTGCGACAACGAACGCAGCAACACGGTTTCAATCAAAAAGCGGTCCGGCCGGTCCTGGATTTTCTCGATCAGTTTCGCGTAATCCTTCGGTTGCGGATTTTCGCCACCGCCGAGGCTCAAGCCCAGCGGCCCGAGAAACTCGCGCAGATTCGTGATCGACTCTTCCTTCGGCCCGTCGTGCACGCGGTACAGCGTCGGCACCTTGTTCTTGTCGAGGAACTTCGCCGCCTGCACGTTCGCCGCGATCATGCATTCCTCGATGATCTTGTGCGCGACGTTGCGCTCCGTCGGCTTGATCGCTTCGATCTTGCGGTTCTCATCGAAAATGATTCGTGTCTCGGGGCGATCAAAATCGATCGCGCCGCGCCGCCGGCGCGCTTTCGCCAGCGCCTGGTAAAGATCATGCAGCGCGTGCAGGCGGTCCACCAGCGGACCGAGTTCACGATGTACATCGACGTCGCCTTTCTCGACCAGGTTTGCGACCTTCGTGTAGGTGAGGCGCGCTTTCGAACGCATGACCGCGTCATAGAATTTCGCACGCGTCACTTTGCCGGCGGCGTCGATTCTCATGTCGCAGGCCATGCACAGCCGATCCACTTTCGGATTCAGTGAACACAAGCCGTTCGACAACGCTTCCGGCAGCATCGGGATCACCCAGTCCGGGAAATACACCGACGTGCCGCGCTTCTCGGCTTCGACATCCAGGGCATTGCCGGGCTTCACGTAATGTGCGACATCGGCAATCGCGACAATCAACCGCCAGCCACCGTCCCTGAGCGGCTCGCAATAAACTGCATCATCGAAATCGCGCGCATCTTCGCCGTCGATGGTGACGAGATCGACATCGCGAAGGTCAATGCGTCCCGCCTTGGCCGCTTCGGGAACTTCCGCGCCGAATGCTTCGGCTTCCTCGACAACCGCATCCGGAAATTCGTGCGGCAGACCGAATGAATGAATCGCAATTTCGACTTCCATGCCCGCTGCGCGATGATCGCCAAGCACGCGCGCGATGCGGCCCAGCGGTTGCGTGTGCGGACCGGGATATTCGACGAGATCCACCAGCACGATCTGGCCGTGCTTCGCACCAAAGCGATCCGTCGCAGGAATCAGCACGTCATGCTGGAAACGTGAATTATCGGGCGAAACGAAACCGACGCCGCCCTCCTCGAAGAACCGTCCGACCAGCGTTTCGGTATTGCGTTCGAGCACGTCGACCAGGCTGCCTTCCGGCCGGCCGCGGCGATCGATGCCGCTGATTCGCACGGAAATGCGATCGCCGTGCATGACGCTTTGCATCTGTCTCGGCGAAAGAAAAATGTCTTCGCCGCCCTCGTCAGGAATGAGAAAACCAAAACCGTCACGATGCGCTTGCACGCGTCCCGCGACCACGCCGATGCGGCCCGCCAGGCAAAAACCGCCGCGCCGGTTGAACACCAGTTGCCCGTCGCGCACCATCGCGCGCAGGCGCCGGCGCAGCGCTTCCTGGTCCTGCTCGCTCCGGATGTGAAGTTCGGTTTCGATCTCGTCCTGGTAGGCCGGGCGGCCCAGGTCTTCCAGCACCTTCAGGATCAGCTCACGGCTGGCGATCGGCTGCTCGTAACGGTCCGCTTCGCGGCGGGCATGAGGATCCCGCTGCGGCGCGTCGCGCTTCGCGGCGGGCTTGCGGGAAGTTTTCTTTTTCTGTGTTGCCATGGACGCACACTATACGCGGTGCGGGAGAATTTTCACCGGGCGGATAATTGACAAGCCCGTTTTGCGCCATTAAAGTTCGCGGCTCTCCGGCGGACCGCCTGCCGGAAATTGCCGAGATGGCGGAATTGGTAGACGCGCTGGCTTCAGGTGCCAGTGGGGGCAACCCCGTGGAGGTTCAAGTCCTCTTCTCGGCACCACTCTTCTTGTTTCTTCTTCGTCCTCGATGCCTTCGGATTCCGCTCCGGTGATCCTGGCTGTGCGCTGCACTGATACCAAGTCAATCTCCGGATTTCATAATCAATTCCTGTTTCCTCTCCTCATGCAGTGGCCCGCTCGATTTTCGAAAATCCGTGAATTTTGCATTGCAAAGCCGCATTCCAGTCGCCAGCCAGTCACCTCGGCCAATGGACAATCATGAGGAGGTACTCCATGAAATCCGTTTCTCACATCATTCTTGCAACCCTGCTCGGCACTGGCACCGCAATGGCGGCCGAACGCATCAACTTCGATCAGCACGACGCCAACGGCGACGGCTACCTCTCGAAGAGCGAGTGGACGAACGTCGGCAAGATCAACGTCGGCTTCGAGCAGCTTGACCGGAACAGCGACCAGATGCTCGACAAGCAGGAAATCCGCGACTCGCAATTGAAGCTGCAACAGTCGGGAAACATGCAACGTGCGAGCAGCCAGGGCCAGTCGAACACGCAGTCCAGCCAGGACGGGAAGCAGGCGTTTCAGCAGGCGGACAAGAACAGCGACGGGCGCATCAGCCAGGACGAAGCCGGCAACGCCGGGTATGACTATGTAGTCATTTACTACGATCCGATGGATGCGGACGGCAACGGCTATCTTGACGAAAACGAATGGGACCTGAACGAAACGGGCGCGGGCATCTATGACGACGGCGTCAGCAATATCAGTTACGCCAACGACAGTTTCGATACGTATGACGCGAACGACGATGGATTCCTGGACGAAAACGAAGTGGCGGAGGACGACTACCTCGAGGCCAATTTCGACACGTGGGACATCGACGATGACGGTTTCGTCACGGAAGATGAAGCGGATACGGGCTGGTTCGACGACAACGACGACGGTGTTTTCGATGACGACGACTGGTGATCCGTTCCTGCAAGAAACAGAAAGGGCGGGCTTCGGCCCGCCCTTTCTTGTTCAGCGCTGAACGCAGAATGTTCCATCAACGAAAACGTCAACCTACTCTGCGAACGGATGCCGAAGCATGATCGTCTGATCGCGATCCGGTCCCGTCGAAATGATGTCGATCGGCACTTCGAGCAGTTCTTCGATCTTCTTCAAATACGCTCGCGCGTTCTCGGGCAAGTCTTCGAGTTTCTTGATCCCGAAGGTGGATTCCTTCCAGCCCGGCATGTCGATGTAAACGGGTTCACAGGCCGCGAGGCTTTCCGCGCCGATCTGCACGCCGCATTCGCGGCCGCTCGCATCCTTGTAGGCAATGCCGATGCGAATGGTATCGAGGCCGTCGAGCACGTCGAGCTTGGTCATGCACAGGCCTGAGACACTGTTGTTGATGACAGCGCGGCGCAGCGCGACGGTATCGAACCAGCCGGTGCGGCGACGACGGCCCGTAACGGAACCGAATTCGTTGCCGCGCTTCGCGAGGAACTCGCCGGTGTCATTGCTGAGTTCGGTCGGAAACGGGCCGGCGCCGACGCGTGTGGTGTAGGCCTTGACGATGCCGAGCACGTAGTCGAAATAGCGCGGTCCGATGCCGGTGCCCGTGGCGGCGCCGCCAGCGGTGGTGTTCGACGAGGTGACGTAAGGATACGTACCAAGATCGATATCGAGCAACGCGCCCTGCGCGCCTTCGAACAGGATGCTGCCGCCTTCCTCGCGTGTGCGATGCAGTGCTTCCGTCACGTCGGTCATCATCGGCGCAAGCTCTTCGCCGAGCGCGAGGTATTGCTCCAGCGTCTGCTGGAAATCGATGGCGTCGGTCTTGTAGTACTTCTGCAGGACAAAATTATGGAAGTCGAGAATCTCGCCAAGCTTGGCCGCGAAACGTTCGCGATGCAGGACATCGGCGAAGCGGACAGCGCGGCGCGCAACCTTGTCTTCGTAAGCGGGTCCGATTCCCCGACCGGTCGTGCCGATCGGATTCGCGCCGCGCGCATGCTCGCGGGCCTTGTCGAGCGCAACGTGGCTTGGAAGAATCAAGGGACACGCGGGACTGATGCGCAAGCGTTCGCGCGCCGGCACACCCTTTTCTTCCAGCATGGTGATTTCTTCTTTCAGGGCGATCGGCGACATGACAACGCCGTTGCCGATGTAGCACATCACGCCTTCGCGCAGGATGCCCGATGGAATGAGTTTCAGAACGGTCTTCTCGCCGCCGATGACGAGCGTGTGACCTGCGTTGTGGCCGCCCTGGAATCGCGCGACGGCGCGCGCGCGATCCGTCAGCAGGTCGACGACTTTTCCCTTGCCTTCGTCACCCCATTGGGTGCCGATCACGATGACGTTCTTTGCCATTTCTGTTTCCGAGGAATTCGAGAATTTTGCTTTGCGCTTCACGCAGGTTGCGGGTGAGCGAAGCGAACCCCAACATCCTGAACCGTTGGGGTTCGCTCACCGGTTGTCACAGATTCACTCACCCCAACCTGCGCACCACATTCAACTATCGGACTAGCGAATCCAGTACAACAGCAACACACCAGCGACCATGCTGACAAATCCCATGATCCGCAGCGCGCGATCATCCATGCGCACGGCCGCCAGCATGGCCTGGCGAAATCCGCGCGGTGACAGCAAGGGCAACAAGCCCTCGATCACCAGCACGAGCGCCAGTGCGACGCCGAGGCTGGACCAGTCCATGCTCAACGATCAGCGGCCCTGCTTGTTGCCGAAATAACGGAAGAATTCGTTGTCCGGTTCCAGCACCAGCACGTCACTGCCGCCGATGGAATTCCGGTACGCCTCAAGGCTGCGATAGAACGAATAGAAATCCGGATCGCGATTGTAGGCTTCGGCATAGATTTCCGCCGACAATGCATCGCCCTCGCCGCGGATTTTCTCGGCATCGCGAAATGCGGACGAAAGGATGACCGTCCGCTCGCGGTCGGCCTCGGCGCGAATGCGTTCGGCCTGTTCCGCACCTTCTGCACGCAACTGCGCGGCGACGCGTGCACGTGCGGCGATCATTCTTTCATACACCGAAGTGCTCACATCCGCCGGCAGCTCGACGCGCTTGACGCGCACATCGACAATGCTGATACCGAATTCGTGCGCGGCATCCTGCGCCGCCTTGGATGCAATGTTCATGATTTCCGTGCGCTCCGCGGAAACCACTTCGCGCACCGTGCGCTGTGCGAATTCTGCGCGCAGGCCGTCCTTCATGATTTCCAGCAGGCGTTGCTCGGCGACAACTTCCTGGCCGCCGCGCGTCGCGCGGTAGAACTTAACCGGATCGGTGATTCGCCATTTCACGAAGAAATCCACGATGACGTTTTTCTTTTCCGCCGTCAGGAATTCTTCCGGACGATTGTCCAGCGTGAGAATGCGGTCGTCGAACTTGCGCACGCTGTTCACGACCGGAATCTTGAAATGCAGGCCCGGTTCGTAATTCGAACGCACGATCTCGCCGAAACGGAACTTGATCGCCATCTCGCGTTCGCCGACAACGAACACCGACATGGCGCCGATGATGACGACGAGCGCGAGCAGCAGAAGCAGCAGGCTGTTGAAAGGTTTCATCAGCGGTCTCCCCGGGTGCGTGCATCGTTGCCATTGCCATTATCCTGCTGCGGCACAACCGGAAGGGGCGCAGTGGAAGACTGGTTCGCGTTGTTGTTGCGCGACTTCATCAATTGATCCAGCGGCAGGTACAGGAGATTGCCGCTGCCCTCCGCCGTGATCAGCACCTTGCTGGTGCTGCCGAGCACTTCTTCCATCGTCTGGAGATAAAGGCGTTCGCGCGTCACGTTCGGCGCGTCGGAATATTCTTCCAGCAACTGCAGGAAACGCGAGGTTTCACCGGTGGCCTGCGCGACCACTTGCGCCTTGTAGGCCTGGGCTTCTTCCAGCCGGCGTGCGGCATCGCCGCGCGCGCGCGGGATGATCTGGTTGACGTATTTCTCCGCTTCGAGCACGAGACGTTCGCGATCTTCGCGCGCCTTGACGGCGTCGCGCACGGCGGGTTGCACCGGCTCGGGAAAATTCGCGTCCTGCAGGTTCACGGACGTCACTTCGATACCCGCACCGTAAGCAGTCAGCGTTGACTGGATAAGCTGCTTGGTCAAAGCGGAAATCTGCGCGCGACCTTCGCCGAGCACAAAATCAAGCGTGCTCTTGCCCACGACTTCGCGAATCGCGCTTTCGGTGACATCCGCGAGCGTGTCTTCGGGATTGCGCACATTGAAAAGGTAGGCGACGGGATCGGCGCGACGATACTGCACGGTCACATCAACGGTGATGATGTTTTCGTCTTTCGTCAGCATCAGCGTCTGGTAAGGAAACCGCGCGATCTCGGCGACATTGACCTTCTCGACTTCCTCGATCGGCCACGGCAGATGCCAGTGCAGGCCCGGCGTGGTGGTTTCGGTGAACGAGCCGAACCGTTTCACGACGGCAACCTCGGCGGCATCAACCTGGTAGATGCCGGATGCCAGCCAGGCGATGACAAGCACCGCGAGCAGAAGCACGACGGTTGATCCGTTGCCGGAGGAAGATCCACCACTTTTTCCGCCGAACAGGGCGGAAAACTTGCGTTGCAGGTTGCGAACCAGCTCATCGAGATCGGGCGGATTGCCGCCGCTCTTGCGGCCGTCACCGTTGCCGCTACCCTTGTCGCCCCAAGGGTCCTTGTTGCCCCGTCCGGGTTCGTTCCAGGCCATTGCATTCTCCAGGGATTATTTCAAATCGCGGTGCGAATCGCAGATTGTCCGCGTCCGCACTCGCGTTTTCAACGGCTGTCGAGCTGATGATCGAGCTGGCCGTCAAAGGATTCGCGCCGGCAAAGCTGGCGGTATTCGCGCAGTGGCAGCCGCACATGCATGCGCCAGCCGCCTTCGGCGCGGTGTTCTTCTTCACGAACGGCGCCGAGATCGAACAGGCGCGCGCGCACCTTGCCCTGCGCGGGCTCCAGTTGCAACCAGCCATCGATGGTTTCATCGCGCGTCAGCTCTGCGACCGCCTGGCGCAATTCCGGGAATCCTGTGCCGTTCAGTGCTGACAACCAGACCCGTGCGGGTTTGCCTGCTTCGTCGCGATCCAGCCGAGGCGCATCGCCGGTCAGGTCAATCTTGTTGAACACGAGCAGTTGCGGCACATCTTCCGCGCCGATTTCCTCCAGCACGCCGCGCACCGTCGCCATCTGCTCGTCGCGTTCCTCGGCGCCGGCATCAACGATGTGCAACAAGAGATCCGCGTCCTTCGTTTCCTGCAAGGTCGAACGAAACGCGGCGACGAGATCGTGCGGCAGATGCCGGATAAAACCGACAGTGTCAGCAAGCACCGCGTGTCCGCCTTCGGGCAGATCGAGACGCCGCACGGTCGGATCCAGCGTCGCGAACAACTGGTGCGCCTGGTAAACATCGGCACCCGTGAGCGCGTTGAACAAGGTGGACTTGCCGGCGTTGGTGTAACCCACCAGCGCGACCGTCGGCACGTAATTGCGCTGCCGCAGCCGTCGGCCCTGCTCGCGCTGGCCGCGCACTTTTTCCAGCCGTTCGGTCAACGCGCGAATGCGCTTGCCGATCAGGCGGCGGTCGGTTTCAAGCTGGGTTTCGCCCGGGCCGCGCAGGCCGATGCCGCCTTTCTGGCGTTCAAGGTGTGTCCAGCCGCGCACGAGGCGCGTGGAAAGGTGCCTGAGTTGCGCAAGTTCGACTTGCAGCTTGCCTTCGTGGGTCTGCGCGCGCTGCGCGAAAATATCGAGAATCAGGCCGGTGCGGTCCAGCACGCGGCACTGGAAGAGTTTTTCCAGGTTGCGTTCCTGGCTGGGTGACAGCGCGTGGTTGAAGATGACGATGTCTGCTTTTTCTGCTGCGACGACATCGCGGATTTCCTCCGCCTTGCCGCTGCCCGCGAAATATTTCGGGTCGGGCGCGTAGCGCGAACCCGTGACGACCGCCAAGGGGTCCGCGCCGGCGGACAGCGCGAGCTCGCGCAATTCATCCAGCGCATCGGCGTCGTGCACACTGTTGAAATCGAGGTGTACGAGGACGGCGCGTTCCCCGCTCCGTGGACGATCAAACAACGCGCCACCTCATGAAAACGATTTAATTGACCTCGGCTTCCAGCTTGCCGCTGTCATCCAGCGCCATGCGGACCGCGCGCGCAGGCACGACGGTGGAAATCGCATGCTTGTAAACCATCTGGCTGACGCTGTTTTTCAACAGCACGACAAACTGGTCGAAGGACTCGATCTGACCCTGAAGCTTGATGCCGTTGACGAGGTAAATCGAAACCGGCACTTTTTCGCGACGCAGCGCATTCAGAAACGGTTCCTGCAGGGACTGCCCTTTGGACATGACGCGTCTCCTTGTTGTTATAAGGAATGGAGAGCGGTGTTATGCATTTTTCCCCAACTCCCCCATTCAGTAGAAAGATTCTAACACAGCGGTTTTGAGCGCTATACCTCCGCCCGCCCCGCCAGAAAGGCTGAAACCAGCGCGAAAAGGCCTGTTTCGTCGTCCACCCAGCGCAATTCGGACTCGCCACGAAACCAGGTCATCTGCCGTTTCGCGTAGCGGCGCGAAGCAACGATGCCGCGGCGGACCGCCTCATCGAGATCGCAGGTCCCGGCAAGATGCTCAAGGAGCTGCCGGTAACCCACCGCGCGCATGCTGGGCATGTCCGGCTCAAGATCACCGCGTGCTTTCAACGCGCGTACTTCCTCGAGAAACCCCGCGGCCATCATCGCCTTGAAGCGCGCTTCGATACGCCGGTGCAATTCGGCACGATCTTTGGGCGCAATCCCGATTTTCAATATCCGCCAGGGAAATTGCGAGGGGAATTCCCCGGTCTTGCCGGCCTTTTCCTGCTCCGCTTGCCAATGCGCGCTCATCGGCTCGCCGGTGAGCCGGAAGATCTCCAGCGCGCGCTGGATGCGCTGCGGGTCGTTCGGACCGATGCGCGCCGCCGCTTCCGGATCGACTTCGGCAAGCCTGGCGTGCATTGCCGGCCAGCCCGCTTGCGCCGCTTCGGCGTCAATGCCGGCGCGGATTTCCGGATCCGCCGCCGGCATATCTGCAAGTCCGCGCTCCAGAGCACGGAAATACAGGCCCGTGCCGCCGACCAGCAACGGCACCTGGCCGCTTGCCGTAATTTCATGCATTTCGCGGAGCGCGTCTTCACGAAACCGTGCCGCCGAATATCGTTCAGCCGGATCCAGGATGTCCATCAGGCGATGCGGGTAACGTTGGCGCGTTTCGCGATCCGGTTTCGCCGTGCCGATATCCATGCCACGGTAAATCTGCGCGGAATCGGCACTGACGAGTTGCACCGGCAGGCGCTCGGCCAGCGCGATCGCAGCACCCGTCTTGCCGGATGCAGTCGGACCCATGAGGAAGATAGCGGGCGGTTTAACGAGCTGCTCGTTCAAGGCATAAAAACCTGTTTTCAGAATCGAAGCTGCCGAGGCTCAGCCAAGGCGCGGTCGCCTCGAGGGGCGGAGTTTACACGCAAGTAAATGACAACCCGAGACGCGGCCGCAACGCAGGATCAGTCCGGCAAATTCGATTCTGAAAACAGGTTTTACTGGCCGCGCAGGAACATGCGGTCAAGTTGCTCCATCGTCAGGCGAAACCACGTGGGCCGGCCATGGTTGCACTGGTCGGCGCGCGGCGTGCGTTCCATGTCGCGCAGGAGCGCGTTCATTTCAGGAATGGTGAGCCGGCGATGCGCGCGCATGGACGTATGGCAAGCGGTCGTTGCCAAGGCGAAATCGATGGCGCGTTCGATGCGGCGGCTTTCACCGTGCTCGGCAATATCCGCGAGCACATCGCGGGTCAGCTTCACGAGATCGTGATCCTTCAGCGCTGCGGGCACGGCGCGCAAGACAATCATGTCCGGACCGCGGCGCTCAAGTTCGAAACCGGCGGCCGAAAGGCGAGCCGCATGTTCTTCGGCAAGATCCGCTTCACGCCGGCTGACGCCGATCCGTTCCGGAACCAGCATCGGCTGCACCGGCACCTGCCCGGCCGCGAGTTGCTCCTTGAAACGTTCGTAGGTGATGCGTTCGTGCGCCGCGTGCATGTCGACAACGACAAGACCGTTGTCGGTCGCGGCGAGAATGTAAATGCCATGCAGCTGCGCGAGCGCATAGCCCATTGCGTATCCGGTCGGAGGCGCGGCGGATTCTTGCGGCGCGCTTTCGCGTACACCACCAACCGTGATTTCCGGTTGTTCAAAGGAATACAACTGCGCTTGCGCGGAAATAGCCTCCGCCATTGCGGGGCGTGAACCGGAATGCAGGTTCTGCACCGCGCGCGAAGCCGGCCCCATGCCCGCCACCACGTTTTCCGATGTCGCAATGTTCGCACCCGGCTTCGTCCGCGCGAGCACGTCGTGCAAGGAGCGATAAAGAAAATCATGCACGTGACGGCTGTTACGAAAACGCACTTCGTGTTTCGCGGGGTGCGCGTTCACATCCACGCCCGCCGGATCCATTTCGAGAAACAGCACGAATGCCGGATGCCGGCCGTGGAACAGCACATCCTGAAACGCCTGGCGCACCGCATGCGCAATGACTTTGTCGCGCACCATCCGGCCGTTGACAAAGAAATGCTGCAAATCCGCCTGGCTGCGTGAAAACGCCGGCAACCCGACCCAGCCGAACAGTTTCAGGCCGGCTGCTTCATGTTCGATGCGAAGGCAGTTTTCGATGAAACCCGGACCGCAGACGCCAGCGATGCGCCGGTCTTCCCCGGCGGCATCGCGCGCGGCGTTGAGATTCAGCACGGCCTTGCCGTTGTGCGTGAGTTGCAGATCGAGGCCGAAGCGGCTCAAGGCAATGCGCTCGACCACCTGCTGCACGTGGCCGAACTCGGTTTTCTCCGTGCGCATGAATTTGCGCCGCGCGGGCGTGTTGAAAAAGAGATCGCGGACTTCAACCGTCGTGCCCTGCGGGTGCGGTGCCGGTGCGGGAGGCGAATAATTTCCGCTTCCATCGCCTTCGATGCGCGTGGCCTCGCTGTCGTTCGCGGTGCGCGATGTTATGGCGATCCGCGCCACCGAGCCGATGCTCGGCAAGGCCTCGCCGCGAAAACCCAGTGAGGCGACGTGTTCGAGATCGTCCAGCGAGGCGATCTTGCTGGTGGCATGCCGCGCAACCGCAAGCGGCAATTCCTCGCGCGGAATGCCCTGGCCGTTGTCGCGGATGCGGATCAGGCGCAGGCCGCCGTCTTCGATGTCGACCTGGATACGCGACGCGCCCGCATCCAGCGCGTTTTCCAGCAATTCCTTGACGACGGATGCAGGCCGCTCGACCACTTCACCGGCGGCGATCTGGTTGACGAGCTGGGCGGGAAGTTCGCGGATGGGCATATTCGGCACGTGCTGGAAAACGGGCTGCCAAGGGTAACGGGAGCGTGCCGCGAATCCAACGCAGATCTTTGCGAAACCCGCCTGAGGCACGAAAGCTGCGTGGCGGAGAAGTTCGCCACCTTTGAAAAAGGGGGGCCGCTGTGCGCAGCAAAGCAGGGGAATTTTCTACGAACCGATCGGAATGACCAGCTTCTCGCCCACCAGCAGCGTGTCGTCGGACTTGCCGTTCACGCGCCGCAAGGTCTGCAGGCTGACGTTGTAGCGCCGTGCAATGCCCGACAACGTTTCACCGCTGCTTACGGCGTGCTGGCGCGGTTCGGCGTCGCCGCGTCCCTGCCAGGCCGCGATCAGCGTTCCCGGCGGCGGGTTGCTGTAGAAATACTCATGCACGCCTTTCACGATGGATTCCGCCAGGCGGCGCTGATAGTCGCGGTCCCGCAGCTTGCGCTCTTCGGCGCGATTCGAGATGAAGCCGGTCTCGACGAGAATCGACGGCACGTCCGGCGCCTTCAGCACGATGAACCCTGCCTGCTGGACCCTTTCCTGGTGCACTTCCGTCACGCGATCAAGAGCATTCAACACGTGCCGGCCGACGTTCAGGCTCGCCGAAAGCGTCGCGGTCTTGCTCAAATCCATCAGTACCGAGGCGAGCAAATCGCCCTTGTCCGACAGCGACACGCCGCCGACCAGGTCCGATGCGTTCTCGCGCTCCGCCAGCATGCGCGCCGCCTGGCTGGACGCGCCGCGCTCGGAAACCACGTAAACCGACGCGCCGCTGGGCTGTGGCGAATGGAAAGCATCGGCGTGAATGGAAATGAACATGTCGGCGCCGACCTCGCGGGCTTTCCGGCGGCGATCGGCATTCTCCACGTAATAGTCGCCATCGCGAATCATGACGGCGCGCATGCCGGGCTCGGCGTTGATCTTTTTCTCGAGCTCACGGGCGATCTGGAGGACGACATCCTTCTCGCGCGTGCCGGCGTAGCCGAGCGCACCTGGATCCTCGCCGCCATGGCCGGCGTCGATGGCAATCAGTAGGTCACGTCCGGTTGGTGTCACACGCTTGACCGGCTTCGGCTCGGTGCGCGGTGCGGCGGTTTCCAGGTCCAGCACCAGCCGGTGGCCGTACTCGCCGTTCGGTTTCACCATGAAACTTTTCGGCTTGAGCTTTTCGGTGAGATCGAAAACCACGCGCAGGTCGGTCTTGTCGCGCGGCGCGTGACGAATCTGCGCGATGCGTCCGCCGACGGACGGGATGTCAACGGACGCGTCAAGCGTGGCGTTGCCGAGGTCGACGACGATGCGGTCAGGGTTCTCGAGGGAAAAAACGGTGTGATCCACGGGCGCGGACAAATCGAAAACGACCCGTGTTTCGTCGGGGCCTTCCCAGACGCGCACGCCTTCCACGGTGACCGATCCGGCGTTCGCGGCCGTGGAAAAGGAAAGCAGCGCTAATGAAATCAGTAACTTGCGCATTTTTTCGTAGGCGGTTTCCCCTGTGTGCTCCAAATAGTACTTCAGCAGGAGCAGAATTCAAGGAATTTTGTTAATTAATTCAGTAAGAAAGCGACGATTATTCGAGTAGATCATTCAGGTGTGGACGTTAAATTAACGCGAAGGCCCGCACTGCGGCATCAGTATTCCTGGTTATTTTCACCTCCCTGCCACCGCCTGCCGCGAAGGTGATGTGGACTACGGCATCGGGTGCCGGCAGGTGTCCTGCGCCTTTTTCCGGCCACTCGATCAAAATCCAGCGGCCGGAACCCGCCAGTTCCCGCAGGCCGAGGAATTCCAGTTCTTCCGGGTCGGCGAGGCGATACAGATCGAGGTGCGCAAGTTCCGCGCCGCCCGGCAAGGTGTAAGGCTCAAGCAAGGTGTAGGTCGGGCTTTTCACGCGGCCTGCGTGACCCATGCCCGCCAGCCAGCCGCGCGTCAGCGTAGTCTTGCCCGCACCGAGACCGCCTTCCAGCCAGACCGTGAGCGGCGTTGTCTTCGCCGCAGCGCCGAGCCGCCGGCCCAGGGTGAGCATGGCGGCCTCGTCGGAAACCTGGATGAGGGATTCGTTCATGTTCGTTCTGTCCCCGGATTCACCACGCTGCGGATTTCGTTGAGCACGTCGCTCGCCAGCAAACCGCGTTCACCTCGCCTCGCGGCACGATCACCCGCAACGCCATGGACAAGCACACCGGAACAGGCGGCATCGAAGGCGGCGAGGCCTTGCGCGCGAAGCGCCGCGATCACGCCGGTCAGCACATCGCCCATGCCCGCGGACGCCATGCCGGGATTGCCCGCGTCGCAAAGCCTGACCCGCCCGTCGGGCGCCGCGACCAGCGTGCCGGCGCCTTTAAGCACGGCGACCGCACCGAACTTCTCCGCAAGCCATCGCACCGCTGAAAACCGGTCCGCCTCAACGCGCGCAACCGGGCAATCCAGCAGGCGCGCCGCCTCGCCGGGATGCGGGGTGATGATGTCGTTCGCGGTCGATGGCAGCGGATGCCGCGCGAGCCAGTTGAGTCCGTCCGCGTCGATCACGCGCGGCAGGTTCGCATTGTCACGGTGGCGAAGGTGATTCCAGAGATTCTCTGACCAGGTGTCCTGTCCAAGTCCCGGTCCGATCGCGAGCACGTCCGCAAGGCGAAGCCATGATTCGCACTCCTCGCCGGATTCCACGCCTTCGCACATCAGTTCAGGCCGCGCTCCGGCAATCGCCGCGATATTTCCCGGCCACGCCAGCACGCTCACCTTGCCGGAACCTGCGCGCAATGCCGCTTCGCCTGTCATCCGGGCCGCGCCCGGCATGCCGTGCCCGCCACCGAGGACGACAACATTCCCATAGTCTCCCTTGTGCGCGTCACGCTCGCGCGGCGGCAGCCAGCCATCCAGCAGGCCCACATCAAGCCGCTCCGCGAGCGGCGGGATGTCGCGGTAAATGCCGGCTGGCACACCGAGACCGGCGAATTGCACTTCGCCCGTGAACGCCGGACCGCGACCCGTGAAAAGCCCCGCCTTGAGACCAATGAAGGAAACCGTGATCGTCGCGCGCATCGCGACGCCGAGCGCAGTGCCGGTGTCGACGTGCAGGCCCGACGGAATGTCGGCGGATATCACGGGCTTGATCGCGGCGTTCACCGCGCGAATGACATCCGCAAAACGGCCTTCGACCGCGCGATCGAGGCCGGTGCCCAACAAGGCGTCGATCACGACATCGCTCTCGCGCAGAACATCGTCAGTGAAATCCGTGCACGCGCCGCCGGCCGCGATCCATTCATGATGCGCATCGCGAGCTGCGCCTTTCAACGCCGCGGGATGTGAGAGCGCGCAAAGCACGACATCGAGACTGGCTTCGCGCGCAAGCCGCGCGAGCACGTAGCCGTCACCGCCATTGTTGCCGCCTCCGCACAGCACCAGTACGTGCCCTGCTGACGGAAAACGCTCGCGCAATGTCGCGAACAGCGCGGCTCCGGCGCGGTGCATGAGCTCACCGGCGGCAATGCCGCCCGCGATGGCACGGCGATCCAGCTCGCGAACATCGGCGGCGCGATACAATGCGTGAGGCAAAGACATTCCCGCATTCTAACCGAGCTCTTGTTGCATGGCCGAACGCGCCCGAAAAACAGACGCTGCAATCGACGCGCAGAAACTGGCTGCCGACATTCGGCTATGGGCGGGCGAACTCGGCTTCCAGCAAACCGGCTTCACGCGCCGCGCGTTGCACGACGCCGAGGCGCGCCTGGATGCCTGGCTTGACGCCGGCAAACAGGGCGACATGGAATGGATGGGGCGTCACGGTCGCAAGCGCACGCGTCCCGCGGAACTCGTGCCGGGAACCGTCACCGTGATTTCCGTTCGCATGGATTATCTGCCGGAAGAAAAAACTGATCCGCGCGAACTGCTTGATCACGAAAGCCGCGCTTACGTGTCGCGTTACGCACTCGGGCGCGACTACCACAAGCTCATGCGCAATCGCTTGCAGAAACTTGTCGACAAGATCGCCGATGCCATCGGCCCGTTCGGTTACCGCGCCTTCGTCGACAGCGCACCTGTCATGGAAAAGCCGCTCGCGCAAAATGCCGGTCTCGGCTGGATCGGCAAGCACACCAATCTCATCAACCGGAATGCGGGCTCGTGGTTTTTTCTCGGCGAGCTTTACGTCGACATCGAATTGCCCGAAGACGAACCGGAAATCGAGCATTGCGGTTCCTGCACGAAATGCATCGACGTCTGTCCGACGAAAGCCATTACCGGTCCTTACCAGCTCGACGCGCGACGCTGCATTTCCTACCTCACCATTGAACACGCCGGATCGATTCCGGAGGAATTCCGTGAAGCGATGGGCAATCGCGTCTACGGTTGCGACGACTGTCAGCTGTTCTGTCCCTGGAACAAGTTCGCGCAATTCAGTGCGCAGGAAGATTTCACGCCACGCGAAAATCTCGATGCGGCCGAACTGGTGGAACTGTTTGCGTGGAGCGAGGAAGAATTCCTGGAGAAAACCGCGGGAAGCGCCATTCGCCGCATCGGTCATGAACGCTGGTTGAGAAACATCGCGATCGCGCTTGGTAATGCGACGACAACACCGGAAGTTGTCAGCGCACTTGAGGCGTGCTGCGAACATCCTTCAGCCGTCGTGCGCGAACATGTCGAATGGGCGTTGAAGAAACATCAAAAGAGCAATAGACAGGATTAACAGGATTTCTCAGAATTAACAGGATTCAAAAGCAGCAGAATAATTATCGTGAATAAATAACAAATGGCGCGTGAGCGCACTTTCTGGTCTTTGAAATATTTCGCTCTAATCCTGTAAATCCTTTTTTGAATCCTGTTAATCCTGTCCATTGCCTTTGCTTTTCAATCGCAACAGAAGTTCCCGCGTTGCCGGATCCGGTTCGTCCGGCATTTTCCCGCCGCTCACCGCCGGTTCCAGGCGCTTCGCAATTTTCTTGCCGAGTTCGACACCGAACTGATCGAACGGATTGAGATTCCAGATCACGCTTTGCGCGAACACCTTGTGCTCGTACATCGCAATCAGCGCACCAAGGCGGCGTGCATCGAGTTCGTCGAGAAGCATTGTCGTGCTGGGACGGTTCCCCGGAAACGCGCGATACGGCAACAGTTCATCGTCACCATCCTCATTGCGCGCGACGCTTTCATCACGGCCGTGCATCAGCGCTTCCGCTTGTGCAAGACCGTTCGCGAGCATGCAATCTCGCTGCGACTTCAAACCGTGGTCAGGTCCGCCGACGAGAATGAAATCCAGTGGTGCCCAACCCGTTCCCTGGTGAAGTTGCTGGAAGAACGCGTGCTGGCCATTCATGCCAACGCCGCCCCAGATGATGGGCGCGGTGCGATAGTCCACGGTTTTTCCCGCGCGATCGACGCGCTTGCCGTTGGATTCCATTTCAAGTTGCTGCAGGTAGGCAGGCAGTTTCGCGAGCGCTTCGGAATACGGAATGACGGCATGCGTTGGTGCCTCGTGGAAATTGATGTTCCAGACGCCAACAAGTGCGAGCAGCAGTGGCAGGTTCTGATGCGGTTTTGCGGTTCGAAAGTGACGATCCATCGCGCGCGCCCCCGACAGCAATTCCTCGAACGCCGGCATGCCGAAACGAAGCGCAACCGGCAAACCCACCGTCGACCACAGCGAGTAACGCCCGCCCGCCCATTCGGGCATGCACAACTGGTTCTCCTCGGCGATGCCGGCCTCATTCATTGCGGCGACATTCGCGGAAATGCCGATCACCTGTTCATGCAGAACCTGCGCGCGTTCCTTTCCGTCGGCGAGCCAGTCGATCAGCGTTTCGCCGTTGAGCGTGGTTTCAGCCGTAGTGAAGGATTTCGAGACGAGTGTCAGCAGGGTGCGCTCGCGCGGAAGTTTTTTCATCAAGCGCACAAGCGGCGCGGGATCGGTCGTGCTGACAAAATGAACGTCCGGGCCATCGCTGTCCGGGTTTGCGCCATCGAGCACATCGAGTGCGAGCGCAGGACCGAGATGCGAACCGCCGATGCCGACATGGATAACATGATCGAAACGCTTGCCGGAACGGATGCGCTCGACAAGTGCGCGCATGCGCGCACGTTGCTCGACAACGAATTTCTCCGTTTCCTCGCTGCCGATGCCGTCGCCCGGCTCGCCGCGCAAGGCCATGTGCAAGGCGGGACGCTTCTCGGTGTGATTGACAAACTCGCCGCGCCACAGAGCAGTCAACGCGCCGCTGAAATCGCGCGCACGCGACAGCGCGAACAAGGCGTCGAGAACATCGCCATCAAGCCGTTGGCGGGAAATATCGAGAAAGATGCCGCCGGCTTCGGCAGACAAGGTTTTCGCGCGGGAAGGATCACTGTCGAAGGCGTCGCTGATTCGCCGGTCCTGCCAGGCGCGCCGCAATTCGGCGAGCCGCTGCCATTCCTTGCTGGCAGTTATCGATTCCATGTCGCTATCCCCCGAAAGCAAGAACAATAGACAGGATCATTGAATGGGACTGATAGAAATCGGCGCATGCAATGTTGATTCTGTCCGTCGCTCGTAAAAAAGCCGCTCCGGTTACCCGAAGCGGCTTTGATGTTCCGTCAGTCGTGCGCCGTCTTCAAGCGGCCTGCACCGGAATCGCGTTACGCGAACCGGTGATGGTGTTGTGTTCGTCAAGATAAATCAGCCGCGGCTTGTGCGCAGCCACCTCGCCTTCGGGCATCGAACCATACGCGCAGATGATGACACGATCGCCCGGACGCGCCTTGTGGGCGGCGGCGCCGTTGACGGAAATGACCTTCGAACCGCGCTCGGCCTTGATGGCATAGGTCGTGAAGCGCTCGCCGTTGGTGACGTTGTATATCTGGATCTGCTCGTACTCGTGGATGCCGGCGGCCTCCAGGAGATTGATGTCGATCGCGCAGGAGCCTTCATAATCCAGCTCCGCGTGCGTCACGCAGGCACGGTGCAGTTTGCATTTCAGCAGGGTCACGTGCATTGCAATACCTTGATTCGTAAGGATTTCAAGACCAGTCCGGGAACAGTGCTCCCGTCCGCCGGACCGGATGGGACGGGTATTTTACGTGAGGCGAATTCCCCGCCTCAAGTTGCCAGCCGAAAACGGCCGGTTCCATACGCGTTTTCACTCAGGCGTGATACGCAAATTGTCGATCAAACGCGTCTTGCCGAGGTGGGCCGCGACGAGAATGACCGTTTCCTCGCCGTTACGCCGTGCTTCCAGGTTCGCTGCAGTGCGAATCGCAACGTACTCGGGCCGGAATCCGGCACTCGCCAATTTTTCCATGCCCTCGGCTTCAAGCGCATCCGCTGACTCGCCTTGCCGCAGACGGCGGGCAAGCGATTGCAAGGTTTCGTACAGGCGCGGCGCGATTCGGCGTTCCTCCGGCGAGAGGTACTGGTTGCGTGAACTCATGGCGAGGCCGTCGGCTTCACGCGTTGTCGACGCGCCGATGATTTCCACCGGGAACGCGAGATCGCGCACCATGCGGCGGATCACCATCAACTGCTGGAAATCCTTTTCACCGAACACCGCGACATCGGGCTGCACGAGATTGAAGAGCCTCGCGACCACGGTCGCCACGCCACGAAAATGTCCCGGCCGGTGCGCGCCGCAAAGTTGCTCCGTGAGCGAGGCCGGCACATCCACGAATGTCGTCTGATCCGCACCCCCCGGATACATTTCTGCGACGCTCGGGAGAAACAACAATTCCGCACCCGCCGCTGCAAGTTTCGCGGCGTCTTCGTTTTCGGTGCGCGGGTAACGGTCGAAATCTTCGTTCGGACCGAACTGCGTCGGATTCACGAACACGCTGACGACAACGTGGTCGGCTTTTTCACGCGCGTGTTCGACGAGTGAAAGGTGGCCGGCGTGCAGATTGCCCATGGTCGGCACAAACGCGATGCGTCCATCCGCGACGCGCCAGTCATGAACAATGCCGCGCATTTCAGCGGCGGTGCGTACGAGATGCATGGACAGAGTCCTTAATCGAAACAGTGTTCGGGCGCGGGATACGTTCCGTCGCGCACCTCGGCAACAAAATTCTGCACGGCCTCGAGCGGCGACGCGGCACCGGCCATGTAATTCTTCGCGAACTTCGGTCGTCGTCCCGGCGTGATGTCGAGCATGTCGTAGAGCACGAGAACTTGCGCATCGACATCGGGCCCCGCGCCGATGCCGATCACCGGCACCGAAACTGTCGCGGTGATTTCCTTCGCCAGCGCACTCGGCACGAGTTCAAGCAGGATGATGTCCGCGCCCGCGTTCGCGAGCGTTTTCGCATCGGCGATCATCTGTTGTGCCGCACTCTGCTCGCGGCCCTGCACCTTGAAACCACCGACCTTGTGCACGGACTGCGGGCGCAAGCCGAGATGCGCACACACCGGCACGTCGTTGCCGGCCAGATGCTCGACAACGCCCGCCTGGTTCGCGTTGCCTTCCAGCTTCACCATGTGCGCGCCGGCTTCCTGCATCAGGCGCGCGGCATTTGTGAGCGCGGTATCCGGTGTCGCGTAACTCATGAACGGCATGTCGATCATGAACAGCGCGCGGCGCAGTCCACGCGCGACCATCCGGCCGTGGTAAACCATGTCATCCATCGTCACGGGCACGGTTGTGGAATGGCCCTGCACGACCATGCCGAGCGAATCGCCGACCAGCACGACATCAACACCGGCAGCATCCAGCATCGCAGCAAAACTTGCGTCGTACGCCGTCAGCGCCGCGAACTTCTCGCCGTTCGCTTTCATTTTCGCGAGCGTGGAAACCGTGACAGGTTTTCCGGCAGTTGTGTTTTTCGGTTGCGTGTACATCGATGCTCCTTCGCTCCCTTCAGGCAAAATCGGGAACGGGATTGAAATAATGCCGGCCGCTTTTCGCGCTTTCCACCGCGCGCAACAGTTGCTGGAAATCCGCATCGCGATCGACCGGATTGATCTCGCGCGCGTTCACGATCAGCAATGGCGATGCGTTGTAATTGTGAAAGAAGCGCGTGTACGCATCGGCGAGCTTTTCCAGGTACGACGGTTCGATTTCCTGCTCGTAGCCGATGCCGCGCTTGTGCACGCGTCGCATGAGCACATCCGCAGGCGCCTGCAGGTAGACGACAAGATCAGGCGTCGGCGCGTCGATGGCGAGATGATCGTAGGTCTGGCGGTACAGCGCGAGTTCGTCGGGCGCGAGCGTGAGCTCCGCGAACAGCGCGTCCTTCTCCAGGAGAAAATCCGCAACGCGCACGGGCGCGAACAGATCGTCCTGGCGCATGGCCTGGATCTGTCGCGCACGCTGGAACAGGAAAAACAATTGCGCGGGCAGCGCGAAATGTTTCGGATCGCGGTAGAAGCGCTCAAGGAACGGGTTTTCCTCCGCCTGCTCGAGCACGAGATCGGAATCGAAATGCGCGGCGAGCCGGCGCGCGAGGCTGGTCTTGCCGACGCCGATCGGGCCTTCCACGACGAGATAGCGCGGTCGATTTTCCGTGTTCATTCCTGCTGCGGTTCCTGCTATAACCGTTCGATTCCATCACCGGCCACGTTCTGCCGAAGCGCGTGAACGGTACCGAGCCCGGGAATCACCAGCTCGGGCGCCAGCTCCGCCAGAGGATACAGAACGAAGGCGCGTTCCGGCAGGCCGGGATGCGGCACGATAAGGCGGGACGTGGAAATTTTTTCATCGCCGTACAGCAGGATGTCGATGTCCAGCGTGCGCGGCCCCCAGCGCCGCTCCCGTACGCGACCCTGCGCCTGCTCGATCGCCTGCAGGCGGTCGAGCAAGTCTTCCGGTGCGAGACCGGTTTCGAGTTCCGCGACGGCGTTGAGAAAGTCGGGCTGATCCTGCGGACCCATTGGTCGCGAGCGATACACCGGCGAGCGTGCCAGGAGCCGGGTATTTTCGAGCGCAGAAAGAGCCGCGAACGCAAGATCGAGCTGGCGAGCCGGTTCGTCGAGATTGCTGCCAAGACCGAGGAAAACCCGCACGGATTCGCCCGTCACGTCATTCCCCGCCGTCGCCGCCCGGCTTGCGCCGGCGTCCACCGCGGCGCCGGCGCTTCGCCTTCGTCCCGTCCGGCTGCGACAGCATCGTGTGCTGCTCGTCGGCGTCGACTTCCTGCAATTTCGTCCAGTGCGCCGCGAGATCCGGATCGGCTTCACCGGTTTCCGCGCGCAGCACGAGAAAATCATAAGCCGCGCGAAAACGCGGATGGCCGAGCAAGCGAAGCGCGCGCTTGCCGCTGCGGTTCTCGAAGCGCGGCTGCAATTGCCAGACTTCGCGCATCGGCGTGGAGAAGCGGCGCGGCAAGGCAACGAACTCGAGTTGTCGCGCGCAGACTTCATCAGCCGCAATGCGCATTGCATCAGACGCACTCATGCCCTGCGATTCCAGCACTTCCGCGCGGCGGCGCACCGGCTCCCACAGCAGCACGGCGAACAGGAAAAACGGCGTGACGGGACGGTCTTCGGCAATGCGCTTGTCAGTGTTTTCCAGCGCACGCGCGACAAACGTCAGCGGGAAAGCATTTTCCTCGTGCGCGAGGGCTTCTTCGGTGAACGGGAACAATTGCCGGAAAAGATCGTAGCGCAGCAGTTCCTCGAAGGTCTGCGCGGCATAACCACCGAGAAACAGTTTCAGCACTTCCTCGAACAAACGCGCCGGCGGAATATCGCGCAACAGGTCCGAAAGCTCGGGGATGAACTTCGCGGTGCGCGGCTCGATGCGAAAACCGAGCTTCGCGGCGAAACGCACCGCGCGCAGCATGCGAACGGGGTCCTCGCGGAATCGCAAATCCGGATCGCCGATCAGTCGCAACAGGCCGTCGCGCAGGTCGCGCACGCCGTCAACATGATCGATGACGGAAAAATCCGCGATGTTGTAGTACAGCGCATTCACGGTGAAATCGCGGCGAAAGGCGTCCTCGGCAAGACTGCCGAACACGTTGTCGCGCAGGATGCGGCCGCTGTCGTCGGTGTGACGTTCGGGATGCGCGTCGTCTTCGCCATGCAAGGCGCGGAAGGTAGAGACTTCGATGATTTCGCGGCCGTAGCGCACGTGCACGAGACGAAAGCGGCGTCCGATCAAACGGCTGTTGCGAAAAAGATCGTGGATTTCTTCCGGCCGCGCGTCCGTCGCCACGTCGAAATCCTTCGGCTCGCGGCCCAGCAACAGGTCGCGCACGCCACCACCAACGAGGTAAGCCTGGAAGCCCGCGTTGTTGAGCCGGTAAAGCACTTTCAGTGCATTCGGAGAAATCTGCTGGCGGGAAACGTTATGATCCGGCCGCGGGATGATGGTCGCCGGCCTGGCGGGATCGCTCTGCGGGTTGGTTTGTGACAAGTCCTTGGGCACTGATTCAATCGCTATTGTTTTTGATCTGGCTCTCGCCTGCGCCGGGCATGGCTTTCGAGCGTCGAAGAAGCCCCGTATAATAGCACCGGCTCGCCGTTCTTGCGGCGAGGCGACAGCATCACCAAGCTCCCTTCGTCTAGTGGTCCAGGACGCGGCCCTCTCAAGGCTGAAACACGGGTTCGAGTCCCGTAGGGAGCGCCACTATCGCCAGGCTTGCGACAAACCCGCCTTCGATCCCGAGAATCCGCATGCAGCGAATCAAGACGCTTTTCACCCGGCTGGCTGCTGCCGTTTACGACGGCATGATCCTGGTGGCGCTGTGGATATTCGCGACGCTGCTCCTGATGCCGTTCACGCACGGCGCGATCAACCCGCCGCTACCGTGGAACCTGCCGTTCGATCTCTACATTCTTTTCGTCAGCTTTCTCTATCTTGGCGGGCTGTGGCACAAGACCGGCCAGACGCTGGGCATGCGCGCCTGGCGCTGGAAAGTTGTCAACGAGAATGGCGGGCGGATCAACTTAGGACAGGCGGCGGTGAGAATGTTCGCAGGCGTGCTGTCGTGGTTGCTGCTGGGCGCGGGCTGGTTGTGGATGCTGTTCGATCGTGATGAATTGACGCTGCATGATCGGCTGAGCAAAACGAGAATGGTCCGGCTCCCGAAAGGCAATGGACAGGATTAACAGGATTTTCCAGAATTCACAGGATTATTTTTTTATTTGCCTTGATCCTGTCAATCCATCTTCAATCCTGTAAATCCTGTCTGTTGCCCTTTTCAATCAGCCCATCGGCAGAATCAACCGCGCACGACAACCCTGCCCTTCCTCGCGATTCGACAATCCCAGCGAACCGTCATGTGCCTCGGCGATCTGTCGTGACAGCGCCAAACCGATACCGGAGCCGTGCGGCTTGGTCGTGAAGAACGGCACGAAGAGATTTTCCGTGCCGGAAATTCCGGGTCCGTTGTCGAGCACATCGAGATAGAGCAATCCCTCGCGCCGCTCCCAGCAAACCCGAATGTCGCCATCCGCGCCCGCCGCATCACGCGCGTTCCGCACGATATTGATCAGCAATTGTGAAAGCTGGTCCGGATCAACGGACACCGTAACGTCCTCGCCTTCGATCCTGATGTGCCCCGCACCATCCATCGCCGCAACATTTTCAACCAGCTTGCGCAATCCGACGCGTTCGCGTCGCGGTGCAGGCAGCTTCGCGAGTTTCGCATAGGCGGACATGAAACGGTTCAGCGATTCGGCGCGCTGGCCGATGACATCAAGACTTTCGACAAGATCGGTTTTCAATTCGCCCGGTTCCAGTTCCCTCAATGAGCGTTCATGCAACAGCGCCGCCATCGACTTGATCGGCGCGAGACTGTTGTTCAGCTCATGCCCCATGACGCGCACCAGCCGCCGCCACGCCTTGCGTTCTTCTTCGCGCAGTGCGCGGCTCAGGTTCGAGATCACCAGCAGGTGATGTGGCAAGCCGGATTCGCGGAACGATCCTGTCCAGACATCCCAGCGACCGCCGCCGCTCGGAAACTCGCGTGCCTCGATGCGCCGGCTGCGATGTTCAAGCAGATCGGTGACGCCGAGCGCATCTGCCGAACGTCCCGAAAGATCACGCATGCGAAACAGCCGTTCCGCGGCGGGGTTCGCGAGAATCACGTAGCGCGCACCATCGAAGGCGAGCACGGCGATATCGATCTCGCCGATGATCTTGTTCAGCAGTGTGCTCGCCTCGCGCGCCTCGAAGCGCTGCCTTCGAAGCGTTTCACCGAGCTGGTTCACTTCGAGGAACACGCCACCTAATGCATCGCGGTCGCGTGAACGCCGGCCGCGCAAGGAGTAATCACCTTCGCGCAAGGCTTCGAGAAGATTGGCGAGCGTGTTGAGATGAAACACGACATCATTGCGCGCGGAAAATGCGAACGCCAGCCAGGAGATCACGAGCACGGCGAGCAACAGCAAGGCGGAAAACAGCGAGATATCAGTGCGCCACAGCAGGATTGCCACGGCGATCAACGCGGGCAAACCGGCCAGCAGGCTGAATGCCAGCGTGCGGCTTTCGAAGGTCAGGCGGCGCTTGCGGGGAAAATGGGGCTGCATAAATGGCCCTCATGGAAACGTGCAAAAAAGTGCAAGTTGCGTGAGCACGACCTGCTGGCTACAGGGAGTATTTTTCAATGCGCCGGTACATTGCGCTACGGCTGATGCCGAGGAGATCGGCCGCTTCGATCACGTTGCCGTCACAATGCGCGAGCGCGCGGCGCATCAGTTCCTGTTCCGCTTCTTCCAGCGTCGGCACGCCTTGCGCGGGTTTGTTGTCGCCGGGCGCGTTTTGCGTCAGCAGCGTTGCGACGTCGGGCAAACGCAACTTCGGGCTTTCGCACAACAACACCGCACGCTCGATCACGTGGCTGAGTTCGCGGACGTTGCCGGGCCAGGCATACGAACGCAGCCATTCGGCAGCGTCGGGTTCGAAGCCCGCGATGGCGCATTTGTATTTTCGTTTCAGCTTGTCGAGTTGCAGTTGTGCCAGCGGCAGGATGTCATCGCGCCGTTCGCGTAATGCGGGAATGCGGATCTCGACCGTGTTCAGGCGAAACAACAGGTCCTTGCGGAACTCGCCCGCCTCGATTGCGGCGCGAAGATCCGCATTCGTTGCCGAGATTACGCGCACATCCGCACGCTGCGTGCGCGACGAACCAATGCGCTCGAATTGCCCGTCTTCCAGCACGCGCAGCAACTTGGCCTGCTGTGCGAACGGAATGTTGCCGATCTCGTCGAGAAACAGGCTGCCGTTGTCGGCCAGCTCGAAACGGCCGGTGCGATCGGATTTTGCATCGGTGAACGCACCGCGCACATGGCCGAACATTTCACTTTCGAACATCGTCTCCGGAATGCCGCCCATGTTCACGGCAACGAACGCGCCTTTTGCACGCGCGGAATTCTCGTGGATCAGGCGCGCCAGCAAACTTTTCCCCGTGCCCGGCTCGCCGGTGATCAGCACGTTCGCATCCGAGGGCGCGATCTTGCGGATCATGTCCACGACGGGACGCATCGCCGCCGATGCCGCAACGAACTCTTCCACGCTCTCGCCGCGCAGCAAGGCGTTTTCCGCTTCCAGGCGCGCGCTGCGCCGGAGCGCGCGGCAAAGTTCCACCTGGTTTCGAACCAGCGATGTCAGCTTGGCGTTGTCCCATGGCTTCTCCACGAAGTTGCGCGCGCCAAGGCGCATCGCTTCCACGGCGAGCTCGATCGTGCCCCACGCCGTCATGACGATGACCGGCAACTCCGGCTGCATCGCCGCGAGCCGCCGAATGAGTTCGAGCCCTTCCGCGCCAGAGGTCGTGTCGCGGCTGTAGTTGAGGTCCGCGAGCACGGCGTCGAACTCCGATGTCCGCACGGCGCTTTCGACCGCATCCGGCGATGCGACAAGTTCCACGGCGTAACCTTCGGAACGAAACAGCATGCCGAGCGCCTGGCGCACATCCGGCTGGTCGTCCGCGATCAGCAGGCGCGGTTTTGGGACGGAATCACTACTCATTATTTATAGGGTCCATTTCCTGGTCACATCAGGTTCCCGTTTTGTGGTTGTCATCGGCTGCGCCTTCATCCTGCATCCAGCCATCCTGCAGCGTGATGATACGGCGTCCGTAGGCGGCATTGTCCGGATTATGGGTCACCTGCACGATGGTCGCGCCATCTTCGTTCAGTTCCCGCAACAATTCCATGATCGTGCGTCCCTGCGAGGAATGCAGCGCGCCGGTCGGTTCGTCGGCAAGGATCACCGACGGCTGCGTGATGAGCGCGCGGCCGACGGCCACGAGTTGCTGCTGCCCGCCCGACAATTGCGACGGGAACAGGTCCTTCTTTCCGACGATGCCGAAGCGATCGAGAATGTCCGCGACCTTCGACTGGCGTTCCGCGCGACCGATATCGCGATACGTGAGCGGCAACTCAAGATTTTCGTAAACGCTCAGATCATCCAGCAGATGGTAATGCTGGAAAATGAACCCGACGTGTTCACGCGCAAGTGCCGCGCGCCGCTTGTCCGCGATCGCATGAATTTTCTCACCGGCCAGTTCGTACTCGCCGGCCCAGTCCGAATCCATGAGCCCGAGAATGTTCAAAAGTGTCGTCTTGCCGGAACCCGACGGTCCTGTGATGCTCACGAAATCGCCCGCAGCAATCTCGAGATTGATCTGCCGCAGCAGCCATAACCGGCCGCCTTCGAACGGCACACTTTTTTCAACGTTTGTCAGTTTCAACATTTTTCCTTCCCCCGGAAGTGATTATTCATCCCGTAATACGCTCATTGGCGCGACATCCGCCGCGCGCCACACAGGCACAAGGTTTGCGAGCAACGCGACAACCGCAAACAACAGTCCCGCAAGAAGCGCGGCCAACACATCGCTTTGTTCAACGCCCGCGATGGTGCCGGCGAGATAGCGGCTCGCAAATGCCGTCAGCAGCGATCCCGCGCCGATGCCGCAAACTGCGACAATCACTCCGCGGTGCAAGAACTGCTGCGTAATTTGCGGGCGCGTCGCGCCAAGCGCGTAACGAATGCCGATTTCACGCTGGCGTTGACGTGCGGCGTAAGCGGCGACGCCGTACATGCCGACAACCGAGAGCAGCGTCGCGAACACCGCGGCGCCCACGGCAAGCAAGGTCAAGGCACGATCGGGTGCCATGAAAACATCCAGTCGTTCGCGCAGGCTCATGCCGGTTCCGGATGAAAGTCCGGCACCGGTTCCTCGCACTGCATCGCGTATGGCTTGCAAGGCGATCTCGGAACTTGTGGCATGCACAACAACGTTCATCTCTCTTGTCAGCAACTGCGTAAAAGGAGCATAGATAATGGGAAGCGGTGGTTCGCGCAAAGATCGCTGCTTGTTGTTCCCGACGACGCCGACAACGGTCAGCCGGGTCCCTACCCCGCCAGTGCCACCAATAGTGAGCCCGAGCGCCGGCCGCTCGGGCCAGTACGTATCGACGAACGCGCGATTGACGATGACGTTTGCCGTCGTGAGGCCATCACCATCCTCGCTGAAATCACGGGCATCGAAATCCCGGCCGCTGAGCAGCTCGATTCCAAGCGTACGAAAATAATCCTCGCTCACGCTGTTCACGTCGATCACGATGTTTTCGTCCGCAGCGGGAATGTAACCTTGAGGCGCAAGTCCGCCGATGCGAAATCCCGATTGACTGACCGGCACAGTCTGCGCCAGCGCGACACTCACGACGCGACCATCTGCACGCAGATTTCGCAATACCTTGCGGTAGACGGCGAGTGAATCCTCCATGGTGGAGCCGGTGCTGACGAGCGCGGCCGCGCGATTCTTGATCGCGAAACCAGGATCGACTTTCAACGTATCCAGCAGCGCGCCGGCAAATGAGATCGCCGTTGTGAGCAACACCATGGAAACACCGGCCTGCACTACGACCAGCAGTTCGCGAAGGTTCACCGCCCGTCTTTCACCCTGGCGCGCACCGGCAAGAACTTTCACCAGCGAGGTTCCGACCAGCCGTCGCATCGGGGCGATGCCGGAGAGCAGCGAAACCGTGAACAACATGATTCCGTATGCCGCCAGCACGCGCGCGTTGAGAATAATTCCGAAATCATTCTGCAGCACAAGGTCGCTGACCAGCGTCTGCTGCAATCCACGCGACATCGCCAGCGCAAACAACAAGCCAACCGCACCGGCAAGCACACTGATCACGAACGCTTCGCCCAGAACATTCATCGCGACGCGTCCGCGACTGGCACCAAGACTCATGCGCAGGCCGGTTTCCGCGCGTTGCGTTTCAGCGCGCACAAGCATGAGGCCTGCAACATCTGCGCAAACGATGATCAGCAGCACGGCCACAAGACCGAGCAGCAACCATGAAAGATGTGCAGCGTCGCCTTCGCCGTAACGGCTCAATGCCACCTCGCGCGCGGGAATCGCGAGCGCGGCTGCCGGATAGACTTCGTTTTCCCCGGGGATAACCTGCGCGGCTTCCATGGCACGGCGTGCCTGCTCGACCGTGATGCCTGGCTTCAGGCGCGCAACAACGTCAAGCCAGTGCAAGGTTCGTGCGTCGAGAAAACGGCTCTCGTCGGACGCGCCCATGGCCATTCCCGCCGCGGAGGAAACCGGCAACCAGACATCGGGACGACGGCTCAACGACACGCCACTGAATCCCGGCGGTGTTACGCCAACAATCGTCACCAGGCGATCGTTCAGCGTGACGTGCTCGCCGATGATCTGCGGGTTCGCAGCGAATCGCGATTGCCACGCTTCGAAGGACAACACGCCAACCACGGGACCGCCGCGAATGTCATCGGCCGGTTGCAACAGGCGGCCAAGAAACGGCTTGACGCCGAGCAGCTCGAAAAAATTTCCACTTGCCACACCGCCAGCGAGTGTCTCGCGCACTTCGCTGCCTGAAGACCACGTGTAGGTCGCGTGATCGTAGAAATGCGCGACTCCTGCGAACGCCTCCACGTCCCGAAGATCCTCCTTTATCTGAGGTAGCGACCAGCCGTTGCGCGCCGTGCGCGATTCATCGGTCTGAAAGACACGGATCAGCGCATCCGCGTCCTGCACGCGCAATGGCTGAAACAGGACAGCGTCTGCAATTGCGTACAGGCTCACCGCTCCGCCAAGGCCGGTCGACATGACCAGCACGAGCGCGAAGAAATAAACCGGCCGACGCAGCAGTTGTTTCAACGCGAGGATCACGTCAGGAAATCCTATTCATCCCGCAACACTTCCATCGGCGCAACGTTCGCTGCGCGCCACACAGGTACAAGGTTCGCGAACAACGCGACAACCGCGAACAGCAGCCCGGCGAGAAGCATGGCGAGCGCGTTGCCCTGATCGACGCCCGCAACCGCGCCGGCGAGATAGCGGCTCACGAAAACCGTCAACAACGATCCGGCGACTATGCCGCCCGATGCCACGATCACACCACGCCGTAAAAACTGCCGCGCGACCTGCGGGCGCGTCGCACCCAGCGCGTAACGAATACCAATTTCACGCTGGCGCTGTCGTGCGGCGTAAGCGGCAACGCCGTACATGCCGACAATCGACAACAAAGTCGCGAACACCGCCGAGCCGACGGCGAGCAAGGTCATGGCACGATCACGCTGTGTCAGCGAGTCGATGTGCGCTTGCAGGCTCCGAGTCAAGGTGATGCTGAACCCCGGCAACTTTTCGACCGCATCGCGAATCGCATTCTGTCCAGCAACGGCGCTGCGCGCCTTCACGATGACGCCAACCATCGACATCCGCGCGATTTGATACGGCCGGTAAATCATCGGACGTGGCAATTCCCGCAAGCTGTTCTGCTTGCTGTTCGCAACAACGGCAATCACTTCCGCCGGCTCTCCCGAACCTTGAAAATCATGCAGTAACATTCCTGTGCCATCACGTTTCGGCCAGTAGCGTTCGACAAAAGCCGCGTTGACGATGACTTGCAACGGCGCGTCGGATTTCTGCGTCGGCCTGAAATCGTGCCCGCGCAAGACAGGTATTCCCATCGTCTCGAAATAATCATCGCTGATCGTGTTCACATCCACCTGCATGTTTTCATCCGGCGTGGATGTGTAACCTTGCGGTTGCACGCTGATCTGCCATCCGGAAGGCGAAACCGGAACGGAATACGCGAGTGCGGCGTGATCAACGCGAGGATCATTGCGCAGCACCTCAAGCACGTTCCCGTACTCCTCCCCGCCATCGGATGAAGCGACCGGCCTGATCCAGGCCACGGCCCGATCCGTGGTTTCGAAACCTGGATCAATCGCCAGTGTGTCGCGCAGGGCGCCGACAAACATCATCGACACCGTCAGCAGCAGCACGGAAATACCGACCTGCACGACAATCAATCCGTCGTGAACATTGAGCGCTCGTCGCGCGTCGCCGTGCCTCGCACCACGCAAGACGTCGGCAAGACGCGTTGCCGCCATGCGTCTGATCGGCGCGAACGTGCTCAACAGTGCCGCAACCAGCAGCATGCCCGCGAAACCCGCGAGCACGCGAACATTGAAGATCAAGGCGCCACGCTCATCCGGCAACGCCAGTTCGGCGCCGATGTTCCGCTGCAGCCAGCCTGACAACAGCAATGCAAAAAGCAGCGCGAACGCGCCCGCGCAAAGCACGATGACCAGCGACTCACGGAGCATGTCCGCGGCGATTCGACCGCGGGTTGCGCCGAGACCAAGACGCACGCCGGTTTCGGCGCGCGCGGCTTCCGCGCGCACCAGCATGAGACCAGCCGCATCCGCGCAGACAACAATCAGCAGCACGGCCACCAGGCCGAACAGTATCCATGACACGATTTCAACGTTGCGCTCGCCGCGCGGATCGATGGCGACGTCGCGTGCATGAAACGCGAGCGCCGGTGGCCACGCCGCTTCGCCATCACCGTGTGCAAGCCTTGCGGTTTCCAGTGCCGTGCGCGCCTGCTCCAGGGTCACGCCGGGTGCAAGGCGTGCGACAGCGTCCAGCCAGACCATGTTCGGGCTGTCGAGAAATGCCCGCGTCGGCATGCCGGGCAAGGCCATGTGCACCGCGCTGCTCACCGGCAACCAGACATCCGGCGCACGGGCCATTGAAACACCGCTGAAGCCGGGCGACGCGATGCCGACAATCGTGACCGGCTGATCGTTGAGCGTGATGGGTTCGCCGATGATTTGTGGCCTCGCATTGAAACGCGATGCCCAGGTCTCGTAGCTGAGCACACCGACAATACCCGCTCCCTCGACGTCATCGGCTCGCTGCAACAAGCGGCCCTGTTCGGGACGTACACCGACCACGTCGAAGAAATTTCCGCTGACCAGCGCACTTCTCAATGTCATCGGCTCCTGTCCCGGCGCCGTATAGCTCACTTGCGGCCAATCCGCGTAATGCGCAACGTCTTCGAAGGCCTCATTGCTGCCGAGGTAGTCACGGATTACCGGCCGCGGCCAGGGGTCGCGTTTCGCTAGCGTCTCGTCACTGCTGAACACGCGCACCAGCGTTTCCGCGTTCTCGACATTCAACGGCCGGAACAGAACTGCATCCGAAATACCGTAAAGGCTCAGCGCGCCGCCAAGTCCTGTCGCCATGACAAGCACCAGCGTTGCGAAATAACCCGGATGCCGAAGCAAGCGTTTCATTGCAGAAAACATGTCGCTCTCCAATCAGTCGTGCCGCAGCGCTTCCTGCGGTTGAATGCCCAGCACGCGCCGTGCGGGCACGAGCAAGGCAAGCAGGCCGAGGCCGAACAGCATTCCGGTCGCAAGCACAAACACCATGGCGTCGAAGGCATCAAGGCCGAACAGGAATCCGTCCAGCACGCGCGCCAGCAGGAGTGCGATGGCGAGGCCGATGAGCGAGCCCGCAACGGTCAATCGAAGTCCTCGCCACAACACCGCGCGCATCAGGCGCTGCGGACTCGCACCGAGTGTCAGCCGCACGCCGAGTTCGCGCGTGCGACTGAACACATGGGCGGACAACAAGCCGTAAAGTCCGAGCGCTGCGAGCAAGGCGCCGATGCCACCGAGCACTCCCGCGGTTGTGCCCGCGATCCGTTGTGGCAACAAGGAAAACGACGCGACGTCATCCATCGATTTCACATCCGGTGCCGCGAGTCGTGGATCGGCAGCACGCACAGCGGCGCCGATCATGCGCGTGATCTCGCGCGGGGATGCCGCGGAGCGCACAAAAATATTCATCTCATCGATTTCTATCTGCGCCGTGGGCAGATACATGAAAGGAATGTTCGTATCGTCGAGACGGCTGTAACGCGCGTCCGGCGTCACGCCGATGACACGCAACAGCCACGGATCTTCCGGATCGCCGAATCGGTAGCTCTTGCCGATGACGTTGCCGTCCGGTTCAAGCTGGCGCGCAAGCACTTCGTTGATGATCGTGACGCGCTCGGCTCCCGCGATGTCCTTGTCGCTGAACTCGCGCCCGCGCACGGGAATCCTGAGCGTGTCGAAGAACGCCGGCGTCACGACATTCGCATCCGCACCGAGTGACTCGCCGTCATCAAGCAGGAAACCGCCAAAGCCCATGCGGCTGAAGTACAGCGGAATCACGGCAGCGGCAGCGGCGTTCTCGACATTCCCCTGTTGCTCCAGGCGTTCGACGATCTGCTGCACGATGCGCTGGCGTTCTGCGTTGTCGTAACGGGCGGAACGCAGATCGAGTTCGGCGACGTGAATGTTGTCTATGTTGTAACCGAGTTCGACCTCGCCCGCGCGGTTCAAGGCCGTGATGAACAATCCGGCAAGCACGAGCAACAGCAAGGTGAACGCGACTTGTGCTGCGACCATCACATTGCGAAAACGATTCCGGCTGCCAGCGATCTGCGTCGCCGATCCCGCGATTACGCTCTGCGGCTGCTGGCGAGAAACGCGCAGGGCCGGCAGCAAGCCGGCAATAAACGAGGTGAGCACGGACAGCGCGAACACGAACCCGAACACGCGCCAGTCGAACGTCACCTGCAAGTCGACGCCGATCGGTATCGGCAGATCGACGCGCGCGACGAGATTGTCCAGCCACAGCGCGAGCACAAGCCCGAGCAGTGCGGCAACGGCCGCCAGCGCAAACACTTCCGTCATCATTTGCCACACGATGGCAGAACCGCGCGCACCGAGAACGTGGCGCATCGCGATTTCATGCCGTCGCGCTTCGCCTCGCGCGACCAGCAGCCCTGCAACATTGCCGGCGGCGACGAGAAGAACCATGCCGATGAGCCCGAACAGCAAGCCGGTGAAAATCGTCAACGGCATGCGGAACGGTGCCGGCAGCAATCGCATCGGCACGGCGGTGAATGCCATTTTCTCGTTGCTGTCGGGAAACTGCTCTTCCAGTGCGCGAGACAGCGAAGCGAGTTCCGCATTGGCCTCGTCAATCGAGGCGTTCGGTGCAAGCCGTCCGCCGGCATGCAACCAGTTCGCCCAGCGCAGATCGAAATTGTCGCTGCCCGTCCTGCCGATCGCGGGCGCCGCCGTCAGCGGTGCAAAGAAATCCGCCGCGCCGTCGATGCGCGAGCCCTGGAACGACGGCGGCAGCACGCCGATCAATACCAGCGACGCGCCATTGATCTCGACAGTTTCGCCGATACGCCGAGTATCGCCGCCGAGCAAGTTGTTGAATGCGGCGTGGCTCGCGACAACAACGTTCGCCGCATGCGCATCATCCGGTTGCAACAGCCGTCCGTGCAACGGCGTCACGCCGAGTGCTGTGAAATAGTTTCCCGTCGCCAACGTGAGTCGCGCGCGTGCCGGCGCATCATCCTCGTAAAGGCCTACCGGCATCGAGGTGTATGCGTAAAGTTCCAGGAAGGATTTTGCGTTTTCCGCCAGGTCTTCGTAGTTTGGATACGACAAGGTATCGAAACCGAAACCTTCCATCGTTCGCCCGACATCCACGAGGCGTTCGGGTTGTTGCAAACCGGCAGGCGGCGTGAGCAGCAGGAGATTCACGAAACCGAACAGATACGTGCTCGCACCGAGCGCCACGGCGAGTGACGCAATCGCGATCGAACTCATCATGGGTTCGCGCAGGTATTGACGGCCCGCGGAACGCAAATTGCGCGAAACCGTGGACAAAACTTCGATGGTATTTTTCATATCAGTTTCCCAGTGAGGTTCATTGCGCCTTTCTATTCTTCCCGCAGCGCCGTCATCGGATCGACTTTCGTTGCGCGATGTGCGGGGATGTAACAAGCGATGAGCGCGACGCTTGCGAGCAGCAGCACGACGCCTGCGAATACGACAGGGTCAGTCGCACTCACATCGAAAAGCAGGCTCGAAAGAACGCGTGTTGCCGCAAGTGAAATGACAAGCCCGGCGCTGAGACCGGCCAGTGCGAGCATTGCGCCCCGGCGCAATACAAGCCGCAACACGGTGCCGGCCTGTGCGCCGAGCGCCATGCGAATACCGAACTCACGGGTCTGCTGCGCGACGAGATACGCGATCACGCCGTAGATTCCCATCGCCGCCAACAGCAGCGCAGCGATGCCGAACACGCCGAGCAGCGTCATGCTGAAACGCTTGTCGGAAAGCGAGACGGAAAAGACATCTTCCAGGGTTCTGAACCTGACGGGCACGCCTGGGTCGAGATCCCGTACGACTTGCCGCGCCATGGAGATGATCGTGCTGTCGGCAAGCTGGCCGTGAATGGCAACGGTGAACCTGCCGCCGAGCGCGGCGGATCGCTGGCAGGTGCAGGCATACAACAACGACTGCGGTTTGTCGCCGAGGCTTGTGTCGCGAACATCGGCTACAACGCCTGCAACCGTGAACGGATGCGCAAGATCACCGTCCATGTTGGCGAAGTGAATCAATTTGCCAATGGGGTTTTCATTCGGCCATTGCCTGTTTGCGAGCGATTCGCTGATGACGGCCACGTGCGAGGCATTCGGCGTGTCGCCTTCGTTGAACAGCCGCCCGCGCACCAGCGGAATTTCCATCGTGTCAAAATAATCCCGGCTGGCAACGCGGTACTGGGCATGACCGGTTCGCGACGGGTTGTCGGCGATCCGCTCCCAATCCGCGAAAGTCGCGACCTCGTCCGGCTGGCTCAGGACAATGAATGTTCCGCCGGCGCCATAGCCGCTCAACGGAAAAGCGTTGATGCCACCCGCACTTTCCACGCCCGGAATCGATTCCAGGCGGTCAAGCAGGTTCCGGTAGAAAGCAGCAAGACGATTTCGAGCGTCAGGATTCTCTGGCCGCGGAAGCAATACTTCCATGACCACGGCATCCGAGGTGCGATAGCCGGGATCGACGTCAAGCAGTTGCATGAAACTCCGCCCGAGCAAACCGGCGCCAGTCAGCAGCACGAGCGTCAATGCGATCTGCGCAACAACAAGAATGCCGCGCACGCGGCGGCTGCCTGTTCCGCCGGTTCGTGATCGCTGGTTATCCGCAAGCGAATTCTGCAGGCCCGCTCCGGTTGCGCGCCACGCGGTGAAAAGACCGATACCGATGGCGGCCGCCATCGAAATACTAAGCGCGAACACCAAAACGGTTTCGTTCACGCCGCTCTCGGCAAGACGCGGCAGGTGTTCAGGCGCGATCCCGATCAACGCCTGCACGATCCACGCGGCACACAGGACACCCAATACGCCACCGGAGGCGGCGAGCAGCAGCGACTCGACAAGAAACTGGCCCGCCAGTTGCCGTCGCCCCGCACCCAGTGCAAGACGAATGGCCAGTTCACGTTCGCGCGACGTCGCGCGCGCCAGCAGCAGGTTGGTCACGTTCGCGCAGGCAATGAGCAACAGGCACATCGCCGCACCGAGCAGGATCAGCAATGTCGGTTTCACATCACCGACAATCGCCTCGCGCAAGGACATCAGCGATGCATCCGTCATGTCGGTGTCATCGCGGTAACGTTCCTGCAAGCGGGACGCGAGCGCGTTCAACTCCTGCTGCGCCTGTATTTCGCTCACGCCATCGGCGAGACGGCCGATCACATCCCAGTTGTGCGCGGTTCGGCTCGCGGTTGCGGACGGTTGATAGGGAATCCAGTATTCCGCCGCTGCGGGAAATTCCATGCCCGCCGGCATCACGCCGACAATCGTGTGTGGTTCATTGTCGATGGTCAGCGTCTCACCGATCGCACTCTCCTTCCCGGCGAATTCGCGCTGCCACAAGCCGTGACTGATCACGACGACGTGTTCGGCATTGCGCATCTCCGTGGAAAGAAAGTCGCGTCCGACAACCGGATGCACACCCAGCACGGCGAAGAAGTCATTCGAAACATGCGCTCCCTCTGCACGCACGGCGTCGCCATTGCCGATGACGGTCATGTAATACGATGTGTACGCCGCCAGCGCCGAGAAGCTTCTGCTTTGCTCGCGTACGTCAATGAAGTTGGGCGCTGCCCAACGCATCGCATCGCCGTCTTGGTCGCGCTCATGGAGTTGCATCACCTGCGCCGCTTCCGGATACGGCAAGGGGCGAAGCAACACGCCGTTCACGACACTGAAGATCGCCGTCACCGCGCCAATGCCGAGCGCGAGCGTCAACACGACAACGATCGTGAAACCCGGACTCCTGAACAGCCGGCGAATGGCGTGACGCAGTTCGAGCAACAAGCTTTCCAAGGTATCCTCCTATTCGTAGCGCAAGGCTTCAATGGGATTGACGCGCGTAGCGCGGCGTGCAGGCAGGTATCCCGCGGCCGTCACAACGATGCCGAGCAGCAGCGTCGCCGCAGCGAGCACGATCGGGTCGCAGCCGGAAACACCGAACAGCACCGATTCGGCGGTACGGCCGAGCAGTACGGCGAGCAACAGGCCAAGTCCTCCACCGATGACGGCGATTCCGCCAACCTGGCGCATCACCAGCGCGCGCAACTGGGACGACGTTGCGCCCAGCGCCTGTCGCACGCCGAGTTCGCGCGTACGCTGCGCGACGGAATAAGACAGCAAGCCATAAAGACCTATCGCCGCGAGCAACGTTGCCAACAGCGCGAAACCACCGGACAACATGCTGATCATGCGATCCAGGAAGGTGTTTTCGCTGATCACATCCGGCAGCGTCGACAGGTTATTGACTGGCAGGTCGGGTGCGAGCTTTTCGACGACGTGCGCCATCGAGGCCAGCATGTCTTCCGGCGCGAGCGTGCCGCGCACATAGAAGTTCGCGTAGCCGAGTTCCTCGTCCTGGTAACGCGCGAGGAAAACCTGCGGCGGGATTTCCTCCTTTACCTCGCTGTACTTCGCGTCCGCGACAAGCCCGATGATCTCGATGTCGAGTTCGCCGCCCGCACCAAACGCCATGCGCTTGCCGGGAACATCATTTCCGAGATTGAATTTCTCCGCGAACGCCTGGTTGACGATCGCGACTTCAGGACGCCCGGCACTATCGGCGTCGCTGAAATCACGTCCTGACAGGAGCGGTATTTGCAGTGTCTGAAAAAAATGCGGGCTGACCTTGTTGTACTGCACGTTGGTGTCGGCATCCGGCGCCGCTTCGAAACCCTGGACGGACACATTGCCGCCCCAACTGTCGCCGCTGATGACCGGCACCATGGATGACGCGACGCTGACCACGCCCGGCAACGCCGCGAGTTCGTCTTCGATGCGCCGGAACAGTTCGCTCGAACGTTCGGGCGCGTAACCATTCAATGCAGGCGCTACTGAAAACGTCGCAACGGAATCCGTCTCAAGCCCGAGATCAACGCGTGCGACGTTGGCGAGGCTCTGCGCGAACAGGCCGGCCAGCACCAGCAGCACCATCGAAAATGTGATCTGCGTGGTCGCAAGCACGCGGCGGAAATTCGTCATGGTGCGGCCGCCGGATTGCTGCCCGGATTGCTCCTTCAGCATGCCGCCCGGCGACACGCGCGTCGCCGCCAGCGCCGGGAAAAGCCCGAACAAAAACACGGTGACCAGCGACGCCGCGACGGCGAACAGGATCGCCGCCGGGCTCAATTCCATTCCCAGGCTCGCAACGGCGTCAGGCGGCATGATGATGCTGATGAACTTGAGCGTCGCCATCGCGACCGGCAGCGCCACGAGGCAGCCGAGCAATCCCAGCATGCCCGCCTCGATCAGCAGTTGCGCAACGAGTTGCGCGCGGCTCGCGCCGATCGCCGAACGCAATGCCATCTCGCGAGCGCGCATCGCGCCGCGCGCCAGCAAAAGGTTCGCGATGTTGACGCAGGCAATCGCCAGCACCAGCAAGGTGACAGCAAGCAACAACGTCAGCGGCAGGCGCGCGTCATTCAGCGCGCGGCTCTGACCGCGCGCACCCGGCGCAAGCACCAGCGATTTCTCCTTGAAGTTCGCCAAATACTGCTCGGAGCCGCCGGCGTTCAGCGGCACCTCGACGGTATTGATGATCGCGCGATACGGCGCGTTGATCGCCCGTTCCGCCTGCTGCATGGTCACGCCCGGCGCAAGGCGCGCAAACAGGTAGACCCAGTACGACAGGCGATTATCGGCGCTCGCGGAAACCTGCGGCTCCATCAGCCAGCGCATCGTCAGCGGAACGAACACCTGCGGACGGCTCGCAAGGCTCGCGCCGCTGAAACCTTCGGGTGCGACGCCAATGATTGTGAGCGGCTGACCATTGACGGTCAGTGTCCTGCCGAGCACGTCGCGATCACCGCCGAAATGATTCTGCCAATAGTCATGGCTGAGCACGACCACGCGCCCTTCACCGACGCGCGGTTCGTCCTGCGGGCCGATCAAGCGGCCAAGCGCCGGCGTCAATCGAAGAACGGAAAAGTAGTCGCCGTTCACCGCAACG
>DASVDI010000022.1:0-28989 GCA_036381175.1 Gammaproteobacteria bacterium
GTGCTGCACCGGCATGGTGGAAACGCGCACGTCGAGCGTTTTTGTCTTGACGCGAATGGTGAAACGTCCGTCCTGCGGCAGGCGTTTCTCTGCGATGTCGAGTCCGGACATCAGTTTCAGGCGCGTCACCAGCGCGCCGGAAATCTTCTTGTTGTCGATGATCTGCTCCTGCAGCATGCCATCGACGCGCTGGCGAATCCTGAGCACGTTTTCATCGGGCTCGATGTGAATGTCCGACGCGGACGCCTGCACGGCATCCTTGAACAACGATTGCAGCAGCTTGATGACGGGCGCGTCCGACTGGTCATCGACCGTGAGCCGGGAAATGTCGTAATCGCTCTCGCCGATTTCTTCGCCAAGTGCATCCGCGAGGCTGACAATTTCCTCCGCGCGGCGATACACCGTATCAATGGCGAGCAGAAGATCGGCTTCGCGCACCAGCGCGGTGGACACCGGTTTCTGCAGCAGGCGGGCGAGTTCATCGAAAGCAAAAATGTCGGTCGGGTCCGCCATGCCGACAACAAAACCTTCCGGCTTTTCTTCCAGCACGATGCAGCGGTAACGGCGCGCATGCACTTCCGGCAGGCGCTTGATGATCTCGGGCTTGAAATTGAAATGCTTGAGGTCGACGAAGGCAATGTTCAACTGCGAAGACAGCACGCCGAGAATCTGTTCCTCGGTGGCAAGACCAAGCTCGATGAAAACGCGGCCGAGCTTGCGCCCGCTTTTCTTCTGCTCGGCAAGCGCCGCCTGCAACTGCGCCTCGGAAATGATCTTCTCCTGGACGAGAAGATCGCCGATGCGAATACGCTGCTTGCGTTGGTTTGGCGTTGCCATGTTCGTTACCGTTTGTTGTAGGAGCGCCTTCAGGCGCGAAAATTATTGCAATACGATTCGCGCCTGAAGGCGCTCCTACATTTCTTCGTTTGATTCGTTCCTGTCCGAGAGCGTATCGAGTCGCGCCCGCACGTGATCCGCCAGCGCCGGTTCGAGATCGCCTGCCGCATACGCGCGCCGATACGCTTCAAGCGCCTGCGCGGAATCACCGGTTTGATCGAGCGCCATCGCCAGTCCCGCCTGCCAGGTTCCGTTGCCGGGCGCGAACGCAACGAGCTTGCGGTACGTTTGAAGCGCCAGTGCGTAGTCGCCGGCCTGCTGCGCGAGCGCGCCGCGCATGGCATGAAATTCCGGATCTTCGGTAACGGCCGGCACTGCGACGGCGAGACTTTGCAAGGCCTCGGCGACTTCACCCCGTGACGCCAGCAGGCGCGCACGCAGTTTCGCGAAGCGCGCGGGTTCGACGCCGACGGCGAGCCCGTCGAGCAACACGCCATCGACTTCCGCGAGCCGGCCCTGGTTGGCGAGCGCGATGACGAGGCCTTCGCGCGCGTCGTCGTTGGCCGGTTCCAGCAACACCAGTTCGCCGAGCATGCGCGCCGCCAAATCCCAGTCGTTGCGACGCAAGGCGGCGAAACCTTCGCGCGATGCGCGCGCGGCTTTTTCAGCCGCCGTCGGTTCGTGGCGTCGGACAATCATTTCTGTTGTGTCCTGCGTGCGACTTTCATTGACCGAGCTTTCATCAACAACGGCGACAGTTGCCGGTTCACTGACAACCGGCGGTGCTTCTGTCGTCGGCGTCGATTCCTCAACCGGAACCGGCAACACGGGTGCCGCGTCATGTTCCTTCTCCGCGACAACGGGTACCGGTTCAGCCGGCTGAACGCTCTTCGCCGCTTCTTCCGAATCCGTCAGTGATGAATTCATCTGTGAGGCAACGCTCGGTGTCGTTGTCACCGGCGCGGCAAGGACCGGTTCTTCCGGTTCGCTCACCATCAGCCATGCAACAGCGCCTGCAAGCAAAATCACCAGCGCACCAAGCACGAACAACAGGCCGCGATTCGCCGAACGCACGGGCGCTGCTGGCGTGCTGCGCACATCACCCGTCACTTTCTCCGCGCCGCCGCGCGCTTCGAGATCCTTGAGCATATCGTTGATGAGACTCATGGCAGCCACACGCCTCGCACGAGCCACGCGGATAACAGTCCGATCGCAGCGAGCGGCGCGCCGAGAGCGAGCGGCCACCACGCAAAACGCGAACGCAACGCACCTTCGGTGTCACGCACCGCAAGTTCAGCGTGGCGCGCATCGACGCGTTCGAGGCCATGTCCGTATGCCGCCATCAAGGCCTTGTGACAGAGCACGTTCACCAACCGCGGCGTACCGCGACTGGCGCGAAAGATTTTCTTCAATGCAGCCGTATCAAAAAGACTGCCGCCACGATGCCCTGCCACGTGCAGACGATGACGCACGTAATTACTCAAACCATTCTCATCCAGTGGTGCGAGCGTGTAGGAAAAGGTGATGCGCTGGCGTAATTGCCGCAGCTCCGGTGCGCGCAGCCGCCGGTCGAGTTCCGGCTGGCCGAACAGAACAACCTGCAGCAACTTGCGTTTTTCGGTTTCGAGATTCGTGAGCAGCCTTACGGCTTCAAGCGTCTTCTCCGGCAGCTCCTGCGCTTCATCGAGAATCACGACGACACGCTTGCCATCGCGCGCGAGTTCAATGAGCTTGCGCGTCATGGCGCGCACGATGTCGTTCTGCGTTGCGCGGCTGTTCGTCTCGATGCCGAGATCATCGACAATTGCCTGGCGCATGGCGCCGGGTGAAAGGTGCGGGTTCGGAATGTAGGCGGTGACGTAAGGTTCACGCAGTGCGTTGAGCAGTTTGCGGCACAGCAACGTTTTGCCGAGACCGACCTCGCCGGTCACCTTGAGAAATCCCTCGCCGTTGTCGAGCGCCACCAGCAACACGTTCAACGCTTCCTGGTGCGAACGCCAGGCAAAAAAGAAGCTGGTATCCGGCGTCAATGAAAAGGGCGCTTCGTGCAGTCCGAAGTGTTGCAGGTACATGACGCCGCCCGTCCCTTACTCGCCGCCCATCAGGCTGCGATAACCGCCGACGACGTCGTTCCAGTCGTCATCACTCTCGATGACGATGGGCCGAAGCAGGATCACGAGCTCGGTTTTCACTTCGCGTTCGCGCTGGTGCTTGAAGAGATTGCCGAGCACGGGAATGTCGCTCAATAGCGGCACGCCGGCGTCTTCCGAGCGCGTGGATGATTTCATCAGGCCGCCAATCACGATCACCTGGCCGTTCTGCGCGCGCACGATGCTGTCGGATTCGCGCACGGTGCTGAATGCGAGCGGCAACGCGCTGACCGCGCCGCCGACCTGAACCTGCTTGCGCTGGTCCGTGACTTCACTGACGGACGGATGAATGTGCAGGATCACTTCGCCGTCGGAACTGATCTGCGGCGTGACATCAAGCGCAATGCCGGAGAAGAACGGCGTGAGCTGCACGGTGTTGTTGGTGTTCGTTGCGGTGCCGGTGGTGGTGTTGCTCTGTACGCCGGTGACGAAGAACTCATCCGAGCCGACCTTGATGACCGCTTTCTGGTTGTTGACCGTGGAAACGCGCGGGCTCGACAGCACGCGGGCATCGCCCTGCGTTTCCAGCAGTTCGATGAAAACATCGAAATCCGCCGTGTTCACCGCCAGCGCGAACGCACCGCCAAACAATGAGGTCGGCAATCCCGTCACCGGCGCCGTCCCCGGACCGACAACGCGCGCGAGACCTTCCAGCTCGGACGCACCGCTGTCGAGAAAATCGCTGCTGCCGACCATGCCGCCAGTGACGGTGCGATCACCGCTGACATTCATTGACGCCCAGTTGATGCCCGTCTGGAAACCTTCACTGAGTTCGACTTCGATGATTTTCGCCTCAAGCACCACCTGGCGTTGCGCGGTGTTCTGCACCATCGAAAGATATTCGGTGATGCGGCGATGCTCTTCCGGTGTCGCGCGCACCACGATCACGCCGGTCTGCTCGTTCACGACGACATTGCGATTTTCTTTCTCGCCAAGCATGGCGTGCAGCGTGAGCGTGAGTTCGGCCCAGAAATTTGATGCGCTCTCGGTTTCGATCTTGGTGCTCGGCTGCACCACGACCTGGTTCATGTTGTTGCTGAATGTTCCTCGTGCGCCGGATTCATCGTCCATGCCCTGTCCGCCGCTCAGCGCGCCGGAACTGACGCGCGTTTCGGACTTGCCCGTGCGCACGAGATCCAGGTAATCGACCTGGTAGATGCGCGACTGGATGGTTGCAGGCAGCACCATGAAACCGTTCGCGGTTTCGCGGAAGTCGTAGCCGTAGACGTCGCGCACGATGGACATCACTTCCGGAACGGTGACGTTCTTCAGCGTCAGCGAAATGCGGCCCTCGACATCGGGATGCACGACAACGTTGTAGGTCGTATCGCGCACCAGGCCCAGGAAGAAATCGCGCGCGTTCGCGCCATCGACAATCACGTCGAAACGCGGCTCGCCCATGGCGCCGGGCAGGCCGAGCGCGGTGCTCGCTTCGGGCATCAGCGCGGCGGTTGCCGCAGGCGCGGGCGCTGCCTGGGCCGCGGGTTCCTCCAGTGCCCTCGAGATGTCCTCGCCGGTGTCGATACTTCCCCGGCCGCCGGCAGCGCAGGCGCCGAGCAGAATGGCGAGCGTTGCAATCCCCAGGATCTGAAGCCTGTTCGATGTCATTTTCCTGTCACCTGTTCGCCGGGCGCTTGACCCGGGTGGGCACCAGCGAGATGCGGCGGATCTCGCCCTGGTATTCGAGCCGCACTTCATACGGCAGGATCTCGACAACGCGCGCGGCGTTGATGCGGTCGTTGACGCCGACCACGCGGCCGTTGATGACGGCAAGGCGCCGGCCGGGCGAAACGATGATGGACTCGACATGCCATGACGGCGCTGCCGGCGCGCTGGCCTTTTTTGCCGGCGCATCCGGCAGGTAGCTCGGACGCGTCGGATCGCCGAGTTCGCCGGCTGATACATGGCTTGCGAGAAGCAGCGCGAGCACGCCGGTCAATCCGAGTTTCAAGAATTCAGACACCGAGCCAGCCCTCCTCGAGATTCAGCGAGTAGATGCGAATGCGCACCCGGTTCGCCGGATAGTCTTCGCTCTCAAGTTCGACGGCGTCCCAGAAGAACTTCCAGTCCAGCGCTTCGAGTTCGCGCAGATACGCCAGCACGTCGAGGTAACGTCCTTCGACTTCAAGCTCAAGGCCGTGGCGGTAGATCGAGGCGGGGATTTCGCCGTCCGCGGTTTCTCCGGCCTGGAACAATGCCTCGGGCGGCAGGCTTTCCACGCGAATGAGTTCGAGGCGGCCCTGGCGCTCCAGTATTTCTTCGAGCACCCTGGCCATTTGCGCCGGCGGGATCACCTGGCCGACGCGCCGCGCAAGCTCGGTGTCCAGCACCGCGATGCGTTGTTCGGCGGCGGCAAGGCGATCGCGCAAGGCATCGTTCGGATCGCCGCCACGGCTTTGCGCGGTAATCGCGATGGCTTCGTTGAGCTTGGCGACGCCTTCGCGCGTGGTCTCGATCTCTGCATTGATCGCGTCGCCGCGCGCGGCGATCCCGGACATCAACAGCCAGTCCCAGGCCAGGAACATGACCATGAATGCGCCCAGCATCAGCATCCCGCGCTCACGCAGCGAGAGCGCGTCGATTCGCTCGGCGAAGTGGCGTGCCTGTTCGCGCGCACTCATGGTGCATTTCCCCTGGAAGCATCTTTCTCAGGCGGCTCGGTGGTCAACTCGAAGGCGAGCACATCGCGCTTGCTGTCCTCGGGCTGAAAAACGTGCATGCGCCGGAACTGCAGGCCGGCGAATGCCGGCTCCGCACCGAGCAGCTGCACGAGGCGCGGCACGAGTTCCGCGCGCGCGGTGAAACCTTGCAGGGTCACGCGGCGGTCACTGTCATGCCCCGCGTTATGAATCTCGATGCCGGTCAGCCACAAGCCGGCGATGCGTTGCCGCGCCAGGCCCGCGAACGCCGCCGAAAAACCGTCGCCTTCCGCCACCGGCCGGTCGGCCAGCAATCCGGCGAGCTGTTGCTTGAGATCAGCCTCGCGCTCGGCGGCTTCAACGCGGCGCCGCAACTCCCGGCTCGCCGGTTGTGCCTGGAGGCTCCCCGACAGGCTTGCCACGCGTTTGGCAAGCTCGCCCTGGCGCGCCTGCAGTTCGCGATGCTCGTTCTCGAGCTGTTGCAACTGCCAGTAGCTGAAGCCGTACAAGCCGAGCATCAGCAGCGCGACCACGCCCAGCGTCTTCGCGATAGTGACGGCGGAAAAGACTTTCTTCTGCTGGCGCAGGATGGGCTGGTAAAGATTGACCTGCTGCATCACAACGCGCGCTCCTCGTGACGAAGCGCGGCGCCGATGGCGAGAATGCCATCGCCGTCGAGCGTGTTCGGGGCGGCGTCGAAATCGAGCAGTTCCTCAAGGCGCGGCGTCAGCACCGGAGTTTCGAGCTGTTGTGGCAGATATTCCGCCAGCGATGTTGCCGCGGTCGTCGGCGTCAGCGCGAGGGCCGCGACCGGGCCGTGCGGAAAATGGCTGTCGTAGTAATCCAGCGAGCGCTGCACTTCCAGCAGCACGCCTTCGCACAGCCGCTCGCGTTGGGCGTGATCCGCCGCATCAAGCGCACGCACGCCGGTGTCGAGCCGGCGGGTGAGGTAGAGCGTGCCCTGGCGGGAAATCGTGATGATGCCGCCGTCATTGTTCAGGTGAATCAGCGCGAGGCCGCGGCTTTCCTCGGGCAGCAAGGCCGCGAGATTGCGCACGGCCATTTCGGGAAGGTCGACAATATCGACGTCGAGCCCGGCATCGGTGAGCAACTGCGCATGCGCGCTGACCTGGCTTGCGCGTGCGGCGACCGCGTACATCATGCGGTTGCGGTTCGCATGCCGCTGGTCGGGAATCTCGAAGACATCGATGATGGCGTCATCGATGTGGAAATTGATCAGATCCTTGATGCGCCAGCGCACCGCGGCGCGCAATTCTTCCGGCCGCACGTCCGGCGCTTCCACCAGCAGCAACTGGTAATCGCGGCCGTCCAGCAAGGTGCTGGCGCGATAGCGCGATGCGTCACCGCGCGCGAGCAATTGTTTCAATTCAGGGAGCTGGCCACCGATGGCAGCCGCGAAATCATGAAAGACGACGCGCGGCGGATTGGCGCGATCACGGACGACCGTCGCCGCGTGAACGCCATCCGCTGCGGTCACGACGGCAGTCAGCCCATTGTTGCGTAATCGTTTTCCGAACACTCGCACCCCCTTGATGGCGTCGCACAAACATGTCTTCGCATGTTTTTGATACGCGCCTGCCGCCCCCGCGACCGCATTTTGCGATGATTATTGAACATAATCCACCGCGTTTCGCGGCACAATGAGAACCCGCAGAGTCTAGAATAACATTTGACGATATATCAAGAACTTAGGGAATATAGTTCTTTTTTGTTCTTGAATGGGAAGCGAGACACCAAAAATCGACGTTTCAGCATCTTCCGGCGGTTTCGATGCTGCTCGCCAGGCTGCCGATGATGTCCGTGATTTGCGCCTTGCCGTGGCGCGCGAGGTAATCAGCGATGCCGCGATTGATTTTCGGGCAGATGAGGGGGTCGTAAAAAAGTGCTGTGCCGACGCCAACGGCCGTCGCGCCCGCGATGAGAAATTCCAGCGCGTCTTCAGCCGAGGCAATGCCGCCCTGTCCGATGATGGGAATATTGTGCAAGCGCGCAACCTGGTAAACCTGCCAGACCTTCAGCAGCGCGATCGGCTTGATGGCGGGGCCGGAAAGCCCGCCCTGGATGTTGCCGATGATGGCTTCGCGTTTTTCCGCGTCGACGGCCATTCCCATCACCGTGTTGATGACCGCGAAGGCGTCGGTGCCGGCATCGATGCAGCGGCGCGCGTTTTCCTGGATGTCGGTCTGGTTCGGCGACAGCTTGGTGATGAGCGGCTTTTTCGTGACCGCGCGCACGGCGGCCACGACGCGTGCGGACATGTCCGGATCGTTGCCGAACTGCACGCCGCCTTCCTTCACGTTCGGGCAGGAAATGTTGATTTCCATCGCATCGATCGGAGAATCATCGAACTTTCGCGCGACCGCGACGTATTCCTCGATGGTGGATCCGGAAATGTTCGCGATGAAACGTGTCTCATCGAAATCGAGCGTCGGCAGGATTTCGTCCACGACTTTGTGCACGCCCGGATTCTGCAGGCCGATGGCGTTCAGCATGCCGTTCGGCGTTTCCGCAATCCGGTGCGGCGGATTGCCGAGGCGCGGATTTTCAGTGGTTCCTTTGAGGCAGATGGCGCCGGCGTCGCGGTTGGAAAAGCCTTCAACGCGCGTATATTCTTCGCCGAACCCGACGCAACCGGACAGCAGCACGATCGGCGATGCGAAATGCATGCCGCAGAAATCGAGGGAAAGATCAGGTGTTGCGATTGCGGCTTCATTCATCGGCGGGTTCTTCACTCAAGGCTCACACGTGTTCCACATTCTACTTTATCAGCCGGAGATTCCGCCCAATACCGGCAACATCATCCGGCTCGCGGCGAACAGCGGCTGCACGCTGCATCTCGTGCGCCCGCTGGGTTTCGAGCTGGACGAGCCGCGCCTGAAGCGCGCCGGGCTGGATTACCGCGAGTGGGCCGAAGTAAGCGTGCATGATGATCTCGATGGTGCGCTTGCGTCAGTGCCCGGAAAAACCTTCGCGTTCACGCGCAATGCCCGCCGGCATCACGTTCATGCCGAGTTCCATTCCGGTGACGCCCTGCTGTTCGGGCCTGAAACCCGCGGCCTGCCGGATGAGGTACTCGCGCGCTTTCCCGAGACGCAACACCTGCGGCTGCCGATGCGACCGGGCAATCGCAGTCTGAATCTTTCGAATGCTGTCGCGGTGGCGGTTTTCGAGGCGTGGCGGCAGAACGATTTCGAGGGCGCGGAGAAGAATGGACAGGATTAACAGGATTTTTCAGGATTTACAGGATTAAAAATCTGTAAATCGCCTATTCAAAACGTGTAAATCCTGCCTATGCTTTTCTCGGAGGTTCTGTAGCGCCTGGCGTGAAGTCCTTAAAAAAATCCTGTAAATTGCTTTTGAAATCCTGTTAATTCTGTCCATGCTTTTCCTTCTTCCGTCACGCCGTTTCCGCTTTCCGCTCGCGCTCCAGCAATGCCGCCACTGCATCGCGCGCGCTCACGTTTTCAAACAGCACCTGGTAAATGCTCTCGACAATCGGCATTTCCACGCCGTTCCGTTCCGCGAGCCGTCGCACCTCGCGCGCCGCCGAAACACCTTCGACAACCTGCCGGATTTCCTGATGCGCTTCTTCCTGCGTTTTGCCGGCGGCGAGCGCAAGTCCCATGCGCCGGTTGCGCGACTGGTCGTCCGTGCAGGTCAGCACCAGGTCGCCGACGCCGGCGAGGCCGAGGAAGGTTTCGGTATCCGCGCCGAGCGCGCGGCCGAGACGCATGATCTCGGCGAGTCCGCGCGTGATGAGCGCGACGCGCGCGTTCGCACCGAAACCCAGCCCGTCGGAAAGCCCCGCGCCAATGGCGATGACATTCTTCACCGCGCCGCCGAGTTCGACGCCCGTCATGTCTGTCGTGGTGTACGCGCGGAAATGCCCCGAATGCAGCGCGTCGGCCATGAAATCCGCGAGCGGCGCATCGCCCGCTACGGTAATTGCGGTCGGCAGGCCCTTGCCCACTTCGCGCGCGAAGGTCGGGCCGGAAAGCACGGCGGCGGGAATGTCGCCGATCGCATCCGCGACAACCTCGTGCACCAGCATGGCCGTTTCCGGCTCCAGCCCCTTGGTCGCCCACGCCAGCCGCCGCGGTTCCCAGCCGGCGGTTTGCATCGCATCCAGCAGCTCGCGCAGCGCGTGGCTTGGCACCACCGCGAGCTGCTCGTCGGCGTTGACGGCGAGGCTGAGCGAGTCGGTGATTTCGAGTGTTTCGGGAAAGCGGCAGCCGGGCAGGTAAGGTTCGTTTTCACGCGAAGCGCGCATGGCCGCCTGGGCTTTCGCATCACGGCCCCACAGCACGACCCGCCGGCCGCTGCGCGCGAGCTGGATGGCAAGCGCGGTACCCCAGGAACCGGCGCCGAGCACGGCGATGCTCGCGGCGTTATCCGAGCTCATGCTCAGGCCTTGCCCTTGGATGGCTGGTTGCCTTGCTGGTAGATGCGCTCGAAGTTGATCGGCTGCAGGAGAATCTGCGGAAAGCCGCCCTTCACGGTGAGGCTCGCGATTTCCTCGCGCGCGAACGGAAACAGGTTCTGGGGACAGAGAATGGCCGCGACCTGTTGCCGCTCTTCCGCCGAAAATCCGCTGATGAGAAAAATGCCGGCCTGCTGCAGCTCGACGAGGAACGCGACCTTGTCATCCTGTTTCGCCTCGACGGTCACCGTCAGCACGATCTCATGCAGATCGCCCTCGAGCGCGCGTGCACGCGTTCCGATGTTCACGTTGAGCGTCGGTTTCCATTCGCCCTGGAACACGGCGGGCGCCAGCGGCGATTCGAAGGAAACATCCTTGAGATAAATGCGCTGCAATCCGAAGCTGCGCCCGCCCTCGGCAGACTTCGTGGCGTTTTCGTTGTTGTCCGTTCTCGTTGCCATTTCCGTGTCACTCCTTTGCCAGAAGATCGTCGAGCCGGCCCTTGCGCTCGAGCGCGAAAAGCTCGTCGCAACCGCCGATGCCCGCCCCGTTGATGAAAATCTGCGGCACCGTGCGCCGTCCCGAGCGCGCCATCATTTCCGCACGGCGCTCGGGCTCGGCGTCGACGCGGATTTCCTCGTACTCGGCGGCCTTGTCGTTGAGCAGCATCTTTGCCCGGCGGCAGTAGCCGCAATAACCGGTTGTGTAGATTTCAATGCGTGCCATCTTCAAGCGATCAATCAGCCTTTCGCCACGGGCATGTTCTCGCGCTTCCACGCTGCCAGTCCGCCGCTCAGCAGCCAGACATCCGCGAAGCCGTTGCGCACAAGTGCCGCCGCGGCGCGTGCGCTGGTCATGCCGGTTTCGCAGTACACGAGCACGGGCGCGCTTTTGTCGAGCTTGTCCGCTTTCGTGTCGAGTTCATCCATCGGGATGTGGCGCGCGTTGACAATGTGGCCGCCGCGAAACGCGTCATGCCCGCGCAGATCGACGAGTTGCGCGCCGTCGTTCATGAGCCGCACGGCTTGCGCGGGCGAGGCGTCGTGCCAGGGGCGGCGCGCACGGCGGAACTCGCTCACGATGATGATCGCGATCAGCGCGACTGCCGCGCCGATGAGAAAAATATGGTCCTTGGCGAAGGCCAGGTATTCGGCCATGGGAACTTTCCGTCTGCTTGAAATGATGTCATGCATTATATCAGGGGGCGCAAAGGCCTGTCGGGACAGGTAAAATCGCAGTTCTCCAAATCGGCCCAGAACATCCCGCAAGGAACCCGCATCGCATGACTCATCGTCCCGCTCATCGCCCCATCGTTCTTGCAATCCTCGACGGCTGGGGCTACAGCGAAACTGCTGAACATAACGCCATTCACGCGGCGAGCACGCCCAATTGGGATCGCCTGTGGAATGAAAATCCGCACGGCTGCATCGACACCTCGGGAATTGCGGTTGGCTTGCCGGGCGGTCAGATGGGCAACAGCGAAGTCGGCCATCTGAATCTCGGCGCCGGCCGCGTGATCTACCAGGATGTCACGCGTATCAGCAAGGCGATTGACGACGGTGATTTTTTCGAGAATGCGGAATTGCTCGCTGCCGTTGATGCAGCGAAATCCGCTGACGGCATCGTGCATGTGATCGGATTGCTCTCGCCGGGCGGCGTGCATGCATTGGACGAACATCTGTTCGCGATGGTGCGGCTCGCTGCGAAACGCGGTGCTACGGTTCATGTTCATGCACTGCTTGATGGCCGCGACATGCCGCCGCGCAGTGCCGAAGCGTCGCTTGAGAAAATGCAGGCCGTTTGTCGTGATGCCGGAAACGCGCGTATCGCGTCCATGATCGGTCGTTACTTTGCGATGGATCGCGACAATCGCTGGGATCGCGTGCAGCAGGCTTATGAATTGCTGAGCGAAGCGCGCGGTGAATTCCGCGCGGATGATGCGCTCGCCGGTTTGAAAGCCGCCTACGAACGTGGCGAGAACGACGAGTTCGTCAAGGCCACTGTCATCGGAGAATTCGCCGGCATCAAGGATGGCGACAGCATCGTGTTCATGAATTTCCGTGCGGACCGCGCGCGCGAACTCACCCAGGCATTCACGCAGGATGATTTCGACGGCTTCGAACGGCGCGCGCGGCCGCAGCTTTCGCGCTTCGTCTGTCTTACCGAATATCGCAAGGATTTCGGATTGCCGGTCGCATTCGGGCCCAGCCGTCCGCAAAATGTTCTCGGCGAATACCTTTCGAATCTCGGCTTGAAACAACTGCGTATTGCCGAAACCGAAAAATATGCGCACGTGACATTCTTCTTCAACGGCGGCGAAGAAACGCCGTACCCGGGCGAAGACCGCGAACTGATTCCGTCGCCGCGCGTTGCAACCTACGATCTCAAACCCGAAATGAGCGCGCCCGAAGTCACCGACAAGCTCAACGCCGCGATTGCGTCCGGCAAGTACGATTTCATTGTCGTGAATTATGCGAACGCCGACATGGTCGGTCACAGCGGAAAGTTCGATGCGGCGGTTGCGGCGGTCGAAGCGCTGGATGCCTGCATCGGCCGTCTTGCCGGTGCGGTCGAAAAAGCGGGTGGCGAATTGCTGATAACCGCCGATCACGGCAACGTCGAGCAGATGTATGACGACGCGACCGGCCAGGCGCACACCGCACACACCACGAATCTTGTTCCGCTGCTTTATGTTGGCCGTGATGCCGGCATTTCAAATGGTGGTGCCTTGTCGGATATCGCACCGACCGTGCTCACGCTCATGGGCATTCCCGTGCCCGGAGAGATGACCGGCAAACCGCTGGTGGAGCTGCATAAAGCCACGGCATGAAATTCCTGCCCGTCATTATCCTGTTGCTTGCCGCACTGCCGCTCAACGCGGCACCGGAAGACTCGGCGCAAAAACAGGAAGAGCTGGAAGAACTGCGCGAGGACATCCAGGAGCTGCAACAGCAGATCGCAGAGGATATCGGGCAACGCGACGAACTCACCACGGACCTTCGCAAAACCGAGCGCGAACTCGGCGACGCCGCAAACGCGCTTCGTGAGGTGAACATCACGCTCGATTTCAAGCAACAGCATCTCGACAAGCTCAAGGCAGAAGAGCGCGCGCGCAAGGCGGCACTCGCAGCGGAACGCGACGCACTGGCAGGCCAGGTGCGCGCGGCTTACATGGCGGGACGCGAAGAGAAAATGAAACTCCTGCTCAACCAGCAGGACCCGGCAACCTTCGGACGCGTGCTCGCCTATTACGATTATTTCAATCGCGCACGCGTTGGTCGTATTGATCGCGTCAACGAACAGCTCGCGCGCCTCGCTGAGCTTGCGAATGAAATCGACCAGGAAATCGCGGCGCTCGATACCGCGCGCGAAGAGCGTGCATCGATTCTCGCCGGTCTTGAAAAGACACGTGATGAGCGCGCAAAACTGCTCGCGAAACTGGAAGTGCGCATTCGCGATCGCAATGCGGATCTCGAACAGTTGCGCGCGGACGAACGCGTGCTGAGCGAACTCGTGGCATCCCTGCTCGATGTATTCGCGGACATTCCCTCGCAGCTCGCCAACCGCGCCGCCTTTTCCGAACTGCGCGGCAAGTTGCCGTGGCCGGCAACGGGCAGCGTGGTCGCGCAATTCGGCGATGAGCGCATCGGCGGGCGCATGCAGTGGAACGGGATGATGATTGCGAGCGAACCCGGCACGCCGGTGCGTTCAGTGTCGCACGGTCGCGTTGCGTATGCCGACTGGCTGCCGCATTACGGATTGCTGATGGTGATCGAGCACGGCGATGGTTACCTCAGTCTTTACGGACACAACCAGGCGCTCTACAAGGAAGTCGGCGACTGGGTCGAAGCCGGCGAGATCATCGCCGCGATCGGCGATTCCGGCGGACAGCAGCGCGCGGCTTTGTATTTCGAAATCCGTCATGGCAATGAAATCGAGAATCCGCGGCGGTGGCTGCAGTGAAGAATGTGAGAGGTGAGACGTGATAAGTGAGAAGACAAAAACTCGTGACAGGTTTGCAAGCGAGAGAGCAATCCTCCCACTTCTCACTTCTCACTTCTCACGAATCCTGTTCGTAACCGTTGTTGTTTCCTGTCCGGCCCATGCCGGTTCGGTCGAAGAAGAAGCATTACCCTGGCAGGACGCGCACCGTTTCGTCGAAGCGCTCGAAACCATCCGCACGCAATACGCCGAACCCGTCGATGACGAGACACTCATCAATGAAGCGATTCGCGGCATGGCCGCCGGCCTTGATCGTTACTCGGTGTATCTCGCGCCGGCGGAATACGAGCAGGCGCGCATCGATGCACTGGGCCGCTACGAAGGCATCGGCGTGGAAGTCAGCCGCGCAGCGCAGGGCGGCTACGTTGTTGTCGCGCCGTTTGACGGCGGTCCCGCCGCGCGCGCGGGCATTCAGTCCGGCGATCTCCTGTTGCGCGCCAACGGCGTTTCGCTCGAACGTGCCGATCCCGCGGAACTTGATCGCATCCTGCACGGGGATCCGGGCAGCGCGGTAACGCTCAGCGTGCAGCGTGGCGAACAGCCGCCATTCGATGTCACGCTTGTGCGCGAGATCATTCGCATTCCCAGCATCAGCGGCAAGACCCTGCCGAGCGGCGTTCGCTACGCGCGCATCGCGATGTTCAGCGATCGCTCCGCGCGCGATCTCGCGGAGTTGCTTGACGATCTCGACATCAAGGACGATGACGTTCCGGGACTCATTATTGATCTGCGCGACAACGCCGGCGGTGTTGTCGAAGGCGCGGTGGATATTGCCGATCTGTTTCTTGATGAAGGCGTCATCGTTTCCACCAGCGGACGCGCGCCAGGCCAGACTTTCGATTACCTGGCGAAGCCGGGCGGCATCGCCGCGGGAATACCCATCGTCCTGCTGGTGAACGGCGGCACCGCATCGGCGGCAGAAATCGTTGCCGGCGCCTTGCAGGATTACGATCGCGCGACGCTGTTCGGTACGCGCACTTTCGGCAAGGGCGCGGTGCAGACACTGATTCCGCTCGCCGGCGGTGGCGCGCTCAAGCTCACCACCGCGCATTACCGCACGCCGTCGGGAAGCCGCATCGACAGCGCCGGCATTGTTCCCGACATCGAAGTCGCGATGGCAGATGATGCGCCGAAGGCCGCGCCGACTGAGGATGATGCGCTCGTGCAGCGCGCGGTTGAATTTCTCGCGTCACCGGTTGCGATGAAAGAAGGGATGCAGCCGTGAGAACGATTCATGCAGTGTGTTTTGTCTTCGCCCTCGCGATGTTCGCGGCGAGTGCGGAGGATTTTGAAACGCTGCCGCGCATCGCGATCATCATCGACGACATCGGTGACCGCTACGAGGAAGGTGAGCTCGCGGTGACCTTGCCCGGCCCGGTTGCCTGCGCTTTCCTGCCGCACACACCGTATTCCGCCGAACTCGCGCGCCTGGCGCACGAGAAAGGCAAGGAAGTGCTGCTGCACCTGCCGCTGCAATCGCTCGCCGGCAAGGCGCTCGGCCCCGGCGCGATCACGCTTGAAACCAGCGAACACGAATTTCGCCGCATCCTTGGCGCTGACCTTGCCGCCATTCCGCACGTGAGCGGCGTCAACAATCACATGGGCAGTTTGCTGACGCGCCATCCGGGCCACATGACCTGGCTGATGCGCGTGCTCGCCGAGCGCGGCGATCTTTTCTTCGTCGACAGCTACACGCATCCCGCGTCGGTCGCACTCGCGATGGCGCGCGAGCAGGGCGTTCGTACCGCGCGCCGCGATGTGTTCCTCGACAATGTTCCGGCGCGTGATGCCATTGCCGCGGAATTCCGCCGCCTGGTTGATGAGGCGCAAGCACGCGGCAGCGCGATCGGCATCGGGCATCCGTATCCGGAAACGCTCGCGTTTCTCGCCGACGTGCTGCCGCGACTTGAAGAGGATTTCGGCGTCGAACTCGTTCCTGTCGAAACGTTGTTGAGTGCTCCGCCGCATTGGATCGCGAAGAAGCAATCGCCAGATTCTTCCACGCACGATGAGTAAGGAGTCACGCATGCCGGCGCCGAAAGTTCTCGTTCCGCTCGCGGATGGTTGCGAGGAAATCGAAGCTGTCACCATCATCGATATCCTGCGTCGAGGCGGCGTTGAAGTAACGGCGGCGAGTCTTGATGGCGGCATCGTGAAGGCATCGCGCGGCGTGAAGATCGAACCGGATGCGAACCTCGATGACGCGTTGCAATCCGATTACGACATGATTGTCCTGCCGGGTGGCGCGGGCGGTGCTGATCGGCTGGAAGCGGATGCGCGCATTGGGAGGCTGTTGAAAAAAATGGCGGACAGCGAAAAATTCGTTACCGCGATCTGCGCCGCACCAAAAGTACTCGCCGCGGCTGGCTTGCTGGACGGACGCGAGGCGACCAGTTATCCCGGTTACCTCGATGAGAATCCGGCGACGGACATGCGCTATTCGAATGCCGCCATCGTGCAGGACGGCAAATTTGTCACCTCACGCGGACCGGGTACAGCGATGGATTTCGCGTTAAAATTGCTCGAATTACTGACGGGCCCGGATCGCCGCCAGGAGGTGGAAGGCGCCTTGCAAAGAACGGATCCCTGACAGAACGAGAAAACAGGACAATTCGGGGGCGGAATGAGAGGGAATCTTCTGGCGGGCAGCGATCCGCTTCGCGATCAACTGCGCGGCTTCGCGCGCAGCATTGCGGAAATCGAATGGCTGACGCTCATTCTTGTATTGCTCTACCTGCTGGTGCCCGGCACCGAGGTCGCGAACCGCGACACGCTGATACTCGCGATGGCGCTGTTCGGCGCATTCATTATCGTCTTTCATTACGTGAATTTCTTTCGCAGCGAGGCGCGCTGGAAACTCGCCGTGGAAACCTGGGTGATGATTGCGTTCATCACGGTTGTCGTCTGGCAAACCGGACGCACCGAAAGCGTGTTGCTGAATCTTTACCTGCTCGTCATCATCGCCTCCGCGCTCACGCTGGACCGGATCACGACGCTGCTTGAAGTCGCGCTGATCGCGGCCTGCTATTTCCTGCTGGGCGATCATGCCGGCCATGACGTGTTCGGTATCGCCTATGTTGGCCGGCTCATGGCCGAACTCGCGCCGTTCCTGCTGGTTGCCTACCTCACCACCATGCTCGCGGGCGATGTGCATCGCGCCAACGAGCGCATTCACGCGCTTGCCGGCTCCGATGAACTCACCGGCCTTTTGAACATGCGCGGCTTCATGAGCATCCTGATGCGCGAGCATCAGCAGGCCGAGCGTTACGCGCGAACGTTCACCGTCGCGATGATCGACGTGGACAATCTCAAGCGCCTGAACGACGAGAACGGACATGAAATCGGCAACCGCGCGCTGAAACTCGTGGCTGCCATCCTGCGCGACAACATTCGCGGCACCGATGCGGTTGCGCGTTTCGGCGGCGATGAATTCATCCTGCTGCTTTCACAAGCGAACCTGGTGCGCGCGGAAGAAGTGGTGGGACGCATTCGAAAGCGCTTGCAGGAAGCGGATATCGTCACCGGCCGCCAGAAGCTGAAACTCGACATCAGTATTGGCTTGGCCAACTACCCGTACAACGGAACCGATTTGCAGGAACTTGTCACGACGGCGGACGCGGCGATGTACGCGGAGAAGAACAGCAAGCGGGTATCAGCGGAAACGCCAGCGCCAGTATCGGTATGAACGTCAGCGGCGCAGCAAGGCCGCGAGCATGGCCGCGGCACCGCCACCCATCATTGCGGGCCCGAGCCACAACGGCAGCACGCCGAAGCCGACGAACAGCGCGCCGCTGATTGCAGCGACAGCGCCCACCGAGATGAATGCCGCCGCTTGCCGGTGCAGGCGCATTTCATGTTTCAGCAAGGCCATCGTTTCGGCGTCGCGCTTCACTTCCATCGTGCCATCCTGGGCTTGGCGCAGCGTTTCCTGCAACAGCAGTGGAATTTCCCGCAGCGCTTCGGCGATTTCCGGAAATTCCTTTTTCAATTGCTTGAAATAATGCCGCGGCCCGAGCTGCTCGCGCATCCAGCGTTCAAGATGCGGTTTTGCGGTCTTCCACAAATCCAGTTCGGGATACAGATCGCGGCCGAGCCCTTCGATGTTCAGCAGCGTCTTCTGCAACAGCACGAGTTGCGGCTGCACTTCCATGTTGAAACGCCGCGCAGTCTGGAACAGCCGCACCAGCAACTGCCCGAATGAAATGTCCTTCAGGGGCCGCTGGAAAATCGGTTCGCACACCGTGCGAATGGCAGCTTCGAATTCATCGACGCGCGTACCTTTCGGCACCCAGCCGGATTCCACGTGCAACTCCGCGACGCGCTGGTAATCGCGATTGAAGAACGCGACGAAATTCTCGGCGAGATAACGCTGGTCGCGCGGCTCCAGCGTGCCGACAATGCCGAGATCGACAGCAATGTATTTCGGGAGTTGCGGATTCGTCGCATCCACGAAAATATTGCCAGGATGCATGTCGGCGTGAAAGAAATTGTGCTGGAACACCTGCGTGAAGAAAATTTCCACGCCGCGTTCCGACAGCACCTTCATGTCAGTGCCGGCGGCTTCGAGTGCTGCGATGTTGCTCACCGGAATGCCTTCGATGCGTTCCATCACGAGAACGTCGCGGCGCGTGCAGTCCCAATGCACTTCCGGAACGTACAGCAATTCCGAGCCATGAAAGTTGCGGCGCAGTTGCGCGGCATTCGCGCCTTCGCGCATCAGGTCGAGTTCATCGAGAATCGTTTTCTCGTATTCCGCGACCACTTCAACCGGCCGCAGGCGCTTGCCTTCCTTCCAGTAGCGTTGCGCGAGATCGGCAATGAGATACAGCAGCTCGATGTCGCGGCGAATGATGCGCTCGATGTTCGGACGCAGGACTTTCACCACCACGCGCTTGCCGTTGAACAATTCCGCTGCGTGCACTTGCGCGATCGATGCCGAAGCCAGCGGTTCGGCGTCGAAGCGCGCGAACAATTCACCAACGGGTTGGCCGAGCGATCTTTCCACGATGCCGGTTGCGTCACTGCCTGCGAACGGTGGCACGCGATCCTGGAGTCTTGCGAGTTCATCAGCAATGTCGTGCGGAACGAGATCGCGGCGCGTCGAAAGCATCTGTCCGAATTTGATGAAGATCGGGCCGAGGTCTTCCAGAACGAGCCGCAATCTCACGCCGCGCGGAATGTCGCGATTGCGAAACCACGTCCATGGCGCGAAATAAATGAGAAAGCGTACGGGGCGAAACAGATGTGTCGCGAAAATCACCGCATCAAGACCGCGATGCGCGAGCACGAGGTTGATGTGCATGAGACGCAGCAGTTGGCGAGGCGTGATCATGAGTTTTCCTGGTGAACGTTCACGCCGCGCTGCGAGACGCGCCGAAACAGCCGCTGCACGCGCGCCTCCAGGCGGTCGATATCCGTGCGCAGCACATCGACGGCGTCATTGAAGGTCTCGACTTCGTCACGCTGAGGCAGGTCGCGTGTCTCGATCTGCAGGTATTCGCGCAGGTTGTCGCCAAAACGCGCCGCGCTCTCGCGGCCCCAGTCGCCGAATCCCCGCAAGGCATGACCGATGCGATGCGCGGTCGGTCCGCCGACGAAACGCGAAAGGCGATCTTCCCAGTCGATGTCGAGCAGGCGGATGAGTTCCTGGAATTCCTGTCCGAGACCGGCATCGCCTGCGATGCGAACGCCCGCTGGTGTACCGGGTTCGCGGCGCAAATTCGCAAACAGCAGCGCGGGAATGGTGCCCTGGACGGTTACATCCGGCTCGCCGCGCCATTGATTGAAAAGTTCGATGCCGCCCGAGTGCGGGCGCAGGAACAGCGGCGCACCGAACTCGCGAAACTCCAGCGCGACAGTGCGGCCTTCGAGTTTCGCGCACAAGGCGAGCGCCTCGGCGTTGTCGTCGAGTGCCGCGTCGAACGTCATCTGCATCAACGCGGTGAACATGCCGGGTAGCCGCATCAGAAAACCCGGCCAACGTGCAAGGCAACGATGCCGCCGGTGAGATTGTGAAAGCTTACCTGCTCGAAACCGGCGGCGAGCATCATCTCGCGCAGCGTTTCCTGATCGGGAAAGCGGCGGATGGATTCGGCGAGGTAGCGGTAACTTTCCGCATCATTCGCAACGAGCCGTCCCATCGTGGGCAGCACCTTGAAGGAGTACGCGTCGTAAACCTTGTCCAGTCCCGGCAATGCCGGTTTTGAAAATTCCAGCACCAGCGCGCGGCCGCCGGGTTTGAGCACGCGGCGCATTTCCGCGAGTGCCGCGTCCTTGTCCGTGACGTTGCGCAGGCCAAAGCCAATCGTCACGCAATCGAAATGCGCATCGGGAAACGGCAGCGACTCTGCGTTCAACTGCACGAAGCGCACATTCTCGAGCACGCCCGCATCAATCAGGCGGCGGCGGCCGTTCTCCAGCATCGCGGCGTTGATGTCGCTCAGCACCACTTCGCCGGTGTCGCCAACCTGTTTCGCCATGCCGCGTGCGAGATCACCGGTGCCACCGGCAATGTCCAACGCGCGCATGCCGGGCTTGAGCATCGTTCGCGACAGCGTGTAGCGCTTCCACAGGCGATGCACGCCGCCGGACATGAGATCGTTCATCAAATCGTATTTGTCCGCGACGGAATCGAACACGCCGCGCACGCGTTCGGCTTTCTCCGCGAAGGGAACTTCCTTGAAACCGAAATCCGCGGTCTTGTCATGTCGGTCTTCTGGACGCATGCGAACACCGTTGGCTGTCGAAAAGGGAGGGAAATTCTATCAGGAAGCGCAAGCCGATTGCGGCGGGCCGGGCGAGTGTTCAGTTCGAGGCACGCTCGACGCCGGCCTTCTTCAGGCGTTCAAGGTAGCGCCGCCAGTAATCCTCGGCGTTTTCCCCGAGTTCGCGCAGCACCGGCCAGGAGTAGATGCCGGAATCGTGGCCGTCATCGAAGACGAGCCGGATTGCGTAATTGCCGACCGGCTCGATCTTCGTCACGTTCACGTCTTCCTTGCCGATGACGAGAATCTTCGGCAGGCCGTTTTCCGTCCCGCCATGACCGCGCACTTCCGCCGACGGCGAGAACACGCGGAGATATTCGAAGGGCAGTTCGTAAACAACGTTCTCGCCGAAATGCACTTCGAGCAATCTCGAGCTGCGGCGAAGCTTGATGCGACTTGGGGCAGAAAGGCTCATGGTTCAGTCCGTACGAACAGTCAGCGTAGGTTGGGGTGAGGTATTCCCGAACCCCAACAGCTTCCGGCAATGAAAACCGCGTTGTCGTTCATCGTTGGGGTTCACTCCGTTCACCCCAACCTACGAACTGGTGCAGCAGTGGCCATGATTCGGGGCTTCAGGAAAACAAAGGCACGGAGTGGATGCCTGCGCCCGCGAGAAAGGCCACGAAGAGCACAACAGACGCTGCGGTCCGCAGACCGAAAAAGAACACCTACTCGATTGCGCGCAAGATCCAGAATAGTGCAATCACGCCAAGCAAGGCGTCGCCGAGCGCGGTCCCCAGCAGCGCCTCGGCGTGCACAAACGAAATCCACGCGAAAGCGAAAAACACGAACGTCAGGCAAAGGTTGAGAATCTGCATGACGTTACGGTTGATGACGCCAAGCCGCGGAAGCTGTTCATCCCATTTGAACAATTTCCAGAAGCCGAGATGGAAGACCGCGAACGCCAGATGAAAGACGCCGCCCGCGTAAATCACCGCGGTCACAGAATATATCTCGATAAATCCTCGTCTTCGACCAATTTGCCGATGTGATCGTCAACGTACTTGCGATCGACACTCACCGATTGTCCTGATTTGTCGGACGCTTCGTATGAAACGGTTTCCATCATTCGTTCCATGACGGTGTGCAGGCGGCGCGCGCCGATGTTCTCGGTGCGCTCGTTGACCTGGAATGCAATCTCGGCGATGCGTTGCACGCCGTCGGATGTGAACTGCATGTCGACGCCTTCGGTTTTCATCAACGCGCTGTACTGGCGCGTCAATGCGGCGTCCGTTTCGGTGAGGATGCGGGTGAAATCTTCCGCCGTCAGCGAGGCGAGCTCGACGCGGATCGGCAGGCGGCCCTGGAGTTCGGGAATGAGATCGGACGGTTTCGCGACGTGGAACGCGCCGGAAGCAATAAAAAGAATGTGATCCGTGCGTACCATGCCGTAACGCGTCGACACCGTCGAGCCTTCCACCAGCGGCAGCAGGTCGCGCTGCACGCCTTCGCGTGACACATCCGCGCCCTGGTATTCACTGCGCTTCGCGACCTTGTCGATTTCATCGATGAACACGATGCCGTTCTGCTCGACAGCATGCAGCGCCTTCTGCTTGATCTCGTCTTCGTTGACCAGCTTGTGCGCCTCTTCTTCGGCGAGCAGGCGCTGCGCCTCCTTCACCTTCATCATGCGCCGCTGGCGTTTGCCCCCGCTGCCCATGTTCTGGAAAAGATTCTGCAACTGCGAGGTCATTTCCTCCATGCCCGGCGGCGCCATGATTTCCACGCCCATCTGCATCATCGGAAGATCGACTTCGATTTCCTTGTCGTCGAGTTCGCCGTCGCGCAGTTTCTGCCGGAACTTCTGGCGCGTCGCAGAATTGTCTTCAACCGGCTCCTGCGGTTCGTTCGCGAAACCGACGTTGCGCGGTTTCGGCAGCAGGATGTCGAGCACTCTTTCCTCGGCGCGTTCCTCGGCGCGGTAGCGCACCTTTTTCATTTCCTCTTCGCGCACCATTTTCACGGCGAAGTCGGCGAGATCCTTGATGATGGAATCCACTTCGCGACCGACGTAACCGACCTCCGTGAACTTCGTTGCTTCCACCTTGATGAACGGTGCGCGCGCGAGCTTCGCAAGCCGGCGCGCGATCTCCGTCTTGCCGACGCCGGTGGGGCCGATCATCAAAATGTTCTTCGGCGTGATTTCCGCGCGCAGCGGTTCATCCACCTGCATGCGCCGCCAGCGATTCCTGAGCGCGATGGCGACGGCGCGCTTGGCGGGCGCCTGGCCGATGATGTGTTTGTCCAGTTCCTGGACGATTTCTCTCGGGGTCATATCGGACATTTCGGATTCCAAAGAAATGGACAGGATTAACAGGATTTTTCAGAATTAACAGGATATGAACATTGCCTTTCAATCCTGTTAATTCATCTTCAATCCCGTAAATCCTGTCTATGGATGTTCAAAGCTCTTCGATCGTCAGATTGCGATTCGTGTAAATGCAGATGTCCGCGGCGATGTTCAGCGCGCGTTCGCAGATCTCGCGCGCGGAAAGTTCGGTGTTTTCCATCAGCGCGGTTGCTGCGGCCTGCGCGAACGGTCCGCCCGAACCGATCGCCATCAGGCCGTTCTCGGGTTCGATCACATCGCCGTTGCCCGAAATAATGAGAGACGCTTCCGCATCCGCGACACACAGCAACGCTTCCAGCCGGCGCAACATGCGATCGGTGCGCCAGTCTTTCGCGAGTTCAACCGCGGCGCGGGTGAGATTGCCGGAATGCTTGGCGAGCTTGTCTTCGAAGCGCTCGAACAGGGTGAAGGCATCGGCGGTGCCGCCGGCGAAACCGGCCAGCACCTTGCCGTCGTAAAGGCGGCGCACCTTGCGCGCGTTGCTCTTCATGACGGTGTTGCCCATCGAAACCTGGCCGTCGCCGGCCACGGCGACTTGCGATCCGCGTCTTACGGACACGATGGTCGTTCCGCGATATTGCTCCATGGCGGGTCCTTGATTTTGTCTGAGGAGGCTCAGTTCCGCCTGCCGGCTCGCCGGCAAGCGCCGATTTATTGTGTGGAAGGGATCAGGTAAGGGCAAACGGTGAGGGATTCAAGCCCTTATGACAACAGGATTCTATGCAATCCACTGCTGCGGGCGGCCGAGGAAGTTGCCTTGGGCGTAATCGACGCCCAGATCGAGCAGGCATTCGACCACCGGCGCGCTTTCGACGTACTCGGCAATGGTGGTCAGGCCGAGCGATTTGCCGAGATGGTTGATGCTTTCGACAAAGCGCGCGTTGGTCTCGTCGCTGTCCATGTCGCGCACGAAGCCGCCGTCGATCTTGAGGTAATCGATATCGAAGGCTTTCAGGTAGGAAAAGGAGCTGATGCCGCTGCCGAAATCGTCGAGCGAAATGCGGCAGCCCAGCGCGCGCACGCCGACGATGAACCGCAAAGCCGCATCGAAATCCGTAGCAGCGGCGGTTTCGGTGATCTCGAAGCAGATTCGCGTCGGATCAATGCCATAGCGCCTGAAACGCGAGGAAATGAAGGGCACGAGATCGCCATCGCTGAGTGTTGTGCCGGAGATGTTGATCGCGGTAACACCATCCCGGTCACGATGACCGATGGACAGCTCGCCGAGATGATGAACGACGGAGTTGATGACCCAGCGGTCCACGGCGGGCATCAGCCCGTAGCGTTCCGCTGCCGGAATGAAGGACTCGGGCTTCGCCAGCGGCCGGTCGCCCTCGCGCAAGCGCGCGAGAACTTCCCAGTGCGCGCGCTTGTCGCGCGCGTACAGCGGTGCGATCTGCTGGCGATACAGCGCGAAACGGTTCTCCTCCAGCGCCGTGGTAATGCGCGCCACCCAGTTCATCTCGGCCTGCCGCCGGCGCAGCAGGTCATCGTCCTCGCGCGCGATCCAGGCCCGCGCGCGGCCGTGTTCCTTCGCCATGTAGCAGGCGCTGTCCGCGAGCGAGAGCACCTGTTTCCAGTCGGCGAAGCGCTGGTCGATCTCGACAATGCCGATGCTCGCGCTCACGCGGAACACACCCTGTTCCCAGGCAAAACGGATGTCGTGGATGGCGGCAATCAGGCGTTCCGACAGCGCCCATGCCTGGCCCGGCGCCGCGTCGTGAATCAATACAGCGAATTCGTCGCCGCCCAGCCGCGCCAGCGCTTCGCCCCGCACGAGCTGCTCGCGCAAGGCTTTACCGGCAAGGCGCAGGAATTCGTCGCCCGCATGATGACCGCGTGTGTCGTTGATGATCTTGAATTGATCGAGATCTATATAAAGGAGTGCGGATCGCGCGCCATTCGCAGTCGCGGCAATTGCGGCGGCAATGCGCCGTTCAATCTCGGCGCGGTTCAGCAGGGTGGTGAGATTGTCGTGCGTCGCCTGGAATGCCAGCCAGCGGCGCGCGCGGCGTTGCTCGGAAACATCGCGCAGCACGAGCAGCATCTGCGCAGGCAATCCGGCGTGCCGCTGCGCCAGGCATTCGCCTTCGACCGCGACCAGGCTGCCATCCGCGCGAACCAGTACGGCGGAATCCGGCAACCGCCAGGAATGCCGCCGATTCGCAAGCACGGCGATGCGCGGCGCATTGGCATCATCATCCGTGTGCAGTTGCGCGCAGTCGTCGAAACGTGTTCCTGAACTGTGCGTGTCAAGCTGAAGCAGGTTCCGGGCAACGCGATTGCAATAGCGGATGCGGCCGGCGCGATCGAGAATGATGACGGCATCGGTCACCGCGTCGAGTACCGCATCGGGAGGAAGGGTCGCGAAATCGGCGCGGCGCAGGCGTAGCAGGCGCGTGCGAACCGGCAGCGCGGCAGGGATCTTGCGTCGTGGGAAGTGTCGTCTCATCCGAATCGGTCAAAGCCCGAAGGCAGCGTTTCAGGGACGAACACGGTACTGCGCAGGCCGCGAAGTGAAACTCAGAAAATCCCTTGGACGTGGACGGCAAATCCCCGGCCCACTGTTCAATCAGACGTGCCGGTCAGGCCTCGATGACAAGGATGCCGGTGCCTTCGGGCGCCGTGATCTCGACGGCCTGCAGACGCTGGCTTTTGTCTTCAAATCGTCGCGCGGGTTCGATGTCGCGCGCGGCCAGCAGCTCCAGCCTTTCGTGCAGATCGCCAACGTGGAAAACCAGCAGTGGATGTTTTACGCGCCGCGCTTCGGTGAGACCGATATTGAGTCCCGTGCAGCAGAGCGAGGCGGTGTCATGAAGTGCGTCAACGGGCTCGTTTTCTATCAGCCCGAAGCGTTGCCACTGTTCACGCGCGGCATCGCGATCCTCGACGGGAATGCGATATTCAGCGAAGAAACCGAGGAGACTTGCGCGTGTTTCATCCGCGTTCGGCGGTGAAAACGTGCGCGCTTCCAGCAGCGTGACCATCTGCTCGTCGGGCGCGAAAAAACCCAGTTCGTGGAATTGATCATCGGCGAGTTTGAGAAACTCGAACGCAGCACCCGCGCTTTCCAATGCATCAACGCGCTTGCGCAATTCCGGTGCGACGAAGGTCAGCGCGGGGCCGGGAAACTTGTAAGCATGAATGCCGATGAAACAGCGTCCGTCCGTGACCACGCCGTAAGGATGCGTCCAGGCATCGTTGGTTGCGATCGAGGTGAAGCCGAGCCTTTCGTAAAAGCGCAGAGAATCGAGAACGTCGGTGCTGTGCACGCTGATTTCGAGAAAATCGCCGAGCATTACTTTTCTGCGCCCAGCTTTGTCGCGAGCAGTTTCGCGCGTTCGCCTTGCGCGAGCACCTTGTGCTTCGACCAGCCGGGTGATGTCTCGGGCCAGCCTTGCATGTGTTGCATGGCAAGATCCGCGAGAAAGCGGATGTGATCGGCGCGATCATTGAGCGCTGGAACGTAGCGCAGCGCGGTACCGCCGTTCGCTCGAAAAATGTCCGCATTCTGCATCGTGATCTCTTCCAGCGTTTCGAGACAATCCGCGCTGAATCCGGGACAGATCACATCCAGCGTTTTTACGCCCTCGCGCGCCAGCGTTGCGACCGTATCGGCGGTGTACGGCTTCAGCCATTCCTCGGCGCCGACGCGCGACTGGAACGTCACGCGATACTCGTCATTTTTCAGATCAAGCTTCTCCGCGATGAGCCTTGCGGTCTTGCGACATTCGCAATGATAGGGATCGCCGGCGTGCAGGTAACGTTCCGGCAGGCCGTGAAAGGACATCAACAACATTTCGCCGCGGCCGTTCGCCTGCCAGTGTTCGCGAATGCTGTTTGCGAGTGCGCGAATGTAGCCATCGTGATCGTGGTAGTTGTTCACGAAGCGCAGTTCCGGCAGCCAGCGCGTGCGCTCGAACACCCCGGCGATCGCATCGAATGCGGATGCTGTCGTTGTTGCGGAATACTGCGGATACAGCGGCAGCACCAGCAGGCGGCGCACGTTTTCGCGACGCATTGCCGCCAGCGCATCGGGGATCGATGGGTTGCCATAACGCATGCCGAGCACGACCGATACCGGTCCGGGGCAGCGCCCGCCGATTGCAGACCACAACGCCTCGACCTGCCGGCGCGAGTAGTAAAGCAGCGGCGAGCCGTCGTCGCGCCACACCTTTTTATAGGCATGTGCCGAGCGGCGCGGGCGGATCAAAAGAATCGCGCGAACGAGCAGCCATCGCATCAGGCGTGGCATTTCGATGACGCGCGGATCGGAAAGAAATTGTTTCAGGTAGCGGCGCACGGCGGATGGCGTCGCGGCATCAGGCGTGCCGAGATTCACCACCAGCACGCCGAGACGCGCCGGCGAATCGTGCGCGTAGTCGGGATTTCCTGTGTAGCGCGGACCGGCGTCGGGTGCCATGCTTGTCCTCATCCTCACGCGAAAGTGTGGGCAATTGTAGCGGATTGGCTTGCGGACGGTCGCAATCGGGAGAAACGCAATGCGTACAGGAATGATGATTCTCTTGTTTGCCAGCACGCCGGTGGCGGCGGACGATGCGAGCTTGCCGGAAACGGCGGGAGATGCGATGAACGTCGAATTCAGCATCCAGGATGCCGCAGGAGTTCCAACGCTGGAATTCCGGCAAGGCGAGACGGTGCGATTCGTTTTCCGCGTACAGAATAACGCCAGGGAAACGCAGCGGCTCGCGTACACGTTTCCGCCGCACGATGTCGCGGTCGTGTCCGCAAGCGGTGACCCGGTTTTCTCGGCGTGGAACGGCAAGATGTTTGCGCAGGTGATGCGCGTGGAGGCGGTGCCGCCGGGTGAGAGCCTGGAATTTTTCATCGAGTGGAAGCTGGAATCGAACGACGGCGTGGCAGTTCCGCCTGGCGACTATCGCGTGGAAACAGAATTCAATGCATTCGTGCAGCCAGGCAATGTACAGCTGTCGCTTGATGCGCCGCACGCGAACATTACCGTGACCGAAGCAGGTGACTTGCAATGAACGAACAGCTTCAACGAAAGCGCGTGCTGGTTACCGGCGCATCGCGCGGCATCGGTCGCGCCACTGCGGAACGGTTTGCGAAGGACGGCGCGCGCGTGTGCGTGCATTTCGGTCACGATGAAGATGCGGCGGCGGCTGTCGTTAAAAGCCTGCCAGGCGAGGGCCATTGCATGGCCGAGGCGAATCTCGCCGATCCGCATGCCGTGCGCGAGCTGGCGAAACGCGCCTTGCAGGAGCTCGGCGGCATCGACGTGCTGGTGAATAACGCTGGCGTGTTTTTCGATCACCCCGTCGATGCGCTGGAATACGACGACTGGCAATCCGCGTGGCAAAAAACGCTGGGCATCAACCTGCTCGGTCCCGCGAATCTCATTCACCAGCTTGTGCCGCACATGATCGAGAACGGCGGCGGACGCATCATCAATGTTTCATCGCGCGGTGCGTTTCGCGGTGAGCCGGTGTCGCCGGCTTATGGCGCGAGCAAGGCGGGTTTGAACAGTCTCAGCCAGTCGCTGGCCGTTGCGTTGGCGAAGCACAACATCCAGGTATTCGTCGTCGCGCCCGGTTTCGTGGCCACCGACATGGTGAAGGATCTGCTGGAAAGCGATGCGGGGAAAGAAATCGCGGCGCAAAGTCCGCTGAACCGCGTTGCACGTCCCGAGGAAGTCGCATCCGTCATCGCGTGGCTTGCAACGCCGGAAGCGGAATTCGTGACGGGCGGAATTATCGACGTGAACGGGGCGTCGTACTTGCGATCGTGATGAACGAAGCGATGCAGGAGCGCCTTCAGGCGCGAA
>DASVDI010000023.1:0-12911 GCA_036381175.1 Gammaproteobacteria bacterium
GATAACATGAAGTCGTGATCCAGCGGCGAATGTCGCAATAAAACGGGGAACAACAATGTCGAAGCTCATCCGCCTTGCCGTACTGGGCGCGACCGGCCGCATGGGCCGCGCTGTCATTGCCACGGCGCTGGACGATCCCCGCTTTGAAATTGTTGCCGCTTATTCTCGTGAGCGAACTGGCGAAGACGCCGGCGCGATTGCCGGCCGCCAGGCCTGCGGTGTCGGCATCAGCGATGAACTTGAACCCGTTGTTGCCGCTGGCGATGTCGCCATCGATTTCACCCGTCCCGAATTCATGCAAGCGGTGACGCAGGCTTGCGTTACGAGCGGCCGCGCGCTGGTCAGCGGCACGACGGGAATGGATGATTCAGCACGCGCAGCACTTGAGAATGCCGCGCGGAAAATTCCGGTGTTCTGGGCGCCGAACATGAGCATCGGCGTGAACCTGCTGCTCGCCGCACTGGCCGATGTCGCCTCGCGAATCGGCGATGACTACGACGCCGAGATCGTCGAGGCGCATCACCGCCACAAGGTGGACGCGCCATCCGGAACCGCGCTTGCCCTCGGCGAAGTCCTGGCGGTCGCACGCGGCAAGCCGCTGACTGAAATTTCCGACTTCGCACGCGAAGGCCGGCGCGAAGTCCGCGAAACCGGCAGGATCGGGTTTCACAGCATCCGGGCCGGCGAAATCGTCGGCGAGCACGATGTGCGCCTGGTATCCGCGGGCGAGGAGATTCGTCTTGGCCACAGTGCGTTCAGCCGTGACGCTTTCGCCGCCGGTGCGTTGCGCGCGGCGGTCTGGCTGCAGGGCCGCGAACCGGGACTTTACGGTATGCGCGAGCTGCTGGATCTGTCTGCGAAGTGACCCGGATCACGTGGACAGCCGCGGCCTGGTTCAGTAAAATTCGTTGATCCATGAGACTTTGGAAGAGCGGGATGGGTCGAAGACCCCTCCCGCTTTCCGCATGCGCGTCGCGAACGACGCACGGCGAATGACTGACGGGAGGTAATACCTTGGGCAAGCCGGTCGAACGCAAACCCGCCATCCTCGTCCTTGAGGACGGCAGCGTGTTCCGGGGGACGTCCATCGGCGCCGACGGCAGCACGGTGGGTGAGGTGGTTTTCAATACCGCCATGACCGGTTACCAGGAAATCCTCACCGATCCATCCTACACGAAGCAGATCGTCACCTTCACCTATCCGCACATCGGCAACACCGGCGCGAACGAACTCGACATCGAATCGAACCGCGTTGCCGTCGCCGGCCTCGTGATCCGCGATTTGCCGCCATCCTCATCCAACTGGCGCGCACGCCAGGTGCTGCCGGAATATCTCGCAGCCCAAGGCATCGTCGGTATTGCGGACATCGACACGCGCAGGCTTACGCGTTTACTGCGCGAGAAAGGCGCGCAGAACGGCTGCATCATGGCCGGCGATGTTGATGAAACAAAAGCGCTTGCCGAAGCAAAAGGTTTTCCCGGGCTCAAGGGAATGGATCTCGCGCAGGTCGTGAGCGCTGAAAAATCCTACGAGTGGACGCAAGGCACCTGGCTGCTGGAAGGCGATGACTACGCGGTGCGCAAGGGCGAACGCTTTCACGTCGTTGCCTACGATTTCGGTACGAAGCACAACATCCTGCGCATTCTCGCCGATCACGATTGCCGCATGACCGTCGTGCCCGCGAAAACGACGGCGGAAGACGTGCTGAAAATGAATCCCGATGGCGTGTTTCTTTCCAATGGCCCGGGCGATCCCGAGCCTTGCGATTACGCTATTCGTGCGACGAAAAAATTTCTTGAAGCGCGTATTCCGGTGTTCGGTATCTGTCTCGGCCATCAATTGCTGGGTCTTGCTGTTGGCGCGAAAACCTTGAAGATGAAATTCGGCCATCACGGTGCGAATCATCCTGTGATCGATCTCGAAAGCGGCAAGGTCATGATTACCAGCCAGAATCATGGTTTCGCGGTCGACGAGAAAACGTTGCCGGCGAACGTGAAAGCGACGCATCGCTCGCTGTTCGATGGCAGTCTGCAAGGCATCGCGCTTGATGACCGTCCCGCATTCAGTTTCCAGGGCCATCCTGAAAGCAGCCCGGGCCCGCACGATATTCAGCCGCTGTTCGAACGTTTCGTGAACGACATGGCCCGGTACGCAGAAACCGCGAAACGTTCCGCGAAAGCGTGATGCGACAGTGAAGAATCCTGAAACCAAGATGAGGGCGCATCGCAAAACGCGGCGCATGATCCGAACACATGCCTAAAAGAAGCGACATCGAAAGCATTCTCATCATCGGCGCCGGCCCCATCGTGATCGGCCAGGCCTGCGAATTCGATTACTCCGGTGTGCAGGCCTGCAAGGCGCTGCGCGAGGAAGGCTTTCGCGTCATCCTGGTGAATTCAAATCCCGCGACGATCATGACCGATCCGGAAATCGCGGACGCCGTTTACATCGAGCCGATTCATTGGCGGCATGTGGCGCAGATTATCGAGAAGGAAAAACCCGATGCGTTGCTGCCCACGATGGGCGGACAGACCGCGCTGAACTGCGCGCTGGATCTTTACCGCGAAGGCGTGCTGGAGGCGCACGGCGTGGAAATGATCGGCGCATCGCGCGACGCCATCGACATGGCGGAGGATCGCGACCGGTTCAAGAAGGCGATGACGGAAATCGGTCTCGACACGCCGAACGCAGGACTCGCGCATTCCATGGAAGAAGCGCTTGCCGTGCAGGCGGAGATCGGTTTTCCGACCATCATCCGGCCGTCGTTCACGATGGGCGGCTCCGGTGGTGGTATCGCATACAACCGCGAGGAGTTCATCGAAATCTGCGAACGCGGGCTGGATCTTTCGCCGACGAACGAATTACTGATCGAGGAATCCGTGCTCGGCTGGAAAGAGTACGAGATGGAAGTTGTCCGTGATCGTGCCGACAACTGCATCATCGTGTGTTCGATCGAAAACCTGGATCCGATGGGCGTGCACACCGGTGATTCGATCACCATCGCACCCGCGCAGACGCTGACGGACAAGGAATACCAGATCATGCGCAACGCCTCGATCGCGGTGTTGCGCACGATCGGCGTCGAAACCGGCGGCTCGAACGTGCAGTTCGCGATCGATCCCGACAGCGGCCGCATGATCATCATCGAGATGAATCCGCGCGTCTCGCGTTCCTCCGCGCTCGCCTCGAAGGCCACCGGTTTTCCGATCGCGAAAGTCGCCGCGAAACTCGCCGTTGGCTACACGCTCGATGAGCTGCAGAATGACATCACCGGCGGCGCAACACCGGCGTCGTTCGAACCGGCGATCGATTACGTCGTGACGAAAGTGCCGCGCTTCACGTTCGAGAAATTTCCGCAGGCGAACAGGAAACTCACCACGCAGATGAAATCCGTCGGCGAGGTGATGGCGATCGGCAGGACATTCCAGGAATCCTTGCAGAAAGCGCTTCGAGGTCTTGAAACCGGCGCCGACGGATTCAATGAAATGCTGGCGGATCTTTCCGGCGATGAAAGCCGCGACACCTTGCGCAACGAGCTGCGTTCGCCCGGTTCGGAACGGATCTGGTACGTGGGCGATGCCTTTCGCGCGGGCATGAGTATCGAAGACGTATTCGAGCTCACGAAAATCGACCGGTGGTTTCTCGCCCAGATCGAGGAAATCATCGCCGCGGAAAAACAGGTTCGCAACGAAGGTATCGAAGCGCTGGATGAAGGAAATCTTTTCCAGCTCAAGCGCATGGGATTCTCCGATTCACGGCTCGCGACCTTGCTGAACGTCGAGGAAAGCGTGGTGCGCAGCTTGCGTCACAAGCTGGATATTCGCCCTGTGTTCAAGCGTGTCGATTCCTGTGCGGCGGAATTTCCCGCGGCGACGGCGTACATGTATTCGACTTATGAAGAAGAATGCGAAGCGAACCCGACGGATCGCGAGAAAATCATCGTGCTCGGCGGCGGGCCAAACCGTATCGGCCAGGGCATTGAATTCGATTACTGTTGCGTGCATGCCGCATTCGCACTGCGCGATACCGGTTATGAAACCATCATGGTCAACTGCAATCCGGAAACGGTTTCGACGGATTACGATACTTCCGATCGCTTGTACTTCGAACCGCTGACACTCGAAGACGTGCTCGAAATCGTGCACACGGAAAAACCGAAAGGTGTGATCGTGCAGTACGGCGGCCAGACGCCGTTGAAACTCGCGCGCGATCTTGAAGCGGCGGGCGTACCGATTATCGGCACCTCGCCGGATTCGATCGACCTTGCCGAAGACCGCGAACGGTTCCAGCAGCTCATCGACAAGCTCGGCTTGAAACAGCCGCCGAATCGCACCGCGCGTTCGGAGCAGCAGGCCGTGGAGCTGTCGCGCGAAATCGGTTTTCCGCTCGTCGTGCGTCCGTCGTACGTGCTCGGTGGCCGCGCGATGGAAATCGTTTTCGATGAAGACGACCTGAAACGTTACATGACGGATGCGGTGAAGGTTTCCAACAAGTCGCCGGTGCTGCTCGATCGCTTTCTCGATGAAGCCGTCGAGGTTGACGTCGATTGCATCTGCGACGGTGAAGACGTGCTGGTCGGCGGCGTGATGGAACATATCGAGCAGGCCGGCGTGCATTCAGGCGATTCGAGTTGTTCGCTGCCGCCCGCGACCTTGCAGCCGCACATCATCGATGAAATCAAGAACCAGGTTCGCGCGATGGCGAAGGGTTTGAACGTCATTGGATTGATGAACACGCAGTTCGCAATTCGCGGCGAGGAAATTTTTGTTCTTGAAGTGAATCCGCGCGCATCGCGCACCGTACCGTTCGTGTCCAAGGCGACCGGTCAGCAGCTCGCGAAGATTGCCGCGCTTTGTATGGTCGGCAAGACCTTGAAGGAACAGGGCGTTACGGAAGAACGCCAGCCGAGTTACTTTTCCGTCAAGGAAGCGGTTTTCCCGTTCATCAAGTTCCCGGGCGTGGATCCGATTCTCGGTCCCGAGATGAAATCCACCGGTGAAGTGATGGGTATCGGTCGCAGTTTCGGTGAGGCCTACGCGAAAGCGCAACTGGCGTCGGGCGTCGCGCTGCCGAAAGGCGGCCTTGCGTTGCTGTCCGTGCGTGACCAGGACAAGGTCGCGGCGGTGGATCTCGCGCGCGTGCTGCTCGCGCGCGGCTTCGAGCTTGTCGCCACGCACGGCACTGCTGAAGCCATTCTGCGCGCCGGTCTTGAATGCCGGCGCATCAACAAGGTGCGCGAAGGCCGCCCGCACGTAGTGGACATCATCAAGAACGATGAAGTCAGCCTCATCGTGAACACCACCGAGGGCAAGCAGGCGATTCTTGAATCGTATTCGATTCGTCGCGAAGCGCTGCATCACAAGGTGACTTATTACACGACCATTGCGGCCGCGAAGGCCACAACGATTGCCATGGACCACATCGACAGTGCAGACGTCAACAAACTGCAGGATCTGCATAAGGAGTTCGTCGCATGAACAAAGTTCCGCTGACCGTGCAGGGCGCCGAGAAACTTCGCGAGGAACTCAAGCGCCTGAAATCCGTTGATCGCCCGAAAGTCATCGAAGCGATTGCCGAGGCGCGTGCGCACGGCGACCTGAAAGAGAACGCCGAGTATCACGCGGCGCGCGAGCAGCAGAGTTTCATCGAAGGACGCATCAAGGAAATCGAAGGCAAGCTGTCGAATGCGGAAATCATCGATGTCAGCGCGATGAACGCGAACGGCAAGGTGATTTTTGGTTCGACCGTGCAGCTTTCGGACGAGAACGACGGCAGCGAAGTGACTTACCGGATCGTCGGCGAGGACGAAGCCGATATCAAGAACGGCCTTTTGAACATCAATTCGCCGATTGCGCGTGGGTTGATCGGCAAGGAAGAAGGCGACGTTGTTGATATCCGGACGCCGAGTGGGATCAAGTCTTTCGAAATCGTCGAAGTGAGGTATGTCTAGGAGATGGTCGAAGTGACGTAGGAGGCTGCTCCTGCGGCCGATTGATCGCGCGCGGGAGCGCGCTCCTGCATTCCTTCATTTGAGCGTGCTGCAAGACTTATTTCTTCGGTAACGCGATTTTCGGTTTCTTCGGATTGCGGCGAAACAGCGTCGCAACATGGCCGACGCGCTGAATCAACAGTGCACCGAGCGTGTCGCAGGCGTGCTGAATCATGGCGTCGCGATCGTCGCGTTCTTCCGCCACGAAACGCACCTTGATGAGTTCGTGCGCGGTGAGCGCGCCATCGATTTCCGCGAGCACGGCATCGGTAAGTCCGTTCGAGCCGGTCTGCACGACGACATTCAGGTCGTGCGCGAGGCCGCGCAAATATTTACGATGCTTGTCGGTCAGTTTGGGATTGGTCACGGCTTCGGCCTCGAAAACGGGCGCGTAGCCTACCATTGAAGCACAAGCACGGAAACTCGCATGGCGAAACGATCCAAGAGCAGTTCCCGGTGGCTGGGCGAACATTTCGCTGACGAATACGTCAAGCGCGCCCAGGCCGAAGGCTGGCGTTCGCGTGCGGTGTTCAAGCTGGAAGAAATCGACGCGAAGGACCGGCTGTTTCGCCCCGGCATGACGATCCTCGATCTTGGCGCCGCGCCCGGCGGCTGGAGCCAGTACGCCGCAAGGAAACTGCAGGGTCGTGGCCGGATCATCGCGCTGGATATCCTGGAAATGGAGCCTTTGTCCGGCGTGGAATTCCTGCAAGGCGACTTCACCGAGGACGAGCCGCTCCAGCGGTTGCTCGAACTCACCGGGAGTGGCAAGACCGGCGACCGGACAATAGACCTTGTAATGTCCGACATGGCGCCCAATATGAGTGGCATGGACGCGATTGACCAGCCAAAAGGCATGTATCTCGCCGAACTTGCACTGGATCTTGCTGGAAAAGTCCTGAAACCTGGCGGTTCATTGCTGGTCAAAGTCTTCCAGGGAGAGGGTTTTGATGCCTACTTCGGCGATCTCCGGCAGCGTTTCTCCCGCGTGGCCGCGCGCAAGCCAAAGGCGTCGCGCTCCCGCAGCCGCGAGGTTTACCTGCTGGCGACGGGATTGAAGGTCGTCTGAGGCCTGTGGGGGCGGGCTCGTGTATAGTGTTGTTTATTCTTGATATTTCGCTTTCCGGCCTGGCAGCTCGCCTGCGATTCGGATCGGCGAGCGACTAAATAATGAGGTTTCATCCTTGAACGAAACTGCCCGCAATCTGATTCTCTGGGCCATCGTCATCCTGCTGTTGTTGTCCGTGTTCAACAACTTCGGCACGCAGGGCGACCAGCCGGAGCCGATCGCGTATTCGGAATTTCTCGGCCAGGTGGAGCGGGGGAATGTCTCCAATGTGACGTTCCAGGGACGCACCATCAGTGGCGCGTTCGAGGACGGTCGCGATTTCACTACGCAGAGCCCGGAGACGGACAACACTGTCCTGATCGGCGAGCTGCGCAAGAACGATGTGCAGATCACGGCGAAACCGCCGGAGCAGCAGTCGCTGCTGATGCAGATCTTCGTTTCCTGGTTTCCGTTCCTGTTGCTGATCGGCGTGTGGATCTATTTCATGCGGCAGATGCAGGGCGGCGGCAGCGGTCGCGGTGCGATGTCGTTCGGCAAGTCGCGCGCGCGCATGCTGGGCGAAGACCAGGTCAAGGTCACGTTCAATGATGTCGCCGGCTGTGACGAGGCCAAGGAAGAAGTCGTCGAGCTGGTCGAATTCCTGCGCGATCCGGGCAAGTTCCAGCGCCTCGGCGGCAAGATTCCGAAGGGCGTGCTGATGGTCGGTCAGCCCGGCACCGGCAAGACCCTGCTTGCACGTGCCATCGCGGGCGAAGCGAAAGTGCCGTTCTTCACCATTTCCGGTTCCGATTTCGTGGAGATGTTCGTCGGTGTCGGCGCGTCTCGCGTGCGCGACATGTTCGAGCAGGCGAAGAAGCACGCGCCGTGCATCATCTTCATCGATGAGATCGACGCGGTCGGCCGCCATCGCGGCGCCGGTCTTGGCGGCGGTCACGATGAGCGCGAACAGACGCTGAACCAGTTGCTGGTCGAGATGGATGGTTTCGAAGGCACAGAAGGCGTCATCATTATCGCGGCGACCAATCGTCCCGACGTGCTTGATCCCGCACTGCTGCGTCCGGGCCGTTTCGATCGCCAGGTTGTCGTGCCGCTGCCGGACGTGCGCGGTCGCGAGCAGATCCTGAAAGTGCACCTGCGCAAGGTGCCGACGAGCGATGGCGTGCAGCCGTCGTTGATCGCGCGAGGCACGCCTGGCTTTTCCGGCGCGGATCTTGCGAATCTCGTGAACGAGGCGGCGTTGTTCGCCGCGCGTGCGAATCGCAAGGCCGTGAGCATGGAAGAGCTCGAGAAGGCGAAAGACAAGATCATGATGGGCGCGGAGCGCCGCTCGATGGTCATGTCGGAAGACGAAAAGAAACTGACCGCGTATCACGAAGCGGGTCACGCCATCGTCGGTTTGTCCGTGCCGGATCACGATCCGGTATACAAGGTGTCGATCATTCCGCGCGGCCGCGCGCTCGGCGTCACCATGTTCCTGCCGGAGGAAGACCGCTACAGCTATTCCAAGCGGCGCCTGGAAAGCAGTATCTGTTCACTGTTCGGCGGGCGCATCGCTGAAGAACAGATCTTCGGACACGACGCGGTCACGACGGGTGCATCGAACGATATCGAGCGCGCCACGCAGATCGCGCGCAACATGGTCACCAAGTGGGGCCTGTCCGAAAAAATGGGTCCGCTGGCATACGGCGAGGACGAAGGCGAAGTGTTCCTCGGTCATTCCGTGACCAAGCATTCGCAGATCGCCAGCGCCACGCAGCGTGATATCGACGAGGAAGTGCGCGTGATCATCGATCGCAACTACGAACGCGCGGTCAGCATCCTCAAGGACAATTCCGAAAAGCTGCATCTGATGGCGCAGGCGCTGATCAAGTACGAGACCATCGATCGGGGCCAGATCGACGACATCATGGCCGGGAACGAGCCGCGTCCGCCGGAAGGCTGGACGGATTCGGGTGGCGGTGACGGCGGGCTTGGTGCGGAAGTGTCGCCGGAGAAAGGCAAGGGCCGCGGCAAGAAAGGTGATGACGCTCTTGGTGATCCTGCCAGCCAGCACTGACAGATCGTTTTGAAGCTACTGCGCTTGGCAATACTGCGTTAAGAATCGGCTCGGAATCCTCATGTATTGTTATATACATTCCGGTTCCTCGCCGATTCTTGCCTTGTCTTGCCTGCGCTCGTAACGCTTCAAAAACGATCTGTCGAGACATTGAGCGCCCGGACCGGGTAAAGACCCGGTCCGGGCGTTTTTCTTTTTGAGGCATAATGACCGCAGATTTGCGGAGGGGAAACACCCAGTTGCACCAGCCAGGAATCATGGGCGTTCTGAATGTCACGCCGGACAGTTTTTCCGACGGCGGACGTTTTTTCGATCACGCGGCGGCACTTTCGCAGGCGCGGCGGCTGATCGAGGAAGGCGCGGACATCATTGATGTCGGCGGCGAATCCACGCGACCGGGTGCGCAGCCGGTGCTGGTCGAGGAGGAATTGCGCCGGGTGATTCCCGTCATCGAGGCGCTTGCCGGAAACATCGATCGGACGATTTCGGTCGACACCAGCAAACCCGAAGTGATGCGCGCAGCTGCTGCTGCCGGCGCCGGTCTCATCAACGACGTGAACGCGTTGCGTTCACCGGGCGCGCTCGATGCGGCTGCGGAACTGGGATTGCCAGTCTGCCTCATGCACATGAAAGGCGAGCCGCACAGCATGCAGCTGAACCCGCGATACGACGATGTGGTTCGGGAAGTGCGCGATTTCCTGCTTGAGCGTGCCCACGCGGCGGAATCCGCGGGTATCAAGAAGGAAAACATCCTGATTGATCCCGGCTTCGGGTTCGGCAAGACACTGGAGCACAATCTCGTGCTGCTGCGTCATCTCGAGGAATTCACGGCGAGTGGCTATCCGGTGCTGGTTGGCATGTCGCGCAAGTCCATGGTCGGCGCGCTGCTCGACACGCCGATCGATGATCGCGTGTTCGGCAGCGTGACGCTGGCGGCGATCGCGGCGATGAAAGGCGCGGCGATGATTCGCGTGCACGATGTGAAGCCCACGCGCGATGCGCTGAAAGTCTGCAGCGCTGTCATGGCGGCTGCGTAAAAGGAGACTGCTTTGTCGCGGAAGTATTTTGGAACAGATGGCATCCGCGGGCGCGTCGGCGAGGCGCCGATGACGCCGGATTTCGTCCTGCGGCTTGGCTGGGCGGCGGGTTGCGTGCTCGCCGCGCATGAGGGCATCAGGCAGTCGGGCAAGCGCGGCCTTGTCCTGATCGGCAAGGACACGCGCGTTTCCGGTTACATGTTCGAGTCCGCGCTGGAAGCGGGATTCTCCGCGGCCGGTGTCGATATCGGCTTGCTGGGTCCTGTGCCCACGCCCGCGGTTGCGCGCCTGGTGCGCGAGCTCGGTGCGGATGTCGGTGTCGTGATCAGCGCCTCGCACAATCCGTATTTCGACAACGGCATCAAGTTCTTTTCAGCGGAAGGAAAGAAGCTTCCCGACGCGGTCGAGCTTGAAATCGAGGAGCAGCTCGCGCGCACTTTCGAGACGGTGGATTCGGCGGCGCTCGGCAAGGCGCGTCGCATCGAGGATGCCGCCGAGCGTTACGTGAATTATTGCCGCAGCACCGTCGATGCACTCGATCTCGCGGGCATGAAGATCGCGTTCGATGGCGCGCATGGCGCTGGATATTCCGTCGGGCCCCGATTGCTGGAATCGCTCGGCGCCGAGGTGGTAACAACCGGCGTCAGCCCCGACGGCCTGAACATCAATCGCGATGCCGGCTCCACGCACATCGACGCGCTGCTTGCGCGCGTCGCGGAATCCGGTGCGCATGTCGGCATTGCACTGGATGGCGATGGGGATCGTTTGTTGATGGTTGACGCGGACGGTCGCGTGTTCGACGGCGATGAACTGCTCTACATCGTCGCACGGCATCGCCATTCGCACGGCCGCTTGCGTGGACCCGTCGTCGGCACCCTGATGACCAACCTTGCCGTCGAGCAGGCCCTGCAGGATGCGGGCATCGAATTCCTGCGTGCGAAAGTCGGCGACCGTTATGTCATGGAGCTGCTCCAGCAGCACGGCGGCGAGCTTGGGGGCGAAGGTTCGGGGCATATCATCTGCCTGGACAAATCGACAACCGGCGACGGCCTGGTTGCCGCATTGCAGGTGCTCGACGTGCTGAAGGCGCGCGGCGGATCGCTTGCCGACTGTCTCGCCGGGCTCGAAAAATATCCGCAACGGCTTGTGAATGTGCGGCTGGCCGAACGCCCGCCGCTGGATCATCCGCTGATCGAGGCTGCCGTGCGCGATGCCGAGAAAAAACTGGGTGACGCGGGCCGCGTGCTGTTACGCCCGTCCGGTACCGAGCCGGTCATTCGCGTCATGGTCGAGGGCGCGGATTCGGAACTTGTCACCAGCCTTGCGGAACATATTGGCGATGCGGTGCAAAACGCTTCCCGTGCCGCCTGATTGCGGCGTTTTCCCTCAAATCGAAATTGATTTTCCCGTTACCTGCCGGTACCCTTGCGCGCTTTCTTGAGCCCGCTCCTTGAACAGGGGAATACCGATGCGCACGCCTCTCGTCGCCGGAAACTGGAAAATGAACGGCAGTCGCGAGTCATCGGCGGAGTTGCTGGGCGCGTTAGTGCGCGGGCTGGAAGACGGCGTGGCCGCCGAGGTGCTGGTCTGCCCGCCGTTCGTTTACCTCGCCGATGCGCAACGCCTGCTGCGCGGCAACGAGATTCTGCTTGGCGCACAGTCGCTGTGCGCGGAAGAATCCGGCGCGTTTACCGGCGAAGTCAGTGCGAGCATGTTGCAGGATTTCGATTGCACGCATGTGATCGTCGGGCATTCCGAGCGGCGCGCACTTTACGGTGAAGACGACGCGCTGGTTGTGCGCAAGTTCATGGCGGCAATCAAGACCGGCCTGGTGCCGGTACTGTGCGTCGGCGAAACACTGGAAGAACGCGAGCAGGGCATCGCGCTGGATGTCATTCGCCGGCAGATCAAGGCGGTGCTTGCAGCCGCGGGCATCGAAGCATTCACGCAGGCCGTCGTTGCGTACGAACCGGTATGGGCGATCGGCACAGGCAAGACCGCGAGTCCCGAACAGGCGCAGGAAATGCACCGTGAAATCCGGAGCATCCTCGCCGCTGAAAATGCTACAATCGCCGACTCGCTGCGCATCCTGTACGGCGGCAGCGTGAAAGCCTCGAACGCGGCGGAACTTTTCGCGATGCCGGATATCGACGGCGGCCTTGTCGGCGGCGCGTCGCTGGACGCCGAGCAGTTCCTGAGCATCGTGCGCGCCGCGAAGTGACCGCGGCCGGAATTTCAAAAGAGACGAAAACGGAATGATTACGACAGTTGTACTCCTGGTTCACGTGCTGCTGGCGCTTGTGCTGATCGGTCTTATCCTCATACAGCACGGCAAGGGTGCCGACGCCGGCGCCGCCTTTGGCAGCGGCGCGTCGTCGACGGTGTTCGGTGCGCAAGGCTCGGCGTCGTTCCTGAGCCGTGCCACGAAATGGCTCGCCATACTCTTCTTTATTACCAGCGGCACGCTTGCGTATCTTTCGCGCGATGCCCAGGGCCCGGCGCCCAGCATCATGGATGCGCTGCCGGGCGTCGAGCAGCAGGCCGCGCCGTCGGAAGACGCCGCCCAGGACCTGCCGCCGGTGGCCGAGCCCACCGAGGAAGAACCGGCCGAAACAGTCCAGCCAGAGGAAACGACGGAGGAAGACCTTCCGCCGCCGGCTTCCACGCCGGAGGACGACGGCGCGAGCTGAACGTTCCGGAGGGCGAATCCTCGACGCCCGGTTTGAAGTCAGTCAATGCGGATGTGGTGGAATTGGTAGA
>DASVDI010000024.1:0-23481 GCA_036381175.1 Gammaproteobacteria bacterium
GACGCACTGGTGGCTGATCGATTACAACGAGCAGCGACCGCATGACGCACTCGATCGGTTACCGCCAGTCGACTACGCAAGACAGGATGAAAAACGAAAAACTTCTCCTTTGACGTGTTCCAGTTGACGGGGAAGCTTACGATGCCACCACCCTGTTGCGAACGGATACTGACATTGAAGTAATCGTTGAACCGAGTACCGAAATAGCCTCCGAGCACCTCTGTTGTAATAAAGCGATACCGCACGGTCACGTTGCTGGTTCCCGGTTTTACGGTAAATGTTCGCGATATGTGCTGCGCTCCTTCACCGGCAGTGGCAAGCACGAGGTCGATATTTTCGCTGTCCATCGCCATTGCGCTGTTTGCCGAATAGCCGCGTAAGGCTAAGTGGCGCTCGGCACGTCCGTTGTCGGTCGCATCGAAATCAAATGCAGAGGCCGCGGGAGCAGGCGGTTCCTCTTCGTGCGCAATGAGGACTACGGGCGCGCTGCCAATGTCCCAGCCCGCAAGTCCCTGACTGAAATTGTTGTTGTCAATGCCACTGGATTCCTTGAACCCGTACACGACAAGTTGCACGAAACCGTCGGCGCCATTGGCGGCAACGGATCCTGCACGCTGATCGTCCGGCGTGGACTCCAGGAAAAGCGTGCGCGGCGGCAAGTTCGTCAGAGTGAAATTTCCACTGTTATCGGCGGTTGCCAGAGTGCTCACCCGTTTGTCGTCGCCCAGTTCCACGCGTACCACGGCGCCCGGCACCGGCGCACCGTTTTCTGCGACCACGCGACCGAGCAACGTGCGATCGCCGGCCCAGAGCGTGAAGGTCTTGATCAGCGTGCGCCCTTCGTTGTCGAGTGCGTAGAAAGTGAAATCGTTGCGGCCCGTCTGCAGGGGAGATGAGACCACGACTTCGTTGTCTGAAATTTGAACGCTGCTGTCAGGTACGGGCCAGCCGGCGCGATACATCTGCAGGTCTTGCGGATCATGACTGAATATTGCGTCGGAAAGTTGCAGACGGATGGAATCGGAAACGTGATTGAAGCCGGTTTCCGAGACGCCGTTAAAGGTCAGGACTCCCGGTGAAGGCCTTTCATCCTCAGTCTCAGTGGGTCCCTGAAATTCGCTGACGTCAATTCCGAGCTTGAAGGTTGCGGGTAGTGTGCGCGCGCCTTCACGCACGTGAATCGTGCCTCCGAAGTGCCGTCCTGCGGTTTCTTCGTCCGGCGTTACGCGCAGCAAGACGGAATACGACACACCGGCCTGCACCTCTTGAATGACGGCAGGCTCGACGGTGACGAGGTCAGCCAGCGCCGGTACCGGTTCGAGGTTTACCTGGGCGATGTCTGCGTTGGCGATAAACCGGAGTACGCGCGTTGTCGCGATTCCGGCTGGTGCTTCCAGCATAATCCGCTCTTCCGACCAGTTGATCCGAGCGGGTTTGTCCGCCCAAGCGGCCTGCGTAGCAAGTAGCGCGATGATCGCTGTTGTCTTTCCGAAACCGCGCAGAAACGTCACATAGTTCCAAGTTTTCATGAAATCTCCCTTCGTTGACGGGCTTGTGTTTGTTTTCATAAATCCCATTCGGCAAGCGCTGCCATTAATAATGGGACCCTTGAATTAGTCAACGATAGGAATGAGGTGCCAACTTTTCAGTGGAACGCCATGTCGGCAGGTTATGGTTCCCCATTGCAAAAGAAAGGGCGCCGTAGGCGCCCTTTGTACTTGCATTATTGCGAATTTTACTCTTGAAAGAACAACGGTCCCGGTTTCATCTCACCGGAAATCATTTCCTCCATCGTCTCCGTATCGAACAATCGTCCGTTGATCATCACGCTGTCGACGTATTCGCTGTTGCGAATGTCTTCCAGCGGATTGCGATCAAGAATTGCAATATCGGCAAGCTTGCCGGCTTCGAGCGAACCCAGGTCTTCCTGCATGCCGAGGTAACGCGCGCCATCGATGGTTCCGGCACGCAGCGCTTCCATCGGCGTCATGCCGCCCTGCACGAACATCCACAGTTCCCAGTGCGCGCCGAGTCCTTCGCGTTGTCCGTGCGCGCCGAGTTGCACGCTGACGCCGGCATCCTGCAATTCCGCTGCACCTTGCGCGATCCGGATGTGGTTGTAGTCCTTCTCCGGTGCGATGGTGCGGCGGCGCGCGCGCGGCTCGACGACGAAGTCCGGCACCCAGCGCATCAGGCGTTCGTTTTTCCAGACATCGTTGTGCGCGTACCAGTAGTTCTCGCCCATGATGCCGCCGTAGGCGACGATCAATGTCGGCGTGTAACCGACTTCCGACTGCGACCATAACTGGATCACGTCGTCGTAGATGTTCTCCACGGACAGCGAATGCTCGATGCCGGTGTGACCATCGACGATCATGTTCATGTTGTGCTGGAACAGCGCGCCGCCTTCCGGCACGACGATGATGTCGAGCTGCCGGCCGGCCTCGACAATCTGCTGGCGTTGCTCGCGGCGCGGCTGGTTGTAGCTTTTCACCGAGAATGCGCCGACATTCTTCATGCGCCGCAAATGTGACATCGCATCGTCAAGGCTGTCGATTTCCGCGGTGAACGCCGTCGTTGCGCCGTAGAGAATCGTGCCAGTCGAGAAGATGCGCGGCGCGATGATTTCACCGGCCTTTGCGAGTTCCGATGCGGCGAAGATCGTGCTGGTGTCATTCGACGGATCATGAATCGTCGTTACGCCGAAAGTGAGTGACGAGAGATTCACCCAGCTCGTTTCCGGCACGAATTCCGCCGTGCCTTGCGCGCCGTGCCAGTGCACATCGATGAGGCCCGGCATCACGGTCTTGCCGGTGACATCCACAACCTCGAAACCGTCGGGCACGCTGACGTCATCGACCGTGCCGACCGCCTTGATGCGATTGCCTTCGACGAGCACCACGCCGTTGTCGATGACCTTGCCGTCGTTCATGGTGATGACGCGTCCGCCGACCAGCGCGATGCGACTGGAAGGCACATCGCTTGTTACGTCGAAGCCGATGTCGCGGCCTTCGCTCGGAGGCTTCGGCAGTTCTTCCGGCGCGCCCGCGAGAAACGCGAAGGAATTGTTGAGATCGCGGTGGAAGAGTTCCGGTCCAAGCGACCAGTACAGCGTGTCGCTGTCGCCGGACCAGTGCAGGTAATTGCCGGCGTCGCGCGTGACCTTCGCGACCGGCAGCGATTTCATGTCCGGCCCGACGCTGATCGCCTTGCCCGTGGCCGCGAACGGCGTGATGTACGCGTTGAAACGCTCCTGGAAGGCGAGCCATTCCTCGTCGGGCGAGACGCGCATTTGCGTGGCGTAATCGCTGTTCGCGTGCACGCGTTCATCGGTGCCGTGCATGTCGATGCTGAACAGTTCGCGCTTGCCTTCGTCCGCGTAACGCATCAGGTAAACGCGTTCGCTGGATGCGCCAAAGTGCGGATTGAAGCCGTCTTCGGTCAGCAGGGTTGGTTCGCCGCCGTCGACACCAATGGCGTACACGCCCGGGTTTTCGCTCCACAGCGGCGAGCGCAAATAACCGCCTTCGATGCGCAGGTACACGATGGTTTCGCCATCCGGTGAAAGCACCGGCTCGATGAAATGTCCCGGCTTGTTGTTCAGGACTTCGATGTCGTCGCCATCGGCGGACGCGATGCGCACGGAACCGAGTTCGACGTCATCCCAGGTCACGAAAACAATTTTCTCGCCGTCGCGCGACCAGCTCGGGTACGCCTCGAAATGTTCGTCCTGTTCCGTCAGGCGATGCGGCTCGCCGTTCGGCAAATCGCGCAACCAGATCTTGCCGAGCGATTCGAACAACACCTGGCCGCTGTCCGGTGACACGCTCACCCAGCGCAACATTTTCGTGTGGAATTCTTCGGGCGCGACGTTGACCGGGCGCTGCAGCGCTTCGCGCATTTCCATCGTCTTTTTCACGTGGAAGGGAATTTCGACGACTTTTTGCGATTCAATGTCGATGCGGTTGATCTTGCCGTTCGCCCAGAAAACGATCTGCTCGCTGTCCGGCGTCCAGGCGATGTTGGTGTACACGCCGTGGATCGCCCAGATCTCCTGCATGTCGCGTTCCATGTTGTCGTACAACGGGATCAGCTCGCCGGATTCAATGTCTTTCAGGAACAGTGCGGTGTCGTAATCGACGCGGCGCAGGAACGCGACCCACTTGCCGTCGGGCGACGGCGTCGGCTTGATCGCGCCGCCAGGGCCGGTGATGTAATTCTCGATCTCGCCGGTCTTTCGATCGAGCCTGCGCACAGCGTAAATCTGTCCGGCCGAATCCTTGTTGTATTCGAAGAAATCGCCGGCGGTGGTGTCCTGATCGAAATAAAGGTAACGGCCGTCAGGCGAGAACGACGGATCGTTGACGTCCTTCTGGTCGTTCGGCTTCTCCGTCATCTGCAGGCCTTCGCCGCCGCCCGTGTGATACAGCCAGATTTCACCCGAGCCGAGCGAACGCGTGCCGGTGAAATGCTTGCGCGCGGCGATGTATTCACCGTCCGGTGTCCATGTCGGATTGTTCAGCAGGCGGAAGGATTCGTCGGTGAGTTGGCGCGGCTCGCTGCCATCCGCGTTCATGATCCAGATGTTGTCGCCGCCGGCGCGGTCGGAGGTGAACGCAATTTCATCGCCATCGGGCGAGTAACGCGGCTGCATGTCCCAGGCCATGCCACTGGTGATCTGCTTCGCTTCGCCGCCGTCAAAGGGAATGGTGAAAATGTCGCCGAGAAGATCGAAGACAATCGTCTCGCCGTCGGGGCTGACATCGATGTTCATCCAGGTGCCTTCGCGAACGTCGATCACCGCTTCGGCTGCCGGGCCCGGCGGATTGTTCACATCCCATTCGGGCGTCTCGCCGTTCTCTGTGGCCAGGGCGTGGCCCCATAGCAGGCTCGTAGAAATAAAAAGAACATTAAAAACCGATGCCAAGCCTCGGATTTGCATGGTAATTCTCCAGGAATAATTTCTTCGGTGCCGCAAGGCGAGCGCCGGGGAATGCTAGACTCTCCAGGCCCTTGGCGGCGAACCGTAGTTCTGACCGCACACGCGGCTGGCAAGTTCAAACCAGGAAACGATACTGCAAGCATGCGCCGCGCAACTCAACTCGCACTGGAACTCAAAGCCGCCGAATCCGAGCCTGCAGAGCTGGTTCCGCCCGTGCGATTGCGCGCCAGCGCGCGCGCGAAACATCTCCAGATCAAGGTCTCGCCGTGGGCAGGCATCGAAGTCATCGTTCCGCGCCGGCGCACGCCGCGCGAGGTCGAGCAATTTCTTGGCAATCATCGCGACTGGATTCACAAGGCCTGGCAACGGCTGCTCAAGGAGTACCCGGAAGCGGGTTCCTTGCGGTTGCCGGAACGCATTGTCATTCCTCTGCTCGATCGCTCATGGAAAGTCAGCTATGCGGATGGCGGACGGTTGCATGAAAATGGCGATCTGCTCGTGCTCCCGCACGCCGGCGACACGCTCGGAACGGCACTGAAACTCCAGGAGTGGCTCAAGAAGAAAGCGCGCGAATCGCTGCCCGCGAGAATGGAACGGTGGTCACAACGCACCGGGCTTTATCCAGACAAGATCGTCATTCGCGGCCAGGCGACGCGCTGGGGAAGCTGCTCGACGCGCAACACCATTTCGCTGAATTTTCGGCTGCTGTTTCTCGAGAAGCCGCAGATTGATTGCCTGCTGCTGCACGAAATCTGTCACCTGAAACATCTCAACCACGGCAAGCGCTTCTGGGCGTTGATGGAGAAGCACATGCCGGGCGCTCGCGAACGCGACCGGCAACTCGGAGAAGGGTGGAAGGATGTTCCGCCGTGGGCGCTAGTGAAGTAGGGCCGGTTATTTTTTTCGATCTCTGCGTTTCAGTACGTTCTGTTCGAGCGATGTAGGGCGGGCTTTGCCCGCCGTTTCAAGATGGCGGGCAAAGCCCGCCCTACAGTTCAGCCGAGAAAGAGATCCGGCGCCAGCGGTTTCCCCGGCTCAACCGCGTACTGCTCGAAATCATCCACGCCGGATTCTTTCAACACCTCGTCATCGATAAAGAAGTTCCCTGTGGCTACGCGCGATGGCCGCAGGAGAATCGCGTGCGCGGCATCCGCCATGATCTCGGGCTTGCGGCAATTTTCCGGTTTGACGAGTCCGCCGAGCATGGCAAGCGCGGCTGTGGCAATGACCGTGCGCGGCCAGAGCGCGTTGATGGCGATTCCCGCTTCGCGAAACTCTTCCGCCATGCCGAGCACGCACATGCTCATGCCGTATTTCGACATCGTGTAGGCGGTATGCCGCTTGAACCATTTCGGATCCAGGTTCAGTGGCGGCGAGAGCGTGAGGATGTGCGGATTCGACGATTCCTTGAGGTAGGGAATCGCGGCTTGCGATGCGGCAAACGTACCGCGCATGTTGACGCCCATCATGAGATCGAAGCGTTTCATGCGCGTTTCCAGCGTGCCGGTGAGGTTGATCGCGCTGGCGTTGTTGATCAGCACGTCGATCCCGCCAAATTCCTGCGCAGTCTTTGTCATCGCCGCCGCAATCTCGGTTTCCTCGCGGATATCCACTTGAAGCGCCAGCGCCTTGCCGCCGGCCGCTTCGATTTCCTCGGCGGCGGTGTAAATGGTGCCGGGTAATTTCGGATGCGGCTTCGCCGTCTTCGCGGCGACCACAACATTTGCGCCGTCTCTGGCGACGCGTTTTGCGATCGCAAGGCCGATGCCGCGGCTGCCGCCGGTGATGAAAACCGTTTTCCCCTTGAGACTGCCGCCGCTACCCATATCGTTGACCTCGAAATCGGAAAGATTCGAGGGTATAAAGTCTTTCCCGTGCAACGCAAATATACTTTTCACCATACCATCACGATATCGAATGATTTACCGAACCCTAATCAGTGCAGAAGACCTCAACGCACATCGCGCTCAAAGCAACTGGCGCGTTGTGGATTGCCGCTTTGAACTTTCCCGTCCCGATGCGGGCGAGGTCGCGTGGCGGGAATCGCACATTCCAGGCTCCGTTTACGCGCATCTCGAACGCGACCTTTCCGGCCGCATCGATCCGGCGACGGGACGCCATCCCTTGCCCGATCCGGAGTTGCTGGCGAAAAAACTGGGCGAGTGGGGCATCGACGGCGAAACCCAGGTGGTGGCCTACGATGCGAGCGGTGGCGCGTTGGCGGCCGCGCGGTTGTGGTGGCTGTTGCGCTGGCTTGGGCACGAGCGCGTTGCAGTGCTGGATGGCGGCTGGCAGGCGTGGCTTGCAGGCGGATTCGACATCGATGATGCAATTCCTGCAACGCAGCCAGTGAAATTTCCTCGTCGTCCCGCGCTCGTCGAAGCGCTGGGTGTGCGTGCAATAAATGACAATGCCGGCTTGCAGTTGATCGATGCGCGTGGCGCGCAACGTTTTCGCGGCGAGGTGGAGCCCATTGATCCTGTCGCGGGACACATTCCAGGCGCCGTGAACCATCCGTTCAGCGAAAATCTCGATGCAAACGGAAAATTCCTCGCACCGGAAATGCTGCGCGAACGGTTTCGGCACGTCGTTGCAGAAAACGCCGTTCACTACTGCGGTTCCGGTGTCACGTCCTGTCACAACCTGCTTGCGATGGAACACGCGGGGCTTTCCGGTTCGCGCTTGTATGCGGGTTCGTGGAGCGAATGGATTCGCGATCCTGCGCGACCGGTCGCGAAGGGCGATTGAACGTGACGGAGCGAAAATCAACGGACGTGCGCCGTCCGCGAAAAAATTATGTTCGCGCCGCGGACAAACCGAACCCGTTCGCGCGCCTTGGCGTTCATGCCGGTTTCCTGTTCCTTAAATTGCTTCCGCAAAGCCTGCGCGATCGCATCGCGCGACGCTTCGGCCCGCGCCTGCTTGAGAAGCGCTGGCGCAGAAAGCAGATCGTCGACGTCAATCTGAAAACCTGTTTTCCCGAGATGAACGACGCGGATCGCGGCGAGCTGAAACGCGAATTCGCGTTCCGCTTCCTGCGTATCGCGCTTGATCTTGGCGATCTGTGGTGGGGATCGTCGAAATCATTGCTCGCAAATATCGACTTCGAAGGCGCGGAACATCTCGACGCGGTGCGCGCCGCGAACAGGCCCGTCATCCTGCTCGGGCCGCACACCATCGGACTCGATATCGGCGGACTCGCGTTGTGTTGCCGCTGGCCGGTGCTGGGGCTGACCAGCGAAGCAAAAAGCGGACTGGCTGACTGGGCGTTTCTTCGATTGCGGTCGCGCTATTGCGATCGCGTTATCGATCGCACCGTTTCCGTGCGGCGGATGATTCGTGAAGTGCAGGGCGGGCGCGTGCTGTTTTATCTGCCGGATGAAGATCACGGTCACCTGAAGAAATCCGTGTTCGTGCCGTTCTTCGGCAAACCCACGAGCACCATGCTGGGTGCGGGACGGCTGCTGGCGTTGGCAAAAGCGGAAGTGTTGCCGTTTACCACGGTGTTTGATGCAAAAACCGGCCGTTACGTGGTGAAGATATTTCCGCCGATCGCGGATATTTCATCGGAGGCTGAACACAATTGTTTCGTGATCCGCCGCGAACTGGAAAAACTCGTTCGCATCCAGCCCGAGGATTATCTCTGGACGCTGCGCATCTTCAACAACCAGCCGGATGGAAAAGCGAATCCGGAATATCCGGCGCCGACGATTCCTCTGGAAGAAGGAGAAAGGTAAGGTCGTAGGTTAGGGTGAGCACAGCGAACCCCAACGCCAGAAATCGTTGGGGTTCGGCTATCGCCTCACCCCAATCTACGACTAGACGAAGACTCGTCAAAGTTCCACTTGCATATCCAGCGCCTTCACCAAAAACGCCCACTGGTCCGCGATATTTTCGATGATCATCCACGTCGGCTTGCCGGCGCCGTGCCCGGCACGCGTTTCGATGCGGATCAGCAGCGGGTTGCTGCAATTTTCCTGGGCGGCCTGCGCGCGTTGCATTGCCGCCGCATACTTGTAGCTGTGCCAGGGAACAACGCGATCATCATGATCCGCGGTTGTCACCAGCGTCGGCGGATAGCAGACGTCCATCTGCACATTGTGGTACGGCGAGTAGGCGTACAACGCTTCGAACTCTGCAGGAGTTTCCGAAAGGCCATAGTCGATCGACCAGATGCGCGCGTTGGCCGAGGCGGTGTGATAACGCAGCATGTCCATCACACCGACGGCGGGGAGTGCCGCACCGAACAGTTCCGGACGCTGGTTCAGCACCGCGCCGACCAACAGGCCGCCGTTCGAACCGCCCTGGATGGCGAGACGGCCGGGCTTCGTGTAGCCAAGTGCAATCAGTTCCTCGGCGGCCGCGATGAAATCATCGAACACGTTCTGCTTGTTCAGTTTTGTTCCGGCCTCATGCCACGCTTCGCCGTATTCACCGCCGCCACGAAGATTGGCAATCGCCAGGACGCCGCCCATTTCCAGCCAGACGGCGCGGGAAACGGAAAAATACGGCGTCAACGAGACATTGAAACCGCCGTAACCGTAAAGCAGCGTCGGGTTGTTGCCATCAAGCTCAATGCCCTTGCGATGCACGATGAACATCGGCACGCGCGTGCCGTCCTTCGATTCGAAGAAAACCTGTTTCGTTTCCCAGCCGCTGGTGTCGGCTTTCACTTCGATCTCGCGGAACAACTTCCGCTTTCCGGTTGCGATGTCGTAACTCCAGATCACGCCTGGATTGGTGAAACTTTCGAAGCTGAAGAAGGTTTCGGTGTCATCCATCCGGCCGCTGAATCCGCTGACACTGCCCGGGCCGGGAAGCTCGACGTCACGCACGGGATTTCCGGCGAGGTCGAACACCCGCACGCGGGAGCGCGCGTCCTGCAGGTATCGCGCAATAACGTGTCCGCCGACGATGCTAGCCGCTTCCAGCGCCTGGTCTTCTTCCGGAATCACTTCGCGCCAGTTTTCCGGTTCGGGATTGTTCACGTCGATGGCAATCACGCGACCGTTTTGCGCGTCATTTGTCGTGGTGAACAGGAACTCGCTGCCGACGTTGCCAAGGAAGGTGTAGAGCGCATCCCATTCGCCGAGCAGCTCGACAGCCGGTCCGCTACCTTCAGTCAGTGCCATGTAATACACGGCATTGGCGTTGACGTTGCTCGAGACGGGAATGACGAGGTATTTGCCGTCCTCGCTCACGGCGCTGCCGTACAGGTTCCATTCGGCATGCTCGGCGACGGAAAACACACGCTGGTCTTTGTCCTGCGATGTGTTCAACCGGTGATAGTAGAGGCTCGCCGGTGCGCGACCGTTGGCAGTGCCATCGTCGCCGACGGGATAGCGCGTGTAGTAGAAACCGGAGGAATCGTGAGACCACGCCACGTCGATATCGAACTTGGAATGCATCAGCAGCTCCGGCAGCGTTTCGCCGGTCTCGATGTCCAGGATGCGCCATTGGCGCCAGTCGGAACCGCCGTCGGAAATGGAATAGGCCAGGTAGCGGCCGTTGGGCGCTGGCGTGATCGAACCGAGCGATATCGTGCCGTCCTCGCTGAAGGTGTTCGGATCCAGCAGCACGCGACCGGGTTCGGCGAGCGCGTCGGTGACGTACAATACAGCGTGGTTTTGCAGGCCGTCGTTGTAGGTGTAGAAATAATGTCCGCCTTCCTTCTGGGGCGTTGAATAGCGCTCGTAGTTCCATAACGCGGTGAGGCGGTCGATGATCGGCTGGCGCGCGGGAATCACTTCAAGGTAAGGCTCGGCGAGCGCGTTCTGCGCTGCGACCCAGTCCTGCACTTCGGACGAGTCGAGGTCTTCCATCCAGCGGTAGGGATCGGCGACAGGAGTGCCGTGATAGTCATCGACGACATCACCGCGTTTCGCTTCCGGGTACTGAATCGTCATTTCGCTTTCACCATTTTCACAAGCCGCCGCCAGCAGGCAGGCCATCACAACAATCATTTTCCGAACGTGCATCAAATCGTCCTCGGGTTCGCTTGAACGGCAGGATTCTGACAGATACCGGCGCTGCGGTTCCAGCGGGACGTGCTATGGTTTGTGGCATGGAGTGGTATTTGTACATCCTTGATTGCGACGGCCGTTACTACACCGGGATCACGACCGATCCGCGACGGCGGCTGGAAGAGCACCGCGCAGGGAAGTCGCGCAGCGCAAAATTCATGCGCGTGACGCGATCCCAGGAGTTGGTCTATTCGGTCGGAATCGGCGATAAAAGTCTCGCGCTGCGCGCCGAAGCGCGGCTGAAAAAACTGCCACGCATTCGCAAGGAACAGGTGGTTTCCGACGCGCCGGCGCGTGCGCGACTGCTGGAATTGCTGGATCTCGCGGAATCGGAAAAAACTGTTTCAGAGGTATCGTCATGAGTATTGGCATTCGCATCTTTCCGCTCGCGCTGTTTGTTGTTGTCGCCGGCTGCGCAAGCCGTCCGGCAACACAGCCCGCTGATTGCGAGATCGCGCAGCGCTACATCACCGCGAGCAATACGAGCAACGCCGCATTGATCGCGCCGCATCTCGCGGACGACGTGACCGCGGTATTCCTCGCCGAAAATGGCAAGGCGCATTCGGTGCTTGAAGGCAAGAAGGATGTGCTGGAGGCCGTGCGTACCTACACCGCGCAGTGTCCGAGCTGCCGCTCGACGATTCGCTGCCTTCACGCGACAACGAATGCGACTTATGTCATCGAAGACGTCGTGTTCACCGACCAGGACGGCATTGAACGCCACCAGTCCGCGCCGTTGATCTTCGAGCGGGACGGCGATTCTATCGAAGCCATTGTCTATTATCCGTCTCCGGATGCCGCGGACACTGAAACTCCCTGAAGCATCGGTAAACCCGTAGTCGTTTCGCCGCATTGGACGGCCTCGCGCAGGCCGCCAGAATCCTGTGCTTCCATGATTTCTTCAATGGGAGGCGACATGGCAAAGAACGTATTGTTCGTCCTGACGAGCAACAGCAAGCTGGGCGAAACCGGCAAATCAACCGGTTATCACCTCTTCGAAGCGGCTGCGCCCTGGGCCATTCTGAAAGACGCCGGCTACCACGTCGATTTTGCAAGTCCCGAGGGCGAACACGCGCCCATCGAGCAGAGCAGCATGGATCGCGATAATCCGATCAACCAACGTTTTCTCGAAGAAGCGAAAAGCGATATCGACAACACTATCGCGCTTGAACACGTCGATGCCGGCAAGTATGACGCGGTGTTCTTTCCTGGCGGACACGGCCCGATGTGGGATCTCGCCGGAAATGAAACCGTGCATGACATCGTGCGAACGGTTTACGAGAAAAACCACGGTGTTGTCGGCGGCATCTGTCATGGACCGGCGGCGTTCGTCGGACTGAAGCTTTCCGACGGCAGCTACCTCGTCAACGGCAAGCGCATGGCCATGTTTTCCGATCTCGAGGAAAAGGTGATCGGCCGCGACAAGATCGTGCCGTTCCTGCTGGCACACACCTTGCGCGAAGAAGGTGCGATACAGGAAATGGCGGACGATTTCGGCGAATCGGTTTGTGTCGATGATCGTCTGGTGACGGGACAGAACCCGGCATCCGCGCAGAAGCTCGGCGAGAAACTGCGCGACGCCCTGAATCAGAGCGGGCCGTTTCCCGCCTGATTCGCAGCATTCGCCGCGCGCCTTCGCTCGACGGCGTCGATCAGGCAGTACGCGATTGCGGCGCTCAAACCCGCGAACAAGGGCAGGTGTTGCCAGAGTCGCAAGGGCTCACCGGCGAGTTGCACCGCCATCACCAGCGCGAGCTCGCCGCAGAAAATGAGCGCAATACCGAGCCAGAATGTCACCGCCAACCACTGCGGAATGCTCCGCCATATTTCGACGAAGGTCTTGCTCGGACTCACACGCATCGCAAACCAGGCGAAAGCGGCGATTGCCATGAACAGCGAAACCGGGCTCGCAAGCGCAAGCAGGATCAGCAACACGGGCAGATAGCCTTCGCCACCGATGAACACGACCATCATCCCGACGCAGGCAAGCAGGAAAACGAGGAGATTGAAGGCGAGAGCGAAGAGTCGCATCGGAACTCCAGAGCGTGAGGAAAAAACGCATTATAAAGTGAAGGTCGGCAACTCGTAACATCGCGGTAATCGAACATCGGCCCACGGCGGTCGCCAGGATCAGACTGTCCGCGTGGCAGCGGATATCGATTTTTGACGCGCGCGAAGTATCAGCGCATTACCGATAATCACCAGCAACAGGCCAGCGCCGTTTGCCGGTGTCCACGAATAGTCTTCGAGAAACGTCGATATCAGCAGCGCGAAGGCCGGCACCACCACCGTCGCGTACGCGGCGCGCGATGGTCCGACGTCGCGCAGCAAGAGGAAATACAGCCCGAAGGCCATGACGGAACCGATGACGGCAAGATAGATCGTAGCGCCAAGCCACGTGGGTGACGGATCGAATGCGCTCCAGCCATCAATCGCGCTGCCCCACAGCAACGAGAACACAGCGCCCGCCATCATCGAATAGGTGTTCAGCGTCACGACGCTGGTGCCGCTGGACAACAGCCGGCTCCCGAGCACGTTGCCCAGCGAGGCCGCGAATGCCGCCGTGAACATCAGCGCGCTTCCCGTCACGAGTGCACCGAAGTTCACCTGGGCATGCCATTCACGGCCAAAAATCAATGTGAGACCGAGCATCCCCAACGCGGCCGCAAGCAACGTTGCGATCGCGGGTTTTCGCCGCAGCCACAGTGCTTCGTTCAACAGGTTGAAAAGAATTGTCGTGCTGAACAGCAGTGCGGCAAGCCCGGAGGTCAGGTACTGCATCGCCGTGTACTCGAGCACGTAGGTAATGCCGAAGAACGCGAGACCCTGCAGCAGCACGAGACGCAGCGCTTTCCATTCTATTCGGTGCTGACGCGTGACGAGTAACCAGGAAAACAGCAGCAGCGACGCCAAGGCGAAACGCAAGCCGACGGAAATCGCCGGCGGTGTGCCGTTGGTCTGCAACTTGATGCCGTACCAGGTCGTGCTCCAGATCAGGACCACGCCGGCGAAAAGCAGGACTACGCGAAAGTTCCCCGTCATTGCATTGAGCCCTTTTGTTTTCATCATGAAAAAACCCCGCCATGTGGCGGGGCTGTGTTTCAGGTCATGCGCAATCAGGCTGTCATGCGGCCAACTGCCGCAACACGTAATGCAGGATCCCGCCGTGTTGCATGTATTCGACTTCCTTCGGCGTGTCGAGCCGCACCTTGGCAGTGAATTCCGTTTTCTTGCCGTCGTTGGCGGTTGCAACGACGGTGACGGTTTTTGCCTTGCCGTTGTCGAGACCCTGGATATCGAAGCTCTCCTTGCCGGTGAGATCGAGTTCGTTGGCGTCTTCGCCTTCCATGAACTGCAAGGGAACGACGCCCATGCCGATGAGGTTGGAGCGATGAATGCGCTCGTAGCTCTTGGCAATGACGGCGCGCACGCCGAGCAGGAGCGTGCCTTTCGCCGCCCAGTCGCGCGAGGAACCGGTGCCGTATTCATCACCGGCGAGCACGACCAGCGGCGTGCCTTCGGTTTTGTATTTCATCGCGGCATCGAAGATCGACATCGGTTCGCCGGACGGAACATGCACGGTCACGCCGCCTTCCGTGCCCGGTGCAAGCAAGTTCTTCAGGCGAATGTTCGCGAAGGTGCCGCGCATCATGATTTCATGATTGCCGCGGCGCGAACCGTAGGAATTGAAATCCTTCTGCTCGACGCCGTGTTCCTGCAGGTAACGTCCCGCCGGTGAATCCTTCTTGATGGAACCGGCCGGCGAGATGTGGTCCGTGGTCACGGAATCGCCGAGCAGCGCAAGCACGCGCGCGCCGCTGATGTCCGCAACGCCGGCAGGCGTCATGCTCATGCCTTCGAAGTACGGCGGATTCTTCACGTACGTCGATTCCGGCCAGGTGTAGATGTCGCCCGCCGGCGTGTCGATGGCATTCCAGATTTCATCGCCCTTGAAGACATCGCTGTACGACTGGTTGAACATCGCGGAGTTGATGTTCTTCTGGATCATTCCTGCAATCTCCGCCGGCTGTGGCCAGACATCCTTGAGATAAACCGGTTTGCCGCTCTTGTCGTGACCGAGCGGCTCCGCGTGCAGGTCGATGTCCATCCGCCCGGCCAGCGCGTAAGCGACAACCAGCGGCGGCGATGCGAGGAAATTCATTTTCACATCGGGATGAATGCGGCCTTCGAAGTTGCGGTTGCCGGAGAGCACCGCGGCGGCAACGAGATCGTGATTCTGGATAGCGGAAGAAATTTCCGGCAGCAGCGGACCCGAATTGCCGATGCATGTCGTGCAGCCGTAGCCGACAAGATTGAATCCCATCGTCGCAAGATCGTCGAGCAGGTCGCAGGCTTTCAGGTAGTCGGTGACAACTTTCGATCCTGGTGCGAGCGAGGTCTTCACCCACGGCTTCACGTCCAGGCCTTTCGCTGCCGCGTTGCGCGCGAGCAGGCCGGCGCCGATCATCACCGCCGGATTCGAGGTGTTGGTGCAGGAAGTAATCGCGGCAATCACGACAGCGCCATGATCGAGCACGAACTCGCGACCATCCGCGAGCTTCACGTGCACGGGATGACTCGCGCGACCGTGCGCACCGGCTGCCGCGGAAATCGGTGCACGCGGTTCATCCTGCGGGTCGCTGTGGTGATCGAGCGCCGGAGGATCGCTGGCCGGAAAGGATTCCGCGCCGGCTTCATCCACGTGGCCAACGACGCCGAACGGTTGCTCTTCGTCGGGTACGCCCGGCTGGCGACCGGCATCACCACCGGTTTCATGCGCGCCGAGATAATCCGGCAGCAGGGCGCGAAACGCATTTTTCGCATTCGTGAGCACGATGCGGTCCTGCGGACGCTTCGGTCCGGCAAGCGAGGGCACGACGGTGGACATATCGAGTTCGAGCACGTCGGTGTAGTCGGCGGCTTTCGCGCCGGCTTCGCGCCACAGCCCCTGCGCTTTCGCGTATTCCTCGACCAGCTTGCAGTGTTCCGCGTTGCGACCCGAGAGTTCGAGATAACGGATGGTTTCTTCATCGACCGGGAAGATCGCGCAGGTGGAACCGAATTCCGGCGACATGTTGCCGATTGTTGCGCGATCCGCGAGCGGAAGATTCGCAAGCCCGTCGCCGAAGAACTCGACGAACATTCCAACGACGCCTTTCTTGCGCAGTTGTTCGGTAATCGTCAGTACGAGATCGGTTGCGGTAGCGCCTTCCGGCAGCTTGCCGCTGAGGCGAAAACCGATGACCTGCGGAATGAGCATGGACACCGGCTGGCCGAGCATCGCGGCTTCGGCCTCGATACCGCCAACGCCCCAGCCGAGCACGCCAAGACCGTTGACCATCGTCGTGTGCGAATCGGTGCCGACCAGCGTGTCCGGGTACGCGACGCCGTTGTTGTCGAACACGACGCGTGCGAGATGCTCGATGTTCACCTGGTGCACGATGCCGGTGTTCGGCGGCACGACGGCGAAATTGTCGAAGGACGTCTGGCCCCAGCGCAGGAATTCGTAGCGTTCGCGGTTGCGTTCGAATTCGATCTTGTTGTTTTTCGCGAGCGATTCCGGCGTGCCATAGAAATCGACCTGCACGGAATGATCGATGACCAGTTCGGCGGGCGAGAGCGGGTTGATCTTCTTCGCGTCGCCGCCAAGTTTCGTGACCGCATCGCGCATCGCGGCGAGATCGACCACGGCCGGCACGCCGGTGAAGTCCTGCATGATGACGCGCGCGGGCGTGAAAGCGATTTCAGTATCCGGATCCCCTTGCGAATCCCACTTCGCCAGCGCTTCGATATCCTTCGCCGTGACGCTCACGCCGTCTTCATGGCGCAGCAGGTTTTCCAGCAGCACCTTGTGCGTGAAGGGCAGGCGGGAGACACCGTACTTGTCTTCCAGCGCCTTGAGGCTGAAAAAGGTGAATTCCTTGCCACCGACTTTCAGGGTCGTGCGCGATTTGAAGGTGTCGGACATCGAGGCCTCCGGTTGAATGCGGATTCGGGGAACGGCCGGCAAGACGCCGGACGAGGCCGCACATTATAAAGGAGTCGCGAGCGCGGCTCCATGGACAGGAGCAGCGGGATGGGTGAATTCTTACGCGGCCAGCAATCGTTCGGCGGTTTGCCGCAGTTTTCCGCGGGAAAGAACAAGATGCCACTTTCGTCCGCCGGTCTGCCGCCACAGGACGGCGGCGCGGATTCCTGCCAGCAGCAGCGCGCGAATGTGATCGACATTGACGGGATTCTGCAGGCGGGCGGGTTCACCGCTGACCATAATGCGCGGCTCCAGCGTGCCGACCGTGCGGACATAAATATCGGCGAGATTCGCCACGACCGGACCTGACCAGGCATCGAAGTGGGTTTTCTGCTGTTCGGCACGTTCCAGGCCGCGGCGCAGCGCTTCCATCAGATCATCATTCTGTTCCGCGCGTTTTGCGTGGCCGGTGAGCGAAACGAGATAGCGGGTCAGGCGCGCATCTTCCGGCTTGCCGCGATTGCCGAGCACGCGAGCGAGAATCTCGAGGCCTGGGCGAAGATGACTGTGGCCGCCGAATACGCCGGCAACGTCGTCCGCCTGGAAGCTGAACAGCGAGCCGAGCGTCGCATCCAGCGCGGCTTCTTCGGTTCGCCCGGTGTAAGCCACGCTGTCCGTCAGCCAGGCAGCCTGGATGAGGCCGGCGAGTGCGAGAACGCGATCTTCGATGGAATAATTCATGTGCGTATTGTCGCCGGAATGAACGATTCTTTAAAGGTTGAAAGCCCGTTCGATGATTCCGCCGCCAAGGCAAACCTCGCGGTCATAAAAAACGACGTACTGCCCCGGTGTTACCGCGCGCTGCGGCATTTCGAATTCCACGCGTACAGTATCACCGCGTTGCTCGACAATGCGGCACGGCTGATCGATTTGCCGGTAACGCGTCTTCGCGGCGAGCAGTTTTCCGCTTTCGGGCGCGTCATTGATCCAGTGCAGTGATACCGCGTCTAGCGAATCGCGAAAGAGCAGGGGATGGTCGTGTCCCTGCGCAACGACGAGTTCGTTCGTCGTCATGCGCTTGTCAACGACATACCACGGCGAGTCGTCACCATTTTTCGTCCCGCCGATGTGCAATCCCTTGCGCTGGCCAAGCGTGTAATACATCAGGCCTTCGTGTTCGCCAACGACGTCGCCATCCGGCGTGATCATCTTGCCCGGTTTTACCGGCAGGTATTTTTTCAGGAATTCGCGGAACGGTCGTTCGCCGATGAAGCAGATGCCGGTGGAATCCTTCTTGTCGAAGTTCGCGAAACCTGCCGCTTCCGCGCGCTCGCGCACCGCGCTTTTCTCGATGTCACCGAGCGGAAAAATCGTTTTCGCGAGCGCGGCTTCGGGAACGGCGTGCAGGAAATAGCTCTGGTCCTTGTTTGCATCATGGCCCTTCAACAATTCCGTTCTTCCGTCTTTCTGCCGCACGCGCGCGTAATGTCCCGTCGCGATCCGGTCCGCGCCGAGTCGCAGCGCGTAATCGAGAAACGCCTTGAACTTGATCTCCGAGTTGCACAGCACATCCGGGTTCGGCGTGCGTCCGGCTTCGTATTCGCGGATGAAATAACTGAACACGCGCTCGCGGTATTCGCGCGCGAAGTTCACTTTCGTCAGCGGGATGCCCAGCGTCTCGGCAACCTGCCGCGCGTCCTGGAAATCCTCCGCGGCGTTGCAATAGGTTTCATCCTCGTCGTCTTCCCAGTTGTCCATGAAAAGACCGTGCACGTCGAAACCTTGTTCGACGAGCATGGCTGCTGCGACGGCCGAATCCACGCCGCCGGAAAGACCGACGATGATGCGTTCTTTTTTCATGGCACATATTTTACCGGAATTGAATATGATTCGCGGTCAACGGACGCGGGGAACTTGCGGAATGATCGAACTTTATTCGTTGCACTGGTCGCACTACGTCGAAAAAGTGCGCTGGGCCCTGGATTTCAAACGGCTCGATTACACGGTAATTCCCGTCAGCGTGCCCGGTAAGCCTGAAATGGCGCACCTGAAATGTGCCGGCGTGGAAAGTAGCGGCGCGGGCCGTGTGCTTACTGTGCCGACGATCCTGGATACCGCGACGGGCGAGTGCGTGACCGAGTCTTCCGCGATTCTCGAATACCTGGATCGCAAGTATTCGGACTTGCCATTGCTCGCGCCGCGTGAACAAGAACAGGAAACCTGGCAGTGGGTGTCGTATCTCGATGGCGCACTCGGACTGCCGGCTCGGCGCCTGGGCTACACGCAATTGATACTCGAAGTGCCGGAACTGCTTGTCGAGTTATTCATGAAAGACGCGGGCAAGGGTTTCTTCATGCGACCTGTCATCCGACGCGTTGCCGCTGTCGCACTGTCAGGCTTGTTGATCCAGCGATTTCGGCTCCTGCACCTGCGCGACGATAAAGTGCTTGAATCCGCGTTCGCAGCGCTTCGCCAGGTTGCCGCGCGCCTCAAGGATCGTGAGTATCTTGCAGGCGGCGTGTTCAGCGCGGCGGACATCACCTTGGCGAGCTTGTTGCGTCCCTTGCGCGTCGTTCCGATTGTTCGCGAACATCCCGAGTTCGAAGCGCTGTTCTCCTGGCAGGAAAATTTGTTTGGCACGCACGGTCGGCCGGAGCTGCTTTACGAGACGCGCATTCGAGAACAGCGGGAAAAGCGGGGTTGGAGTGTGGGATGTGTTCGCTGGTTCCGGGATATTGGCGGCGATGTGAAGATCGGCGATCCGGGCGCCGTCGATTCGCGTTCTCCGCGGAATGACCAGCAGTCCATTTCACGTGCGCGCTCGCGATCGCCTGGCTGGATTATCTGCGGATGCGCTATTTCAGCGGATATGCGCGCAAATTTTAAAGTTCGCGAATCCCCCGATTCCGCTGCGCTTCATCCGGGCTACACGTTTGGCGGTCAGTGCGTGGCACGGAAGCTGTCAAGCGCGTTGAGGAAAGCGTCGCGGAAAAGCGCTTCTTCTTCCGAGGAATAGACGTCCTCGTTATCCGCCAGTCTGGCGACGCTGCCGGACTCGCAGGGGTTCGGGCCAATGGTCCAAATCGTGAGTCCTGTTTTACCAGTCCCGGTACCAGTCGCTTCGGAAAAATCAATAAGCTTGCGCATGCCATAACGGGCAAAGACATTCGCGGCTTCAGCATTCGGGAAACATGCATAAGCAATAGTGTCTGGCGGTTTGTTCCACAGCGCGCAAGCGCTCGATAGAAGCAGGATTGCTGCGGCCAGAATCGTTCGTATTGTCATTCTTCAAATCCCTGGCCCATGTCACTCAGCACGTCGAGCGGGTAGCGCTTGCCGGATACGTAGTCATCAATGCAGCTGAGCACCATCGGGCTGCGCAGTTTTGATTTCTGCGCGAGCATATCGTCGCGTGACAACCACAGCTTGCGAATGATGCCGTCGTCAAGCACGGCGTTGTCATCTTCCCCGATACATGCGCCGAAGAAATTCACGCGCACGAAGCTGCGGTCGCCTTTCGGTGTTTTCCAGAGATAGATGCCGGTAACGCCTTGCGGTTCGAACCGGCAGCCGGTTTCTTCGACGACTTCGCGCACGACAGCATCGAGCAGCGTTTCGTTGTTCTCAAGATGGCCGGCAGGATTGTTGATGACGATGTTGCCGCGAACTTCTTCTTCCACGAGCAGGAAGCGTCCGTCGCGTTCGGTGACGGCGGAAACGGTGACGCGCGGCAGCGAGTCTCTCATCGGTTCTCCTGGAATGCGTTCAGATGCGCAACTGCCGCGTTTCCGGATCGGAATGCGAACGCTGCCAGATGTCGTTGAACAGTTTCAGCTTGTCGCGCGCCTGCATCGGATCGTGCGGATCGACAATGCCTTCCCAGCGCGTGGCGAGTTTCCGGTACAGCAGCCCGCGTTCGTCAGCGATCATGAACGCTTCGCTCATGTCGAGATAATCACGGTGCGGTTTGCGGATTTCGATATACGAGGACAAACGCCGCGCGAGTTCCACGAGACGATGCCCGTCTTTCGTCGCGCGTGTTGCGTCAATGAGCAGGATGCGCACGCTTGCCTTGCTTCCCGAAAGCGCAAGGTTCTTCACGGCATCAAGAAACTCCGGCGTGTCGAAAACGGAGGGTTCGAGATCACGGCTGAAGATCGACAACTGTCGACGCGCGAGTTGCGCGATTTCGAGCGCGGCGTCGCGATTGTCCGCAACCGTGGCAAGATCGCGCCAGGTTTGTTCCGCCATGTCATTCCCCCGTTTCGGCAGCCGGTGTCGAGAGCGGCGCTTTCATCCAGTAATGAGGAATTCCCGCGTCCATGAATTCATCGCCGTATGCCGTGAAACCGAATTTCTCATAGAAAGGCACCGCGTGCACCTGCGCAGCCAGTTTCACTTCGGTGAAGCCGCGCGCTTCGGCTTCCTGCATGATCATCTCGAGAATCGCCGCACCCACGCCCTTGCCGCGCCAGTGCGCGAGCACCGCCATGCGTCCGATCTTGCCTTCCGGCAGCAGGCGGCCGGTGCCGATTGGATCGTCGTTGTCGTCCAGTGCGAGCACGTGCAGGCATTGGTCGTCGAGGCCGTCCCATTCTTCTTCCTGGCTGACGTTCTGTTCCTCGATGAAGACTTCCGTGCGCACTTCGCGGATCGGATTGATGTCTTTCGGCCAGTGCGCGAGGCGCAGGTGAAATTCTTCAGTCATTTTCGGTCTCCACGTCCGATGCAAAATGCAGGACACCGGCAGAATGTAGTTCGCGCAGCAGTTCGATCGCATCGTCATTCATGGATTGCGGGCCCGCGAACTCGATTCGCCGTTTCGTGCAGACGCATTCCAGCAGGTCTTCCATTCCGCGCGACATCTTTCGCGCTTCACCGTTTTCGAAAAACAATACGCCGTCATCCGCGGGTGACCAGGCGAGCAGGGCGCGGCTGTCACGCAACAATGCATCGCCGTCTCGAAAACGCGTCGCAAATGCTTCGAACTCGGGCGTTGCAGCAGGCGGCTCGCACTGCAACCACGGCTTCGGCTCGGTGATGAACTGCCCGAACCAGCGATCCAGCACGGCATCATCAACCGATATCGCCGTGCGCAGAATGTCACGCATGCGCGTGCGCGCGGATGATGAAATGCTGCCGTCGCGGGCTTCCGCAAATGCGAGGTCTGGATCGGTGTACATCTTTTCTTCAGGCAGGCGCTGGTAAAGCCATTCGCTGAAATCGCTGAACATGTCGCGCAACGACGGCGCGCGGAATCCGATCGACCACGTCATGCAATCGTCATCAAGTGCTACGCCGTCATGCGCGACATTTGGCGGCAGGTACAGCATGTCGCCTGGTTCCAGTATCCATTCCTGCTCGGCGTCGAAATGTTTCAGCACGCGCAGGTCCATCTCGGGAATGATTTCAGGATTGAAACGTTCCGCGATCCGCCAGCGCCGCCGGCCTTTCGCCTGCAACAGGAATACATCATAGGCATCCACATGTGGGCCAACGCCGCCGCCTTCCGCTGCAACGGAAATCATCAGGTCGTCGATGCGCCAGCGCGGAATGAAATCGAACAGATCGAGATACTGCGCGAAGTCCGGCAAGTGCTTCTCGACATCCTGCACCAGCAGTGTCCACTCCTGCTTCGGCAGTTTCGTAAATCGTTTCTCGGTGAATGGACCACTTTCAACGGAATAACTGTCTCCGCGTTTTTCGATCAGTCGCGATTCAACGTTGTCTTCGCAGGCAAGGCCGGCGAGTTCGTCGGCGTCGATGGGCGATTCGAAAGCGGGCAGGGCCTGACGAATGAGCAGCGGTTTTTTCTGCCAGTAATCACGAAGGAATGATTCGGCGTCGAAGGTGCCGAGAAGTTTCACGTCATCGCGCACGAACTTCAGATTTCCTTCGCCAGCTTCGCCGCGCAACCCACGTACGTTGCCGGTGTCAGGCTCATCAGCCGCGCTTTCGCATCGGCGGGGATGTCGAGGGTTTCAACGAAGGCTTTCATCGCGGCGGCGTCGATCTTCTTGCCGCGCGTGAGTTCCTTCAGCTTTTCGTACGGCTTCTCGACACCGTAGCGGCGCATGACCGTCTGGATCGGCTCGGCGAGCACTTCCCAGTTGGCATCGAGATCCGCGGCGAGTTTCGCTTCGTCGGCTTCGAGTTTCGAGATGCCTTTGCGCGCGGATTCATAAGCGATCAACGAATGCGCAAAGCCGACGCCGAGATTGCGCAGTACGGTCGAATCCGTGAGATCGCGCTGCCAGCGCGAGACCGGCAGTTTCTCCGCGAGATGCCGGAACAGTGCGTTCGCGATGCCGATGTTGCCTTCGGCGTTTTCGAAGTCGATGGGATTGACCTTGTGCGGCATGGTCGAGGAACCGATCTCGCCTTCGACTGTTCGCTGCCTGAAGAAGCCGAGCGAAATATAGCCCCACACGTCGCGGCAGAAATCCATGAGGATGGTGTTGAAGCGCGCGGCGATGTCGAAGAACTCCGCCATGTAGTCGTGCGGTTCGATCTGGATGGTGTAGGGATTGAATACGAGGCCGAGGCTT
>DASVDI010000025.1:0-69361 GCA_036381175.1 Gammaproteobacteria bacterium
GCGCGAGCACCAGCGTCGGGCGCTGCACGCTGTCGATGACATTCGCGATCGTGAAGGTCTTGCCGGAGCCGGTCACGCCCAGCAGGGTCTGGCTGGCAAGCCCGGAGGTGAGGCCGTCGATCAGGCCGGCTATGGCTTCCGGCTGGTCACCCGCGGGCTGGTAATCGGAAACCACTTTCAGCTTGTCATCATTTTTGCTGGCGTTCATAAATTCTCTTGTAAATACTGGATTTCAAAGGCTTGTCCCGTGGGAATAAATCCGCCGTTTCGCTATGATACGCGGCCCACCCATCGTTCCGACAGGAGTCCGACATGCTCTCAGACCGTGTCCGGCAATTGAAGCCTTCCCCCACCCTCGCCGTAACGCAGCGCGCCGCAGAATTGCGCGCAAAGGGCAAGGATATTGTCGGGCTGGGCGCCGGAGAGCCGGATTTCGACACGCCGGAACACATCAAGCAGGCGGCGAAGGACGCGATGGACCGCGGCGAAACGAAATACACCGCCGTCGATGGCACACCGCAATTGAAAACCGCGATCATCGGCAAGTTCCGCCGCGACAACGGGCTCGAATACACCGCTGACCAGATCCTCGTCTCAAGCGGCGGCAAGCAGAGTTATTTCAATCTCTGCCAGGCAGTGCTCAATCCCGGCGACGAAGTCGTGATTCCCGCGCCGTACTGGGTTTCCTATCCGGCGATGGTCGAGATCGCCGGCGGCGTGCCTGTGATTATCAGCGCCGGCATCGAGACGCGTTACAAGATCACGCCCGAACAGCTCGATGCCGCGATCACGCCGCGCACACGCCTGGTAACGCTCAACAGTCCGAGCAATCCGACCGGCGTTGCGTATTCGCAGCAGGAACTGAAAGCGCTCGCCGAAGTGCTTGTGCGCCATCCGGGTGTGCTGATCGCCACCGACGACATGTACGAACCCTTTCTCTGGTCAGGCGAGCCGTTCGTGAACGTTGCGATGATCGAGCCATCGCTGAAGGACCGCACGCTGGTGCTGAACGGCGTCAGCAAAGCGTACGCCATGACCGGTTGGCGCATCGGTTATGCCGCAGGTCCGGCCGATATCATCAAGGCCATGAAAAAAGTGCAGTCGCAAAGCACGTCGAATCCCGCTTCCGTCTCGCAGGCCGCCGCCGTCGCCGCGCTCGAAGGCGACCAGGCCTGCGTATTCCGCATGTGCGAAGCCTTCCGCGAACGTCATGACTTTGTCGTCAGGGCGCTGAATGAAATCAACGGGCTTGAAGTCGTGCCGTCCGACGGCACCTTCTACAGCTTTCCCAACTGCGAAGCGGCGATGCGCAATCTTGGCTTGCCGGACGACATTGTCTTCGCCGAATACCTGCTGATCGAAGCCGGTGTTGCGGTTGTGCCTGGTTCTGCGTTCGGCGCGCCCGGACATTTCCGCGTGAGTTTCGCGACCAGCCTTGCGAACCTGGAAAAAGCAATCGAGCGCTTCGAAAAGGCGCTTGGGCGGAAAAGGGAAACTGAAAAAGCACCGTAAAACATCGGGTTGACCGACTATAGGTGCTTGAGTAGACTACGCGCCTTCGAAATTCCCCGGTAGCTCAGTTGGTAGAGCGACGGACTGTTAATCCGTTGGTCGCTGGTTCGAGTCCGGCCCGGGGAGCCAGATACAAAAGCCGCTGCAGTGCAGCGGCTTTTTTTGTTTCAGGAACCGCCATTCATTTCGCCACAACGGCGCAGCAGGTAATCGCGGAATTCGTCACGCAATTCCGGGTGCTCCAGCGCCAGTTCGACCGTAGCTTCCAGGTATCCGAACTTGCTGCCGCAATCGTAACGCCGGCCCTCGAAGCAGCAGGCCCAGATCGATTCGTATTCAAGCAGCGCTGCAATCGCATCGGTCAGCTGGATTTCTCCACCGCTGCCCTTCTGCGTCTTTCGCAATTGCTCGAAAATGCGCGGCGTCAGGACATAGCGTCCGACCACACCAAGATTCGATGGCGCCTTTTCGGGAGCGGGCTTCTCGACAATGTCTTCGATGCGAACCAGCGGGCGATTGCTATCCGCCGCCGGCTTGATGACGCCGTACTTGCGACTGTCCTCCGCGGCGATTTCCTGCACGCCGACAACAGAGCAGCCGTCCTGCAAATACGCGTCGCGCATCTGCTCAAGCACATTCGGGCCGTGGTTCGCGATGAGATCATCGGCGAGAACGACGAAGAATGGATCATCACCAACGACAGGTTCCGCGCACAGTACGGCGTGTCCAAGTCCCAGCGCCTCGGCCTGGCGGATGTAAACGCAACTGACGTGCGGCGGAACGATGCCCTGCACGAGCTCCAGCATTTCCTTCTTGCCGCGCAACTCGAGTTCGGTTTCAAGCTCATACGCGCTGTCGAAATGATCCGCGATGGAACGCTTGGTACGACCGGTAATGAAAATGAGAACTTCCGCGCCCGCCTTCACGGCTTCCTCGGCCGCGTACTGGATCAGCGGCTTGTCGACGATCGGCAGCATTTCCTTCGGATTCGCCTTGGTCGCCGGCAGGAACCGCGTGCCGAGTCCGGCCACCGGAAAGACGGCCTTGCGGATCGGTTTTCGCATGATTTCCCCCTGTTGGATGAATTCTTCTGGCGCGTTCAATTACGGCGTGACGACCGGCGCGCTTCAATCGGTGGAGGAGTGTATTACAGGCGAAGTGCGGAAAGAAATCACGCCCTGAGGACGCGCGGACGCGCAAATGAAATCGCGGCCCGAAGGCCGCGATCGTCAAAGCACTCAATTTGCTGACGGAGCGTCAATCAGCGAGCAGGATGTCGGCCCTGTTCTTCTCGATGATCGCATCACCCACGCCCTTCACGTTTTTCAGATCCTCGACAGTTGCGAACGGTCCATTCGCTTCACGGTAGGCAACAATTGCCGCAGCGGTTTTCTCACCGACGCCTTTCAGTTCCGCCGCCAAAGTAATGGCGTCGGCTGTGTTCACGTTGACAGGGCCCGCAATCGCCACGTTCGTCAGCGACCCCAGCGCAAGCAGGCCACCAATCACCAGTGCACGCATCGTTTTCATTGCTGTTGCTTCCATGTGAGTACTCCCTTGTTATTGTTTGCGCGAATTGCACGCGCAAAACTTACCGGGCTCCGTTCCGGATTGGAAGACACGCAACAAACGTTGTTGATTGATTCCTAAGAGTTGAAAGCTCACGCTCGCCGCGCATGAGGATCCTGCGAAAGAACTAGATCGACTTCGGGCGCGAACCGGTCCCATTGCCGGCAACTCGGACATTGCCAGTACAAGGTCTTGCCGTGATAACCGCACTCCGCACAGCGATAACGATTGCTTTCACCGTGAACCTGTCCCAGCAACAAGCGCGCGAGATGTCGCACGGTCAGCGGTGTATCGGCGCGTCGCAGTTCTTCCATCTGCTGTTGCAGTTGCGCAAGCCCCGGCAAGCCCGGCTCGGATTCAAGATAGCGCTCGATACATTCATCAACCGCAACGCTGCGAATGGAAGGATCGCGCAAGGCGGCAACGGCAATCGATGCCACGGACTCCGGATTTTCACGAATGATTTGCCGAACCACGTCATCGAATTCGCCGGGCCTGCCGGACTGCGCGAACAGCCGTACCAGCGCCGGCAGAACCAGGCCGGCCTTCGCCGGATCTATTGTCAGTGCGCGCCGGTAGTGCCGCATGGCGCGCTTGCTGTCGCCCTCGCCTTCCGCGAGGCGCGCATTCAGCAATGCGACGCGAACCGAATCGCGATCGAAGGTGTTCGCGCGTCGCAGGTGGCGGCTCGCCGCGCGCCAGTTGCGCTCGTCCAGTTCGCGTTCGGCAAGCTCGCAGTAATAATGTGCGATCTCCCGGTTTCGATAGCGGCCGCTGACGCTTTCGAGCTGGCGCGCAACACCGATCGCTTTCTCCCAGTCTTTCTGCTGCTCGAAAATCATCACAAGGTTGTTCAGCGCCGCTTCGACGTGCGCCTTCTCGCGCGCGAGTTCCGAGAAAAGATTTTCGGCGCGATCCAGCAAGCCGGCCTTGAGGTAATCCTCGCCGAGTTCGAAAAGTGCCTGCGTGCGATGACGGCGGGAAAGATTCGGCCGTGCAATCAGGTTCTGGTGAATGCGAATGGCACGATCGACTTCGCCGCGACGGCGAAACAGGCTGCCCAGCGCGAAATGTGTATCCAGCGTGTCCGAATCGACCTCGACCATCCGGATGAAGACTTCCAGCGCCTTGTCGGGTTCTTCGTTGAGCAGGAAATTCAGTCCGCGGAAATACTCGCCAGGCAGCCCGCCGCCACGGTTCGTTCGTTGTCCGCGTGAATACCGTCCCGTCAGCCAGCCGATGAGAAGCGCGACCAGCAGCAGGCCTGCGAGCAGCAAGAGATCATTGGTGGGCATTTCGTATCGGCAGGTTGCGCAGATTGGTCACTTCGGCCTCCAGCGCGCGCAATTGCTTGCGCAGCCGCCGGGCATCGCGCCGCGCGCCGAACAGCGCGAAACCGGCGACGACAAGTCCCAGGACAAAACCCGCCACCAGGGCGAACAGCAGCACCCACGGCAACGTGGTTTCCGTCTGCCCAAGGAAGTAGTCGAGCTTTACTGTCTCGGCATTGAGGGATGCGAAGGCGATCCCGACGATCAGCACCAGGATGAAGACAAGAGCGATCAGGAAAATGCGCGGCATGCTGGCTCCAGGCGGTGATTCAAACGTGCGTGCGGATGCGGTTCCCGGGGTTCGGGCGCTCAGGCGTCGTTACCCGCCCTGGGCATGACATCGATCGCGTCATCGGGCTGGAATTCGTCGTTCACCCGCTCGCGCAGGTCCTTGCCGGGTTTGAAATGCGGGACATATTTTCCCGACAAGGCGACCGCATCGCCCGTCTTCGGATTGCGGCCCATGCGGGGCGGACGGAAATGCAGGGAAAAGCTGCCAAAACCGCGGATTTCGATCCGGCGGCCGTCGGCGAGCGCATTGCTCATCTGTTCCAGGAGGGATTTGACCGCCAATTCCACGTCCTTCGCCGGCAGATGGCTCTGCTTGCGGGACAGGATTTCGATCAGTTCAGACTTGGTCATGAATAACGTTCCTGCCTGACTTTTTTCTTTTCTTACCGGGACTTACGGAACAGTAAAGCAGAAATCGGGCGGCCATGCCAGCCGCAGGGCCGCCCTTTTTCGTGACATAAGCTTACTTCTTGAGCTGTTCCTTGAGCAGGTCACCGAGCGTGGTGCTGCCGGCGTCCTCGTTCCGGCCGTAATCGGAGATGGCTTCGCGCTCGTCGTGGAGTTCCTTGGCCTTGACGGACAGGTTCACAACGCGGTTCTTGCGATCCACGCCGATGACGCGAGCTTCGATGTCCGCGCCTTCGCTCAGCGCCGTGCGGGCGTCTTCGACGCGGTCGCGCGACAGCTCGGAAGCACGCAGGTAACCTTCGATGCCGTTGCCAAGATCGATGCGGGCGCCCTTGGCGTCGACTTCCAGCACCTTGCCGTTGGTCATCGAGCCCTTCGGATGCTCACCGAGGTACAGGGAGAACGGATCCTGGTCGAGCTGCTTCACGCCGAGCGAAATGCGCTCGCGCTCCGGATCGACGGACAGGACCACGGCTTCGACTTCATCGCCCTTCTTGTAGTTGCGCACCGCTTCCTCGCCGGTCATGTCCCAGGCGATGTCGGAAAGGTGCACCAGGCCGTCGATGCCGCCGTCCAGGCCGACGAAGATGCCGAAATCGGTGATCGACTTGATCTTGCCGGAAATCTTGTCGCCCTTCTGATGCATGGCAGCGAACTCGTCCCACGGATTCGCAACGCACTGCTTCATGCCGAGGCTGATGCGGCGGCGTTCCTCGTCGATATCCAGGACCATGACTTCGACTTCGTCGCCGATCTGCACGACCTTGCCCGGGTTGACGTTCTTGTTGGTCCAGTCCATTTCCGAGACGTGCACCAGGCCTTCGACGCCTTCCTCTATCTCCACGAAGGAGCCGTAGTCGGCGAGGTTCGTGACCTTGCCGAAGATGCGCGTGCCAACCGGGTAACGGCGTGCAATGCTGGTCCAGGGATCGTCACCGAGCTGCTTGAGGCCGAGCGAAACGCGGTTGCGCTCGCGGTCGAACTTCAGCACCTTGACGTCGATCTCGTCGCCGACATTGACGACTTCGGACGGATGCTTGACGCGCTTCCAGGCCATGTCGGTGATGTGCAGCAGGCCGTCGATGCCGCCGAGGTCCACGAACGCACCGTAATCAGTGAGATTCTTGACGATGCCCTTGACGACGATGCCTTCCTGCAGCTTCTCCAGCAGCTTCTCGCGCTCTTCGCTGTATTCCTCTTCGACAACCGCGCGGCGGGAAACCACGACGTTGTTGCGCTTGCGGTCCAGCTTGATGACCTTGAATTCGAGTTCCTTGCCTTCCAGGTAGGCAGTGTCGCGAACCGGGCGAACATCGACGAGCGAGCCCGGCAGGAATGCGCGCACTTCTTCGATATCGACAGTGAAACCGCCCTTGACCTTGCCGCTGATGTAGCCGGTGACGATTTCGCTCGCTTCGAACGCCTTCTCGAGGCTGTTCCAGCTGCGGGCACGAATGGCTTTCTCGCGCGACAGGCGGGTTTCACCGAAACCGTCCTCGACCGCATCCAGCGCCACTTCCACTTCGTCACCGACCGCGATCGTGATCTGGCCGGATTCGTTCTGGAATTGCTCGATGGGGATGACGCCTTCGGATTTCAGCCCGGCGTTGACGATGACCACGTCGGACTTGATATCAACAATCTGCGCCGTGAGCAGTGCGCCCGGCCGCAGTTGTTCCTGGTTCATGCTTTGTTCAAGGAGTTCCGCAAAAGATTCAGACATTGAAGTTTCCTGATGCCCATGGGGCATTTCGTGTTTGCCGCGACATCCATCCTGGCGTTGCGGGGTTGAAAAAAAGAGCGTGCGCATCCCGCGCATCACCGGGTACAACGTAAAAAACCGCGTGTTTCAGGCTTCCGGAAAATGCTTCCGAACCACCGCGAACACCCGGTCCAGCACCCCTGCAATGTCGAGTTCGGTGGTGTCGATCACCACGGCATCATCGGCGGGTCGCAGGGGCGAGGCCTTTCGGGAAGAATCCCGCACATCACGCTCGGAAATCTCCCGAAAAAGGGCGCCAAGGCTAGCATCGTTTTCCTTGCGTTTCAACTGCTTATGGCGTCTTTGGGCTCGCGCCTCGGCACTCGCCGTGAGGTAAATCTTGACCTCGGCATCCGGGAATATTGCAGTGCCAATATCGCGCCCGTCGGCCACCAGCCCCGGCGACTTTCGGAAGTCTCTCTGGCGTTGCACCAGCGCCTCGCGGACCGCCGGCAGCACGGCAACAATCGACGCATCCGCGCCCGTGGTTTCCGCCCGCACGCGGTCAGTGACCTCGATTTCGCCAAGAAAAATGCGCTCGCCGCCGTCGGCCGCCATCTCGAAGCGGATGTCCATTGCCGGTGCCAGCGCCGCGAGTTCCGCTTCGTTTTCAAAACCAACGCCCCGCTCCCGTGCGGCGACCGCGAGCAACCGGTACAGCGCGCCGGAATCCAGCAGGTGCCAGCCCAGTTTTTCCGCGACGAGGCGCGCGATCGTGCCCTTGCCGGTGCCGCTGGGACCGTCGATGGCGATGACGGGAATACTTTTCATTGTTCGGCTTCCGTAATGTTCAGCCCCGCCACCTGCATCAACGCGACGAAGCCGGGAAATGATGTTTCGATGTTGTCGCAGTCCCGGATTTCCACCGCGCCTGTCGCACAGGTTCCGAGGACGGCAAAACTCATGGCAATGCGATGGTCGCCACGACTGTCGATCGTGCCCGCTTGTGGCCGGCCGCCGAAAACACGGATTCCGTCTTCTCGCAATTCATTGCGGATGCCGAGATTCGCGAGTCCCTCCGCCATCGCCGCCAATCGGTCGCTTTCCTTGACGCGCAATTCCGTTGCGCCGCGCACGACCGTTTCGCCCTCGGCAACCGCCGCGATGGCGAGCAGCACCGGGATTTCGTCGATGGCGAGCGCGACCTCCGCACCGGAAATTTCAATGCCACTCAACGTGCCGCCGCTTACGGTCACGTCCGCCGCCGGTTCGCCAGAGATTTCACGCGGATTTTCCAGCGTGACATTCGCGCCCATGCGCGCGAGCAGATCGAGAATTCCCGTCCGGGTCGGATTCACGCCGACGTTGCTGACCATGATGGACGCACCTGGATGAATGGCCGCTGCCGCGAACAGGAACGCTGCCGACGAAAGATCGCCAGGCACGGCAATGCTGCCAGGCGAGCGCAAACGAGCGCCGGATTCCAGGCGCACGGTGTTATCCGTTTTTTTAATCGTCGCGCCAAAGGCGCGCAGCATCCGCTCGGTGTGATCACGCGTTACCGCGGGTTCATGAACGATGACCGCTTCTTTCGCCGCAAGACCCGCCAGCAGGATCGCGGATTTCACCTGCGCACTCGCGACCGGCATCGGATAATCAATACCGCGCAAAACAGATTTTCCACGCACAACAAGCGGTGCTGTCCCGTTAGCCGATGTTTCGATCGCAGCGCCCATGCGTGACAACGGTTGCGTGACGCGTCGCATCGGACGCGAACATAAAGAGGCATCGCCAGTCAGCGTCGCCGTCACGTCGAATCCGGCAAGCAGGCCGGTGAGCAAGCGCATGCCGGTTCCCGAGTTGCCGAGATCGAGATCATTTTCCGGTGCAGTGAATTTTCCATTGCCGCTGACACGGACGCGTGTTGCGTCGATGAATTCGACACCAACGCCGAGCGCGCGCAGCGCATTCGCCGTCGCGCGGCAATCGCTGCCGTCCAGGAAATTCTCAATGACAGTTTCACCGCCCGCGGCGGCGGCGAACAACAGCGCGCGATGCGAAATCGATTTGTCGCCGGGAACTGCGTGCGTTCCCGAAGGCTCCCCGCCTGGCTGCGACAACACGCGTTTCGGCATGGTCAACGAACTCAGCGCGCCAGCACTTTTCGAAGCGCAGTGATGAGCCGCTGGTTTTCTTCGTGCGTGCCGATCGAAATGCGCAAATGTTTCGGCATGCCGTACGGCGCCAACGGACGCGTGATGACGCCTTGCGCAAGGAGCGCGTCGAATACCGCTTTACCATCGCCGACATCCACGGTGATGAAATTGCAGACCGACGGAATGTACTTCAGACCGAGTGCTTCATACGCCGCCTGCATCTGCTGCATGCCTTCGCGATTGAGCGCAACTGTGCGCTCCATGTGCTCGCGATCGGCAAGCGCGGCGACCGCCGCGGCCTGCGCGAGCAGGTTCGGATTGAACGCGAGGCGCACCCGGTTGAGCAGGTCCGTGATGACGGGATTCGAAAGCGCGTAACCGACACGCAGGCCCGCGAGACCGTACGCCTTCGAGAAAGTACGCAACAGGATAAGATTGTCGTATTGCTTCACCAACTCGCTGCCGTCGGTGTAATCCTCGGCATCGACGTATTCCGTGTACGCTTCGTCGAGCACGACGACGACATCCTTCGGCACGCGATCCATGAAGGCCTTGAGTTCCTGGCCGCTCGCGTAGGTGCCGGTCGGGTTGTTCGGATTTGCAATGAACACCACGCGCGTCGTCTCGTCGATCAACGCGAACATCGCATCGAGATCGTGACCGTATGCCTTCTCGTGGCCTTCCGGAAAGGCGTTCGCCACGCGTAGCGTTGCGCCAGCGGCTTTCGAGACGATTGCGTAAATCGCAAAGGCATATTGCGAAATGATCGCTGAACGGCCTTCGCCGAGGAACACGCGCGCGATCAGTTCGAGAATGTGATCGGAACCCGAGCCGAGCGTGATCTGTTGCAATGGCAGCTCATGGAATTCCGCCAGGCGGCGCTTGAGGTCAAAACCGTTGCCGTCCGGGTACAGGCCGACATCGTCGGCCAGTTGCTTCACCACCTCGATCACCTTCGGACTCGGGCCGAGCGGATTCTCGTTCGAGGCGAGCTTGATGATGTCGTCGATGCCGAGTTCCCGCTGCAATTCGGAAATCGGCTTGCCAGCCTGGTACGGCGCGAGATCGCGGACGCCTTCAACGGCGAGATCAATGAATCGTTTGTCGCTCACGTAAAACCCCTGTCTTTTCAAAGCGTGCGCACATTCAACACACCGTTGATGGAACGAATATTTTCAACCGTCGACGCCGGAACTGGTGCGGCAACGTCAACCATGGTGTAGGCAACCTCACCGCGCGACTGGTTGATCATGTCGAGAATATTGAGATCGGCGGATGCCAGCGCGCTCGTTACCTGGCCCAGCATGTTCGGCACATTCGCATTCGCCACCGCGATGCGAAAACTGTTTTCTGCGCGCGGCAACTTCACGCCGGGGAAATTCACGGCATGGCGAATGTTTCCGTGTTCGAGAAAATCACGCAAGTTGTCCGCGACCATGACCGCGCAGTTTTCTTCGGCTTCAAGCGTTGATGCGCCAAGGTGCGGCAGCGCGATGACGCCTTGAGTCTGCAGCAACCGTGCGTCCGGAAAATCCGTCACGTAGGCGTGCAGGTTTCCATTATTCAGCGCCTCGAGCACCGCGTCGTCATCCACGATACCGTCGCGCGCGAAATTCAGGATAACCGCGTGCTTCGGCATCAGCCTCAATCGCGATGCATTCACGATGCCTCGCGTCGCATCGACCAGCGGCACGTGCACGGTCACGACATCGGATTTCGAAAACAGTTCGTCCAGGCTCAATGCCTGCTGCACGTCGGATGACAACTGCCAGGCGCGCTCGACGGTGAGTTGCGGATCGAAACCGATGACGCGCATGCCGAGATCACGCGCGGCATTCGCAACCTGCACGCCGATGGCGCCAAGGCCGATCACGCCCAGCGTCTTGCCGGGCAACTCGAAACCGGTGAACTGCTTCTTGCCTTTTTCGACGGCGGCGTGAATTTCTTCATCGCTGCCGGACAACTGCCTGGCGTAGTCCCACGCGCCCGGAATGTTGCGAGCCGCGAGCAGGATTCCCGCGATCACGAGTTCCTTGACGGCATTCGCGTTCGCGCCCGGCGCGTTGAAAACGGGAATGCCGCGTTTGGTCATTGCATCGATGGGAATATTGTTCACGCCGGCGCCGGCGCGTGCGACGGCTTTTACCGTCGCCGGAATTTCCCTGTCGTGCATGTTCGCGGAGCGCAGGATCACGGCATCGGGATGACCGATCTCCGAAGCGATTTCGTAACGTTCGCGCGGCAAGCGGTCCAGCCCCACGGTCGCAATATTGTTGAGCGTGAGAATGCGGAAACGATCAGCCATGTCGCTGCTCGAAGCCGCGCATGAAATCGACCAGCGCGTCCACGCCGGCTTCCGGCATGGCGTTGTAGATGGATGCACGCATGCCGCCGACGGCGCGATGTCCTGCGAGGTTTTTCAGGCCGGCATTGTCTGCTTCTTCAAGAAAAACATTGTCGAGATCCGGTGTGGCGAGCGTGAACGGCACATTCATGCGTGAGCGATTTTCCGGTGCAACGGGATTGGCATAGAAATCCGACGCATCGATGAATCCGTACAACTTTTCCGACTTGCGGATGTTCACCTTTTCCATTGCCGCGACGCCGCCCTGTTCCTTCAGCCATTGGAAGACGAGCCCGGCGAGATACCAGGGATAGGTCGGCGGCGTGTTGTACATGGAGCCCGCTTTCGCATGCGCTTCGTAATCCAGCATCGACGGCAGGTGTTCCGGGAAATGCCCGATCAGATCGTCGCGTACGATCACGACGGTGAGTCCCGCCGGACCGATATTTTTCTGCGCACCGGCGTAGATGACACCGAACTTTGCAACATCAATCGGCCGGGAAAGAATGTTCGATGACATGTCCGCAACAAGCGGGACGTTGCCGACATCGGGAATCTCGTGGAATTCCACGCCGTGAATCGTTTCGTTCGGCGTGTAATGCACATACGCCGCATTCGAATCCAGCTTCCACTGTGTCGAGTCCGGAAGACACGAATATTTTTCCGCTTCGGTATCAACGGCAAGATTGATCGTGCAGAAGCGTTTCGCTTCCTCGACAGCCTTCGCCGACCAGTGTCCCGTGCGAAAGTAATCCGCGCGCTTCTTTTCTCGCAGCAGGTTCAGCGGCACCATGTCGTATTGCAGAGTCGCACCACCCTGCAGGAACAGCACCTTGTAGTTCGATGGAATCGAGAGAAGTTCGCGCAGGTCAGCTTCGGCGCGCTCGGCGATGGTGAGAAAGGCCTTCGACCGGTGCGACATTTCCATCGCGGAAAGTCCGCTGCCATTCACGTCGAGGAATTCTTCCTTCGCGCGCTGCATGACATCGGCGGGCAGCGCGGCGGGACCGGCGCTGAAGTTGTATATCTCGCTCATCGAAGCTCCCCCGACGGGAAAATGGACAGGATTAACAGGATTTTTCAGAATTGACAGGATTCTTGTTCATGAGCTTCGCATCGTTGCGCCGATTTCAATCAACGCCGGTACCAATATCAGAAGCCCATTCATCCAATAAGAAAATCCTATTAATCCTGCTTATAAATCCTGTAAATCCTGTCCATTCTTATTCCTCTTCATCCTCGTCCACCGGCTCGATGCGCTGGACACCGGTCAGTCGCTCGCCTTCAGAGACGCGAATCAGCCGAACGCCCTGCGTGTTGCGTCCGTAAACGGAAATGTCCGCGACGGACGTGCGCACCAGCGTGCCAATGTCGGAAATCAGCATGATTTCATCGTCTTCGCTGACCAGTCGTGCGCCGATGACGCTGCCGTTGCGTTCGTTGGCCTGGATGGAAATCACGCCCTGCCCGCCACGACCCTGCAGAGGATAATCCGTGGTCAGGGTGCGCTTGCCGTAACCGTTTTCGGTCGCGGTAAGAATGAAACCTTCATCGATAATGATGAGCGCGGTAACGCGCTCGTCTTTCGCGAGGCGAATGCCGCGCACGCCGGCTGCCGTGCGGCCCATCGCGCGCACGTCTTCCTCGTTGAAGCGAATGCCCTTGCCGTTCGAAGCTTGCAGGAACACGTCCTGCTTGCCGTCAGTGAGCGCAACGCCGACGAGACGATCGTCGTCACGCAGATCAATGGCGATGATGCCGTTGCTGCGCGGACGCGAGAATTGTTCCAGCGGCGTTTTCTTGACCGTACCGGATGTCGTCGCGAAGAAAATGAAATGGTCGTCGTCGTACTCGCGCACCGGCAGGATGGCGTTGATGCGTTCATCGGATTCCATCGGCAGCAGGTTCACCAGCGGCTTGCCGCGCGCGCCACGACCCGCCATCGGCAACTGGTAAACCTTCAGCCAGTAGCACTTGCCACGATTCGAAAAACAGAGAATCGTGTCGTGCGTGTTCGCAATGAACAGCTTGTCGACGAAATCCTCTTCCTTCATCGACGTTGCCGACTTGCCGCGACCGCCGCGCTTCTGCGCGCGATAGGTGTCCAGCGGCTGCGCTTTCGCGTAACCCTGGTGCGACAGCGTCACGACCACGTCCTCCTCGGAAATCAGGTCTTCCAGCGACAGCTCGCTCTGGTTCGCGATGATTTCAGTGCGGCGGTCGTCACCGTACTGTTCGCGGATTTCCGTCAGCTCGTCGCGAATCACCTGCATGAGACGTTTGTCATCCAGCAGGATTTCACGCAGGTCGCGGATCTTCTCGAGCAGGTCCTTGTACTCGTTGACGATCTTGTCCTGCTCAAGTCCGGTCAGACGATGCAGGCGCAATTCGAGAATCGCCTGCGCCTGGTTCTCGGACAAGTGGTATGCGCCTTCGACCAGCCCGAATTCCTTGCCCAGGCCATCCGGCCGCGAGGCTTCCGCGCCTGCACGCGCGAGCATGTCGCGGACCTCGCCCGCCTCCCACGCACGCGCGATGAGTCCCGCCTTCGCCTCGGCCGGACTCGGACTCCTTTTAATAAGCTCGATGATGGCATCGATGTTCGCGAGCGCGACAGCAAGGCCTTCCAGCACATGTGCGCGTTCGCGCGCCTTGCGCAGATCGAAAATCGTGCGGCGGGTGACGACCTCGCGACGATGCCGGATGAACGCTTCGAGCAGCTGCTTGAGATTGAGCAACTTCGGCTGGCCATCGACGAGTGCCACGGTGTTGATGCCGAACACGCTCTGCATCGCCGTCTGCTGGTAGAGATTGTTCAGCAGCACGTCGGAGTTCTCGCCGCGCTTCAGTTCGATGACGATGCGCATGCCATCCTTGTCGGATTCGTCGCGCAGGCCGGAAATGCCTTCGAGCTTCTTGTCCTTCACCAGCTCGGCAATGCGTTCGATCAGCCGCGCCTTGTTCACCTGGTACGGCAGTTCGGTGACGATGATCGTCTCGCGGCCATTCTTCTCGTCGGTTTCGATCTCGGTGCGCGCGCGCATGTAAATGCGCCCGCGTCCGGTTGCATAGGCTTCCTGGATGCCACGCGCGCCGTTGATGATGCCTGCCGTCGGGAAGTCCGGTCCGGGAATGATCTGCATGAGATCGGCAATGCCGAGTTCAGGCTGGTCGATCAGCGCGACACAGCCGTCAACGACTTCGCGCAGGTTGTGCGGCGGAATGTTCGTCGCCATGCCGACCGCGATGCCGGATGAACCGTTGATGAGGAGGTTCGGCAGCTTCGTCGGCAGGACCGCTGGTTCCCACTCGGATTCGTCGTAGTTCGGAACGAAATCGACGGTTTCCTTTTCGAGGTCCGCGAGCAGTTCGTGCGCGATCTTCGCCATGCGCACTTCGGTGTAACGCATCGCCGCCGCGGAATCGCCGTCGATGGAACCGAAGTTGCCTTGTCCATCGACGAGCATGTAGCGCATCGAGAACGGCTGCGCCAGGCGCACCATGGTGTCGTACACCGCGGAGTCGCCGTGCGGATGGTATTTACCGATCACGTCACCGACGATGCGCGCCGATTTCTTGTACGGCTTGTTGAAATCGTTGCCGAGTTCCTTCATCGCGAACAGCACGCGGCGATGAACCGGCTTGAGACCATCTCGAACGTCGGGAAGCGCCCGGCCCACGATCACGCTCATGGCGTAATCGAGGTAGGACTGTTTCATTTCGTCTTCGAGATTGACGGAGGATATTTCGCGGGCGATTTCGGCCATGCGGCGGGTCGCTTTCCTTGTTGAATTCGGAGGTTGTGCCCGACGAAAAATGCGGGCACATCAAGCCGCAAATATTACCACAGCGCGCCCTTTCGACCCACTTTTACCGTGTTGAATTCACACCGGAAAACAGCGCGTTCATCGTCTCGCGCGATGGCCGTTCGACAACGCCGTGATCGGTGACGATGAGATCGATGAATTGCGCCGGCGTGACATCAAAAGCAGGATTTTCGACCGTGATTCCCGGCGGTGCCTCGCTGAGTCCCGCCGCGCGCAGGATTTCTTCGCCAGCACGCATTTCAATGGGGATTTCTTCGCCACTTGTGATGCGCATGTCGATGCTGGAGACCGGAGCCACAACCATCACTTTCGCGCCGTGAGCGCGCGCAAGCACGGCGAGCGCGTAAGTGCCGATCTTGTTCGCCGTGTCACCGTTCGCCGCGATCCGGTCCGCGCCCACGATCAGCCAGTCGATGCCGGTGCTTTTCATCACATGCGCCGCCGCACCTTCCGTGACCAGGCTCGCGGCAATCCCTTCACGCGAGAGCTCCCAGATGGTCAATCGCGCGCCCTGCATCCAGGGCCGGGTTTCGGTGGCATGCACGCTCGCGAGCTTGCCGTCGGCGTGCGCGCGGCGAATCACGCCGAGCGCCGTACCGATCCCGCCGGTCGCCAGCGCGCCGGTATTGCAATGCGTCAGGACGCGACTGCCATGTTCTAGGCGCGCCGCGCCCAGCCCGGCCATGCGCCGGTTCTGCGCCAGGTCTTCGTCCTGGATCACCCGCGCCTCGGCTTCCAGCGCCGTTGCGAGATCTGCCAGTGGAGCAGCATTCAAGGCGACTTCCATCCGGTCCAGCGTCCAGCGAAGGTTGACGGCTGTCGGCCGTGCTGCGGCCAGCGCGGGCAAGGCCTCGCGAACCGCCGCCTCGCCGCCCTTTTGCGCGGCCAGCACCACGCCCCACGCGGCGGCAATCCCGATGGCCGGGGCACCGCGAACCGCCATGTCGCGAATTGCCATGGCAACGCCATCGGCATTGTCGAGTTCAAGCCAGGTTTCCGTGGCGGGCAGCGCGCGCTGGTCGAGCAGCAACAGATGGTTTCCGTTCCAGCGGAGCGGGCAAAAGGCATCGGTTTGCGGGGAGTTCATTGAGGCAATCCAGTATTCGGCGAAGCGTGAAAAGCGGGTTGTGGCTGAATTTTCAATATATTGTCTGGTATATTCCATCGAATTCCGGGCAAATCAAGACAACCGGGAACCGAAGGACGGGGCCAAAAATATCATGGGAGCACAGCCGGTACGGAAAATTTTCCGAACGCTCGCCGTGGCAAGTGTTGTGGCGGCGTGGCCGTTCGCGAACGCCGCTGAACCCATGCCTGCCGAGCCCACCACTGCGCTGGTGCCTGCTTTTCCCGCCGCGCTCGACTGCGCCGCGTCGGATTGCCCCGACACACTCCACGCCGCGCACGACATCACCTTTATCAGCCGCCTTTCATTCCCGTTGGGCAGCGCACTGTTGACACGCGAGGCAAAAGGCGAACTGCTGCGCATGCTGGTCGAACTGGAATCCTTCGCGGTCATCGAACACGTCGAGATCGTCGGTCATGCCGATCCTTCCGGACCGGAAAACTACAATCGCTGGTTGTCGGAGAAACGCGCGAAACGCGTGCAGGATTATTTCGCGCAACGCGGGGTCGATCCGCGCAAGGTGACCTTCCGCGGCGTCGGTTCCAGCGAACCGCTGGTTGGCGCCATCGATCCTTCCGAACACCGGCGCATCGAAGTTCACATCACGCTGCATCCGTTCCTGTAACCGTCTTCTCGCATCTTTCCTGCGCTTTCGCGCTGCGTTACCCTCGCCGCCACGCAACACCGGCCGCACGAGGGGGAAGAGATGCAGGAATTCATCGATCACATTCGTTCACTCGACTGGATGGCGCTGGCCACGGTCTGGGGCAGCCGCGTCCTGCTCGCCATCGCCGTCTTTGTCATTGGCCGCATCCTCGCGAAACTGATCGGCCGGCTGATTGAACGTGTCGCCACGCGCGCGAAATTCGACGCGACGCTGGTGCGCTTTCTTGCATCACTGACTGTCATTGCCCTGACCATTGTCGCAGCCATCTTCGCGGTCGACCAACTGGGCGTGGACACGACATCGCTGATCGCAGTACTCGGCGCCGCCGGTCTTGCCATTGGCCTCGCGCTGAAGGATTCGCTGGCGAATTTCGCATCCAGCGTCATGATCATGACGTTCAAGCCGTTCAAGCCCGGCGATTTCGTCGAAGCGGGCGGCGCGTCCGGCACGGTGCTGGACATCGGCATGTTCAACACGCGCATGCGCACGGCCGACAACCAGTACGTCGTGATTCCGAACAGCCAGATCACCAGTGACAAGACCGTCAATTATTCGCACGAGCCGACCCGCCGGCTGAGTTTCGAGATCGGCATCAGTTACAACAACGACATCGATGCGGCACGCAAGGCGATCCTGGAAGTGGTCGCCGCGGACGAACGCATCAAGACCGATCCAGCGCCGTCGGTGCAGACCTGGTCATTCGGCGACAGCGCTGTGAACCTCATGCTGTACGCGTGGATGGATACCGCGGTCTTCTGGGACGTGCGCAGCGACCTGCTCGAACGCATCAAGAAGAATTTCGACGACAAGGGAATTTCCATTCCGTTTCCGCAACGGGAAATCCGTTACTACAAGGACATCGAGTGAAAGACATCGCGGAGTTTCTCGTCATCGCGCGCTGGGTTGCGCCCGTTCGGCCGGCCGGTGCGATTCTCGACAATCACGCCGTCGCAGTTGCCGACGGAAAAATCATCGCGGTATTACCGGCTGCCGAAGCTCGACAGCGTTTTCCCGGCGCGCCCGTCACCGAGCTTGGCTCGCATGTGCTCATTCCCGGTTTCGTGAATGCACATACGCATGCCGCGATGAGTTTGTTGCGCGGAATTGCCGATGACCTTCCCTTGATGGAATGGCTGCGCGAACACATCTGGCCGGCCGAAAGCCGCTGGACCGGTCCCGACTTCGTACGCGACGGAACGGAACTCGCCATCGCCGAAATGCTTCGCGGCGGCACGACCTGTTTCAGCGACATGTATCTTTTTCCCGACGTGACCGCTCGCACCTGCTCGAAACTCGGCATGCGCGCGAGCATTGGCATGGTGTTGTTCGATTTTCCGACGCCATGGGCAGAAGACGCGGATGAATACATTCGCAAAGGCGTTGCCGTACGTGACGAGTTCAACACGAATCCGCTGCTCACGTTTCCGTTCGCGCCGCACGCGCCGTACACCGTTTCCGATGAAAGCCTGCGAAACATGCAGCGCATCGCGAACGAACTCGACATTCCCGTGCACACGCATTTGCACGAAACCGCGACGGAAGTTGAGGAGGCTGTCGCGAAAACGGGCAAGCGCCCGTTCGCGCGCTTCGAGGAACTCGGCCTGCTCGGACCGAACCTCATGGCCGCGCACATGACGCAGCTGACGGATGAAGAAATCGAGAAGACCGCAGAGTACGGCGTGCACGTGTTGCACTGCCCCGAATCGAATCTCAAGCTCGCGAGCGGTTTCTGCCCCGTCGCAAGATTACGTCAAGCCGGCGTGAACATCGCACTCGGAACCGACGGCGCAGCGAGCAACAACGACCTCGACATGCTCGGCGAAATGCGCACGATGGCGCTGCTCGCAAAAGGCGTGAGCGGCGACGCGACGGCGATCGATGCGCAGACGGCATTGGAAATCGCCACGCTCGGCGGCGCACGCGCGATCGGGCTTGAAAACGAAATCGGCTCGCTGGAAACCGGCAAGTGGGCGGACATGGCCGCCATCGATCTTTCCCCAGCGGCGACCACGCCGGTTTACAATCCCGTTTCACAACTCGTTTACGCCGCCACACGAGACCAGGTCAGCCACACGTGGATTGCCGGACGGTTGAAACTGGAGAACGGCCGCCTGCGCGACATCGATGAAGCATCCGTGTTGCGCAAGGCGGAAGAATGGCGGCAACGCATTGGCGGAGTCACAGCATGATCGAAGGTCAGCATCGTTCCAACGTCGACCCGGCGGAAATCGCAAAATTCGACGCGCTCGCCTCGCGCTGGTGGGATCCCGAAGGCGAGTTTCGCCCGCTGCATGAAATGAACCCGCTGCGGCTTGAGTGGATCGACAAACGCTCGGGCGGTCTGAACGGTTTGCGCGCCGCGGACATCGGCTGTGGCGGCGGCATTCTCGCCGAAAGCATGGCGGCATCGGGCGCGACGGTAACCGGCGCCGATCTTGCCGAAGAAGCGCTTGCCGTTGCGAAATTGCACCTGCTCGAATCCGGCGTTGAGGTCGAGTACCTGCAGATCGCCGTCGAAGAGCTCGCCGAACAGCGCGAAGGCGAATACGACGTTGTCACGTGCATGGAAATGCTCGAACACGTTCCCGATCCCGCATCTATTATCACGGCCTGTCGCCGGCTGGTGAAACCCGGCGGCGATGTTTTCTTCTCCACCATCAACCGCAATCCGAAATCCTTCTTCATGGCGATTGTCGGTGCGGAATATCTTCTTCGGTTGCTGCCGCGCGGCACGCACGAGTACGCGCGCTTCATCAAGCCGTCCGAACTCGAAGCCTGGGCGCGTGCGGGTGGACTGAATGCTGCCGGCATCACCGGCTTGCATTACAACCCCCTGAGTCTCGACAAGACTCGCCGGTTTACGTCCGGCGGCGATGTCGATGTGAATTACCTGATGCATTTCAGGCGTCCGGCATGACCTTGCGCGCCGTACTTTTCGACCTTGATGGCACGCTCGTTGATACCGCGCCGGACATGGGTGCTGCGGTGAACGCGTTGCGCGTCGAGCGCGGTCTTGAGCCGCTTGAAGCCGAACGGATCCGGCCCTGGGTGTCACACGGCAGTCCGGGTTTGTTGAAAATCGCGTTCGGCGTGGAAAAGGATGCCGCGGATTACAACGAACTGCGCGATCGTTTCCTCGCACTCTACGAAGCGCGCCTGAGCCGCGAAACAAAACTGTTCGATGGCATGCAGCAGGTGCTCGATACGCTGTACGTGAAAGGCATCCCTTGGGGCATCGTCACGAACAAGCCCGCATGGCTGACCGACGCCTTGCTCGCCGACCTTGCCATCGTCCCGCCGCCGCAATGTGCGGTTTCCGGCGACACGACTGCGCATCACAAGCCGCATCCCGCATCCATCCTGCATGCCTGTGAAACCCTGAATGTCATGCCGGAACACGCGCTTTATGTCGGCGATGCCGAGCGCGATATCCAGGCCGCGCATGCTGCCGGCATGCCGGTACTCGCCGCCGCTTACGGCTATCTGCACGATCACGAAGATCCGGCGGAATGGAACGCCGACGGAATCATCCAGGCACCCGCCGACCTGTTGGACTGGCTCGATGATGCCTCCGTGCAAAACCGGGAGAACGCGTCGTGATCATGTGGATTCTTGTCGCCGCCGTTGGCGGCTTGTTGCTTGGCGCGCTGATCGCCTGGCTGTTGCAGCAGTCACGCCTGCATGCGCTTGAACGCGAACTGTCGAAACACGAAGCGCGCGGCGAAGCCGCGGAACGTTCACGCATTGAAATGGAACGCACGGTCGAATCGCTGGCGCGCAAGGCGCTGGAACAGAACAACGAATCGTTTCTCCGGCTCGCGAAGGAAAGCCTGCAAAGTCACCAGGTGCAGGCGAAGTCGCACATCGAAGCGCTGGTCAAACCCATCAACGACGCATTGAAGAAAACCGAAAGCCAGATCCAGGAAATCGAACGCGAGCGGCATCGCGCGTTTGGCAGCATCGGTGAACAACTGAAATCGATGTCGGAAACGCAAATCCGCTTGCAGAACGAAACACAGAATCTTGTGAAGGCATTGCGCCGGCCGGAAGTTCGCGGCCAGTGGGGCGAGATGACATTGAAGCGCCTCGCGGAACTTGCGGGCATGGTGGAACATTGCGATTTCTTCGAGCAGGAAAATGTCACGACCGCCGAAGGCCGCCTGCGGCCGGACATGATCGTGCGCCTGCCCGATGAGCGCGAACTTGTTGTCGATGTGAAAACGCCGCTGGATGCCTACCTGAACGCCATGGAAGCGACGGACGACGCGACGCGCGAAACCGCATTGACGCAACATGCGCGCAAGGTGCGCGAACGCGTGAACGAACTCGCAAAAAAGGAATACTGGAACCAGTTCAAGCGATCGCCCGACTTCGTGATTCTTTTCATTCCCGGCGACCAGTTTCTCGCTACGGCGCTTGACCGTGATCCGGCTTTGATCGATGACGCACTTCGCCAGAAAGTCATGCTCGCCACACCGACGAGTTTTGTCGCGCTGCTGAAAGCTGTTGCTTACGGCTGGCGGCAGGTCGCGCTCGCGGAAAATGCCGAAACCATTCGCACGCTCGCGGAAGACCTGTACGGACGGCTCGCGACGTTTGCCGGACATCTCGACAACACCGGCAAGGCGCTTGGCAACGCCGTCAAGCATTACAACAGCGCCGTCGGTTCGATGGAACGCAATGTGTTGCCGGGCGCGCGCAAGTTCACGGAACTCGGCGTACATCCGAAAAGGGAACTCAGGCCTCTTGATCCGCTGGAAGTGCAGCCACGCAAGCTTCAGGCGACAGAAGACAGCACCGAAGACTGATGAATCCCGATCGCTACGCTTTCGAGCAAGCCATCGCCTTGCGCGACGACTGGCAGTTCTCGCGAATTTTTGCCTCCGAAACAGCGCGTCCCGGCTTCACTGCCCTGCTCGCCCTGCGCACCGAATTACAGAATGTTGTGCGCCAGGCAAGCGAACCAGGCATCGCCGCGATGAGATTCGAATGGTGGCGGATGGAAATCGCACGCGGATTTGCGGGCAACGCGCAACACCCTCTGGCGCGTGCACTGGGAAAATCTCTTGGTGAAGCCAACGTTGCGCCAGAATATTGTCTCGAACTCGTCGATGCGGCGGAAACCGAAAGCGAAAACAACGTATTCACCGAACAGGATTTCCGCCTTTACCTTTATCGCGGCGGCGGCGTGCTGGGCGAACAGCTCGCGATGTTATCGGGGATTAATGACAGGAACGCGTTGAATGCCGCGCGCCGGCTCGGGCAATTGAAACGCTTTACCGACATGCTCCTTGCCTGTGGCGCGATGCTTCGTGCAGGACACTGGCTGTTTCCGTTCGAGTGGCTGGAACAGTCGTCGTTGAATCCGCAGGCTGTACTTGCGGATCCGGAAAACGAGAACGTTCATGCCCTGCTCGCCAAACTGCTTGCGGTGCTGGATACGGAAAGAATCGAAACGCGAACCGTGATGGAAAGCGTCGTGCTGCCGCCCGCGTTGCAGTTGCAGTGGCCGCTTATGCAACGCGATTACCGCCGCTTGCGTGACAACCCCGCTGTCATGCTTGCTTCAAAAGCAGTAAAAGATGGCGGCATTGCGCGCTTGTGGACCGCGTGGCGCGGAGCGCGCACGGCAAGCAAGAATTTTTCGTAGGACGGGCTTCGCCCGTCTTTCAACGACTGCGGGCAGAGCTCGCCCTACACGACCGCATGAATAAAGATTTTATTTTTAATCCTGTTAATCCTGTCCATTGCTCTTTCAAGAGGTAATGATGCCATCCGTCGAAACCATTCCCGCTTACCAGCCCGAAACCGATGCTTTGAAAGATCGCGTCGTCCTTGTTACAGGCGCAGGCGCCGGTATCGGCCGCGCAGTCAGCATCGCGCTCGCGAAGCACGGCGCAACCGTGATCCTGCTCGGACGAACCGTGAAGAAACTCGAAGGTGTCTACGATGAAATCGTCGCCGAAGGTGGTGGTCCGCAGCCGGCGATCTACCCGATGGATCTCGAAGGCGTCGTCTGGGACGACTATCTTGAACTTTGCGAGCGCATCGAAAAGGAATACGGACGACTCGACGGCCTGCTGCACAACGCCGGCATTCTCGGTGACCGTTCACCGATCGAACATTATGATCCCGTTGCCTGGCAGCGCGTTATGCTGATCAACGTCAGCGCGCCATTCCTGCTTTCCCGCGCCTGCATGCCGATCCTGCGCAAATCCGAAGATGCCAGCGTCGTGTTCACCTCATCCGGTGTCGGGCGCAAAGGCCGCGCTTACTGGGGCGCGTATGCGGTTTCGAAATTCGCAACCGAAGGCCTGATGGAAACCTTCGCTGATGAAATGGACAACGTGCAGAACGTTCGCGTCAACGCCATCAATCCCGGCGCGACACGCACCAGCATGCGCGCCGCAGCCTATCCCGGCGAAGATCCGAACACGCTGAAAACACCGGAAGACATCACGAACGCCTATCTCTGGCTGCTGGGGCCGGCGAGCAAGGGCAAGCAGGGAATTTCGTTTGACGTCGTTTGAGTCTGCGCAGGGCGGATTAGCGAAGCGTATCCGCCGAAACTTGATGGCGGATTACGCTTCGCTAATCCGCCCTGCACTTACGTCGTTACTCACTTCGGTTTATTTCCCTTTCTTCTTCTTTGATCACCCTTCTTCTCGCGCTCCGGCATCACGAACGGCGGCTTGAGTCCGGCTTCGTCGTAAAGCGCGCGCATTTCGCCGGGCTTGAGGTTCCGGTGCTTGCCGCGCATGAGATAACGATCCAGGCGAATCGGTCCGAAGCGCAAGCGGATCAGTCGGCTGACTTTCAGATCCTGCGATTCCCAGAGGCGGCGCACTTCGCGGTTGCGGCCTTCCTTGAGCGTGACGTGAAACCATTGGTTTGCGCCCTCGCCGCCCGCGATTTCAATCGTTTCGAAACGCGCGATGCCATCATCAAGCGCGACGCCTTTTTTCAGTTTCGCGAGTGCAGCGTCCGTCACTTCGCCGAGCACGCGGCAGGCGTATTCGCGGCTGATTTCGGATGAGGGATGCATGAGACGGTCCGCGAGTGCGCCGTCGTTGGTAAACAGGAGAAGGCCCGAGGTATTGATATCGAGACGGCCGACCGCAATCCAGCGGCCTCGCGTGAGGACGGGAAGATCATCGAACACCGTGGGACGTCCTTCCGGATCATACCGCGTGGTAATCATGCCTTCCGGCTTGTTGTACGCGAGCACGCGCGGCGACTGATCAAGGCGCTTTTCAAGGTGAATCTGGCGGCCATCGACTTCGACGCGATCGCCCGCCGTCACCTTCATGCCGAGTTCCGCGGGAACGCCGTTGACGTTCACGCGGCCCGCGCGAATCCATTCCTCGATCTGGCGGCGCGATGTAACGCCTGCCGTCGCGAGCACTTTCTGCAGGCGTTCCGGTTCGGTCGGTGCGAGCGAGGCCTGTTCGGGACGGGTCGCGTCAGTGACGCGTGACGTCTTCGCCGTTCGTGATTTCTTCTTGCGGAACATCGGTCGCCTCGTCGTTGGTGAGTTCGTCCGGCGTTTCCTCGAACGATTCGTCGTTCATGCTGTCATCCGCGACAGTTTCGTCTTCGGCTTCGTCAGCCATGGCGACCTCGACGGGCATTCCGCCGTCGTCCTCGGCCAACTCCGCGGGTTCCTTCCGTTGCATGTCGCCGCCATGTTCCTTCAGATCCAGCTCGACGTTGATGCTGTCGATGTCGCGCAGCTCAGCGAGCGTCGGCAGTTCATCCAGCGACTTCAAGCCGAAATAATCCAGGAAGGTTTTCGTTGTGCCGTACATCGCCGGACGACCCGGAACGTCGCGATGTCCGACGACGCGAATCCAGTCACGCTCCTGCAAGGTGCGGACAATGGATGTCGAGACACTGACGCCGCGCACATCCTCGATTTCCGCGCGCGTGATCGGCTGGCGGTAAGCGACCAGCGCAAGTGTTTCGAGCAGCGCGCGCGAGTAACGCGTCGGGCGCTCTTCCCACAGGCGCGACACCCATTCGGCGTACTGCTGTTTCACCTGAATGCGAAAGCCGCTGGAGGTTTCCTTGATCTCGATGCCGCGCTCGGCATAGTTCTCATGCAGCGCATCGATGGTTTTCTTCAACGCGCCCTTGTCCGGCCGCGCGCTTTCCTCGAAAAGCGCTTGCAGGTCATCCAGGCTCAGCGAACGTCCCGCAGCCAGCAAGGCGCCTTCGACAATGTTCTTCAGTTGCTGTTCATTCATCGTCAATCGTCCAGATCGGTTTCGAGTGCGTCCACATCAACGTCGTGCGACGCCGTCGATGCCTTGAGATGAATCGGCGCGAACGGTTCCGCCTGGACGATCTCGATCAGTTTTTCCTTGAGCAGTTCCAGCAGGGCGAGAAAGCTCACCACCACGCCGAGCTTGCCCTCTTCCGGCTTGAACAGGCTGTGAAAATCGCTATAGCCGGATGCGTTCTGCAAACCCAGCAACACTTCCGACATGCGTTGGCGCACGGATAGCGCCTCGCGCTGCACGTGATGATGCTGGAACATTTCCGCGCGCTTGAGCACGTCCTTGAACGCGATCAACACTTCTTTCAGCATCACGTCCGGCAGGATTTCCACGACGCGCCGATCGACTAGTTCCGCCTCGGCACGAAACACGTCGCGCTCCAGCCGCGGCAATGAATCAATGTCTTCCGCCGCCGTCTTGAAACGCTCGTATTCCTGCAGGCGGCGCACGAGTTCGGCGCGCGGATCGTCTTCGTCGGTTTCATCATGGATCGGGCGCGGCAACAACATGCGTGACTTGATCTCGGCAAGCATCGCGGCCATGACAAGATATTCCGCCGCAAGCTCAAGCCGCATTTCCTTCATGATGTCGATGTATTCCATGTACTGCCGCGTGATCTCGGCAATCGGAATATTGAGAATGTCGAGGTTCTGCCGCTTGATGAGATACAACAGCAGATCCAGCGGACCTTCGAAGGCTTCGAGAAAGACTTCCAGCGCGTCGGGCGGAATGTACAGATCGCGCGGCATGCTGGTGACCGGCTCGCCCAGCACCAGCGCGAACGGCATTTCACCCTGTTCGGGGCTGATTTTGTTCAGCAGCGGATTGTCGGTATCAACAACGATATCGTCCGCAGCTTCTGATTTCGGTTCGGTCTGCATTTTCGTATTCAACGGTAATTGATGCCGGCGGCCTGGCGCACTTCTTCCAGCGTTTCCTTCGCCACGGCGCGCGCCGCCTCGGAACCATCGCTCATGATGGAACGCACGAGATCGGGATTCGCTTCATATTCCTTCGCGCGTTCGCGGATCGGTTCCAGTTCCGCCTGCACGCGCTTGATCACGCTTATCTTGCAATCGATGCAACCAATGCCTGCGGTCGTGCAACCTTCCCAGACCCATTTTTTTGTTTCGTCATCGGAATACATCTTGTGGAAATCCCACACCGGGCACTTCTCAGGATTGCCCGGATCGGAACGCCGAACGCGCGCGGGATCCGTCGGCATGGTGCGCATTTTCTTCTCGATGATCGCAGGCTCTTCGCGCAGCGCAATCGCGTTGCCGTAGGACTTGGACATTTTCTGTCCGTCGAGCCCGGTGACTTTCGGCGTTTCCGTCAGCAGGGCCTGCGGCTCGTGCAACACCGTGCGGCCGCTGCCGGCGAGATAACCGAGCAGGCGTTCACGGTCGCCCTTGGTGAGGTTCTGGTTTTCCGCCAGCATGGCGCGCGCTTTTTCCAGCGCTGCGTCATCACCTTGCTCGTTATATTTCCGGCGCAGCTCGGAATACAGCTTCGCGTTCTTTCCGCCAAGATTCCGGATCGCGGCTTCCGCCTTCTCCTTGAAACCCGGCTCGCTGCCGAAGATATGATTGAAGCGTCGCGCGAGTTCGCGCGACATCTCGATGTGCGGCACCTGGTCTGCGCCGACCGGCACGTAATCGGCGTTGAAAACGAGAATGTCCGCAGTCTGCAATACCGGGTAGCCGAGAAAACCATACGTGGCGAGATCGCGATCCTTGAGCTTTTCCTTCTGCTCCTTGTACGTCGGCACACGCTCAAGCCAGCCCACAGGCACAACCATGGACAGCAGCAGGTGCAGTTCCGCGACCTCGGGCACTTTCGACTGGATCAGCAAGGTCGCCTGGCTCGGGTTGATGCCAACGGCCAGCCAGTCGATGACCATGTCCCAGACGTTCTTCTGGATATCCTGCGGATCTTCGTAATGTGTTGTCAGTGCATGCCAGTCGGCCACGGCGAAAAAGCACTGATACTCGTGCTGCAGCTTGAGCCAGTTTTTCAGCACGCCGTGATAATGACCGAGATGCAGCGCTCCGGTCGGGCGCATGCCGGACATAACGCGAAGGTTGGTCCCCACCAGGTTATTCACTTCTTACTTATCATCCCAATCCGAAAAGAATTCTCAACAGGTACACGGCTTCCGGGCCGATAACGGTAAACAGGATTCCTTGCAGGTAAGCGGTCGGTGGACCCAGAACGGTCCCCAGTACACCCGTCGCCAAAAGCGCAACCAGAACCAGCAGTCCGTAGGGTTCCAGGCGATCGAACTTGTCCGATAAATGCGGCGGCAGCAGGCTGCTGACCACACGGCCGCCATCCAGCGGCGGCACCGGCAGCAGGTTTAGCACCGCCAACACGATATTGATGAGGATGCCCGCAACACCCATCAGAGCCATCGGCATGGACACATACGGCAAGTTGATCATAAGCGCGATTTTTGCAATCACTGCCCAGATCAATGCCTGGATGAGATTCGATACCGGACCTGCAGCGGCGACAATGGCCATGTCGCGACGAGGGTTTCGCAAGTTTTGCTGCGCCACGGGAACAGGTTTTGCCCAACCAAAAATGAAGCCGCTGCTCATTAGAAGCAAAGCCAGCGGGACGACGATCGTGCCCACGGGATCGATATGTTTCACCGGATTCAGGGTAAGTCGACCCATCATTTCCGCAGTGCGGTCACCGAAGCGGCGCGCCACCCAGCCATGAGAGACCTCATGCACGGTGATGGCGAACAGGACGGGAATTGCCCAGATGGCGATCTGTTGCAGCAAGCTTAATTCAAACATCGGGGGATTATACGTGCCGGATTGCCATCAGGCTAAGGATTGACAGAGGGGATTTTCAGGCAACGGCCTCGAAAACCGACGCGTCGCCCCGGCCCTGGCGCAGCACCTGCACCTGGCCATCCTCAATGGCCACCACAGTGCTCGGCTCGATGCCGCAATGCCCGCCGTCGACGATCAGATCGACGTGATGCTCCAGCGCATCGCGGATGTCGTCAGGCTCGGTCATGGGCATGTCGTGGCCCGGCAGGATCAGCGTCGAGCTCATGATCGGCTCGCCCAGTTCCGCCAGCAGCGCCTGTGCGACGGGATGCTCGGGTACGCGGATGCCGATGGTCTTGCGCTTCGGGTTCTGCAGGCGCTTCGGCACCTCGCCAGTCGCCCGAAGGATGAAGGTGTAAGGCCCCGGCGTGTGCGCCTTCAGCAGGCGAAAGGCGGAATTATCGATACGGGCGTAATGCGAAATCTCGGCAAGATCACGGCAGACGAGCGTGAAATTGTGCTCCTTGTCCGTCTGGCGGATGCGGGCAATGCGCTCCATCGCGGTCTTGTCGCCGATCTGGCAGCCGAGCGCGTAACAGGAATCCGTCGGGTACACGATCACACCGCCGCCGCGAAGAATCTCGACGGCGCGCTTGATGAGCCGCGGTTGTGGCGTGACGGGATGGATGGCGAAAAACTGGCTCATTGGAAAATTATTGTCACGTTGGTTGCTGCCGGACAGTTGCTTGGCGCGTTTTTTGGCGCCCGTGTATGATACCGCGCTTACATGACTCCGAGCGGTCCGCATGGCTTTCCTGTTCGATTTCTTTCCCGTTCTGCTGTTCTTTCTCGCGTACCAGTGGAAAGGCATTTTCTTTGCAACCGGCGTCATCATCGTGGCAACGCTGGTGCAGGTCGCCGTGCAATGGATTCGCACGCGTCACGTAAAACCGATGCACCTGGTCACCGCGGTGCTGGTGTTCGTGTTCGGCGGGCTGACGCTGCTGATCGGCGATGCGGAATGGATCAAGTGGAAAGTCACCGTGCTTTACTGGCTGTTCGCGATCGCCTTTCTCGCCTCGGCGTTCATCGGTTCACGCAAGACGGTCATCGAGCGGCTTCTCGGCAAGGAAATCGAGTTGCCTGCTCCCGTCTGGAATCGTCTTAACACGATGTGGATCGGATTCTTCGTCGTGCTCGGTGCGCTGAACCTTTATGTCATGTTTCGCTACGACACCGACACGTGGGTGGATTTCAAGTTCTACGGCGTGCTCGGACTCACCTTCATCTTCGTGCTGTTCCAGGCCGTCTACCTGTCGCGGCATATTGATCTCGATGACGAAGGAGACACCTGAATGTTCTACGCCATCATCGGTGCGGATGTTCCGGACAGCCTCGCCCGCCGGCGCGAAGCACGGCCTGCGCACCTTGCGCGGCTTGAAGCACTGCAACGCGATGGCCGCTTGCTGCTCGCCGGCCCCAATCCTGCGATCGATTCCAGCGACCCTGGCAGCGCGGGATTCACGGGCAGTCTCATCGTTGCGGAATTCGAATCGCTGCAGGCAGCGACAGAATGGGCGGATGCCGATCCTTACGTGGCTGCCGGCGTGTACGCCGAGGTCACCGTCAAACCCTTTTTGAAAGTGTTGCCATGACGAGCGTGCGCATCGAGCAAATGTGTGAACGATTGGAGGCGGCGTTGCAACCGCAGGATCTCGACATTGTCGATGAATCGCACAAGCATATCGGCCACGCGGGAGCGGCCGATGGTCGCGGACATTTCGCCTGCACCATCGTCAGCAACGCGTTTGAAGACACTTCGCCTCTTGAGCGACATCGAATGGTTTATGACGCGCTCGGCGACATGATGCTTACCGACATCCATGCATTGCGCATCCGCGCACTCACGCCGACGCAGCTTGAAGAAAAAAATCAAAGTCCACACTGAATATTTCCAGGAGAACATCATGCGTAAAATTCTTTTCACCCTCTTGCCGGCCTTGCTGTTGCTGGCCGCCTGCGAGGGCAATTCACCGGCGCCGGCCGCAACCGAAGAAGAAGGTATCGCCAGCGTCAACGGCGAAGCCATTACTGAAGCGGAATTCAATGCCTACGCCGAGCGCCGCACCGGTTCCGATCCGGCAGCGCTTGAACCGATGATTCGTGAACAGTTGCTGAACGAGCTGGTCAACATCGAACTTCTCGCGCAGGCAGCGGCCGCGGACAAGCTCGCGGAAAAATCGCCGCTCAAGGAACAGCTCGCGTTCCAGCGCCAGACGGCAATGGCCGACGCCGCGATGACCGCATACCTTGAAAAAAATCCGGTGCCCGAAGAAACCGTGCGTGCCGAATACGAAAAGCGCAAGGCGGAGTTGAGCGGCACCGAATACAAGGCGCGCCACATTCTCGTCGAAGACGAGGCGACCGCGAATGATCTCATCGCCCAACTCGAAGGCGGCGCGGATTTCGCGGAACTCGCGAAAGCGCATTCCATCGAACCGGGCGCTGACCAGAGCGGCGGCGATCTTGGCTGGTTCTCGCCGGCGCAGATGGTGCCGCAGTTCGCCGCTGCGGTTACGTCGATGCAGCCTGGCGATCGCAGCCAGGCTCCCGTGCAGACGCAGTTCGGCTGGCACGTGATCGCTGTCGAAGACAAGCGTGAAGTTCCGCCGCCGCCGTTCGAGCAGGTCGCGCCGCAGATCCAGCGTTTCCTGACCAGCCAGCACGTGCAGAGCTACATCAACGAGCTGCGTGGCAAGGCCGAGATCTCCGGTGTAGAGACCGAAACCGCGACAGAGACGGAAAATGCCGCGGAATCCGCACCTGCCCAGGCGGATGAAGGCACTGCCGAAGAAACGGCAGCGGAACCGGTGACAGAACCGACTGATGCGGCGGAAGGTGAAGAATCGAAGCCGGAAGCGTGAACAACTTCACGGTCGTGAACGAGACCTGCCTGTAGTTTTGAGTCCGAGGTTGATCACGGGACGGTAACCGCAGCACCCTCGCAACTGCCCCTGGCATCGTCCCGCGAGACGCCTCGTTCCTGCCTCACGCTACAGTGCTCCTTTGGTCGTTGAGGTAATTCGGCCGGTCTGGAAACAGACCGGCCGATTTTTTTAGGCTCAAATAAAAGAGCAATGGACAGGATTAACAGGATTTCAAAAAGCGATTAACAAGATGATTTCTTTTGATCCTGTTAATCCTGAAAAATCCTGTTAATCCTGCCATTGCCGTTTCTTCAGATTCTCAAGACACCATCAATCGTTGAGCAGACTCAGGAATTCCTTCTCGTCGAGCGTCTTTACGCCGAGCGCTTCCGCCTTCGCAAGTTTCGAACCCGCGTCTGCGCCAACGACAACGTAATCGGTTTTCTTCGACACGCTGCCGGTGACTTTTCCGCCGAGCGAAGTAATGCGATCTTTCGCGTCATCACGCGTCATGCTTTCAAGGCTTCCTGTCAATACGAAGGTCTTGCCATCCAAAGGCTTCGGTCCGCCGCCCGCACCTTTCACTTCTTCCCAGTGCACGCCCATTTCCTGCAGATCGTCGATGACGTTCCGGTTGTGCGCTTCGTCCAGGAATTCGTGAATGCGCCTCGCGACTTTCGGGCCGACATCCGGCACGTCCTGCAACTGCGCTTCGTCGGCTGACTGCAAGGCATCAAGCTTGCCGAAATGTCGCGCCAGCGCTTGCGCAGTCGCTTCGCCGACTTCGCGGATCCCGAGCGCATAAAGGAAACGTTGCAACGTTGTTTGCTTGCTCTTCTCTATGGCCGCAAGAAGATTGTCGACAGACTTCTCACCGAAGCCTTCCAACTCCATCAGCGCATCACGATGTTCATGCAAACGATAGATGTCCGCGGCTGTTTGAATCAATTTCATGTCGACAAACAATTCGATCAGCCGGTCGCCGAGCCCGTCGATATCCATTGCACGTCGTGATGCAAAATGCTTCAGCGATTCACGCCGCTGCGCGGCGCAGTAAAGCCCACCCGTGCAGCGTGAAACCGCCTCGCCTTCCTCGCGCATCACGTCGCTCTTGCAAACCGGACACTTGCGCGGCATGCGAATTGATTTCGCGTCCTTCGGGCGTTTCTTTTCGACCACCTGCACGATTTCCGGAATCACGTCGCCAGCACGACGGATGATCACGGTGTCACCGATCTTCACGCCAAGGCGCTCAATCTCGTCCATGTTGTGCAAGGTCGCGTTGCTGACGGTGACACCGCCGACGAACACCGGCTCAAGGCGCGCGACCGGGGTGATCGCGCCGGTGCGTCCGACCTGGAATTCGACATCGCGCAGCGTCGTCATCTCTTCCTGCGCGGGGAATTTATGCGCGATCGCCCAGCGTGGCGCGCGTGAAACAAACCCAAGCTCGCGCTGCTGGTCCAATCGATCCACCTTGTAAACCACACCGTCGATGTCGTAACCCAGCGACGCGCGCTTCTCCAGCATGCGTGCGTGGTAGCTCAAGCAGTCGTCAATGCTGGTAACGGTTTCGATTTCCGGATTCGTGCGCAAACCCCATTCGCGCAATTTCTCGAATGTCTTGCCATGACGTTCCGGCAACTTGCAGCCCTGCACTTCACCGACGCCATAGAAATAAATCTCGAGCGGACGGCGCGCGCTGACTTTCGGATCGAGCTGACGAAGGCCGCCTGCCGCCGCGTTGCGCGGATTCACAAAGGTTTTCTCGCCGCGTTCGGCCGCGTCGCGATTCAGTTTCTCGAAGCCGGCCTGCGACATGAAAACTTCACCGCGCACTTCAAGCACATCCGGCCAGCTTTTGCCGCGCAAGTGAAGCGGTACGCTCTTAATGGTGCGGACATTCGCGGTGACATCCTCGCCCGTCGCGCCATCGCCGCGCGTTGCGGCGCGTACAAGCACGCCGTTTTCGTAACGCAGGGAAACCGCGAGACCGTCAAGCTTTGGCTCACAGGTGTAATCAATGCTGGCAAGGTCTTCAAGCCGTTCCCGCGCGCGCTTGTCAAAGGCACGCACATCATCTTCAGAGAAAGCATTGTCAAGCGACAGCATCGGTACGGCGTGGCGAACCGGCGCGAATGTCGTGTTCGGAATCGCACCGACGCGTTGCGTGGGGGAATCGCTTGTGACGAGTTCGGGATGTTCCGCCTCAAGCGACTTCAATTCCTGCATGAGACGGTCGTACTCGGCATCCGGAATCTCCGGATCATCAAGCACGTAATAAAGATGATTGTGATGGCGAAGTGCTTCGCGCAGTTCCCGGATGCGTTTTTCCGCCGTCGATTTTGCGGTCATGTGCGCTCAGGTCTTTATTGTCTGGCGATGTTCGAAGGCAATGATTTCTTCGCGCACGTGATGCGCGGTCTGTCGCGTCAACGTGCTGCGGTTGCGATCTTTCACGTCGCCGCGAATCTGTTCGGCAATACGGCGCGCAGTTGCAAGCATGTCGGCGAAGGCATCGACGCCGCGCATCGGTCCTGGAAGCACCATGAACAATGAGAGTCCGCGAAAGCTTTCTTCCGCCATGCCGGTGATCTCGAACGAGCCAGGCTCTGTCGCGCTCGCGACACTGAACACGCTCTGCGGTCCGCCATGCGTTTCCTTTATCCGGTGAAACACGCCGAACTGGCCGTATTCCAATCCGGCACGATCGAAGACATCCAGCAAGTCCGCACCGGGAAAACTTCCGCCCGGCTCCGTCGGCAGAATATTGAGCACGATGATCCTTTCATCGCGCGGCTGTGTCGATGCTGGCTTTTCATCCTGCTCCGCGCCTTCGTCCGTGACGCCTACTGCATGCAGCGGCGGCAGGTCGTCGGGAAACTCGTCGTCGAAATCCGCGTTCAACGTCGGTTCTTCATCATCCGCGATGTCATCATCATCGCGCCGCCGCGAACGTGCAGCTGAACTCATTCGCGTGTAAGCGTAAACGCCGGCAATGACCAGCAGTCCTGCAATCAGCAATATGAGCCGCAGGCCTTCCATGCTTACATCGCCGCCATCTTCGCGGCTTCCTCGACATCAACGCTCACGAGGCGCGACACGCCAGGCTCGTGCATCGTGACGCCCATCAGCTGGTTCGCCATTTCCATGGTGATCTTGTTGTGCGTGATGTAGACGAACTGAACGCGCTCGGACATTTCCTTGACCATCTCGCAGAAGCGCCCGACGTTGGCATCATCCAGCGGCGCATCGACCTCATCGAGCATGCAGAACGGGGCGGGATTCAACTCGAAGATCGAGAACACCAGCGCGACTGCCGTCAGTGCTTTCTCACCGCCCGACAACAAATGAATGGTGCTGTTCCGCTTGCCGGGCGGACGCGCCATGATCGTCACGCCGGCATCCAGCAACTCCTCGCCGGTGAGTTCGAGATACGAATGCCCGCCGCCGAAAAGTTTCGGAAAATTCTTCTGCAATCCGGTATTCACCTTGTCGAAGGTTTCCTTGAAGCGCGTGCGCGTTTCGCGGTCGATCTTGCGGATCGCGTTTTCCAGCGTCTCCAGCGCTTCCATCAAATCCTGGTGCTGCGCATCAAGATACTGCTTGCGCTCGGACTGCTCCTCGTACTCGTCGATCGCGGCAAGATTGATCGGGCCGAGGCGTTCGATGCGACGAACGATGTCATCGACCTTCTGCTGCCAGGCATCGACATTCGCATCTTCCGGCAACGCTTCCAGCAACGGTGCCGCTTCCATTTCCAGCTCGACGAGCTGTTCATTCAGCGTCTGGCGGCGCACGCGCATTTCCTGCGAGTTCAGCTTGAGCTGGTTCAATTCCTCGCGCAGCGAACCCACGCGGCGTTCCTTCGCGACACGCTCCTGCTCGAGGTTGCGCAACTGCGCATCCAGTTCTTCGACAAGCCGACGCGCGGCGGTGAGTTCGGCTTCCACCTGGCCCCGTTTTTCCAGCAAGGCGTTCAGCTCTTCCTGCTGGCCGGCGACCGGCGTGTTGCCTGCTTCCAGGGCGCCGCGCAATTCCTCGCGCCGCGCGGTGAGCTGTTCCAGTTGCTGCTGCATGCGTTCGAGGTTTCGTTGCGTGGATTCCCGCATCGAACGCCGCGATTCGACTTTCAGCGCAAGCTCGTGCGCGGCTTCGCGATCGGATTTCGCCTGTGCACGTGCGGCATCGAGTTTCAAACGCAACGCGTCGCGCTCGGCCAGCAATTTTCCGTGATCGGCTTCGAAGCACTGCAGGCTGGAAAGTGTTTCATCGAGACGGCCGCGAGCGGCACGTACGTCGGCGTCATGCTGCGCAAGCTCGCCGTTCAGTTCGTTCAGTTCCGCGTTCACTTCCTCGCCGCGGCGACGCAACTGCTGCTGTCGTTCCGAACGCGAATCCAGCATCGCCTTCGCATCCGCGTATTGGCGGTGCGCGCGGTTCACTTCGGTCTGCAATTCCTCGCGACGCAGTTCCGCGTCTTTCAGGCGTTCGCGAATCGCTTCCTGGCGACCTGACAATTCGGTGACTTCATTCGCGAGTTGATCCTGCTTTCCTTTAAGCGTCTTGATTTCCGCCTCGCGCGCAAGCACGCCGGCGTGTTCGTCCTGCTCGCGGTTCACGCGCACCCAGTTCGCGCCAACCCACACGCCGTCTGGCGTAATGACGGACTGACCGGCCTGCAATTTCGAACGCATCACCAATGCCGCTTGCGTGTCGCTCGCCGTGAACACGCCACCCAGCAATGCTGCCAGCGGCTTGTCCGCTTTCACGTGCACGTTCAGTGCTTCGGACGGACCGTTTGCATTACCGCCGGCCGGTTCGCGCCCATCCAGCAACGTCACCGCACCTTCCTGCAATTCGTTCAGTGCGCGATCAAGATCACTGATCTCCTCGACGCACACCGCTTCGAGGTAATGACCGAGCACGGTTTCGACCGCGCGTTCCCAACCGTTCGAAACCTCCAGCCGTTCCGCAAGACGCGGCAGGCTTTCCAGGCTGTTGCCTGCGAGCCAGTCGTTCACCGCCTCGCGACTCTTGCCGAGTGCGGACTGCTGCAAGGCTTCGAGCGAACTCAGGCGCCCGCGACCGTCTTCAAGTTTTGAACGCCGATCGTGCAACGTCTGCGTGAGCTGCTTGTCGTCATCACGCAGGCGCGTGATTTCCTGCAGGCGCTCGTCGAGTTCCTGCTGCAGTTTCGTGCGTTGCTCATTTGCGGATTGTTCCGCGACACGCAGGTTTTCGAGTTCCGCTTCCAGGGCTTGCGGATCCAGCGTCTTCGCTTCTTCTTCAAGTTTCGCGACGCGATTGTTGATCTGCTGCACCTGGCGTTCCAGGTGTTCGATCTGCGTGCGATCAACCTGCGCGGATTGCGACGCCTGGCTTGAATCCTTGTTGAAGGCATCCCAGGCCGTCTGCCATGACTGCATGGCCTCGTCAGCGGATTGCATCGCGGTCATCGAGGTTTCTTCTGCAGTACGCAGTCGCTCCAGACCCGGCTCCATTTCCGCGAGCGCGCGCGCGACGTCTTCGAGTTGTTCGCTGTCGCGTTCGATGTGACCTTTCACTTCCGACCAGGCGTGTTCCGCCTGCGAAAGTTCACGCTCCTGGCGCTGGCGCAATTCCTTGCCGTGCTGGATCGCCTGCTCGATGCGCGCGATGTCCGCACCGACGCTGTAAAAGCGGCCCTGCACATCATTGAACGCATCATTCGCTTCGACATGACGATCGCGCGATTTCTCGATATCCAGCTCGACGTTGCGCTGATCGGCAACGCCCGCTTCCATCAGGTTCTGCTTCTCGCCGATTTCGCGATCCTTCACGCCAACGTCCGCATCCAGCGCCTGCCATTTCAGCGCGATCAATTCGGCGCGCGACTGGCGTTCCTCGCCCTTGAATTCCTTGTAACGCTCGGCGGTGCGCGCCTGGCGCTGCAGATGATTCAACTGCTTTTCAATCTCACCGCGCAGATCGTCGAGGCGTTCGATGTTCTCGCGCGTATGGCGAATGCGGTTCTCGGTTTCGCGGCGGCGTTCCTTGTACTTGGAAATGCCCGCGGCTTCTTCAAGAAAGATTCGCAGCTCTTCGGGCTTCGCTTCGATCAGGCGCGAGATCATGCCCTGCTCGATGATCGCGTAGCTGCGCGGACCGAGACCGGTGCCGAGGAAGATGTCCTGGATGTCCTTGCGGCGGCAGCGCGTGCCGTTCAGGAAATATTGCGAGGTGCCGTCGCGCGACACCATGCGCTTGATGGAAATCTCTGCGTAGTTCGCGTACTGGCCGCCGAGCGCGCCTTCCGCGTTGTCGAACACGAGCTCGATGCCGGCGGTGCCGACCGGCTTGCGCGCGGATGAACCGTTGAAAATGACATCCGCCATGGAATCGCCGCGCAAATGTTTCGCGGACGACTCGCCCATCACCCAGCGCACGGCATCGATCGTGTTCGATTTGCCGCAACCGTTCGGGCCGACAATGCCGACGAGATTGCTGGGAAGATTGATGGTGGTCGGATCGACGAAGGACTTGAACCCCGCCAGTTTGATCTTTCTGAGACGCATGACTGCCCTGTACGCATAAGTCCGCGGCGGAACCGGCGGACTTGTGTGATGTTAGAATGCTGGCCCGTTTGAATCCCCCCGCAGGCTTGGGCTTGCGGATCGCCAGGAACATTAATAATGAGTACCCGCCCGAGTAAAGAACTCGAAAATTTCCCCAACCCGCGCGAGGGCCGGGATTATACCATCCGGATGGAGCTTCCCGAGTTCACCTGCTTGTGTCCCAAGACCGGCCAGCCGGATTTCGCGGAATTCCAGCTTGAGTACGTGCCCGACCGGCTCTGCGTGGAATTGAAGGCGCTGAAATTGTACCTGTGGAGCTTCCGTGACGAGGGCCATTTCCACGAGGACGTGACCAATCGCATCCTCGACGATCTCGTCGCCGCCACGCAGCCGAAATTCATGCGCCTGACAGGCCGGTTCAACGTGCGGGGCGGGATCTGGACCACCGTTGTTGCGGAGCACCGCCAGGACGGCTGGAAGGCGCCTGCGCCGGTCGAGCTACCATGAAAAACGGGCAAAAAATGGGCCCAGCCGATGGCGTGCGACACCTGCTGCGGGGCTTTTCCCTGCTGGGCGAGCCCGGCATCCGGGCGTTCGTGGTCATCCCGCTTTTGATCAATCTCGTCGTGTTCACGGGTGTGATCTGGTTGGCCGTTTACCACTTCGACGCCCTGGTGGACAGCCTTACGCCGCAGCTGCCGGATTGGCTGGCGTGGCTCGCATGGCTGGCATGGATCCTGTTCGCGGTGCTGACGGCGCTGCTGATGTTCTACACCTTCACCCTGCTCGCCAACCTGATCGCCTCGCCGTTCAACGGCTTCCTCGCCGAACGCGTCGCGCGACGCCTCGGCGTGGAAAATCCCGAACTTGCGGCGCGCCCGATCGCTACCCAGATGCTCGACGACATCCGCCAGGAACTGCGCAAGCTCGTCTATTTTCTCGGCCGCGCGGCCCTGCTGGCCCTGCTGAGCTTCGTGCTTTTGTTCATCCCGCTGGTAAATGCTGTCATCCCGCTGCTGTGGTTCGGCTTCGGCGCCTGGATGCTGGCGCTGGAATACTCGGATTTTCACCTCGCCAACCAGGGCTGGCGTTTCGAGGAGGAGCGGCAATTGCTGCGGAAGAATCTCGGCGCGAGCCTGGGCTTCGGAGCTGCCGCAGCACTCGCCACGCTGATTCCCGTCGTGAATTTTCTCGTCATGCCCGCGGCGGTCGCGGGTGCCACAGCGCTATGGTGCGAGCGCTTGCCGCAGCGCACATTGGAGCCGTCAATACCGTCCTGACCCGCCTTGCGGGAGGCAGGTCATTCGCGTATAAACCCGGGTTTATTTGAACTGGTTATCTGGATTGGTTGAGCGGAGAGAACATCTCATGCCAGCAAAGAAGAAGGCCGCCGGAAAGTCGACAGCGGCGAAGAAAACCGCCGCGAAGAAACCGACGGCAAGCAAGAAACCCACGACTGTAAAAGCAGCCGCCAAAAAAGCTCCGGCCAAGAAGGCCGCAAGCAGGACAACAGTGACAAAAACGACAGCGAAAAAAGCACCGGCGACGAAAAAGGCCGCGCGCAAACCCAAGGCACTGGCCGCCGCAAACGGCACCGCCGCGGAAAATCTTGGCTTCACCCCGTACCAGCCGAAGAAGGGCGAGGAGTACATGGGCGAGCCGATGAAGCAGCACTTCCGCGAAATCCTGCGTGCCTGGAAACGCGAGCTGATGGAAGAAGTGGACCGCACCGTGCATCACATGCAGGACGAAGCCGCGAATTTCCCGGATCCGAACGATCGTGCCACGCAGGAATCCGAATTCAGCCTGGAACTCCGCACGCGCGACCGTGAACGCAAGCTCATCAAGAAGATCGACGAATCGATCGGCGACATCGACGCCGACGAATACGGCTTCTGTGAAACCTGCGGCGTCGAAATCGGTGTGCGCCGGCTGGAAGCGCGGCCGACGGCGTCCCAGTGCATCGACTGCAAGACGCTGGATGAAATTCGCGAAAAACAGATGATGACCTGATTGAGTACAACGGAGCGCAACGCGCTCCGTTTTGCTTTTAATGTCCGAGAATTCCGCCAATTCCCCCTACCGCGGCCGTTTCGCGCCCTCGCCCACGGGCGATCTGCACATGGGCAGTCTCGTCGCTGCCGTCGCCAGCTACCTGGAAGCCAGGGTCCGCGACGGTGAATGGCGGCTTCGTATCGAAGACCTTGATCCGCCGCGCGAAGTGCCGGGCAGCGCGGACCGGATGCTCTTCGCGCTGGAAAAATTCGGATTCGCGTGGAACGGGACCGTGCTTTACCAATCAACGCGGCGCGCGGCTTACGAAGAAGCGCTCGAAACGCTGCTTGAATCGGGCGATGCCTTTCCCTGCGCGTGCAGCCGCTTGATGATCGCTGAAACGGCAACACGAACCGGCCCGGAAGGCCGGATCTATCCCGGCACTTGTCGCGGTGGCATCCAGGACGACAACAACGCGCGCGCCATCCGGTTGCGCGCACCCGAGCAGGAAATCTGTTTCGATGACCGCGTGCAGGGCCGAATCTGCCAGGATGTCGGCCGAGAAATCGGCGATTTCGTGATCCGGCGTGCCGACGGCTTTTTCGCCTACCAGCTTGCGGTGGTCGTGGATGATGCGTTCCAGGGCGTGACCGACGTGGTCCGCGGCGCCGATCTCCTGCTTTCCACGCCCCGGCAGATTCGCCTGCAGGCACTTCTCGGTCTCCGAACTCCCGGATATCTTCACATTCCGCTGCTGCTGGATGACGATGGCCGCAAGCTGTCCAAGCAGGCGCGCAGCCTGCCCGTGGATCCGGAGCAGCCGGCGGCAGCATTGTTCAACGCCTTGCGCCTGCTGCAACAGGCGCCGCCGCTCGCGCTGGCCAGCGCCAACGTTGGTGAAATCTGGGAATGGGCGGCGCATAACTGGCAAGTCCGCCAGCTTCACGGCCTTGCGCGGCTGTCAATTCCCGGTATCTGACTAGGTTCAGTTACGGGGGGTCACATACCGGCTTGAGTCGGACCGCGGGAACTCCCACAATGTTTACCGAGTCTGAAATTCAAACCCTGCATAGCTGTGGTAGCTGTGGGACCGGAGCATTGTCACCATGCATGAATCCCGCATCATCAAGAAGTATCCGAACCGGCGTTTGTACGACACCGAGGAAAGCCGCTACATCACGCTCGGCGAAATTCGCCAGCTTGTGCAGGAAGGCATTCCGTTCCAGGTGATCGAACGCAAGACGCAGTCCGACATCACGACACAGGTGTTGCTGCAAGTCATCGGCGAACTGGAAAGTCGCGGCGACGGTTTGTTGTCCGCCGACTTGTTGTCCGCGCTGATCCGGCGTTACGGCCCGCAAGGCGGCAACGGCCATGCCGAACATCTCAATCGCCTGATGCTCGACGCCCTGTCGCAAGCGGAACGTCCCGCGAGCTCGGAGTTGAATTGACGGATGCGTATAATCACGGGCTTCGTTCACTCTAGAAAACCGGCCCGTGATTACAACGTCTCGCTTCTCTCCTGCCTGGTGGCTGCGTAACCGCCACCTGCAGACCATCGTTCCCAACACCTTTCGCGGACTGCCGCATCAGTCGATCCTTCGCGAACGCATCGAGTTGCCCGACGGCGATTTCGCTGATGCCGACTGGACGACACGCACGCAAGGTCCCGTCGTCATTCTCCTTCATGGCCTGGAAGGTTCGCGGGAGTCGCGTTACGCCGCGTGGATGATGAAACATCTCGACGACGCCGGTTATCGCGCCGTACTTCTGCACTTCCGCGGCTGCTCGGGCGAGCCGAATCGCACGGCCGGCAGTTATCACTCGGGACACACCGCCGATTTCGATTTTTTCCTGCGCCTGCTGCATGAGCGCGAACCGGATGTGCGCGTCGCGGCGATTGGTTATTCGCTGGGCGGCAACGCGTTGCTGAAATGGCTGGGCCAAAACGGCGACAATGACGGTGGCAAGGACGCAGCCGAACATCGGCTTGAAACCGGCGTCGCGGTATCCGTACCGTTTCGTCTTGAATACTGTTCTGCGGCAATCAATCGCGGCTTCGCCCGTATCTACCAGGCACACCTGATGCGGCGAATGTTGCGAAACGCGCGCCGCAAGCTGGCTGTCATCCGTGCCGCCGGCCACGATCCCGATCTCGATTTGCTACGCAGCTTTCGTGATTTCGATGAAGCGCTGACCGCGCCGCTGCACGGCTTTGAAAACGCGAGCGATTACTACGCGCGCGCAAGCAGCGCGCAATTCCTGCGCCACATCACAACGCCGACGCTGGTGATCCATGCGAGCGACGATCCGTTCATGACACCCGATACCGTGCCGCGCGAGGAAGAACTCTCGAAAGCGGTGACACTGGAATTGAGTGAACATGGCGGACATGTCGGTTTCGTCGGCGGACGCTGGCCATGGAAACCGGAGTACTGGCTGGAGCAACGCATACTTGCCCACTTGCGCGAGTTTCTGCCAATTGATGCGCCGGTTACGAAACGGACCGAACGAATCAGCGCCGAAACCGCCTGAATGACGGTCCGTGAAGAGTGCCGATGCTGAGATAGAACGCATCCTTGCCGGCCGAATTCCGACCGTAGGCAAGACTCACCGGACCGATGAACGTATCCAGCGCGAAAAACGCACTCGCGCCGTAAATGAGATCATCGATGGCGACCGCCTCGGTTTCCTGCCAGACATTGCCCGCCTCCAGCGTCACGCCAGCATACACTGGTACGCCGAACAACTGGTCCGGATCCGCACCGAGATAACGGTAATAGACACCGCGCAAAAGCCCCGCGTGATTTCCAAGCAGCTCATCCTGCTCGAAACCTGACAAGCGAGTGACGCCGCCGAGTGCGACACCTTGTGCGAGAAAGCGCTCGCCACTGATAACACTTTCAAGCGTAGCGCCCAGCAGGAAATTGTCGCGTCCATCGCCGAACGCCGCGAGAAAATCCACGCCCGCGTATTCGCCATCGTCACGCGAACCGAGTTCATCCAGCGCCCTGTCCCAGCGAATTTCAAGTCGAATGCCGTCCGATGGAAAGGTGAAGGAATTCATCGAATCATGGCGAAAGCGAAAAACGACATCGCCGATATCGAATGCGTGATCCTCGAATGGCAATGCCTGGCCGGGTTGCACGAAAGCGTCTTCTTCACCGAAACGAACGCCAACACGCGCGGTCGTCCAGCGATCAAAGTTCACACCGGCATCCAGGCCGGCAACATTTTCGCGCAAGCGGAACTCGCCGATCTCGCCAGAGTCATTGCGAATCAGCAACTCGCCAATCGCGTAAGTGTAGTTCGCGGCGAGAAAATAGCGGCCTGAATACGTTACTGGCTGATAGAACTCTGTCGTGATGCCGGTGACGGTTCCAAGGCCAAGCTCCGTGCGCCATTCTGCACCGAACGGATTGATCCCAACCTGGTTGAGCGCGGCGCGCAACTGGAAGGCCGCATCGCCGGAAAATGTTTCTTGCAATTCGATGCCCGCTTCGAAACGCAGCGGGCCGGTTTCCTTCGGCTCAGTATCAACAACCAGCGCTTCGCCACCATCGTCCACTGGCTGGATACGGTAATTTACCGATTCGAACAAGCCGAGACCGTAGACTTCACCGAGATCTCGCTGTAGTTGCGCAACATCGAGCAACTCGCCGATATCCTGTTCCAGCCGCGCGCGTACCAGTCGTTCGGTCTGTTGCTCACTTTCCACAGAGATCGCGTCGATTTCCGGCAGGTCGCGGCGACGCGATTCGCGCTGCGCGAGATATTCCTGGTACACCGATTCATCAACGGCATGGTGACGCAAGGCCTCGGCTTGTGCGGCCGCGGCGCGATAACCGGTTTCGATGATTTCCGGAATCTCATCGAACGCGGCGGCATCCATGCCTTCAAGCGCGGGATCGATCAATATGTCGCCAGCGTGCAATCGGTTACGCATCGCGTGACTCTGGTTCAGCATCACGCCATCAATGACTTGCGACATCACCGCGAACGGCGAACCCAGTTCGTCGACATCGCGCAGCGGTGTTGCGACATCGACAGCGATGAGCGTGTCCATGCGGAGCTCGCGTGCTGCCGGCACGGGCAGGTTTTGCACGATGCCGCCGTCCACGAGACGCGTGTCGCGATATTCGACGGTGCTGTAAACACCGGGAAAGGACATCGATGCGCGAATCGCGCGCACCAGGTCGTCATGATCGAAGACGACGGCATCAGCCGTGGCAAGATCGGTAGCAACGGCACGAAACGGCGTCGGCAGCCTGTCGAAATCGCTGATGCCGCGCACAGGCAATGTCTGCCGGCGCAGCATGAGCATCATGCGCTGGCCCTCGATGAAACCGGTCGAAAATACCAGTTCGCCATTCTGGAAACCGGCGTCAATGTCGATCAGGTAGCGATAACGTTGCAGCTTGCGGCGAATCCCGAGTTCCCCGGGAAGCGCCGTGTCGCTGAACATTTCGTTCCAGTTGAGTGACAGTACCAGCGCTTCGATTTCATCCGCGCTCATGCCGCTCGCATACAACCCGCCGATGATTGCACCGACACTGGTGCCAACGACGGCATCAACCGGAATGCGATGGTCTTCGAGATATTTCAGTACGCCGATGTGCGCTGCACCCCGCGCGCCGCCGCCGCCCAGGACCAGTACGACGCTTTCATCGCCATCATTGTCATTTGAAGTATGAACTGGAGTTTCGGACGCAAGGACTGCGCTGCCAAACAACGGGAATGAAATAAAAACGAAAATTGAAATGAATACCAGCGTGCGCACAATTCCCCCTCTTCGCAAACGAGTATAGCGTTCGCACGAACGGGTTTCGTGAACGGGCACAAAAAAACCGGCACCCGCTGTTGGCGGGAGCCGGCTTCTTTTACAGCCTTTTGCCGATGTCACATCAAGCGGCGTCAACCGCCTTCATGCTCAGGCGAATGCGGCCCTGCTTGTCGACTTCAAGTACTTTCACCTTGATGACATCGCCTTCCGAAAGCTTGTCGCTGACTTTCTCGACGCGCTCATCGGAGATCTGCGAAATGTGCACGAGACCATCGCGGCCCGGCAGGATGGTGACGAACGCGCCGAAATCCATCAGCTTCGCCACCTTGCCTTCGTACACGCGGCCGACTTCGACATCCGCCGTGATTTCCTCGATCTTCTTCTTCGCGTTTTCACCGGCACTTCGATCGACCGACGCGATCTTGATGGTGCCGTCGTCCTGGATATCGATAGTCGCACCGGTTTCCTCGGTGAGCTGGCGAATGACCGCGCCGCCCTTGCCGATGACATCGCGAATCTTGTCGGTGTCGATCTTCATCGTGATGATGCGCGGCGCCCAGTCTGACATTTCCTGGCGCGGCTCTGTCATGACCTTGTTCATTTCACCGAGAATATGCAGGCGGGCTTCCTGCGCCTGTGACAGCGCGTCGTGCATGATCTCGGTCGTGATGCCTTCGATCTTGATATCCATCTGCAAGGCGGTGACGCCGTTCTGCGTTCCGGCCACCTTGAAATCCATGTCGCCGAGGTGATCTTCGTCACCGAGAATATCGGTCAGCACGGCATAACGGCTGCCTTCCTTGACGAGACCCATCGCCACGCCGGCAACCGGTTCCTTGATCGGCACGCCCGCATCCATCAACGCCAGCGAGGTACCGCAAACCGATGCCATCGAGCTCGAACCGTTCGATTCGGTGATTTCGGAAACCACGCGAATGACATACGGGTAGGTGTCCATATCCGGCATGACGCCCTGGATGCCGCGCTTGGCGAGACGGCCATGACCGATTTCGCGGCGCTTCGGCGAACCGACGAAACCGGTTTCGCCAACGCAGTACGGCGGGAAATTGTAATGCAGCATGAACGGCTCTTTGCGCTCGCCTTCGATCGCATCGATGATCTGCGCGTCACGGCCCGTGCCCAGCGTTGTCACCACGATCGCCTGCGTTTCACCACGAGTGAACAGCGCGGAACCATGCGCGCGCGGCAAAACGCCGAGCTTGATGTCGATCGGACGGACAGTGCGCGTGTCACGGCCGTCGATACGCGGCTTGCCGGAGAGAATGCGTTCACGCACCGTGCTGTACTCGAGATCGTGCACGGCTTCTTCAACGGCCTTGGCGTCGAATTTCGGCTCATCACCGCCGGCGAGCTCTTCAACCGCGCGTTCCTTGATCGCCGCAATCGCATCACGGCGTTCCTGCTTGTCGGCTACCTGGTAGGCGTCATCAAGCGCCTTGCCGTAGTTCGTCTTGATGGTATCGACCAGCGACTGGTCTTCCGCTTCCGCCTGCCAGTCCCACGCCGGCTTGCCGACTTCGCCAGCCAGTTCCTTGATGGCGTTGATGGCGGCCTGCATCTGCTCGTGGCCGAACAGCACGGCGCCCAGCATGATGTCTTCGGGCAGCGACTTCGCTTCCGATTCGACCATCAGCACGGCTTTTTCGGTGCCGGCCACGACGAGGTCGAGATCCGATTCCGCCGTCTGCGACTTCGTCGGATTGAGAATGTAGTCGCCGTCCTTGAAACCGACGCGCGCGGCGCCGATCGGACCGCCGAACGGAATGCCGGAGAGCATCAATGCCGCGGAAGTGCCGATCATGGCCGGAATGTCCGGATCGATTTCCGGGTTGATCGACATCACCGTCGCAATGATCTGGACTTCGTTCAGGAAGCCTTCGGGAAACAGCGGACGAATGGGGCGATCGATCAGACGGGAAGTCAGCGTTTCCTTCTCCGAAGGACGGCCTTCACGCTTGAAGAAGCCGCCCGGGATCTTGCCGGCTGAATAGGTTCTTTCCTGGTAATTGACCGTCAACGGGAAGAAACCCTGGCCCGGCGTCGCCTTCTTGCGGCCGACCGCGGTAACCAGCACGACAGTATCATCCATGCTGACCAGCACAGCGGCGTCGGCCTGGCGGGCGATGTATCCGGTTTCGAGGGTGACAGTGTGATTTCCGAACGGGAAGCTTTTCTTGGTGGCTTGCACGATATCTACTCTCTCTATTTTGCTCTCTTCAGTTACCTTCATCGGCGCTGCGGCCCTCCGCGCGCTGACATGATTTCTGCGTTCCCGAACGCAAAAACGGGAAAACCGGCCTGTAGCAGTCCGGTTTTCCCGTTTCAGAACATTCGTAAGACGCGGCCCGCCGCCTTAGCGGCGTAGACCCAACCGTTCGATCAGCTGCTGGTAGCGATCGCGGTTATTGCTCTTCAGATAATCCAGCAGCTTGCGGCGCTGGTTGACCATCTTGAGCAGGCCACGACGCGAGTGGTGGTCGCCCTTGTGCTGGTTGAAGTGCTCCGTCAGCTCGCTGATGCGCGCCGACAGTAGTGCAACCTGCACTTCCGGCGAACCGGTGTCGCCTTCGCCGGTCTTGTACTGGTCGATGATTTCGCGTTTGTGTTCTACGGTCAGAGACATTTGTTGATCCTGTTCGTGTACCAGGGGCCCGACTGCGCGAAGCCCCGAGAATGAGCGCGGTATTGTAGCCGCGCGGGATGGGTCTAACAAGTCGAAAAACCCAGTCAAAACACCTCGTTAAGGCGTTGCGAGCAGCCGTTTCGGCGCAATTCTGCCGTCATCGGCCACTTCACCGATGCCGAGGAATTTCCCGGCATCCGAATACAGCCGGACCCGGCCCTCGGTGGGCGAACCCGCCACCTGAACCGCCTGGCCGCGCCGGACATAAAAACTCATGTCTGCGTCCAGGCTCACCACCGGCCAGTCCGCAACGGCGGAATCCACCGGCAGCAGCAGTTCGTCCAGCGCAGCATGGCCGCCGGCTTCAAGCCGTGCTTCCAGTTCCGTGAGCGTGAACATCGGACGCTTTTCATACGGTCCGACGCCAAGCCTTCGAAGCGCCGTGACGTGCCCGAGCGTGCCGAGCGCCGCCGCGATGTCCTCGATGAGCGTCCGCACGTAGGTTCCCTTGGAACAGCGCACATCCAGCGCCAGTGAATCCGGGCTGAACGTTTCCAGTGCCAGCGAGAAAATGCGTACCGTGCGCGGCGGACGTTCCACTTCCTCGCCCGCGCGCGCGAGCTCATACAGCCGCCGGCCCTGGTGTTTCAGCGCTGAATACATCGGCGGCACCTGCTCGATGTCGCCGGTGAGATCGTTCAGCACTTCGCGCAGACGAATTTCGTCAAATACGGGAACGGAAGCGGTTTCGGTGACTTCGCCTTCTGCATCGGCGGTAGCCGTGCGTACGCCAAGCTTCGCCGTCACGCGGTAATGCTTGTCCGAATCCAGCAGGAAACCTGAAACCTTCGTCGCCTCGCCAAGGCACACGGGCAGCATGCCGGTCGCGAGCGGATCGAGACTGCCGGTGTGACCCGCCTTCGCGGCACCGAAGAGGCGCTTCACGCGCTGCAGTGCGTGGTTGGAACTCGCGCCGGAATCCTTGTCGAGCAGCAGGACGCCGTCGATCGCGCGGCCCTTGCGTTGACGACCCATCTAGTCCTCGCTGCCGTCGCCGTTGGTCTCTTGCTGGCGGTCGCGCTCGCGCGCGGCGTCGATCAGCGCGTCCATGCGCATGCCTTCGGCAACGCTGCGGTCGTAGATGAATTTCAATTCCGGCACGTGCCGCATGCGCATGATCTGGCTGAGTTCGTGGCGCAGGTAGCCGGCGGCGCGATTCAGCGCCGCCTGGGTTTCCTTGATCTGCTCCGGCGCGTCGTCAAGCTGGCTGAAATAGATGCGCGCATACGACACGTCCTTGCTCACTTCCACATCAGTCAGTGTTGCGCCCTGCGCGCGCGGGTCCTTGACGCGATGACGCAACAGTTCACCCAGCTCGCGGCGCAATTGCTCCGCGACCCGTGTACTGCGTGTGAACTCCCTTGGCATCGTCGTGTCTCGTCAGAGCGTGCGTTGAACTTCAACGCGCTCATAGCACTCGATCTGATCGCCGACCTTCACGTCGTTGTAATCCTTCACGCCGATACCGCATTCCGTGCCGGCGCGCACTTCGTTGACGTCATCCTTGAAGCGGCGCAGCGATTCCAGCGCACCTTCGTAAATCACGACGTTGTCGCGCAGGACGCGAATCGGGTTGTTGCGCTTGACGGAACCTTCGACGACAAGACAGCCCGCGATCTGGCCGATCTTCGGCGCCTTGAACACGTCGCGCACTTCGGCAAGACCGATGATCTCTTCGCGGATCTCCGACGACAGCATGCCCGAGAGCGCTTTCTTCACTTCATCGATGGCATCGTAGATGACCGAGTAGTAATGCACGTCAACGCCCGACTCGTCGATCTGGCGGCGCGCGGCACTGTCGGCACGCACGTTGAAACCGATGATGACGGCTTCCGATGCCGCGGCGAGGTTGACGTCGGATTCGGTGATGCCGCCGACTCCCGAGGCAATCACTTTCACCTTCACTTCGGCGTCGCCCTGCTTGGTCAGCGAATCGGAAAGCGCTTCGACAGAACCCTGCACATCGGCCTTCACCACGAGGTTGAGAATCTTGACCTCGCCCTCTTCCATCTGGTTGAACATGTTCTCCAGTTTCGACGACTGCTGGCGCGCGAGTTTCACTTCACGCAGCTTGCCCTGGCGATACATCGCGACTTCACGCGCCTTGCGTTCATCGGAAACGACAATCGCCTCGTCACCCGCTGACGGAATGCCGGAAAGACCCAGCACCTGCGCCGGCATCGACGGGCCAACGGCTTCGATCGGCTTGCCGGCTTCGTCGAACATCGCGCGAATGCGGCCGTATTCCTGGCCGGCGAGCAGGATGTCGCCCTTCTTCAACGTGCCGCGCTGAACCAGCACCGTCGCAACCGGACCGCGGCCTTTTTCCAGCGATGATTCAACAACCACGCCAGCAGCAGGCCCATCGGCGACGGCTTTCAGTTCCAACACTTCTGCCTGCACGAGCAGCGAATCCAGCAGCGCGTCGACACCGTCGCCGGTTTTTGCAGAAACGTTCACGAAAATAACATCGCCGCCCCAGTCTTCCGGAATGACGTCGTGCTGCGAGAGCTCCGTCTTGACGCGATCCGGATCGGCTTCCGGCTTGTCGATCTTGTTGACGGCAATCACCAGCGGCACGCCGGCGGCTTTCGCATGCTGCACGGCCTCGATGGTCTGCGGCATGACGCCGTCATCGGCCGCGACAACCAGCACGACAATGTCGGTCAGCTGCGCACCGCGCGCGCGCATGGCGGTAAACGCGGCGTGGCCCGGCGTATCCAGGAAGCTGATCATGCCCTTGTCGGTTTCGACGTGGTAGGCGCCGATGTGCTGCGTGATGCCGCCCGCTTCACCCGCCGCGACTTTCGTGCGGCGAATGTAATCGAGCAGCGAGGTCTTGCCGTGATCGACATGACCCATGATGGTGACGACCGGCGGACGATCGACGGCTTCGCCTTCGCCCGCGCCTTCCGCGATCACCTGCACTTCGAGTTCGTTTTCGCGCAGCAGTTTCGCGGTGTGGCCCATTTCCTCGACTACGAGTTGCGCGGTTTCCTGGTCCAGCACCTGGTTGATGGTGGCCATCACGCCGAGATTCATCATGGTGCGGATCAGGTCGGTCGCCTTCACGGCCATCTTGTTGGCGAGTTCGCCAACCGTGACGGTTTCCGGAATGCTGACTTCGCGCTTCACAGGCGCTGCCGGTTTTTCGAAACCGTGCTGCGTATCGACGGCCACGCCGCCACGCCGCTGGCGCGGCGCCTTCTTGCCGGAACGGCGACCGCCCTTGCCGGCAGTGACGTGCAGCTCCTGGCGACCGTACTTCGTCGGTGCGCCGCGCTGCTGCTTGCGTTCGTCTTCGGCAGCCTGCTTGCGCGCTTCTTCTTCGGCCTTGCGGCGCTCTTCGGCTTCCTTGCGCTCGCGCTCGACATCCTCGCGACGCTTCTTTTCGACTTCCTCGGCCTGCTGCTTCTGCGCGGACGCTTCGCGCTCGCGCGATTCCTCTTCTTCGCGCTGCTTGCGCGCGGCTTCTTCCTCGACCTTGCGAAGTGCTGCTTCCTCGGCTTCACGCGCCTCGCGAACCTTCGCTTCTTCCGCGTCGCGCTTCGCCTGCTCTTCTGCCTTGCGCGCGGCTTCCTGTTCTTCGAGTACGCTGCGCTTCACGTAGGTACGTTTCTTGCGCACTTCAACGCTGACGGTCTTCGCCTTGCCCTGGCCACCAGCGAGCTTCAGTTCACTGACACTGCGGCGATTGAGCGTGATCTTGCGCGGCTCATTGCCGCCCGCCGCACCGTCCTTACCGTGTGAACGGCGCAGGTGCGAGAGCAACTGCATCTTCTGATCATCATTGATACTGTCGTCCGCGGACGCGACTTCAAGCCCGGCTTCGCCAAGCTGCGTCAACAGGCGATCGACCGGTACGCCCAGTACGTCGGCGAACTGTTTTACGGTGACTTCCGCCATCTGAACCCTCCCGGGATTCCGGTTCACTCTTCGGCAAACCACGGGGCACGCGCGGTCATGATCAACCGCCCGGCGCGCTCCTCGTCCATGCCCTCGATTTCCATCATTTCATCGACCGACTGCTCGGCCAGGTCTTCCATGGTCACGACACCGCGTCCCGCGAGCGTGTAGGCCAGCGCGCGATCCATGCCTTCCATGTTCAGCAGATCATCGGCCGGCTTTTCATCGCCGAGTTTTTCCTCGGAGACGATCGCCTGCGTCAGCAGCACGTCGCGCGCGCGGCCGCGCAATTCATCGACGATGCCTTCATCGAACTCCTCGATCTCGACAAGCTCGGAGGCCGGCACGTAGGCGATTTCCTCGATGCTGGAAAAACCTTCCTGCACGAGAATGACGGCAACCTCCTCGTCGACGTCGAGCTGATCCATGAACAGCTGCTGCAGTTCCTTGATTTCCTTCTCGGTCTTTTCTTCGGCCTGCGATTCGGTCATCACGTTGAGTTCCCAGCCCGCGAGCTCGGAAGCAAGACGAATATTCTGACCGCCGCGGCCGATGGCGAGCGACAATTTGTCCTCTTCCACCGCGATATCCATGCTGTGCTTGTCCTCGTCGACGACAATCGACGTGACTTCCGCCGGCGACATGGCATTGATGACAAACTGTGCCGGGTTTTCGTTCCACACGATGATGTCGATGCGCTCGCCGGAAAGTTCGTTCGACACCGCCTGCACGCGCGAACCGCGCATGCCGACGCAGGCGCCGACGGGATCGATGCGCTGATCGTTCGATTTCACCGCAATCTTCGCGCGCTGGCCAGGATCGCGGGCGGCGCCCATGATTTCGATCAGGCCCTGGCCGATTTCCGGCACTTCAATGGTGAACAGCTCTTCCAGGAAGCGCTTGTCGGTACGGCTCAAAAACAATTGCGGACCGCGCAGCTCGGAACGGATTTCCTTGAGATACGCACGCACGCGATCACCGGCGCGCACCGCTTCGCGCGGAATCATGTCTTCGCGCGGAATCAGCGCTTCGGCGTTGCCGCCGAGGTCCACGAACACATTGCCGCGCTCGACGCGCTTGACGATGCCGGTGACCAGCTCGCCCTGGCGATCCTTGTACTGTTCCACCACCTGCGCGCGCTCGGCTTCGCGCACCTTCTGCACGATGACCTGCTTCGCGGTCTGTGCGGCGATGCGACCGAAAGCGACCGAGTCCATCGGCTCTTCGATATAGCCATCGACCTCGACGTCCGGGTCCTTCTGCTTCGCTTCGCTGAGCGTGACTTCCTTTTCCGGAAATTCGATTTCCGCGTCGTCTTCCACCACCAGCCAGCGGCGGAAGGTTTCGTAGGAACCGTCCTGCCGGTTGATGGCAACGCGCGCGTCGATGTCACCGCCCTGTTTCTTGCGCGTGGCTGATGCCAGCGCCGCTTCGATGGCTTCGAAGATGACTTCCTTGTCCACGCCCTTTTCGTTCGAAACGGCGTCCGCGACCAGAAGAATTTCTTTGTTCATGACTGTCTTTCCCGACGATCGATGTCTGTGTGGTAATTCAGTATTCCGGAACGATCCGCGCGCGCTTCAGCGTCGCGATTTCCAGTGTGACGGCCTCGCCATCGACTTCCACGGTCACGCGGCCGTCTTCAACAGCGGCCAGCTTTCCCGTGAAGCGCCAGCGCCGGTCCGCCAGCGGCGACTCCAGTTCCAGCTTCACCTTCTCGCCGATCGCATCGGCGAAATGTTTTTCCGTTCGCAGCGGCCGCTCAAGCCCCGGCGATGACACCTCGAGGCTGTATTCGCCCGGCATCGGATCCTCGACGTCGAGCACACCGCTGACCTGGTGGCTCACCTGCTCGCAATCGTCCAGCCCGACGCCTTCAGGCTTGTCGATGTACAACCGCACCAGCCCGTTCTTCGGATTGCTGCGCGCTTCCAGCTCGACGAGTTCGTAGCCCATGGCTTCGATTGTCGGCTCCAGCAGCGTTATCAGTTTTTCCCTTAGACTCATGGCCTGCCGCAAATAAAAAATGGGCCAATGGCCCATCCTGAAAACTCGCCATTTAACAACGAGTTATGGAGTATTCCTTAAGTCGATAAACAACTTTCCATCCGTCGGGCGAAAACGAAAAAGCCCCGAACATCGGGGCCTTATCAGCACTGCTGTCTATCACACAGTGTATTGGTAGCGGGGGCAGGATTTGAACCTGCGACCTTCGGGTTATGAGCCCGACGAGCTGCCAGACTGCTCCACCCCGCACCCGACGAGGCGGCATTCTATATGATCGAATGCCTGATTTTCAAGGAAGAATCCGGATTTAATCAGGATGACGGATTTGTCAGCTGATCGCGCTGATGCAAACGGCCATCAGCCCGCCCGGGAAAATACCCAATCCGAGAATCAACAGGCCATTCACGCTCATCACCAGGCGTGAGTCCGCTGCGACTTCCAGCTCGCCCGCATCGTCCACAGGCTCATCGAAATACATGATCTTGACGAGGCGAAGGTAATAAAACGCGCTGACGACCGACAGTACGACGGCCGCAACGGCAAGCCAGGTGAAGCCCGCTTCCAGCGCCGCCCAGATGACCGCGAATTTCGCGTAGAAGCCGACAAACGGCGGCACCCCGGCCATCCCGAACATCACGAACATCATCATCGCGGCAAACCACGGGCTGCGGCGGTTGAGGCCCGCGAAATCATCCAGCTTGTCGGCCTCGAAGCCTGACCGCGCGAGCAGCAGGATCATGCCGAAACCGGCCGCCGCCATGATTACGTAGGTAATGGTGTAGAACATCGCGGCCTGGTAGCCCTGTGCGGTACCCGCGAGAATGCCCATCAACAGGAATCCGACATGCGAGATCGTCGAATACGCGAGCATGCGCTTGAGACTGGTCTGCGCGATCGCGACAACCGAACCGATGAACATGGACAACAGCGCGAGCGCGACGATGATGGCCTGCCACGCGGAATGCATCGCACCGAGACCTTCGACCAGCAGCCGCATGAACAGCGCGAACGCGGCGAGCTTCGGCACCGTACCGAGGAACAGCGTCACCGCCGTCGGCGCGCCTTCGTAAACATCCGGTATCCACATGTGGAACGGCACCGCGCCCAGCTTGAACGCCATGCCGATGATCACGAACACGAGCGCGAGCAACAACCCGGCACTGAGCTCCGCGCCTGACGCCCACGCGGCCAGTTCCAGGACATCGAGTGTGCCGCTGATGCCGTAGAGAATCGACATGCCATAAAGCAGCAAGCCTGATGCAATCGCGCCCAGCACGAAATATTTCATGGCGGCTTCGGAAGCGACACCATCGTCACGACGCAGGGCAACGAGACCGTAGGAACTCAAGGACAACAATTCCAGGCCGAGATACAGGCTGACGAAATTGAGTCCCGAGATCATCACCATCGCGCCGAGCAGCGCACCAAGGATGAGTACGTAGAACTCGCCCTGGAACAACTGCCGGGATTTCAGGTAATCGCGCGAATAGACCAGCACCGCGGCGGTGGTCGCGCAGGCAACCAGTTTCAGCACGATGGCCATGCCGTCGGCGACGTACATGCCGCTGAAGGTGACGATATCGGGGTTGTCGATCTGCGCGCCGAGAATCAGCACCGTGCCCGCGAGCGTGCCCAGCGACAGCCAGTGCGTGAACACGCGCTGCTTGTCACTGAAGAACAGGTCCGCGACGAGAATGACGCAGGCCATGCCGAGCAGGAACATCTCGGGCAGCGCGGGCCAGAGGTTCGGCGATATGAAAGTCGTTTCCATGTTCGAAATTCAGCCCCGCTTATAATTTTGACTGCATGACGTGTTCGACGAGGTTCTGCACGGTGACGTCCATGACCTCGATCAGCGGCGCCGGCCAGAGGCCGAACAGCAACACGGCAACAGCGAGCAGCGCGAGCACAAGAAATTCGCGCTTGTTGATGTCTTCCAGTTTCGCGACGTTGTCGTTCACGGCATCACCGAAGATGACGCGCTTCACCAGCCACAACGTGTAGGCCGCACCGAGGATCAGCGTCAGCGCCGCCAGGAACGCAATCCAGAAATTCGCCTTGAAGCTCGCGAGAATCACCATGAACTCGCCGACGAAACCCGATGTGCCCGGCAGACCCGTGTTCGCGAACGCGAACAACACCATGAAAGACGCAAATACCGGCATCGTGTTCGCGACGCCGCCATACGCCGAGATCTCGCGGCTGTGCACACGGTCGTACATGACGCCCACGCACAGGAACAGCGCGCCGGAAATGAAACCGTGCGAAATCATCTGCACCATGCCGCCTTCCATGCCAAGGACAGCGCCCTGCATGCCGCCGCTGTTGGCGAGAATCATGAACGGCAGGAACAGGCCGAGCGTGACGAAACCCATGTGCGCGATGGACGAATACGCCACCAGCTTTTTCATGTCCTGCTGGACAATCGCGACCAGGCCAATGTAAACGACCGCGATCAGCGACAGTGTGACGACAAAAGTGTCGAGCACATTCGCGGCGTCCGGCGTGATCGGCAATGAGAAGCGCAGGAAGCCATAGCCGCCCAGCTTCAGCATGATCGCAGCCAGGATCACGGAACCGCCGGTCGGCGCCTCGACGTGCGCATCCGGCAGCCAGGTGTGTACCGGCCACATCGGAATCTTCACCGCGAACGCGGCGAAGAACGCGAGGAAAATCAGGATCTGTTCTTTCATCGACAGCGGCAATGCGTGCATGTCGAGAATGCTGAAGCTGCCGTCCATCTTCATGTACATATAGATGAATGCGACCAGCATCAGCACCGAGCCGAGGAAGGTGTACAGGAAGAACTTGATGGTCGCATAAACGCGTCGCGGTCCGCCCCAGATCCCGATGATCAGGAACATCGGGATCAGCATCGCCTCCCAGAACACGTAGAACAGCATGCCGTCGAGCGCGGCGAACACGCCGTTCATCAAGCCTTCCATGATCAGGAACGCCGCGAAGTACTGGCCGGTGCGATCCTTGATGACTTCCCAGCCTGCGATTACGACCAGCACGGTCATGAACGTCGTCAGCAGGATCAATGGCACCGCGATGCCGTCAACACCGATGTGATAGTTGACGTTCAGCGCTTCGATCCACGGCGCGAATTCGACGAACTGCATTTCGGCCGTCGTGAAATCGAAACCCGTGTAAAGCGGAATGCTGAGCGCGAACGCGATGATGGAAACCGCCAGCGCGAGCCAGCGCACCGCGTTGTCGCCCATGCGGCCGGCAAGCAGCACGGCGATGCCGCCGAAAATCGGCAGCCAGATCACGAGGCTCAACAGGGGAAAATTATCAAACATTGTTCTTGTCCCGTCCTCAGAACAACAGCAGCCAGCCAAGGATCGCGACCAGGCCGATAATCATTGCGAAGGCGTAGTGATACAGGTATCCCGATTGCACGTGCTTCAGCACGCCGGCGAGTGCTCCGACCGTTTTCGCGGAGCCGTTCACCAGCGCGCCATCAATCAGGAACACGTCGCCCGCCTTCCAGAAGAACCCGCCAAGCTTGCGCGCACCCGCTGCGAACACCGTGTTGTTGAAATCGTCGAAGAAATACTTGTTCACGAGCAGCTTGTGAATTGCGCTCAAGCGGTTCGCGACGATCCCCGGCCAATGCGGTTTCCACCACCAGAAAACCCACGACGTGACGATACCCGCGATCAATAAATAAATCGCAGGACCGGAGAAGGCATGCAGTATGAACGCCCACGGCCCGTGCCAGCTCTCGCCAAGTTCGGCGAGTACATCGTGCGCTTCGCTGACAACAATTGCGCTGCCGAACCAGCCATTGAACAGCAGCGCGTCGATCGTGAACCAGCCGATGAAGATCGACGGAATCGCGAGCAGGATCAACGGCACTGTCACAACCCACGGGGATTCATGCGGCACACTGCCATGATGACCGTGATGCGGATCGTCGCTCTCGGCATGGTGCTCGACATGTGCGTCAAATCGCTCCTTGCCATGGAACACCATGAACAGAAGCCGGAAGCTGTAAACCGCCGTCACGAACACGCCCAGCAAGACAGCCCAATACGCAATTCCCGAACCCGGAATGCTCGAATGATGCACGGCTTCGATCAGCGCATCCTTCGAAAAGAATCCGGAGAAGCCCGGCACCGCGACCAGCGCCAGCGTGCCGATAAGCATGGTGAGGTACGTGATCGGCATGTACTTGCGCAGCCCGCCCATCTTGCGCATGTCCTGCTCGTGGTGCATGCCGATGATCACGGAACCTGCCGCGAGGAACAGCAGCGCCTTGAAGAAGGCGTGCGTCATGAGATGGAAAATACCGGCAGCGTACGCGGATGCGCCGAGCGCGACCGTCATGTAGCCGAGCTGCGAAAGCGTCGAGTACGCAATCACGCGCTTGATGTCATTCGCGACGATGCCAAGCAGGCCCATGAAGAATGCCGTCACCGAACCAATCACGAGAATGAAACTCAGCGCGGTTTCACTCAGCTCATAGATCGGCGACATGCGCGCGACCATGAAAATGCCGGCGGTGACCATGGTCGCGGCATGGATCAGCGCGGAGATCGGCGTGGGGCCTTCCATGGAATCCGGCAACCAGACGTGCAGCGGCACCTGCGCGGACTTGCCCATCGCGCCGATGAACAAAAGAATCCCGATCACCGTCAACGCCGACCAGGCATGGCCGCCAAGGATTTCAATGGTCTCGCCCTGCAATGATGGCGCCGTGGCGAAGACTTCGGCGTAATCCAGCGAGCCGGTGTAATACACAACCGCCGCGATACCCAGCAGGAAGCCAAAGTCACCGACGCGGTTCACCAGGAACGCTTTCATGTTCGCGAAGATCGCCGTATCGCGCTTGAACCAGAATCCGATCAGGAGATACGAGACAACACCAACCGCTTCCCAGCCAAAGAACAATTGCAGGAAATTGTTCGACATCACCAGCATCAGCATCGAGAAGGTGAACAGCGAAATGTAGCTGAAGAAGCGCTGGTAACCGGGATCGTCGTGCATGTAACCGATGGTGTAGACATGCACCATCAGCGAAACGAACGTCACCACCGTCATCATCAGAACGGTCAGCTTGTCGACCAGGAAACCGACTTCAAAACGAATGCCGTCACTCACCATCCACGTATAAATGGTGTCGTTGAAAACCGCGCCACCATCGATCGCAATGTGCTTGAACGCGATGCAGGACAGGATGAACGACACGGCCACGCCGAGAATCGTGATCCAGTGTGCGCCACCACGCCCGACAGTCCTGCCAAACAGGCCCGCGACAATCGCCGCCAGGAGTGGCGCGAGAACGGTGGCAAGATAGATGTTTTCCATGCTCATCCCGTCAGCCCTTCATTGAATCCATGTCTTCGACATTGATGCTGTTGCGGTTGCGGAACAGCACGACGAGGATCGCAAGGCCAATTGCCGCTTCCGCCGCCGCGACCGTCAGGATGAAGAACACGAATACCTGCCCTGCCACGTCATCGAGATAACGCGAAAAGGCAATGAAATTCATGTTGACAGCCAGCAGCATCATCTCGATGCACATCAGCAGCACGATGACGTTCTTCCGGTTCAGGAAGATACCGGCAACGGCAATGCTGAACAGCACCGCACCGAGCGTCAGGTAGTGGTACAGCGAAATCGGATCGAAGAAATTCATTCAGCTTTACTCTCAGTCAGCCTTCGGTCGGCTTTCGGTCTCGGACGGCATTTTCACCATCCGGATGCGATCTTCACGGCGCACCTTCACCTGCTCTGCCGGATCCTGCGCACGCGTGCCGCCGCGGCGGCGCATGGTCAGCGAGATGGCCACAATGATTCCGATCAGCAGGATGACCGATGCGATCTCGAACGGATAAACGTATTCGGTATACATCACCTGGCCGATGGCCGTGGTGTTGCTGTAATCCGCCGGACGCGGTTCGGGCTTGATGAATTCCGCGATGCCGAGCTGCTGCGACCACATCACCCACACCAGCAGCGACGCCATGAGAATCGCGACGACAGCTGCAACGGGCGCGAAGCGGATGAAACCTTCCCTGACGACCGCGATGTTGATGTCGAGCATCATCACCACGAACAAAAACAGCACCATCACCGCACCGACATACACCAGCACCAGCGCGATGCCGAGGAATTCCGCTTCAAGCAGCAACCACAACACCGCGCTCGAGAAAAAGCACACAATCAAAAACAGCGCCGCGTGCACCGGGTTGCGCACGGTGATGACGGCGAGTGCGGCGCCGAGCAGCAGCACGGCCGCCGGAAAAAATATGAGTGTTTCCGCAGAAATCGGCATCAGGCAATCCTCAACCAGTCATCAACGATAGCGCGCGTCAGCGGCGCGATCGGCCGCGATCTGCGCTTCGTACTTGTCGCCGACCGCCAGCAGTTTTTCCTTGGTCATGATCTGCTCGCCGCGCTTCTCGAAATGGAAATCGGAAACGCGCGTTTCGACGATCGCATCCACCGGGCAGGCTTCTTCACAGAATCCGCAGTAAATGCACTTGAAAAGGTCGATGTCGTAGCGCGTCGTGCGCCTCGTGCCGTCCTCGCGCATTTCGGAATCGATGGTGATGGCGAGCGCAGGACAAACGGCTTCGCACAGCTTGCAGGCGATGCAACGCTCCTCGCCATTCGCGTAACGGCGCTGTGCATGCAATCCGCGGAAGCGCGGCGACTTCGGCGTTTTCTCTTCCGGGTAGTAAACCGTGATTTTCGGCTTGAAGAAATAACGCAACGTGAGACTCAGTCCCGCCCATAACTCCGACAGGAACCAGGTCTTGATCCAGGTGTTTATTGCCTGCTTCATGTCGTAATCACCGGATTTTTCGTGGCCGTGAGTTTGCCCAGCAGGATCAGCAGCGCGCTGCCAGCGAGCACGACGTAACCGAGCGTGATCCACTCCCAGCCCATGACGATGAACAGGCCCATCACCATCAGCCAGACGATCGTCACGGGAATGAACACCTTCCAGCCGAGACGCATGATCTGGTCATAGCGATAGCGCGGGAATGTCGCGCGCAGCCACAGGAAGGCGTAGATGAAGACGCCCATCTTGGCGAAGAACCAGACAATGCCCGGCACCGCGGCGGTCACTGTCTCGATGCCTGGAATGCCCGCGAACGGATTCAGCCAGCCGCCGAAGAAGAAGATCACGCACAATCCCGAGATCAGGATCATGTTCGCGTACTCGGCGAGGAAGAATACCGCGAACGCCGTGCCGGAATATTCCACGTGGAAACCGGCGACGATTTCCGATTCGCCTTCCGCAACGTCGAACGGCGCGCGGTTGGTTTCCGCGACACCCGAAATGAAATACACAAGAAACAACGGGAACAACGGCAACCAGAACCAGTTGAACAGGCTGCCCGACTGCGCCTCGACGATGTCGCCGAGATTCAGCGATCCGCCTGCCATCAGCACGCCGACCAGCGCGAAGCCCATCGCGATTTCGTAGGCAACGATCTGCGCGGCGGAACGCATGGCGCCAAGGAAGGCGTACTTCGAATTCGATGCCCAGCCCGCGATGATGACGCCGTAAACGCCCATCGATGTCAGCGCCAATATATAAAGGAGTGATGCATTGATGTCCGCAAGCACCCAGCCGTCGGCAAACGGGACCACCGCCCAGGCTGCGAACGCCGGCACCAGCGAGATGATTGGTGCGACCAGGAACAGGAAGCGGTTCGCATTGCTCGGAACAATCACTTCCTTGAGGATCAGTTTCAGCACGTCAGCCAACCACTGGAACGTGCCGTGGAAACCGACGCGGTTCGGACCGACGCGCCCCTGGATGTAGCCGATGACCTTGCGTTCGAGCAGCGTGTAGAAACCGACCGCGACGATCAGCGGCAGCATGATGACGACCACCCAGAACAGCGAGGTCAGCACCAGGCGTGCTTCCGGCCAGAGGCCGTTCCAGAATTCGAGAATCATTTCGAATCCTCCGCCTTCGACAATTCGACAGCACCGGTACGTGCGCCGAGCGTCGCCGTCGCTTCAACGCCGCTCGCGATGAACACTGTGCCGTCAATCACCCCCGAGTCGACGCGCACCGGAAGAATTGCCGCGCAATCGCCCTGCCTGACATTCACGTACATGCCATCGCTCATGCCGAGCCGTTCGGCATCGGCGGCGCTGATGTTCACGGAAGCCTGGCGTTTCGCGTCCGCGGTCACCTGCAACGAACCGGCGCGACGCACCAAGCCGTCCGTTCCGTACAACGCTGTTTCCGCGACGCGCAGCAGCCCGTCACGTTTTTCTTCGGCGCGCAGTTCATGTGTGAACGCAGGCTTTCTCGCCGCCGGCTCGCCGATCGCGGCACGCGCAGCGTCCGTAACGTCGGTCGGCGCCATGTAATCGAAGTCGGGCACGTCGAGCAGGTTGCCGAGCACGCGCAGCACTTTCCAGGCAGGACGCGCTTCGCCGATCGGCTTCGACGCGCCGCCGAACGACTGCCACGTACCTTCGGCGTTGATGTAACTGCCCGCAGTCTCGCCAAACGTGCCGATCGGCAGCAACACGTCCGCGTAATCCTTCATCGTGTCCGTGACGAAGCTCGTCAGCACGACGACCTTGTCGGCCTGCTTCAACGCGTTCAGCGTTTCGGCGCCATCCCAGCAATCCATTTCCGGTTCGACGCCAAGCAGCAGGTACGCCTTGCGCGGCTTGCTGAACATCTCGCGCGCATTCAAACCGTTCTTGCCAGAAATCGCGCCAGGAATTGCGCCAGCGAGCCAGCCACCGGCAGCGTTAGCGCCTCCCGCGAGCACACCGAAGCTCGCGCCGGACATGTCCGCAATGGCAGCGGCAAGCGCCTGCAAGTCCGCAAAGCGCGGATGCGCTTCGGCCAGGTCGCCGAGAATGACCGCGCATTCCTTGCCATCCAGTAGTTGCTTCGCGACATTTTCCATCGCCGCGCTCGGCTTCACGCCGGTGACAAATTTCCTGAGATTCGCGGGCAGCGTTTTGCCAGACTGCTTCGCCAGCACTTGCGCGACGCCGGCGAGCGAAACGGCCATCTCGTCATAAGCAACGATGGACTCATTCGCAATCGGAAACAGGAAATCGAACTTGCGCGGATTCACCAACGAAATGTTCGCGCCTTTCATCGCCGCCTTGCGGATGCGATGGGCGGCGATCGGCACATCCTTTCGAAGCGACGATCCGACGATCAATGCGGCATCGAGATTCTCGAGACTCGCGATGCTGCGGCCAAGCGACGGGAAAGACGCTTCGCTGTCGGCAACGAAATCCGCCTGGCGCACGCGGTAATCGATGTTGCTCGCACCGAGATGATCGGCGATGCGACGGGCAAGGAAAAATTCTTCCACTGTCGATGACGGCGAAGCGAGAATGCCAAGCTCGTTCGCATCGACATCCTTGATGCCCTGCGCCGCGGCTTGCAGCGCCGTTTCCCAGTTCGTCTCCCGCCACGTGCCGTTTTCTTTCACCAGCGGCTTCTGCAAGCGATCGCCGGCATGCATGCCTTCATAACCGAAACGGTCGCGATCCGAAATCCAGGTTTCGTTCACGGCTTCGTTGGTCCGCGGCACGGTGCGCACGAACTTGCCGCGCAACACATGGCCGAACAGGCTGGAACCTGCGGCGTCATGCGGCGAAACCAGCTTGTGATTGATCATTTCCCATGCGCGTCCGCGCATGCGAAATGGCTTGGAGTTCAGCGCGCCAACTGGGCAAAGATCAATGACGTTGCCGGACAATTCGTGATCGACGCTGCGCTCGATAAACGTGCGGATGCGCATGTGCTCGCCACGGCCAACCGCACCGAGTTCCTGGATGCCCGCGACTTCCGTTCCGAAACGCACACAACGCGTGCAGTGAATGCAACGAGTCATGTCCGTCGAAATCAACGGACCGATATTTTCGTCCTTGATGATGCGCTTGCGCTCGGTGTAGCGCGACACGTCGCTGCCGTAACCCATCGCAAGATCCTGCAATTCGCATTCGCCACCCTGGTCGCACACTGGGCAATCCAGCGGATGGTTGATGAGCAGGAATTCCATCACGGCTTTCTGCGCGGCAACTGCTTTCGGCGATTCGGTAAAAACCTTCATGCCGTCGGCAACCGGCGTTGCGCAGGCCGGCAACGGCTTCGGCGCCTTTTCGACTTCGACCAGGCACATGCGGCAGTTGGCGGCGACGGACAGTTTCTCGTGGTAACAGAAACGCGGAATGTAAATGTCCGCGTCATCCGCAACCTGGATGACCATCGCGCCCTTCTTCGCCTTGAGCGGCTTGCCGTCGATTTCTATCGTAACCAGATCGTCACTCATTTCCTGTTCCATCAACTTGGTGGAGCGCTTCAGGCGGCGGTGTCCTGGCGCTTCTTCGCGCCGGGACCGACCATGCAGCAACCGTGTTCGATGTGATACGCGAATTCGTCGCGAAAGTGCTTGATGAAACTGCGCACCGGCATCGCCGCGGCGTCGCCCAGCGCGCAGATCGTGTGTCCTTCGATCTTGCTCGCAACATCATCGAGCATCGCGAGATCTTCCATTCGTCCCTGGCCGTTCTCGATGCGCGACACCACGCGATACAGCCAGCCCGTGCCTTCACGGCATGGCGTGCACTGACCGCAGGATTCCGAGTAATAGAAACGCGAAATCCGCTGCAGCAGCTTCACCATGCAGGTGTCTTCATCGACAACCACGACCGCACCTGAACCGAGCATCGATCCGGTCACATCGCGAATGGATTCATAATCCATGTTCGCGTTCATCATCATCTCGCCGGGAACAACCGGCACGGATGAACCGCCAGGAATCACGGCCTTGAGTTTCTTGCCTTTCCAGACACCGCCCGCCAGCTCCAGCAGCTCACTGAACGGCATGCCCATCCGAATTTCGTAATTGCCCGGCTTTTCAACATGACCGGATACCGAAAAGATCTTGCTGCCGCCGCTTTTCTCGGTGCCGAGACCAGCAAACCATTTCGCGCCCTTGCGCATGATGGCGGGCACGGATGCATAGGTTTCGGTGTTATTGATGGTCGTCGGTTTGCCGTAAAGACCGTAATTCGCCGGGAACGGCGGTTTGAAGCGCGGCATTCCCTTCTTGCCTTCCAGCGATTCCAGCAGCGCAGTTTCTTCGCCACAGATGTAAGCACCCGCGCCGAGATGTGCGTGCAGATCGAACGTCACGCCTGACCTGAGAATATTCGAGCCAAGAAAACCGAGCTTGTACGCTTCTTCGAGTGCGGCGTTGAAGCGCATCCACGGCTCATCCATGAACTCGCCGCGCAAATAGTTGTAGCCGGTCTTCGCGCCCATCGCGTATCCCGCGATCGCCATGCCTTCGATGACGGAATGCGGATTGAAACGCAGGATGTCGCGATCCTTGCAGGTGCCGGGCTCGGATTCATCCGAATTGCAGACGACGTATTTAGTCATGTCGCCCTTCGGCATGAACGACCATTTCAATCCCGTCGGGAAGCCCGCACCGCCGCGGCCGCGCAAGCCGGATGCCTTCATCTCGTCGATGACCTGCTCCGGCGCGATCTTTTCCTTGAGGATACGTTTCCACGCGTCGTAGCCGCCGGTCGCAAGATAATTTTCAAGCGTCCACGGCTCGTCGAACTGCAGTGTCTCGTAAACGACAAATTCCTGTTGTGCCATGCCTGCCCTGCTCACTTCAGACCATCAAGAATCTCATCCACCTTTTCCGGCGTGAGATTCTCGTAGTACTTGTGATTGACCATCATCATCGGGCCACCAGCGCAAGCCGCGAGACATTCCTCTTCGCATTTGAGGAACGCCTTGCCATCCGGCGTCGATTCACCCGTCTTGATGCCGAGCCTGTTTTCGACGTGCGCGACGATGTCGTCCGCGCCGCGCAGCATGCAGGAAATGTTCGTGCACACCGAAATGCTGTTGCGTCCGACCGGCTTCGTCTCGTACATCGAATAGAAGGTCGCGACTTCCTGCACCTTGATCGATTCAAGGCCGAGATAATCCGCAACGGCATCGATCATTTCCGCCGGGAGATGACCATGCTCGTGCTGCACGGCATGCAACGCCGCGAACACCGCGGAACGCTTCTGTTCCGCCGGATATTTCTTCACGGCCGCGTCGATTTCCTCGCGCACGTGCGCGGAAAGCATGACGCTGTTCTCTTGGGGTTTCGTCATCGGTCAATCTCCCCGAACACGATGTCTTGCGTGCCGATGATGGACACGAGATCCGCGAGCATGTGGCCCTTGCACATTTCGTCGATGGCCGCGAGATGCGCAAACCCGGAAGCGCGAATCTTCACGCGGAACGGCTTGTTCGCCCCGTCGGAAACGAGGTATATGCCGAACTCGCCCTTTGGCTGCTCGATCGCTGCATAAACTTCGCCTTCCGGCACGCAATAACCTTCCGTGAACAATTTGAAATGATGAATCAGCGACTCCATGTCGTCCTTCATCTCGGCACGACGCGGAGCCGTAACCTTGTGATCGTCAAGCATCACGGGACCGGGATTCTCGCGCAGCCACTTGATGCATTGTTTGACGATTCTTGCCGACTGGCGAAACTCTTCGATGCGCACGAGGTAACGGTCGTAACAATCACCTTCCACGCCGACAGGAATGTCGAATTCCATCTTGTCGTACATGGCGTAAGGCTGCTTCTTGCGCAGGTCCCATTCGATGCCAGAGCCACGCAGCATCGGGCCTGTAAAACCGAGATTCAGCGCGCGCTCCGGCGATACCACGCCGATGCCGACGGTGCGCTGCTTCCAGATGCGATTGTCGGTGAGCAGGGTTTCGTACTCGTCCACCGCCTTCGGGAAGTTGTCGATGAAGTCCTCGATGAAATCCAGCAGCGTTCCCGAACGCGCCTCGTTCATGCGCGCCAGTTCCTTCTTGCTGCGGAATTTCGACGGCTGGTATTGCGGCATCTTCTCGGGCAGGTCGCGATGCACGCCGCCGGGACGATAATAGGTCGCGTGCATGCGCGCACCAGACACCGCCTCGTAGATGTCCATGATGTTTTCGCGCTCGCGAAAGCAATACAGGAACACGGTCATCGCGCCGATATCGAGACCGTGCGCGCCGAGCCACAGCAGGTGATTGGTGATGCGGGTCAACTCGTCGAACATTGTGCGGATGTACAGCGCGCGCTCCGGCGGCGCGATGCCGAGCAGTTTCTCGATCGCCATCACGTAGGCGTGCTCGTTGCACATCATCGACACGTAATCGAGCCGGTCCATGTAACCGATCGACTGGCTGTACGGCTTGCTCTCCGCAAGCTTCTCTGTGCCTCGGTGCAGCAGGCCGATGTGCGGGTCAATGCCGCGAATGACTTCGCCTTCCATCTCCAGCACGAGGCGCAGCACACCGTGCGCGGCCGGATGCTGCGGACCGAAGTTCATCGTATAACTTTGAATCTCATGCATTGCCGGATTTCTCCGTTTCCGTCTTCGGCGCGACATCCGTCTGGTGATCCAGGCGCTCGTTGTAACGGTGATCGTGGCGAATCACTTTCGGCACCAGGATGCGGCGCTCGATGGTGATCGGCTGATAAACGACGCGGCCCTTCTCCGGATCGAAACGCACTTCCACGTGGCCGCTGAGCGGGAAGTCCTTGCGGAAGGGATGCCCGACGAAACCGTAGTCGGTGAGGATGCGGCGCATGTCCGGATGCCCATCGAACACGATGCCGAACATGTCGAAGGCTTCGCGCTCGAACCAGTTCGCCGCACTCCAGATGCCGTCCACGCTGGGAACAATGGGCGGATCGCCGGCGTCGCAGAACACTTTCAGGCGAATGCGATGATTCAGCGTGACGGACAGCAGGTGATAGACAACGGCAAAGCGCCGGTCGTAATTCGGTTCCTGGTCAGGAATTTCACGATTCACGCCACGGCTGAAACCGGTGTCGGTCGCATCTTCCGTCACCCATTCATCACTGCCGTAGGTGAGGTGATCGAGACCGCAGATATCGATCAGCTGCTCAAAACGGAAACCATCTTCATCGCGCAAGGCTGCGCAGACGTCCAGGAGTTGCGCGGCCGACAGCTCATAACCAAGCTCATGATGCAGCGAAGGAAGACGAACGAGCGTCGCGCCGAAGCGTTCCTCGACCCTGTCAGCCAGTCGTTTGAGTTTCTCGGACATTGCGTCGATTCTCTTGCGGTCGCACGCTTTCAGCGCGCGATGGTGTTGGTGCGGCGAATTTTCTTCTGCAGCTGGATGATGCCGAACAACAGTTGCTCCGCGGTCGGCGGACAACCGGGCACATAGACATCGACCGGGATCACACGGTCGCAGCCACGCACAACAGAATAGGAATAATGGTAGTAACCGCCGCCATTCGCGCAGGAGCCCATGGAGATCACCCAGCGCGGCTCGGCCATCTGCTCGTAGACCTTTCGAAGCGGCGGCGCCATCTTGTTCACCAGCGTGCCGGCAACAATCATGACATCGGACTGGCGCGGGCTCGGACGGAAGATGATGCCGAAACGATCCTGGTCGTAGCGCGACGCGCCCACATGCATCATTTCCACCGCGCAACAGGCGAGACCGAACGTCACCGGCCACAGCGAACCGCTGCGTGCCCAGTTCACGACGTTATCGACGCTGGTGACGACCCAGCCCTTTTCGATACCGTTGTTCACTGCACCTTCTACTCCCATTCCAGCGCTCCTTTCTTCCATTCGTAGATGAAACCGATCACGAGTATGCCGAGGAAGATGGCCATGGCGACGAAACCGAACAGGCCGATGCCGTCGAGCGCGACGGCCCAAGGAAACAGGAACGCGATTTCGAGATCGAAGATGATGAACAGGATGGCGACGAGGTAATAGCGCACATCGAATCGCATGCGTGCGTCTTCGAACGCTTCGAAGCCGCATTCATAAGGAGATGTCTTTTCGGCATCCGCCTTGCCTTTCGATGCCCAGCGGCCAAGCGTGAGCCCGAGAAGAATCAGGATGATGCCGAGCGCCGTGGCGGCGCCGAGAAAGACGAGAATGGGGACGTAGTTTTGCAGCATTCCTGACGCACCCTGCGGTCTGTTGCCGGTCCACGCAAAGACCAGCATTTTAACGTAAAAGCGGCGGCGCTTCCCATGGCCAAGGCTATGGCCTTAGTCCACGGTTTCCTGCCGCCAATCTGCGCGCATCGACAAGAGATGCGGCCTGCTTCACTACATGACAATGAAAACCTGGTGCGGATGGGGAGACTCGAACTCCCACGCCTTTCGGCACCACCCCCTCAAGATGGCGTGTCTACCAATTCCACCACATCCGCAATGACTGGTTACACCGGGGACACCGGCTTTACTCGACTCCGTCGCCTTCGGAAGGCGGCGGCGGAAGATCTTCATCTGCGGTTTCCGCAGGTTCGGATCCTTCTTCTGTTGGCGCTTCAACCGGCGGCAGGTCCTGGCCGGTTTCTTCTGCCGGCGGAGCGTCCTGCTCGATGGCCGGTGTCGCGTCCATGATGCTGGGCGCGGGACCTTCCACTTCGCGCGAAAGATACGCAAGCGTGCCACTCGTAATAAAGAAGAGTATGGCGAGCCATTTGGTGGCGCGGCTCAGGAACGAGGCCGAACCTTGCGAGCCGAACACCGTCGACGACGCGCCGCTGCCGAAGGCCGCGCCCGCATCGGCACCCTTGCCGTGCTGAATGAGGATAAGGCCGATAAGCACCAGTGCCAGCAGCACATGGAACAGGAGTACAACTGTCGTAGTCATTCCGTTTTCGTCTCTTTGAAAATTCCGGCCGCGATCATTTGGCGGCGCGGACAATACTCAGGAACTGCTCGGCATCCAGCGACGCACCGCCGACAAGACCACCATCGATATCCGGCATTGCGAAAAGTTCGGCCGCGTTCGAGGCCTTCACGCTGCCGCCGTACAGGATGCGCAGCGAGTCGGCGATTGTAGCATTTTCAGCCGAAAGGATGCGCCGGATTTCCCGGTGAACGTCCTGCGCCTGCTCGGGACTTGCCGTTCTGCCCGTACCGATCGCCCACACCGGCTCGTAGGCGATGACCGCCTGCGCGAAGGCTTCGATGCCCGCCGCGGTCAGTACCGCCGTGACCTGTCGGCGAATGACATCCACGGTGATGCCCTGCTCGCGCTCTTCCAGCGTTTCGCCGACGCACAGCACGGGCACAAGACCCGTCTTGATCGCCGCCATGAACTTGCGGGCGACCAGCGCGTCATCTTCACCATAAAGCGCGCGCCGCTCGGAGTGCCCGACGATGACATGCGTGCAGTCGAAGTCCTGCAGCATGGATGCGCTGATTTCGCCGGTGAACGCGCCGGACTCTTCCGCGCACAGCGATTGCGCGCCGAGACGTATCTCGCTGCCCCGCAACACGCGCTGTGCATCGGCCAGGTAAACGAACGGCGGACAGACCAGCACTTCGGCGGCGGCACCGTCTTCCAGGCCGCGCACCAGCGCTTCCAGGAGACCGGCCGACGACTCGCGGTTGCCGCTCATTTTCCAGTTACCGGCGACGAGAGGCGTGCGCATCGGTA
>DASVDI010000026.1:0-58119 GCA_036381175.1 Gammaproteobacteria bacterium
GCCCGCCTGTCACGCGAGCAGCAGATCGCAGTAATGAAAGCGGTTCAGGCGGGTTACGCGTTCGCCGGTTTGCAGTGACAACGGGCGCCGGAATACCGGTCCCGCATACACGCAGGAATGGAACTCGCCGTACTCGCCGCAGGGATCGATGTTTGCCGGAAGGTCTTGCTGCAACACGTAATCGAACTCGCGGCCGGCGAATTGCGGACCGAGTTTTTCGCCATCCACGCAACTGATCCGCGCCTTGAAACCGCGATGCGTAAACGTGCGTGCGAGCTGGCGCGTGTTTTCTCCCCAGAGCGGATACACGCCGCACATTCCGATCGTCGCAAGGCTCTGATCGCGAAACGCGCGCACGTCTTCCAGGAAGAGATCGCCGTGCGCGACATGGAAAACGCCGCGTTCGCGGAACGAAAGCAGGCTTTCGCGCATCCGTGCTTCGTATTCTGCATTGGAAGGATTGGCCGGCAGCCAGACTTTCGCGAGCGGCAAACCGGTGGCTTCAGCCTGCGCGTCGAGCACGTCCTCGCGCACGCCATGCATGACGATGCGCCGGTAGGGTTCGGAAAGGGTGGTGAGCAGGGCTGCGACGTCGTAATGCGGATCGTTGCGCAATTTCCACAAGGCCATGGCGGAATCCTTCCCGCCACTCCAGGCCATCACGACCGGAACGGCCACGTCACTCCACCCGCGAAAGTTCGTTGATGCGCTGCTCGTTCAGCAAGCCGAACAACACGGAATCCTGGAACGCGCCTTCCTTGTAGAGCGATGCGCGGCGCAAGCCTTCACGCGCGAAACCGTGTTTTTCCAGGACGCGAATGGAAGCATGGTTGTCGGGATGAACAACGGCGTTCAATCGCGCGAACTTGCGATCATCGAAGCCATAGCGAATCAACGCGCCGGCGATTTCGCTGGCGAAACCTTTTCCCCAGGCATTGGGCAGGAGGATGTAGCCGATTTCGCCACAGTGGTTTTTCTCATCAATGCGAAATACCAGGGCGAGGCCGATGAAATTGCCGCTGCGCTCACGAACCGCCCACGACAGGCGGCCGCCCTCGTGCATTTCCGCCAGCCACTGCGCAAGCAGTGCGTCCGATTCGTTGCGTGTGGACGGCGGGAAGCTGGTGTAACGCACAACATCCGGGTGGCGCTGCAAGGCGAATATGCCGTCGGCGTCCTGCGACGACAGCGGCTGCAAAAGCAGCCGCTGCGTTTGAAGTTCCGGCGGCATGTCAGTCCGTTTCCGGTTTCGCTGTCCGTGTTGGCTGTTTGCGCAGGCGCATGTTCAACAGCTCGACACCGAACGAGAACGCCATCGCGAAGTAGATGTAGCCCTTCGGGACGTGGAAGCCCGCGCCTTCGGCAACGAGTGCCGTGCCGATCAACACCAGGAAAGCGAGTGCGAGCATCTTGATGGTCGGATGCCGTTGCACGAAGTCGCTGATCACGCCCGCGAACAGCAGCATCACGCCAACCGCGATGATGATCGCGACCGACATCACCCACAGCACCTCGGCCATGCCGATGGCGGTGATGACGGAATCGAGCGAGAAGACAATGTCGAGAATCATGATCTGCACGATCACCGACCAGAAGGAAATGTGTTTCGGCACGTGCGGCGTACCGTGCTCGGTGACTTCCATGCTGCCGTGAATTTCGAACGTGCTCTTTGCGATCAGGAACAGACCGCCGCCGATCAGCACGAGATCACGCACGGAAACCGGGTGGTCGAACACCGAGAACAACGGATCCGTGAGCTTCGCCAGCCAGAAGATGGAGGCGAGCAGCATCAGTCGCGTAACTACCGCGCCGGTCAGGCCGAGCTGGCGCGCGCGCGCCCGCTGTTCCTCGGGCAGTTTGTTACTGATGATCGAAATGAAAATGATGTTGTCGATGCCGAGCACGATCTCGAGCATTGTCAGCGTGATCAGCGCGGCCCAGATATTCGGATCCGCCAATTGTTCCAGCATGTCTGTCTCCGGCGTTGGAAAGAGCGCGAAAATACCATAGCGCGCCGCACATGGCATCCCGCTTGCGGCTGCTAGAATGCGCCTTCACGCAAACCCGGGAGACACAATGACGCTCGCGCTTGAAACCGTTGAACACGGCCCGGCGGAGGCTCGCCACGCCATCATCTGGCTGCATGGCCTGGGCGCTGACGGGCACGATTTCGAGCCCGTGATCCCGGAGCTTGCCTTGCCTGCGGAACTCGCCGTGCGGTTCGTCTTTCCGCACGCGCCGGTGCGGCCTGTCACCTTGAACAACGGTTACGAGATGCGCGCCTGGTTTGATCTCGTGAGCCTTGATCGCAACGGTCCGCTGGACCGGGAAGGCGTGCTCGAAGCGATGGACGCCATCGATGCACTCATCGCGCGCGAAATCGAACGCGGCGTGACCGCAGAAAACATCGTGCTCGCCGGACTCTCGCAAGGCGGCGCGCTCGCGCTGTGTACCGCGCTGCGTGGTGAACACCGTCTTGCCGGCATCATTGGTCTTTCGACATTTCTCATGTCGCCCGCAAGCCTTGAAATGTCGTTCAGCAAAACCAACCAGGCAACACCGCTTTTACTCGCACACGGCAGGCAGGATCCGGTGGTGTCATTGCAACTCGGCATCGCGACACGCGATTACCTCAAGTCGGAAGGCTTCAATCCTGAGTGGCACGAATACGACATGCCGCATTCGGTGTGCAGTGAAGAGCTCACGGATGTTCGTGAGTTTCTTTTGCGGGCGTTCTCCTAAGCGACTCGCAAAAGACTAACCTCCCAACATTGTTGAACGAAGTACTCCCTCCCGTTCTTCCTTCCTCCCTTTCCCAAAGGGAGGGTCGGGGAGGGATTTCCGAAACCTGGCATCGAACAGCAATTCGCCGTCGCTTCCCTTACCGCTCAATCGTACAAAGAAAATCCGCGCTGCTCTTCAATCCCGATGTCGCTTCGAACGACCACCTGAGTTCCCAGTAAAGCGCTCCCGAATAGCCGGGCCGGACTCGAACCGGTAGCTACTCATCGTTTACGCGATGAGCAGTGCTGCACCGGCAGCTATCGCGGTGATAACCACAAGCCCGACGATGGCGACCAACCAGACCGCCGCGCTCGTCTCCCGCTGACCCTCACATTCCACTTCGATTTTCACTTTAAGCATGGTTATTTTTCTCCTCTGCCATGCTGATATTTATTTCGGCCACTTCGCATATCGCACCGACCTCGCAAGATTTTGTTGTCACGACCGTGGGGCTGCACGGTTCCCTTGTTTCTTAAGACCGCACCGAGTCCGCTTCAGTCGCCTCCAGGCTGTTGTCACGACTTCGGCTGGGCCAGTTCCGTCAACAGATAGACCCGGCTGCAACCAAGTTTTCCGCCGATTTCTTCTACTTCGTTCCAGTCTGCCGGGCGGGGGTCAGGCGCGTGAAGAGACGTCCGCCGCCGCCATACCCCACATTACCGGGGGGGGTCTTGGTAGTCACTGAAGCACCGGTTTCATTGACAACCGGCATTGTTCCGGTTGTCACGCTCGCCTTCCTCTGGCGGCTTGTCCGGACAGACAGGTTCCTGCGCACCATTCCCGGATGGCAGGCGGAAGGATTTCCGCCGGTGCGGCCACAGTTCACCGCAAGCCCTCGTCGCCCTGGCAGCTTGACCGATGCCAGGGTGACCCAGCGCCTGCGTTTCGCCGCACGCTGTCGATGCCGTTTTCCGATCAAGGTAGAACCTCCAAAGTCGCTTGTCGTCCCATCCAGGGCGCGGGGATATCGAACGTGCCTGCTCCACGCAAGCATTGTTGCGACACCAAGGTACAGACGACGCTTTATTCCGCTCGTAATACATCCCCTGGATTGATTTCCGTTCCCTGGCTGAACCTGCGCGGCCGTTGGCTCGCGGGTTTTCATGTCAATGCGCCGATGACGATCCATGTCATGCTGTGTTGGTTTCTGACGACGGCGATGCAGTAGACAACGCGCAAAGCAAAGCCGCCATGAAGGCGGCTAAGGATAAAGACTCGTAGAGATTTCTAGCGTCCGCTAGGAATGCGGTGGTTGCCCCCCGTCAGATGACGGGGGCTTCTTTATTTTTCGGACGAACTCGTATCTTGTTTTTTCTTCAAGCTTATCGCCAACCAGGTCAGAGCGGCAGCGGATGCGAGCGCGATCACTACATACAAGATCAGCTTTTTGATGAAGTAACCTTCATCGTTAACTTGGTCATTCATCAGTCCTTGGACGATCAGCCATGCCGACGATCCAGATCCGAAGATAAAAAAACCGAGTACGACGATCCCAAAATATTTGAGCGCTTTCACCAAACAGATGCCTCAAATCTTCTGGAATGTCGCATCATTCCAGATTTCAGTCGGCGCATTCACCAAAGTCCTGCCCGCCATAATGATTTATCCTTCACCTGCTTTATGTGTTCGATCGGGGGAGTAGATTGATTTTAGCGTCCACCAGGAGCGCGGTGGTTTCCCTTGTCAAACAACAGGCGATTTTTTTCAGGATTTCCTCATCCAAGTTAATAGAAGCAACGATGCCGCAACGACTTGGACAAGATTAAAAACCCACATCGCTACGAAGCTTCGTATATATGCGGCCCATCCGAATGAAGCAATCATGCGCTTCCCGGCGGCAAGTCCAGTTAGCACTTCATCATCCGTCAGAAATGTCGAAGAAAGATAAAAATTAATGACGGTTGCAAACAATGACACAGCCAACGCGACCATCAAGACCTTCAGAATGTTTTTCTTGATCACTGCAGTCTACTCCTTTATTCGATCGCAGAACTGCTGGCCGAATGCGGGTGGCATGGACATGTAATGTTCAGACTTTCTCATTGATCCTCCGCTATTCGCTTACATACAGCCTCGACTAAATCCATTAAAGCATTCGATGCTCTATCACTACTTAACGAAATAAGGGACTAGATAAGTTGCTATCAATCCAATCACTAAGATCATTAAAAACAGCAGCGAAGTTACTATGGCTCCCTTCTTACCCATGGCAATTCCTCCTTATATCTGAGTTGAAGATCGACTATTACCACCATTTCCAGGAATGACGTTGGGAGAGTCGGGAACGGATCCTGGGAACTCATCGCAACTGTAAAAGCCGACAATATTGAATCCCTTGTTTCCCCAGACGTACCAGCCATAGCGCCGCGTCCTCTTCTCGTTGTTGCACTCATCTATGCAGATCGTCGTCTTACTGCAAAAGGTCATCGCGGTAACAGGTAGACTTGCGCACACGACACTGCACGAGCAAGAAGGCGAAAGTCCCAGAGCATCAAACATACCGGTTGGCCTACCGGCGGCGTACTCGTAGAGATTTATCCCGCCCAATAAGCCAATCGGATCACTTTGCGCGTAACGGCCAATGCTGGAATCGTATGACCTGAAGTAGTTGTAGTGCAGGTTTGTTTCTGAATCGAAAATTTGCCCAGGGAATCGTAACGGCATATCGAGCGTCGTAACGGTAGGTTCTGCCTCTCCGAATGGCTTGTAGTCTGCCTTCCATACAACGGTCTGATTTTCATCCGTAACCGCTTGTGACGTATTCAAGTGATCGCTGTGGATGTAGTAAACGTCCGTTGTTGCACCGTTTTTCTTCAGCATTGCCACCGGCCGATCATTCAGCCAGACGTACTGCCGGATCGGATTGCCGAGGTCGTCGTATTCGCCGAGCAGATGCCCGGCTTCGTCGTAGACGAACAGGACCGTGCCGGTTGACGTTGTCTTGATGACGCGCTGGCCGAGGGCGTTGTGTCCGTATTGGTTCGTGGCGTCAGCCGTTGCAAGCCGGTTTCGATTATCGTAGGCGAAGGCGTGATCGCCGTTGTCCGTGGTGTTGCCGTTGGCATCGTACTGGTAGATGGTCGTGCCGCTCGCATCCGTGATGGTAGCAAGGCGATTCGATGTCGTGGCGTAGGTGTACGTTGTGGTTTCCGGGATGCCTGATGGTGGCGTAGCGGTCAATGTTTCGCGGTTGCCGACAGCGTCATAGCCGTACACCAGATCACCATAGATGCCGCTCGCGTCCGTCAGACGGTAGAGCGCGTCGTAATCGAAGCTCTGCGTTCTTGCGGCATCAAGATTGTCGGTGATGGCGGTGATGTTGCCGGTTGTGCTCCAGGTGTAGCGGAGATCGAGCGCAGTACTCTGGATGCGACTGATGCGGCCTTCCTGGTCGAAGCTGCGGGACTCCGCAATGCCGTTGCCGAAGGTGAGTGCTGTGACCGGTCCGAACGGCGCGTGCTGGATGTTGGTCGCGAGGTTCACGGGTGCGCCATCGGCTTTCGTGAGCGTGAGACCGGTAACGCGGCCATGGGCATCGCGCTGGTACTGAACAAGATCACCACTCGGATAGCTCAGGCTGGTGAGCTTGTCGGCGCTATCGTAGCCGTAGCCGACGGGCAGGAACTGCTGCCCCGTGGCCGTCTCGACGACGCTGAGCTTGTTGACGAGGTTGCCGCGCGCGTCATAGCTGTATGTGGTGTAGCCGGTTTCGTCGTCGATGCGCGTGAGGCGGCCGATGCAGTTCGCGCAGCCGCTTGCGCCGCCATCATAAATATAGGTGATGTCCTGGTCCGTGCCGGGATAGTCGATGAACGTGAGCCGGTTCAGCGCGTCGTAGGTGAATGACGTTGTGATGCTACGCGCATCGGTCTGGCTGATGCGGTTGCCGGCCTTGTCGTAGGTGTAGCTTGTGATGCCGGCGTCCGGCGAATCCGTCTCGACGAGTTCATTGAAGCCGTTGTAGGTATAGCCCGTGGTGACCCCGCGCGGATCGACGACCTGGGTGAGGTTGTCGCGAGCATCGTAGGCGTAGGACGTAACGCCGGAGAGGGCGTCGACGGTCTCGAACAAGCGATCCAGCGCGTCGTAACGGCTGGTCGTGACGTTGTTCGCCGCGTCGGTCACGGTCGTGCGCTTGCCTTCGGCGTCATAGCCGTAGCTTACGGTTGACCCTTCAGGACCGTATTCCGAAACGAGCCGGTTGAGCGTGTTGTAGTCGCGGAAGGTTTCGTTGAAAACAACGCCGCCCGGACCGGTCACGGCTTCCTCGATGCGGTTGCCCATCGCATCCAGCACGTAATCAATGCAATTACCGGCGCTGTCTTCGATCGCGGTCATCCGATGCGCGGCATCGTATTCATAACTGATCCAGCTTCCATTCGGCAGCGTGGTCTTCTCGAGCTGGCCGGCGAGATCGTAATCGAAGAGTGTCGTCGTGGCGGATGGGGTGCCGAAGGCAACCGTGCGGCTCACCAGCCGCTGACGCAGGTCGTAGGCGAGTTTCGTGACGATGCCGTTGGGATCAATGATCTCGAGCGGATTGCCGTGCGCGTCGTAGCTTGGGTATTGCGTCAGATGTCCGAGCGCATTGGTTACCGTCGCGAGGTTACCAAAGCTGTCGTAGGTGTAGGTTGTGACGTCGTTGACGTCCATTCGCGGGCCGTCAATGGTGAGCACTTGATCAAAATCGTTGTATGTCCAAGTCGTGGTGCGGACCTTGTCTGTAGCGGTGTCGGTAATCGTTTCGGTGAGACGATTGCCGCTCGCGTCATAGGTATGGCTTGTGGTCCGTCCAGACTCGACAACAGAAACGGGACGCCCCAAGTTGGAATGCCATGTGGTTGAAACGATCCTCGCATTGGACGTTCCGAAGGCCTCCGTCCTTTCGATCTCCCTGCCGTAACTGTCCCGCGCGTAGCTTGTCTCAGATCCGGAGACGTCGATCCTGCTGATCACATAACCATTGTCGTCATAGCGTGTTGTTCGTGTCCCCGAGGCATCCTGCTCATTGTTGAGACGTGGAAATCCGTGAATACGAACGTACTCATAAGTGCTTTCCTTACCGGCTGCATCCGTGCTGCGTGAATTGCCGTCTATCTCGTAAGTCACCAGATGACGGTCAACGCCGTTCGCATGCTCGGTCAATGTCGCGCGACCCCGCGTATCGTACGAGAACGTGGCGTAGCGATTGCCTGTCTCGTCCGTGATTCCCGTCAGGTGATGGAGATACTGACCCTCGTAGTGGTATCGGCGAGTGCTTTGATCCGGATAATGGACGACGATGAGGTTGCCAACCGAGTCGTATTCGTAGCGGTAGTCATTGCCAGCCGTATCGGTTATGCGATCGATGCGTTCCGAGGGATTGTAGTGAAACGTTATCTGCCTGCTATTTCCATCCACGACGGATGCAAGCAGCCCACGCAAGTTATAGGAAAGTGTATGGATCACCTGTCCTGACGGCGAAAAGACTTTCAGTAACTTTCCTTGCGAAGAATATTGTTCCGTATGGCCATCAGGTCGCTTTAGCGAGTACTCGAGTCCGATACGATTGACCTGGTAGGTTTCGCCGTTCACGGCCTTCCAGTTTGAAGATCCCGTGCCTGCCTTGAGTTGTACGATCTCTCCGGAGGGACGAAACGCAAATACCGGAATCGTACTGTTTCTAATAAGTACCAGATGAGCGCTGTACGTGTGTGTCCAGCCAGGCGCGATTGATACGGATACATTCGCGTGCAGGCCGGAGTTGTAGTGTCGCCTGAACGACAGCGTCTTCGAGACGAAGTCCGTTTCATCCTGCTTTTTTACTCCGGTGCAAATGCCGATCGGATTTCCCACGACTTTTGGACAAGCAAGTGCAATCGGACGCATCGTGATGAAATCCACGACGTCGTTGACGGGTTTGCAGAACGCGTGGTTTGGGCCATTGCCTATCGTGTAGGCCGTGTACTCAGGAGGGCAGTCGCTTATGGGCGTCCACTGATTGTTGATGATTGTCCGCTCAGGGCGGGGACCACGACAGTCCCATGTTTCCGTTTCGTAATCCCAGAACTTGTAATTCTTGTTTTCCGCGTGAGAGCGCTTCGCCACTTCGTAGATCTGACCGGGATCCGCGCCCGTGTAGCCATAACCTGACGGAATCCAGTTGCCCGTTGGCGTAAGGCTGACGTTGCAGTAGGAAAGGCTTTCCCGTGCGATAAAAGCCTGCCTCGAACCTGCTTCAGAGCCACACCAGGGAAACGGGCAGCTGCCATTGATGAAATATCGTGGCGGACCTATTGGCACGCGTTGAATGTGACGGATTCGATACTCATATTGAATCGTCATTCCATCCAGCAAGACAGACGTTTTCCCGGTCTGGACCAGTTGCTGTCTGATAGGCTCGCCCGACCCTCGCATCGCGGCTTCGGCTTGACCCAGCGTGTCGAACGTCTGACCAGACCAGACGAACTCGAAGCGCAGTTCAGAGTTCTCATCGTCTTCATTCACTGGTCCCAAAGCTTGATTGTGCCCGCCAAGGTCCTGGCTTAGCACTAATCCATTTGTCGGGGCAACAGTAGCGGCTTTCAGGCTTGTAAATGAATGCCGTTCTCCGTTTCTGTCAAAGCGATATTGATTTGCGTTATCGGTCGCTTTCACAGAAGTTAAAGAAACGAGGAATAACGATACCAATGCGATGAAATTCGGCGCGCGTTTCATATTGCTCTCCCTGCAATGATTTCTTCCTGAGGAATAGTTATCGGATCAGCATGGAAAATAGATGCGAAAAAGGGGGTTGGAGTATCGATATCTTCGAGATTATTTTTCTAAAAATCCAAGAAATTTGTGAGACTTGTGCGCCAAATAATCAAACATGAAGATTGAATGAACAAGAAACCTCAAATAACGGCCTATCGACATCACGCCTTCGCCGATTTGAATCGTTTATTTGGCGTCGATGCTGTGAGGTGAGAGAGGGATTTACGTAGCAAGAACATTTTCAATTGAAATTTTTTACCGCTCAATCGTATAAAGAAAATCCGCACTACTCTTCAATCCCGATGTCGCTTCGAGTGTCCACTTGCTGGAAATGCGGTAGCGGATGCGGAAGGAGTTCACGGCTTCGAAAAGACCGATGCCGTAGCTGACGTAAAGATCCGGCGAGAGGTACTTGCCGAGCACGAGTGATGCGCGTTCGCGATCGCCGACATCTTCGACGCGGATTTCCTCGACGCCGAGCTTGCGCCCGACGTTGCCGAGCAGGCGCTGGCCGCCGAGTCCAAGCGCGATCGCCGCTTCGTTGATCTGGCCTTCTTCTTCGCCGGTCGCCTGTTCGATGGAGCGGCCGAAGAGCAGGTACGCGAGCGCTTCGGTCTGTGACATCGGCGGATCGGAATAGACGGTTGTTGTCGGTTGCGAGAGTGGGCCACGCACCGCAACGCCAACGGTGATGTCGGGCTGCGGCGTGCGTTCGGCGCGAATGTCGAGACCGGGATTGGAAAGCGGCTGACCGGTGTAGATGATTTCACCTTTCGCGAGCGTGAGGTCCTGGCCATAGGCTGTGTATTCGCCTTCGACAATTACCAGGCGACCGTTGCCCGTTGCGGAATTTCCCGGTTGCTGTGAAACGGTGAGCTCGCCTTCCATCCTGGCTTTCAGGCCAAGTGCATCGACACGAACATCGTCGCCAAGCAGCGTCGTAACGGCAACGTGAACGCGCAGTCCTTCATCGGCATTCTGCTTGTCCGCATTGACGATGACCTGGTCTTCGCTTGGCTGAACGGCTGTGGAAAGATCGCGCGGTTCGATGCGCGCGAACGGTACGAGGACTTTGCCGTCGATGAATAGATCGCGGCCTTGCAGTGTCATTGAAAGGCGAGGCGAGATGTTTACATTGGCTTCGGGCGTGTGGATGACCTTGAAGTTCTCGCCGGTCAACGTTGCCTTGCCCGTGAGCTGTTCACCGGCATCGGCTGCGCTGAGTTCGATATCAATGTATCCCTCGCCCGATTCTGCATGACCGCTCATCGAAACTTCGCGGCCAGCGGCGATGAGATCAAGCGTGACGTTTTCCCAGTCGGTGCCGAGTGCGAGGATGCGCGCGCGTCCATCGCGAAGATGCGCTTCGCCGCGAATGCGCGGTTCGCTTAATTTGCCATCGACGTCGAGCGTTGCCGTTACGCGTCCCTGCAGGCGGCTGAGTTCGGGAATGAGCGAGGGCAGCAGTTGCAGGTTTTCGATGGACGCGCGCACGCTCGCATCGATCGTCGCAGGTGCATTACTTGGGATGTCGAGTCGGCCGTTGCCCGTGATGGTTCCACCGTCGAGCAGATCGATATCGACTTTCGCCTCGGCGCTGTCGCCATTGAAATGAACTTCTGCGTGTCCGGACGTCCAGCCGAGCAATGTTTCTGCGCCTTCGCCCGCATTCTGTCGGATGCCACCCGCTGTCAACTCGAATTCGGCATCACCCGCGATACCTTGTGATGTCGAATCGACACGAAACTCGCCGCTGACATGACCGCGGTAATCCAGGCCCCGCGGCAGCAGGCCTGCGATAACACCAACAGGCACGGATTGCAGCGAGCCGCGCGCGTTCCAGTTCTGCGCATCTTTCATGCCGCCGAAACAGAGGCGGCCGGAAGGACCCTGCAAACAGTGTTCGGGAATCTGCAATTCACTTGCGGAAATTTGCAGAACTTTTTCTGCATCCGGATTTGCGAGTTGCCATGGACCTGTCGCCGGATGCTCGATGCGAAGTGTGGTGATGTCACCGCGCCACGCGGAGCCCTCGAGTCCGCCTTGCGCTGCGAACTCCATGTTGCCGTCGCCGGCAGCGAGTACATTTAACCGCAAGCGGTGCTGGCCACGATCACCACGCAGTTCCATCATCAGTTTACTGGCGGTGATGGAAGGCGCCTCGACGTCAGCAGCCTCCAACTGCGCGAACGAATCCCGCTCGCCACCGTTGACGATGTTTGCGTCTGCCTCGAACGCGCCCGCCTGCCAGTCTTGCCAGGAAACGCCGTTGCCTGTCGCCAGCAAACGCACCGTGGGTGATGCAAGATCGCCATTGAAATGTCCGCTTGCCTGGAGCTGCCCGCCGAGATCAGGATGAAAGAGGGCGAGTGCTGGAACGTTAATGCGAAAATCGAAACCGGATGCAGCGTCGTTCAGTTCGACATGTGCCTCGCCCGCATCGATGACCAATCCCTGCGTCATCAATTCTCCATCTGCGAGGCGAATGGAACCGTTACCCGTGATTGTCTGTCCCGCGATCTCACCATCGAGCGATTCGATTCGCAGGGTGACATCGGGCTGCTCGCCGCCGAAAACCGCTTGCGCGGAAATGTTTCCGCCAAGCTGTCCGTCAACACGCGAATTGATTCGTGCAAGCTCGAACCCGCCACCCCGAAGTTGCGCATCAAGTTGCACTGCGTCGCGCCACGCAAGCGTTGCGCTACCTTCTGCCATGCCGTTCAGCCATTGCAGATTTTCTATATCGGCAACCACGTGATCCGGATCGCCCTGCGCTTGCACCGTGAAGCGCGCTGGCGGCAGCGCGTTGAGTTGCACAACTCCTTGCAACACGCCTTCGTAATCATCCGGCGTGCCACTCGCGGTGCCGTCAAGTTCGGCAACGTCGAGGCGAGTGCCATCTAACGTAAATGCGAGATCGCTTCCGTCGATATCGGCGTCAAAGCGAGTTCTTTCGAAAGCAAGGTCACCGTTGACGGCAAGCTGGCCGGTTTCGTTTTCACCAGCGGCAGCGTTGAGTTGCAATTCAAGATGCTCTGCATTGCCAGTTGCACTGAAATTCGCATCGCGCAAAAGGAACGCTTCCAGGCCGGGCCATGCGAATGACGTCACGCTCCCGGTTGCGATGTACGACAATTCATCGGCGTAATGCAGTTCGCCTTGCGCCATGAGTTCGCTGCCGAAACCTTCAATGCTCGTCTGCAGCGATTCGACGCGCACACGTTCGGAATTGACGAACGCATCCAGCGAGAGATCAACACCTGTCGCCGGCGGCCATCCGCCGACGGCGGTTCCTTCTATGTGCGTATCTTCCGCGTTGCCCTCGAAACGAAATTCTCCCGACCAGGCAACGTCGGGCAAGCTGTCGCGGAATGTCGATGGCCGCAGTTCAGCGATGTTCAGCGTTCCTTGCCACGCCGGCGTATCAAACAGGTCGTGGAACTGCGCGGTCAATGTGGCTTGCGCGGGTTCGCGTATTCCAATAACAAGATCAAGCTTTTCTGCGTTGCCATCGCCATGAATGCTGCCGGCGACGGGAAACGTGCCTCCGCGCCAGACGGTTTCGAGATCAATTCGGCTTGTGTGTCCGCTCGCAAGACCGACCACGGCATCACCGGTGAGACTCACCTGCGGACCGTTGGCATCGAGAGCGGTGACCGCGAGTTGTTCTGCGTTCCAGTTCAAGGACGCGCGCAGGGTTTCCAGTTGCAGCAAATCCCCCCGGACCACTTCGTGGTCCGGCCCCCTTTGAAAAAGGGGGCCGCGTTCGTTGCCATCGCGCAAGGTGAAGCCGTTGACAGCAAGTTCATCGACGCTGATTTCCATGGGAAGTGACAGCGCATCCAGGATGTCGCGCGGCTGCAATGGTGCCTTGTCCGCCTCCGATTCATCCGGCGGCGGCAATGTCACGACGAGTTCATCGGCGGACAGGTGATCGAGACTCACGTTGCCGGCGAGCAGCGCCCAAGGTGAAATATCGAATGTCAGTGAATCCGCATGAATCGCGGTTCCGGAAACTTTGTATACGATATTCTCGGCGTGCACTGGCCCCGCGAGCGTGCCGTCGATCGCAGCGTAACCAAGCTCACCGGGAATGAACGGCTGTGCGGTCTGCAACGCGAAGCGGAATGCCGTGCTGCTGTAGAAGGCCGCGGTCAGCAATGTTGCAAGCAATATCACGAGTGCCAGCAACGCCAGCGCAACGCGACGTAATATCGGATGGCGATTGCGCCCGCTCACAGGTCCGGCCCCACGCTGATGTGAATTTCAACATCGAGCCCTGGCTCTACCAGCGGATCAACCGGCTTTGCGATATCGAATCGCACCACGCCAACGGGTGACAGCCAGCGAACGCCGACGCCGTAAGCGCGTTGCAGCTCGGCGTCGAGATCGTTCATCGCGTTGCCGACATCGACAAAGCCTGCGACGGCCCAGTTGGCCGCAAACCGGTATTCGATCTCCGCGCTGCCGGCCGCAAAATACTGCCCACCAACGACATTGCCTTCATCGTCTCTCGGCGCAAGGCTGTTGTAATCGTAGCCGCGCACGGAGTAATCGCCGCCGGCGAAGAAGCGTTGCGACACGGGCAGGCGACTGGTGTCGCCCAGCAATGTTGTTCCCGCTTCGGCGCGCAGCAGCACGCGCCAGCGTTCGCCAACCGGCAGGATGCGCTCCGCCTGCACGTGCATCTGGATGTATTCCGTGCGCGAACCCAATGCAGTTCCCGAGCCGTGCACGTCCGCGTACAGCTTGTAACCGTCGCGCGTGTAGAAAAGATTGTCCGCCTTCGTCTTCATCCATGACGCGCCGGGAATCAGGCTTTCGGTGCGAAAGGTTTCATCAGGCAGGATGCTGTCTTCGCGTTCCAGGCGCAGGTACAAGGTCTGTTCCCAGTCGCCGAGCGTGCGCACGCGGCTTGCGCCCAGCACGTTGCGGTCGGATTCGGTGTCGCCGCGTTCCTCACGAATGGTGCCGGCGAAAAATTGCAGGAACTCGTCCGCGGGATTTTCCAGCGGAATGGCGTAACGGACGGAATAGCGCGTTTCGATCTCGGAGAACTGCGCCTGCGCGCCGAGACGGTGACCGCGACGATTCACGTAGCGGCGCTGCATGCCGAGGCTGATGCGCGGCCCCGTGTCGGTGCCGTAACCAATACCGGCCGTGTAACGCGTGCGCTCGTTTGCTTCCGCACGCACGCGCACCGGCACGCGTCGCTCAGGCCCGGCCTGTTCGCGCAATGCTTCCACCTGCACGAGGCTGAAGTATTCGCTGTCGTTGAGCGCGTACTGCAAATCCAGCAGCGCATCGAAATTGAACGGATCGCCCGGTTGAAAGTCCACGTAGCGCCGCACGAAATCGTCGTCGAGGATTTCCTGCTCGATCGTGACATCACCGAAATAAAACCGCGGCCCCGGTTGCAGCACAAGTTCGATGTTCGCGCGCAGTGTGTCCGTGTTGACTTCAAGGCGGCTCATGCTGAAATTCGCGTCAAGATAACCGCGTTGCGTGGCGCGGTTCATGAGCGCATTCTTGAATGCTTCATAGTCCTGGTGATGCAGGATGTCGCCGGTTTCGACCGGCGGATCGGCAATGATGTCCTCGAACAGCTCGCGCGTTGCAGCGTCGGCATCAACGCGCGCGTCGATCTCGCGTAAACGCACAGGCGTTCCCGGTCGAATCGCGTAGCGCGCCTGCCAGGTATCATCGACACGCAGAAGGCTGGCATCGATTTCGGGATCGTAGAAACCGAAAGGCATCAGCGCATGGCGAATCTGTTCCGGCGCGTTCGCGTGCATCCGGCGAATCATCGCCTCGGTCAGGATTTCCTTGTCGCGGTATTGATGAATATCGAGAAAGGCGAGCACGTTCTCGCGACGTGCGTCATCGACGCCAGTGATCTCGACCTGTATTTCAACAGGCTCGGCAGCGTGCACCACCAGTGGCATCAGCATGAGCAGGATTGTCAGCGCGCGCCGCATGTTCAGCCCGACGCGCTCCCGCCGCTTTCTTCCGTCACCGGAATGCCAAGTACCTCGCAATAAAACGCGTATTCCGCGTTCAGGGCGGCTTCAATGGTTTCCGCCTGGCGAAAACCGTGGCCTTCTCCGGGGAATGGCAGGTAGGCAGTCGCGACACCATTGGCGCGTGCGGCATCGAACATGCGCTCGGATTGATCCGGCGGCACGATGCGGTCATCCAGCCCCTGGAAAAAAATGACAGGACGTTTCAGTTGTTCTGCATGAAACAGCGGCGAGCGTGCACGCCATTCGCCTTCGCATTCGGGCAGCGGACCGACGAGCTTGTCGCCGTAGCGCGATTCGAATTTCGCCGTGTCGCGCATTGCACCGGCAAGATCGCCGATGCCGTAATAACTTGCGCCCCCCGCGAATACGTCGTGAAACGTTAGTGCAGCCAATACGGTGAAACCGCCCGCGCTGGAGCCGCTGATGAGCAATCGTTCGGGATCCGCGAGACCGCGTTTCGCGAGTTCACGTGCGCCGAAGACGCAATCCTCGACATCGGCAATTCCCCATTGCCCGTAAAGTTTCTCGCGGTAGTTCCGGCCGTAGCCAGTGCTGCCGCGATAGTTCACGTCCAGCACCGCGAAACCGCGCGATGTCCAGAAACGCAGTTTCATGTCGAGTGCGGACGAAGTCGCCGCCGTCGGACCGCCATGAACTTTCACCAGCAGCGGTGGCGCGGTCTCGCGTTCACCGCGAAACTCCGGATTTGCCGGTGCGTAATAAAGACCGTGGGCGATGTCGTCATCACCGGTTTTGAATGCAATCGCTTCCGGCGGCGGCAGGAAACCGGCGTCGAGATCGAAGCTCGCGGCACGGCGAAGTTCTTGTGGCTTGTTGCTTCCATCCAGCAACACGATGCTTGCGGCTTGCTGCGATGATGCCGCCTGCAATACGACACCGCCATCCGCCGCGTGCAGGTGTTCGATCTGCGTGAATGGCAACTCGACGTTTTTGAAGTTTCCAGTTTCGAGATCAAGCTCCGCTACGCGCCACGTTCCATTTTGTGTGTAAGCGCAGATGACGGTGTTCGCATCGCGCAGGCCGAAACTCTGCATGCCGAATACCCAATGCGGCAGCGCGAACTCGGCGTCCAGCGGATGAAGCGCCCGCACGTTTCCGTCGCGCCACGCGTAAAGATTCCACCAGTCGCTGTCATCCCACGCGAACATTATTTCGTCATTGTTTCGCCAGACGGGTTGCGCGACGGAACTTTCATCACCACCGGCGATGGCTTGCATATTCGCGATGCCGCCCTCGGGAGTGACATCCGCAATCATCAACTGCGCAGCGTCCCACGGCATGTCCGGATGATTCCATTCCAGCCAGGCGAGTTTGTTTGCATCGGGAGAAAGCCGCGGCGAGCTGTAGAAATCGCCGCCTTCGCGCAAGGTCGTGATCGCGCCATCGGTGCAATCAATTGCCACAAGCGATGTGCGCGGTTCCGGGAATGCGTGATCTTCAGAAATGGCGAGCAGGCGGTTTCGTACCAAATCGTGCACGAGGTCCGCAAAACAGCGCGAGGATTCTGCTGTCAGTTTCCGCATGCTGCCGTCTTTCACGACATGGATGCATTGATCCTGCTTGTTGACGAACCAGCAGGTCTCGTCATGCGCCGCGAACGCGCCGCCGCCGTATTCGTGCACGCGGCTTTGCACGCTGTACGGTGCAGGCACGATGTCCTTGCTGCCGTCGCCAGCCGTCCAGCGCACGAGCGTAGTGCGGCCTTTTTCCTCCGGGCGCGTTTCCGTCCAGAAGACCGCGCCGCGATGAACCTTCGGCTGACCCAGGCGCCGCGATGTCCCGGCAACCAGCGCAGCCGAAATCGGCGACGGCCAACTGCCGTAGGGCAATACCTGCGGACTGGAATTTTCTGACAAGGATTTTTCAGGCTTATCGTCGGGCATTCCGGCATGTTACCGGAAGCTCACGCGTCCTCGAAATGCACGCGCGTATCCTGTTCGATCGCGCCGCTCGCGGTAAAGCGCCGTTCGTGAAAATCGGTTTTCCCACGTTCATCTACAAGAATCACTGTACTCGCGCGCGTGCCGTACTCGGGCCCGACGACTTTCGCTGCGGACAGGCGGCGCTCCCAGTCGAGGGAAAGACCGGTGGCGGGAAGCTCGGCGTCGCTTGCCGGAATCGCGTCGCCGAGAAATTCCAGCAGCGCGTCGATGCGCGGCTCGGCCGCCTCGGTTTCACCGACAAATCGTTCGCGCAGCCGGCGCACCTTCGGCCATGGCGTGTTCAGCAGGTGATTGGAAAGGAGGTGCACGCCGGGCGACAACGGAACTTCCTCGCCTTCGCGATTGGAAAAATAGAACAACTGATTGCCGGGCGCGTTGACGTCGCCGAAGAGGAGATTGAAGCCGGCGTAGTCGTCCGCCGTGCGGCGCAACTGCGCGAGGTAATTTTCCGGTGACGTATCGCCGGCAAGGAAGTGCGCGGTGAGTTCGCCACGGCTGCGCTTTCCGGCAGGGCGACGATCCGGTTCGCGGAAATTCGTGACGACAGCGAAACGGCCGTCGCGCCGCATGCCAAGCCACGTACCGCCGGCTTCAAGATCGCGGCCGGCGAAAACGGCCGCCGCATCGTTCCACCAGTTTGCAGGCGCTGCCGGGCGCGCATGAAATTCGTCGCGGTTGCCGGCGAAGATCAGCCGGTAGCGGGGGTGGGTTTTCCAGGCGATAGCGAGAAGGCACATGGAGGGAAGTTTAACGGAGTCGAAGGTCGAAGGGATGAGAGGTTGGTGATCGGAGGTGTAGGAGCGCCTTCAGGCGCGAGCTGATCGCGCCTGAAGGCGCTCCTACGGACATATCCACTCAAGTAACTGCGGCCAGAACTTCGGACCGACGCTTTCCCGGAATAATCGGAAATGTCCGATACGCTCGACACCGAGATCCTTTGGATGAATGTCCCGGTTGGTGATCTGCGCGCGCGAATACCAGCTCAGCATTTTTCGATTTGCGTCGAACGATGCGATGTCGTCATCGCTGATCCAGATATTCAGGATCGGCCTGTCAATGACGGCGTAATTGTCTGCCGACGCACGGCGATGCCGCCCCATGAGGTATTCCGGATCGCGGCCCCAGCGCGCCCATTCGCGTGCGACGCCATTCGGCATGTTCACCGTGAAACCGAACCAGCGCGATGGAAACTCGCCGCGAATGCGAGAGATCACCGGAATGATGAAATGCCAGATGAAGCCGATGCGCAATTGTTGCCAGCCCGACCACAATCGCCAGTAACCGCTTTGCGATCCGATCAGCACGATGCGCTCGGCAAGATTCGTCTTCGGCGTCATGCCGAGGATCTGCCCGCCGACGCTGTGCGCAATAACGACTAATCGGCGTTGCGGGTAACGCGAGCGTAGCCAGTCGATCACCGCCGGCAAATCTTTCTCACCCCATTCGTGAATGCTTGCCGGTGTGTCAGCAACGCTGCCATTCAACGAATCGCCCACGCCCCGATAATCCCACGTCAATGTGTCGATGCCGTGCTGTGCAAGAAATTGCGCGAGCGGCGCGTAGAAATCGCGCGGCATGCCCATGGCGCTGTTGAACAGCACGACGGTGTCCGATGGTGTTGCATTTTCATCGTGATAAAGACTCGCGGCGAGCGCGATGCCGGGCGCGGAAATTTTCATGTCACCGATCATGGCAGCCGATTCTCCCGCAATCGTTCCAGCGGGTAAAACGTATCGCGCCAGGTAATTCCATTTTTCCGCAACGTGACGCGCATCGAACGCCACGTCGCGTAACACACGAGCAGCGCACCCAGCGGAAACAGCAATCCCCACATCCAGGAAATTCCGATTCGCCAGGCGACCATCGCGGCGAAACCCAGCATGCATGCGCTCGCGAGCATCGACAGCGCGCCTGCGATGCCGGGCAGCAACATTCCCGCAAGTGGGGCGAACACAAGAAACAGGACCAGCAACAAGGCTGCGAGCGTTCGCAAGGCGCTGTACTCGAATTGTGCGAACGCATTCTTCTCGAGACCGCGTATGGTTTCCGCGGCGCTCGTATACCATTCAACGGAAACATCCTCGCCCGCCATCGCGAAACCGGCGCGGTGTCCGTTAGTCTTCAGAAGTTTCGCGAGCATGAGGTCGTCGTCGGGACGCATTCGAATCCGCTCGAAACCATCAACGGCTTGCAGTGCTGTGCGCCGTACGAGATTGAATGCTCCGATGCCGATGTGCGCGCGTGAGCGCGGATCACCTACGTTCCATGGTCGCGTGATCTGCAGAAATAACACCGCGAACGCCGGCAGCATGACGCGCATGGATGGCTTCGCGTTGATGAGGCGCGGCGCGCATGCCAGGTGATCGAGCGCTTGCACTTGCATGTGGGCGAGCGCACGGCGTAATGCGCGTGGTGCGAAATGCACGTCTGCATCCGTGAACAGAACGTATTCGCTCTTCGCTGCTGAAAATCCTGCTTGCAGCGCGTGATTCTTTCCCAGCCAGCCTTCGGGAAGTCCGTGAATGTGAATCGCATGAAGGCGCGCGTGCGTGTCTGCCATTCGACGCAGGATGTCGCCAGTACCGTCATCAGAACGGTCATCAATGACAATGATTTCCAGATCCGGGTAATCCTGCGCGAGCAGCGTGCCCAGCGCAGCTTCGATCTCGCCGGCTTCGTTGCGCGCGGCAATCACGATGGAAAGTCTTGGCAACGGCAATGAGGATTCCGGCAGCGCGGAGAGTTCGGGAATGTGGCGTGCTAGCCAGGGAATGACGAGTACCACGTACAGCCACACGAGTGCGGGTATCGCTGTGATCACGATGAGTGCGATCTCAAGCATCAAGGTTGCGCATCGTTCCTGCGTATCGCGAAGGCGCGCAAGGTAAGTACGGCGAGCGCGGCGAAAATCAGCAGCATGCCCATCGCATCGATCAGCGTCGGAACTTCATGCAATTGCAGCCACGCCGCGAGCACGCTCACAGCGGGCGCGCCGAGCGACGCAAGGCCCGCAACACCCGCGGGCAAGGCACGCACGGCATACAGCCACAGCATCCAGGCGAGCGCGCTGCCGAGCACGGCGTTGTAGGCGAGAGCGACAATGAAGCCGAACGACCAGTCGATGTTCTGCTCGGGAACGAGCCACGCCAGCACGACAAGCGGCACGCTGCCGAACAGCATCTGCCAGGCGGTGATGGAAAGCAGTGTGTCCGCGCCGCCTTGCGGAATGCGCTTGGCAATGATGATGCTCGCGCCCCACACAAGACCTGCGAGCAGCGAAGTCATGCTGCTGACGTTCGCGTAGCCGGACTCCCACGGCGCGATGAGAAACACCACGCCCGCGGCTGCCAGCGCAACGGCAAGCCATTGCAGGCCGCGGACTTTTTCATGCAAAAACCACGCGCCGAACAGCAAGGCCCAGAACGGCATGGTGTAGGCGAGCACCGCGCTCTTGCCCGCGCCGCCGTCGGTGAGCGCGATCGCGATCAGTCCGACGAAACCGGTGGTCTGCATCAGCCCGAGCAGCAGCACTTTTCCAGGCGCTGGCGGCAATCGCAGCGGGCCACGCCGTGCGCCGATGACAACGAACAAGGTGACGGCGCCGAAGAAATTGCGCAGCAGTGAAAAATCCATCGGGCCGCTGTGATCGAGCGCGACTTTCATCACCACCCAGTTGTAGCCCCAGATCAGCGCGACCAGGCCGAGCGCCAGAAACGCGTTGCGGACTTTTTTCTCGCTGCTCATTTCAGATCGCGTGCGTGTCGAGGTCGGCGGGATCGTTCTTCTCCGCGTACCAGTCGTGCAGCAAGCGATACGCAATCGACAGCCGTGCGGAAGGTTTCAAGGTGCCGGCGGCGAGTTGGCGACGAATGTCATCGCGCGAAAACCAGCGCGCGTCTTCCAGTTCGTCATCGTGCAGGATGATTTCGGGTGACAGCGCGCGTGCGCGGAAACCGATCATGAGCGATTGCGGAAACGGCCACGGTTGCGAGGAGTGATAGACGACGTCATCGACGTGCACGCCCGATTCTTCCAGTACTTCGCGGCGAACGGCTTCCTCGAGTGTTTCACCCGCTTCCGCAAAACCCGCGAGACAGGAATAGCGTCCCTCGGGCCAGCCGCGCTGCCGGCCGAGCAGGCAACGATCTTCGTGCGTAACAAGCATGATCACGGCGGGATCGATGCGCGGGAAGATCTCGCGCATGTTGCAGGCATCATTCAGGCAGCGGCGCGCATGGCCTGCTGACGCGCAATGCAACTCACTTCCACAACTACCGCAGTAACGATGCGTCTGGTGCCAGTGCATCACCGCGCGTGCGTGCGCGATCAATGCCGCGTCGGTTGCCGATAAAAGAAGCGCGAGCGGCCGCAGTTCCGCAAACCGCCCGTGTGTTTCGAAGTGCGCCTCGAACTTCGAAGCGGCTGCGAGGGCGAACAGCGGCGTTTCATCCGCGTCACCGAGAAACACGGTTTGCCATTTCCGCCAGCCATCCGGCAGCGCAGCGTGCGGCAATCGTACGAGAGAGGGCGTGTCATCAACCAGGCAGTGCTGCGTGTCGATGATGACGAACCGCGTTGCCGGGGATTCGCGCAGCATTTCGATCCAGTCGTCGTCGGCGCGCTTGATGGTGCGCCGGTCCGTGCCCGGTTGGCCGAAAATGTTTTCCAGTGAGCGCATGCGTTTCAGCAGTCCTGCCAATGAAGTTCAACGGGAATGTTCAGCGCCTTGACCACGGGACACACGGCGACGGCGCGGCGGCAACGTTGGCGCAAGGCGTCGTCCATTGATGGCAGCGCGATGACAACGATGAGACCGTGCTCAAGCGCTTCGCCTCGCGGGCGCAGTGTAACGCGCAGCTGTGAATCACTTGCGCCGTGACGCAACAACAACGGCGTGAGACTCGCCCCAATGCAACTGCCCAAAGCTGCGGCAAGCAGTTCAATGGCGGAAAATCCGTCCGCGTTCCCGTCGCACCCAGCGGAAAGACTCACGCCATCGGCGCGCGTCACCTGCAGCATTTTCTCATGCGATGTGATGGCAATTTCATGCATGGTCAGATCAGGCCGGATGCGAGTCCGGCGCCGGTGATGAAGAGCAGGATTCCCGTAATGCGTCGCACGGCGGCGAACGTGATTTTCGGCAGCAGCTTTCGGCCGAGCAACGCACCGGCCAGCGCGCCGAGGATGCCGGCCGCAATCAATGGCGTCGCATTTTCGTCCAGCCCGGATCCGATATCGGCGACACCATATACAAGGAGTCGCGCCACATCCACGCCGATGGCGATCAGCGCCTGCGTGGCCGCGTACGCGCCCGCGGTCAATCCGAGCGGCGCGAGAAAAACGGCGCGCAAGGCGCCCTGGTGTCCGGAAAGGCCGCCGAAAAACCCGGACAGCGCGCCGCCCAGCGGCAGCCATTTCGGCGGCATTCGCAACCCGCGGTCGAGATCCGCGAGCTCGATGAACGCGAACAGCAGGATCAGCCCGCCAAGCAGCAATGCCAGCGGCGTGACGGTGACGGTTTCGCCGCGAAAGACATAGTCGTGAACCGGCGCGAGGCCGGACAGCGTCTCCAGCAGCAGTGCGCCGACAAACGCCATGGCAATGGCGGGCAGCCCGAAGCGCGCGACGACCCGCCAGTCGACATCGCGGCGCAACAGCGAGCCCTTGAAGAGATTGTTCGCGAGATGCACGACAGCCGTCGCGGCCACCGCGGCGCCGGGCGGCAGGAACAGCGCGAAGGCGGGCAGCAGCAGGGTTCCAAGGCCGAAGCCGGAGAACAGCGTGAGCGTGGAAACGAACGCGGCGAACAGCGCGATGGTGATCAACTCGGGGATCAGTTCGGGCAGCATGTTGAATCCGGGAGCAAGGACGAATACCGGGCGATTTCAGCACGGCGATTCACACGGCCTGCATGATAGCGAAAAAAAGACGGCGCCTCGCGGCGCCGTCATCAAGCATGTTTCCGGGTTCCGGTCAGGCGTTTCTGAAGCGCGGACGCGGCGAGTTCTCGCGCGGCTGCGCTTCGTTGACGTGCAGCGGCCGTCCGCCGATATCCTTGCCGTTCACTTCGCTGACCGCTTTTTCACCGGCGGCCTTGTCGGACATTTCCACGAAGCCGAAGCCCTTGGAGCGATCCGTCATCTTGTCCTTGATGATCTTCGCGGACGTCACTTCGCCAAACGGCGCGAACAGGTCGCGAAGCTCGTCATCGGTCATGCGGTAGGGCAGGTTGCCCACGTAGATATTCATCATGAAACCATCCCGTCGAGTCAGTGCCATTACGCATCGGATCGGCAATCTCAACTCAATGGCACGGAACATCAAGATCGTCGGCGTCTTCACATCGGCGCCTAGAAAGCATAGCAGTTCTGCGGGAAATGCAAGGGAAATCGGCCGCCCACAGGCCCATGTCGATGAGGCCGGTCTGGTAAAATGCCGTGATGGATGTCACCCCGATTCTCGATCCCCTCAACGACGCGCAACGCGAGGCCGTCACCGCCGATGCACCCTCGGTGCTGGTGCTCGCAGGCGCCGGTTCCGGCAAGACACGCGTGCTGACGCATCGCGTGGCCTGGCTCGCGGAGGTGGAAAACGTCTCGCCGTTTTCCATTCTCGCCGTCACCTTCACCAACAAGGCCGCGGCCGAGATGCGCCACCGCATCGAGCAGCTCATCGGCACGCCGGCAGGCGCGATGTGGGTTGGCACGTTTCATTCCATCGCGCATCGCCTGCTCCGCATGCACTGGCGCGAGGCTGGATTGCCGCAGGGCTTCAGCATTCTCGATTCGGAAGACCAGTTGCGGCAGATTCGCCGCATCGTGAAATCGCTGGATCTCGACGAGTCGCGCTGGCCGCCGAAGCAGGTGCAATGGTTCATCAACGCGAAGAAGGATGAAGGCCTGCGCCCGGGAAATATTGCGGGCGGACACGATCCGGTGCACAACCAGATGGTGCAGCTTTACGCTGCTTACCAGGAAGCGTGTGACCGCGCGGGGCTGGTGGATTTCGCGGAGCTGCTGTTGCGCGCGCTGGAGTTGTGGCGCGACAACGCGTCGCTTCTGGAACATTACCAGGGACGTTTCCGTCATGTGCTGGTCGATGAGTTCCAGGACACGAACACCATTCAATATGCGTGGGTGAAACTGCTGGTGGGCCAGAGTGGAAAACCTTTCGTGGTCGGTGACGACGATCAGTCGATCTACGGCTGGCGCGGCGCGCGGGTGGAGAACATTCACCGTTTCCAGCAGGACAATCCCGGCACGCAGGTCGTGCGCCTCGAACAGAATTACCGCTCCACGGGCAACATCCTGAAAGCGGCGAACGCGGTGATCGCGAACAACCGCGATCGCATGGGCAAGAATCTCTGGACCAGCGACGAGGAAGGCGATCCGATTCGTTTGTACGCGGCATACAACGAACAGGATGAAGCGCAGTTCGTGGTCGAGCGCATTCGCGAATGGGTGCGTGAAGGCGGACAGCGCAGTGATTGCGCGGTGTTGTATCGCTCGAACGCGCAATCGCGCGTCTTCGAGGAAGCGCTTATCCATGCCGGCGTGCCGTACCGCGTTTATGGCGGCCTGCGATTCTTCGAGCGCCAGGAAATCAAGGACGCGCTTGCGTATCTCCGCTTGCTGGAAAATCGCAATGATGACGCCTCGTTCGAGCGCGTCGTGAACCTGCCGACGCGCGGCGTCGGCGCGAAGACGCTGGACGTTGTGCGGCAGGTCGCTCGCGAACATGCGCAATCCCTGTGGCAGGCGACACTCACCGTGATCGCGGAAGATCGGCTGCCTGCACGCGCCGCAAATGCATTGAAAATCTTTCTCGATCTTGTCGATGAAATGGATGCGGCGGTGCGCGGACTCGACCTGCACGAGCAGATCGATCACGTCGTGCAGGGTTCCGGTTTGATCGATCATTACAGCCGCGAGAAAGGCGAGCGCGGCGAGGCGCGCATCGAAAACCTTGAGGAACTTGTCAGCGCCGGACGCGGTTTTGATCCCGCCGATGTTCCGGAGGGTGAAGAAGCGCTGCCGCCGCTTGCCGCATTTTTAAGTCACGCCGCGCTCGAAGCCGGCGAAGCGCAGGCGGCGGAGTGGGAAGATTGCGCGCAGTTGATGACGCTGCATTCCGTGAAAGGCCTGGAGTTTCCGCTGGTGTTCATGTGCGGACTGGAAGACGGTCTGTTTCCGCACCAGCGTTCGCTCGACGACGGCATGGGCCTCGAAGAGGAACGCCGCCTTTGCTACGTCGGCATGACGCGCGCGATGAAGAATCTTTATCTGTCCTATGCGGAACAGCGCCGGCTGTGGGGCGTGGAGCAGATGGGTGCGCCGTCGCGCTTCCTGCGCGAGATTCCCTCGGATCTTTTATATGAAATTCGTCCACGCGTGCAGGTGAGCAGGCCTGCTTTCGCAAACCGCAGCCGTGCCGCCGCGCCCATCGACGCACCGCCGAAGGGCCTTAATCTCGGCGCGCGCGTGCGGCATCCGAAATTCGGTGACGGCATCGTGCTGAATTACGAAGGCGCAGGCAGCCAGGCGCGCGTACAGGTGAATTTCGATGACGCGGGCACGAAGTGGCTCGTTCTTGGTTTTGCGAATCTCGAGGTTGTGTAGGTTGGGGTGAGCACCGCGAACCCCAACGTGGGCAAGCAGGATTGTTGGGGTTCGCGGTGCTCACCCCAACCTACGCTCGCTGATCGTAGCCCGGATGCAAGCGTGCGCAGCACGCTGAAATCCGGGGATTGGTCATGATCCCGGATTCTGTTGCGCTGGCGCGCAACGTCATCCGGGCTACACCGTCTTCCCGGCAATTTCGCGATACATCTATATAATAAGAATCGTCCCGAAGCCGTTTCGAATGAACGGCAAGAAAAAGAAGGCGGACAGCGTGGCAAACGGCTTGCAAGCAGGTAACCATCGCCGTAAGGTTCGCGCCCCATGAGAATCCTCATTCTGGGTGCCGGACAGGTCGGGTCCACCGTCGCGTACAGTCTTGCGCGCGAAGAAGCGAACGATATCACCGTGGTCGATCGCAACACGGAGCTTTTGCAGGACCTGCAGGAGCGTCTCGATATCCGCACCGTCTGCGGTCACGCCTCGCATCCCGAAATCCTTCACGAAGCCGGCGCCGATGAGGCCGACATGGTCATCGCTGTCACCGACAGCGATGAAACCAACATGATTGCCTGCCAGGTGTGCTACACGCTGTATCGCACGCCGACCAAGATCGCGCGCGTGCGCGCCGCCGAATATCTCAACGTGCCGCAGTTGTTCACGCAGGAAGCGCTGCCGGTCGACATGCTCATCTCGCCGGAACAGCTGGTGGTCGATTACATTCGCCGCCTCATCCAGTATCCCGGCGCGTTGCAGGTTCTGGATTTTGCCGGCGGCAAGGTGCGCCTCGTTGCCGTGCAGGCGTATTACGGCGGCGCGCTGGTCGGCCAGGAACTGCGAAACCTCAAGAATCACATTCCCGATGTCGATACGCGCGTCGCAGCCATCTACCGGCGCGGCCAGGCAATCCTGCCGCACGGCGAAACCGTCATCGAAGCGGATGATGAGGTGTTCTTCATCGCACCGCGCGCTGATATCCGCTCCGTCATCAATGAGCTGCGCAAGCTCGACAAGCCCGTTCGCCGCATCATCATCGCCGGCGGCGGCAACATCGGCGTGCGCCTCGCCAACGCGCTCGAATCCACGCACCAGGTGAAGCTCATCGAGCGCAACCGCGAACGCGCGCGCGAGATTTCCGAGCAGCTCGACAAGACGATCGTTCTTTCCGGCGATGCCGCCGACGAGGAATTGCTGGGCGAAGAAAACATCGAGGCGACGGATGTTTTCTGCGCAGTGACCAATGACGAGGAAGCGAACATTCTTTCCTCCATGCTTGCCAAGCGCCTTGGTGCGCGCAAGGTGCTGTCGCTCATCAACCGTCCCTCGTATGTCGATCTCGTGCAGAGCGGCGCGATCGACATCGCGATTTCACCGCAGCAGATCACCATCGGCGCGCTGCTGACGCACATTCGCCGCGGCGATGTCGTGGTGGTGCATTCGCTGCGCCGCGGTGCTGCCGAGGCGATCGAGGCGATCGCGCACGGTACGCGCGAAACCTCGCGCGTCGTCGGGCGGACGGTTGCCGAAATCAAGCTGCCGAAAGGCGCCACCATCGGTGCGATCGTGCGCGGCGATGAAGTGCTGATGGCGCATCACGACGTGCGCATCGAGGCTGACGATCACGTGATTCTTTTCCTCGTTGATCGCGAACAGATCCGCGACGTTGAAAAAATGTTCCAGGTGGAAGCGGCGCTGGATTAGACGAACCCGCGGGTTCGGAATCGTTTTCAGGGGCTCCAATGAGATTCGGGCTGATCCAGCGCATTGTCGGCATTTTCCTCATGGCGTTCAGTCCCGCCATGCTGCCGCCGGTGGCCGTGGCACTCATCTACGGTGATGGCGCGCTCGAACCTTTCCTCTACACCTTCATCGGCACACTGGCCGCGGGCATCTTGCTGTGGCTGCCGCGACGCCGCGATCATCGCGAGCTGCGCGTGCGTGAAGGCTTTCTCGTTGTCACGCTGTTCTGGGTCGTGCTCGGCGGTGTGTCGTCACTGCCGCTGCATTTTTCCGCGGCACCGCATCTGTCTTTCACTGACGCGATTTTCGAGGCTGTCTCCGGCCTGACGACGACGGGCGCGACCGTCATCACCGGCATCGACGAACTGCCGCACGCGATTCTCTGGTATCGCCAGCAGTTGCACTGGATCGGCGGTCTTGGGGTCGCCGTCATTGCGCTCGCCATCCTGCCGGTGCTCGGCGTGGGCGGCATGCAGATATACCGCGCGGAAGCCTCGGGCCCTTCCAAGCAGGACAAGCTCACGCCGCGGCTGGAAGAAACGGTGCGCGCATTCCTGCGCGTTTACCTGTTGCTGACTGCTGCCTGCGCGGTTTCATACTGGGCGGCCGGCATGACGGTGTTCGACGCGCTGGGGCATTCCTTCGCCACCGTTTCTACGGGCGGTTTCTCGACGCACGATGCAAGCATCGCGTGGTTCCAGAGCGACGCCATCGAAATCATCGCGATGATTTTCATGATCGCCGGCGGCATCAGTTTCGCGTTGCATTTCCAGGTGGTGAAGTCGCTGGATCCGCGCGTGTACTGGCGGCATCCGGAGACGCGCACATTCCTTCTCGTCGTGCTCATCGTGTCCCTGATCGCATGTGCTTACCTGTTGATGCACAACCCGCAGGCAAACGTTGCCGATCGCCTGATGAACGCGGCGTTCCAGACAGTTTCCGTCATGACGTCCACGGGATTCGCGACAGAAAGCTTCGCCGACTGGCCGGGATTTCTTCCGGTGCTGCTGATTTTCGTCAGCATCATGGGTGCTTGCGCGGGTTCGACGTCGGGCGGCATGAAAACCGTGCGCATCATGATGGTGTACAAGCAGGGAATGCGCGAAATCCAGCGCATCGTGCATCCCAATGCGGTTGCGCCGGTGAAGCTTGGTGGACGCGTGGTGTCTGATCGTGTCATGGAGGCGATCTGGGGATTTTTCGCGGCATATCTGCTTATCTATGTTCTTCTCATGCTGCTGTTCATGGGCGCGGGACTCGACCAGGTGGAGGCGTTCTCCGCTGTCGCGGCCACGCTGAACAATCTCGGCCCCGGTCTGGGTGAGGTTTATGCCAATTTCACGTCGGTTTCGGATCCTGCGAAGTGGGTCGGCATTGTCGGGATGCTGGTCGGACGGCTGGAAATCCTGACGGTGCTGGCGCTGCTCGTGCCGGATGTTTGGAGGCACTAGCCCGACATGAATCTTCTCGCCGTCCAACGCGTGCTCGGATTGCTGCTGATGGTCTTCAGCCTGGCCATGCTGCCGCCGGCAGCCGTGTCGTGGCTTTATTCCGACGGCGAATTCGACACTTTCCTGAAGGGCTTCGTTGTTGTGTTCGCCATCGGCGGCCTTGTCTGGTTTCCGGTCAGGCGGCGACACCGCGATCTCCGCCGTCGCGACGGCGCGCTGATCGTCGCCTTGTTCTGGTCCGTGCTTGGCACCGCCGGTGCGGTACCGTTGCTGCTGACGTCCAGCACGAGCCTGCCGGTCACCGATGCCGTGTTCGTTTCCGTCGCCGCGTTGACGACAACCGGCGCCGATCTCATCGTGGGTCTCGATGTGCTGCCGGAATCCATCCTGTTCTACCGGCAATGGCTGCAGTGGCTGGGCGGCATGGGCATCATCGTGCTTGCGGTCGCCATCCTGCCGCTGCTTGGCGTCGGCGGCATGCAGTTGTACCGCGCGGAAACGCCCGGGCCGACGAAAGACACCAAGCTCACGCCGCGCATTACCGAAACCGCGAAGACGCTCTGGACGATCTACCTGTTGTTCACCGTCGCCTGCGCGATTGCCTATCGGATCGCCGGCATGGGATGGTTCGACGCAGTCAGTCATTCGTTTTCCACCGTTTCCCTCGGCGGTCTTTCCACGCACGATCTCGGCATCGGTTATTTCGACAGCGCCGGCATAGAAATCGTCACCGTCGTTTTCATGATTCTCGGCGGCGCGAATTTCGCGCTGCACTTCCAGGCGTTCCATCGCGGCACGCTCAAGCACTACTGGCGCGACACCGAATTCAGGACCTACGTATTGCTCCTGTTCTGGCTGGCGGTGTTCGTGTCCGTTTACCTGCTTGTTGCCGATTACCAGGACGATCGCGGCACACCGATTCGAAGTGCCGTTTTTCACGCCGTTTCCATCATGACGACGACCGGTTTCGTGTCCGGAAATTTCTCCGACTGGCCGGGCATGTTGCCGGTGCTGCTGATTCTTTCCAGTTTTGTCGGCGCCTGCGCGTACTCGACCGGCGGCGGTATGAAAGTCATCCGCTGGGTGCTTCTGACGAAACAGGGCGTGCGTGAAGTACGCCGCCTCGTGCATCCGCGCGCGCAGTTCGCTGCGAAGATGGGCAGTCGCGCCGTGCCGGAGAAAGTGGTTTCGGCGGTGTGGGGCTTCTTTTCGGTTTACGTTGTCGTGTTCGCGGTCCTGATGATCGTCACCATGGCGCTGGGGCTCGATCACGTCACCGCGTTTTCCGCGGTCGCCGCCTGCCTGAACAATCTCGGTCCCGGTCTTGGTGATGTCGCGACGAACTACGCGAGCATTCCGGCGGCGACGAAATGGGTGTTGATGCTGGCGATGTTGCTGGGACGCCTGGAGATTTTCACGTTGTTGATTCTTTTTACTCCGGCTTTCTGGAAGAAGTGATGTGTAGCCCGGATGAAGCGCCAGCCCGAAGGGCGGCGCGAAATCCGGGAAAGGCAATGGACAGGATTAACAGGATTTTTCAGAATTAACAGGATTAAAGAATTATTTATTATGGGTTCACATGTAAAAATCTTCTTTCGAATACGCTTTTTAATCCCGTAAATCGCTTTTTGAAATCCTGTTAATCCTGTCTATTGCTATTGATTGATAACCTCACGCGTTCGGGAGATGACAAGCGATGATTCCAAGAGACGAGAAATTCCGCGCGCGCATGCAGCGGACAACGGAGCATGAAAAATCCCTCACGCGCGAATCCTGGAAAATTTTCCAGATCATGGCGGAGTTCGTGGAAGGATTTGAAAAGCTGGTCACGATCAAGCCCTCAGTGAGCATTTTCGGTTCGGCGCGCACGCCGCCGGAGCATCCGAATTACGATCTCGGCGTGCGTATTGCAAAGGCGCTTTCCGATGCCGGCTTTTCCGTCGTCACCGGCGGCGGTCCGGGCTTGATGGAAGCTGCCAACAAGGGCGCAGCGCAGGGCAAGTCACCATCGATCGGTCTCAATATCCAGTTGCCGCACGAACAATCCGCCAACGATTACCAGGACATCGATCTTTACTTCCGGCATTTCTTTTCACGCAAGGTGATGTTCGTGAAATACGCATCGGCGTACATCGTCATGCCCGGCGGCTTCGGCACACTCGATGAACTCGCGGAAATTCTCACGCTGATCCAGACGGGAAAAAGCCGCCCCATCCCCGTCATCCTGGTCAAGGCGGAATTCTGGAAAGGCATGCTCGACTGGTTTCGCAGCACGCTGGTCGGAGAAGGAATGGTGGATGCGAAGGACATGGATCTTCTGACCGTGGTCGAGGAGCCGGAAGAAGTGGTGCAGGCAATTTTCGATCACTACGGCGGACGCGGTTTCGAGCCGTCGCGCGAAGAACGCGAACTGATGCTGGAGCTTTGATTCGGCATGAACCGGGTCGCGGCCCTCATTGATGGCCTCAACGAATGGATCGGCCGCGGCGTCGCGTGGTGCACGCTCGCCATGGTGCTGGTCACGTTCGTTGTTGTCATCCTGCGTTACGTGTTCGGAATCGGTTCCATCGCGATGCAGGAATCGATCAGCTATTTTCACGCCGCCGTGTTCATGCTCGGCGCCGCTTACGCGCTCAAGCACGATGCGCATGTGCGCGTCGATATTTTCTATCACCGCTTCAGTGCGCGACGGCGCGCGGTGGTCGATGTCATCGGCACTCTCGTGTTTCTCTTTCCGGTTGCAGCATTATTATTTATCGTCAGCCTCGAGTACGTCGCCGATTCCTGGTCCGTGCTTGAAGCGTCGCGCGAACCCGGCGGCCTGCCGTGGGTTTACCTGCTGAAAACCGTCATTCCTGTCAGTGCGGTGCTGATCGCGTTGCAAGGCGTCGCGTTGCTGTTGCGCGCGATCGACACCTTGCGCGGAGAAAACTGACATGGAATGGATGGCGTTCGTGATGTTTCTCGCGGTGATCGTGCTGCTGATGGCCGGCTACCCGGTCGCGTTCACGCTCGCCGGTGTCGCGCTGATGTTCGCGGGAATCGGCTGGCTCGCCGGCAGCTTCGATTTCTTCCTCGTTCAGACGCTGCCAAGCCGCGTGTTCGGCATCATGAACAACGACACGCTGATCGCGGTGCCGTTGTTCGTGTTCATGGGCGTGGTGCTTGAACGCTCGAAGATTGCGGAAGACCTGCTCGACACCATGTCGCGATTGTTCGGCCGCGTGCGCGGCGGGCTCGGTCTTTCCGTGCTGATCGTCGGCGCCTTGCTCGCCGCGAGCACGGGCATTGTCGGGGCAACCGTGGTGACGATGGGTTTGCTCTCGCTGCCGACGATGCTGAAACGCGGCTACGATCCGGCGCTCTCGGCTGGCACGATCGCATCCGCGGGCACGCTCGGTCAGATCATTCCGCCGTCCATCGTGCTGGTCTTGCTTGGCGATGTTGTTTCCACCGCTTTCCAGGAAGCGCAACGCCTGCAAGGAAAATTTTCCATGCAGACCGTTTCCGTCGGCGATCTCTTTCTCGGTGCCCTGTTGCCGGGCCTGCTGCTCGTCGGCTTTTACGCGGTGTATCTGCTTGGCGTCGCCTTCCTGCGCCCGCACAAGATGCCGATGATGGTGCAGACGGATTCACGGCCGCTTGTCACGCAAGTGCTTAAAGCGCTGTTGCCGCCGCTGGTGCTGATCGTTGCGGTTCTCGGTTCCATCATCGCGGGCATCGCAACGCCGACGGAAGCGGCAGCCGTTGGCGCGGCCGGTGCGTTGCTGCTGGCGCTCGCGTACCGGCAATTCAACGTCGAGAAGTTGCGCGAGGTCATGCGTGAGACCGTGCGCATTTCCAGCATGGTGTTCCTGATCCTTATCGGCGCATCCGTGTTCTCGCTGGTGTTTCGCGGTTTCGGTGGCGATGCCGCCGTGCACGAGCTGCTTTCGAACCTTCCGGGCGGTGCTGCCGGTGCGCTCATCATCGTGATGCTGTTGATGTTTTTGCTCGGCTTCGTGCTGGATTTCATCGAGATCACGTTTGTCGTCGTGCCGATTGTCGGTCCCGTGCTGCTCGCGATGGGAATTGATCCGGTCTGGCTTGGCGTGCTCATCGCGCTGAATCTCCAGACCTCGTTCCTCACGCCGCCGTTCGGATTTTCATTGTTCTACCTGCGCGGCGTCGCGCCGCCCCAGATCACCACTGGCGCGATCTACCGCGGCGTGATTCCGTTCGTCGCCATCCAGTTGCTGGTGCTTGCGATTGTTTCGCTGTGGCCGGGATTGGCGACGTGGTTGCCGGGGATGTTGTAAAAAAGTCGGGCGCCGCCGGACCGTTGCGCCGTTCGCAAAAACGCCCTAGATTGCGCGGCACTTTCCATCGCGTTCCCATCCGGAGGGCGCATGCATCCCATCCTCAAGACCATCATCCTGCTGACGGCCTCGAACGTGTTCATGACGTTTGCGTGGTACGCGCACCTGAAGAATCTTTCGCACAAGCCGTGGATCATCGCGGCCCTGCTGAGCTGGGGAATCGCGTTCTTCGAATACCTGTTGCAGGTGCCGGGCAACCGCGCCGGCTACACGGTGATGACCCTGCCGCAATTGAAGATACTGCAGGAGGTGATTGCGTTGACGGTGTTCGTGCCGTTCCTGCTGTTCTACATGCGCCAGCCGCTGAAGCTGGATTACCTGTGGGCCGGTTTGTGCCTGCTGGGGGCGGTGTATTTCATTTTCAGAAAGTAAAAGTTGCGCGTTCTCCGGCCGCTTGTGCGCCACTCTCATCGCATGTTGTAGTACGCGCGCTCGGAAATCTCATGCCATGCGCGAACGTTCTTGAAAAAGGCGAAGTACGAATCGTGCACTTCCTGCGCGAGCGGATCGGATGCGGCGAGTTCGGCGGTGACATCGCGCGAGATCGCATGAAGTTTCTGCATGACGGCCTCGGGAAAGGGGCGAACGTCCACGCCGTGTTCGTCTTTAAGCGCAACGAGCGCGGCGGGATTTTTCGCGGTGAACTCCGAGAGCATGTCGAGATTGATCGACTGGCAGGCGGCGAGCACGACAGCGCGCAGGTCTTCGGGCAGTGATTCGAACGCCGTCTTGTTGATGAGGCATTCCAGCGTCGAGCCCGCTTCATGCCAGCCGGGATAGTAATAATATTTCGCAGCCTGGTGCAGGCCGAAGGCGAGATCGTTCCATGGGCCCACCCATTCGGTTGCATCGATCACGCCGGTCTTGAGTGACGTGAAGATTTCTCCGCCCGGCAAGGTCACCGGCACGCCGCCGGCGCGCTCAAGCACTTCTGCGCCAAGTCCGGGAATGCGCATGCGCAGGCCTTCGAGATCCGCGACGCTGGCAATTTCCTTGTTGAACCAGCCGCCCATCTGCACGCCGGTATTGCCGGCGGGTGCGGGCAAGATGCCGAACGGTTCGTAGACCGTTTTCCACAGTTCGACGCCGCCGCCGTAATACAGCCAGGCGTTCATTTCCTGCGCGTTCATGCCGAAAGGAACGGCCGCGAAGAATTGCGCGGCGGGCGCCTTGCCTTTCCAGTAATAAGCGGCGCCGTGACCGAGTTCAACCGTGCCGCGCGAAACGGCGTCGAAGGCTTCGAGTGCCGGCACGAGTTCACCGGCGGCGTAGATGCGTATCCGCATGCGACCGCCGGACATCGCCTCGATCCGCTCCGCGAGTCTTGCCGCACCCGTGCCAAGGCCGGGAAAATTTTCGGGCCACGTCGTGACCATGCGCCAGGTGAATGTTTCGCGGTCTTGCGCCTTGCTGCCCGCCGTCGCGGATTGCTCGCCCCCGCACGCCGAAAGTCCGCCCGCGAGTACCGCGCCCGCGCCGACAGCCTTGACGAAATCTCTGCGTTTCATGTTGATCGTCCTTTGTTCCGGTTGCCGCGAATGTATCGAAGTTCAGGTTCGCGCGAAGGTGACGAAGAACAACACCGCGCGATAAACAAGGTGCGCAAACATTGCCGCCAGTATCGTCAGCGGCATTTTCAGGGCGGCCAGCCAGAGGGGCTGACCGTATGCGCCCCGCAACAGGAACGATATCCAGGCGACCAGCGGCCCGAGAAGAGCGACATCCAGCAGCCAGCCCGGAATCCCGCTGACGCCGAGGATGCCAAGCAGCAATGCGAGCAGCAATGGCGTGAGCTGCAGGTGCGTGAGGATGAACGCCATGAGCCAGAAGCCGGTCAGCACGTGATCGGCGAAGGGACGGTGACGGCGCGGGTGCAACAGCGCGAGGCCCAGGGCAATCAACGGCACGTGCAGCAGGATGAGCAGCTTGGCGAGGTTCAGCAACTCGGCATTGAAGAGGTCGGCGTAGGCCGCAAGCTCGATGCCGCGCTCGGCAAGCCGCGCTTCCACCAGCGGGCGTACGAGCGCGGAATGGAGATTGCCGTGCATGTGATTGTCGAGCGGCAGGTTGAAGTCGGTCAGCGTCGGCGCGAAGAAGTAGACGACGTTGATGGCAAGAAACAGCGTGATCGGTGACAGGTAACGGACGCGTATTCCGCCGAGATAATCAGCGGCGAGCCGGGCTGGCCGGAACAGCAAGTACAGGAACGACCGTGTCACGCGGCCATCGAGGTTCGTGATGGCGCCGAAGAACTCGCCCAGCAGGGAGCGCAGTGTGCGGTCCCGCGGCTCCAGCCGCTTCTGGCCGCAGGCGTGGCACCAGCGCCCGGCGAGCGTTTCACCGCAGTTCAGGCAAGTGGCCGGATTTGTCATTGCCGGATTTTCTTGGCGACACCCGCGTTGTTCCCCGCGCAGGGCGGACAAAAAAATGCCCCGGCTTTTCGACCGGGGCAAGTGCCTTCATGGCTGGAGGTGATTGAGTGCGTTTTGCATTGGAACCGGCGTCCTGCTCGTCCGTGGCCCGGTCCCTTCCCTCGTTCTCCCTGACGCCCGCCACCTTGCGGGCTCGAGGCGTGGCCAGTTTCCCAATGGTGTAGGGGATTGCCTATCAGCCCGGGCTACGGTGGCCTGTAAGCATTTTCGGAACAAGCCGTCGGCCGGCGCGCCTGCTGCCTGCGTTACACTGCCGCGCAGGCAGCAGGAGAGCGATATGCAGCAGTTGTACCCGGAGATCGAGCCGTACCGGCATTTCCTGTTGCCGGTCGGGGACGGCCACACGCTTTACGTCGAGGAATGCGGTAATCCCGACGGCGTTCCGGTGCTGTTCGTTCACGGCGGGCCGGGTGGCGGCAGCGATGAGCGCAGCCGGCGGTTCTTTGACCCGGATTTCTATCGCATTGTGCTGTTCGACCAGCGCGGTTGCGGCCGTTCCACGCCCTTCGCCGCAACCCGCGCGAACACCACCTGGCATCTTGTCGATGACATGGAGGCGATCCGGGAAAAGCTGGGCATCGAGCGCTGGGCGTTGTTCGGTGGAAGCTGGGGTTCGACGCTGTCGCTGGCCTACGCCGAGAAACACCCCGGGCGCGTCAGCGCGCTGGTCCTGCGTGGCATTTTCCTCGCCCGGGAGACGGAGTTCGACTGGTTCTACAAGCACGGCGCGCCGGACATCTACCCGGAGCATTACGCGGATTTCCTGGCGCCGGTTCCCGCCAGCAAGCGCGACGACCTGATCAACGCCTACGCGGCCATGCTGGATCATCCGGATTCGGCGGTTCGCGAGGCGGCTGCGAAGGCCTGGACGATCTGGGAGATGCGCGCCTCCACGCTGATTCCCGACGAGGACGCGATCAGCAAGTTTTCCGAGCCGGAAAAGGCCGTGCCGCTCGCGCGCCTGGAAGTGCATTACTTCGTGAACGACTGCTTCCTTGAACCGGACCAGTTGCTGCGGGATATCGAACGCATCCGCCATCTGCCCGGCGCCATCGTGCAGGGCCGTTACGACATGGTCTGTCCGCCGGAAGCCGCCTGGACCCTGCACCAGGCCTGGCCGGAAGCCGAGTTCGAGTGGGTGGCGGACGCCGGGCATTCGGCCAAGGAGCCGGGCATTACCGCGGCGCTGGTGCGCGCGATGGACCGGTTGCGAGCCGTGCTGGAATGATCGGACTGCTGCAGCGGGTAACCGAAGCGCGCGTCAGCGTCGGCGGGGAGACCGTCGGCGCGATCGGGCGCGGCCTGCTGGTGCTGGTTGGCGTTGAGAAGCATGACACGGAAGCCCATGCGGCACGACTGCTTGAGCGCATGCTCGGTTACCGCGTTTTCCCGGATGACGACGGGCGGATGAATCTCGGCCTGCGCGACATTTCCGGCGAATTGCTGCTGGTGCCGCAGTTCACGCTGGCAGCGGACACGAAAAAAGGCATGCGCGCAAGTTTCACGCCTGCGGCATCGCCGGACGAAGGGCGACGCCTGTTCGAAGTGTTGTGCGCGCACGCCGATGCCTCGGGCCTGAAAATCGCCACGGGGCAGTTCGGCGCCGACATGCAAGTGAGCCTCGTGAATGACGGCCCGGTTACATTCTGGCTTGAAACCTGAAAATCCTTTGGCTTTGACTCGACGACGTGGCGTACTAGACTAGCGGCATCGAAGAATCATCACCGGCCAACTTCACTCACGCCTTTTTATCTTGCGAACCGTCCCCACCGGAATCCTCCATGTCCCGCGTCGCCATCATTGATTACGGTCTCGGTAATCTGCAGGCCGTCGAGAAAGCCTTGCTGAAAGCCGGTGGCGACTCGACCGTGTTCCGCTGTTACGAACCCGACGCGCTGCGACGCGCCGATGCCGTCGTGCTGCCGGGAACCGGACAGCTTGGCGCATGCGTCGATGAGCTGCGCCGACTCGGCATGGCCGAGTTGCTGCCGGAGTTGCTGCGCAAAAAACCGCTGCTGGCGATCAACACCGGCATGCATGCACTCGGCCGCGCCGGTCTCGGCCTGCTGGATTTCGACACCCGGGCGCTGAACGCCCACGGCACGCACGACGTGCGCCTGCCGCATGTCGGCTGGAATCGCGTGCATCGCTCAAGCAATCACGCATTGTGGGAAGGCATCCCGCAGGACGCGTGGTTTTATTTCGCGCATCATGCGCGGGCGGACGCGACGGACGGGAAAGTCATCGCGACCACGGAACACGGGGAGAAATTTCCGGTCGTGCTCGCGGCAGGCCGTTTTGTCGGCGTGCAGTTCCACCCGGAAATCAGCCATGACAACGGCTTGCGGTTCCTGGCGAATTTCGTCAACTGGGACAGCGGGCCGGATACCACCGAAGAGCCGGACTTATAAGGATGCAAAGGGGAGAACGGAGATGTTGCTGATACCCGCAATCGCGCTGAAGGAAGGCCGCGCCGTCGGCGTCGACGGCAAGCCGTACCGCGAAACGCCGGAGGATTTTGCAGCCAGGCTGGCCGATGCCGGCATCACGCGCCTGCAACTGGTGGATGAAGACAGCATGGCGAGCGAGCGGCCGCAGGCGCTTGATGTGCTGGAGCGCATCGCGCGGCGGCTCGACGGTAGCGTAGCGATCCAGGTGGTCAGCGGCGTGCGCGAAGAAGATCACGTGCAGTCACACCTGGATGCGGGCGCGCACTGGCTGGTGCTGGGGCATCGCGCCGCGAGCGCACCGCACGTGCTGAAGGATCTTTGCCTGGAATTTCCGAGTCACATCCTGATCGGCATGAACGTGCGTGACGGGCGCATGATCGGCGATGCGCATTCCAAGCTTCCGAATCACGATCTCGTGGACCTCGTCGAGCATTTCCAGTCCGACGGTGTGCACGGCGTGGTTTACCGGGATGTCGATGCGGAGGGCGGTCCTGCTGCACTGGACGCCGAGCAGGCGCGTACGATCGCGGGCGCTGTCAGCATTGATGTGATTGTCGCCAGCCACATTGATTCGCTGGAATCACTGGAAGCTGCCTGCGCACTGGCTGCCGCGGGCGTTGCCGGTGCGGTTGTGAACGGCGCCCTGCATGACATGGATTTCACGGCCGCGCGCCGGCTCGTGGAAGAAAACGCCTGACATGACGCTCGCCCGCCGCATCATTCCCTGTTTTGACCTGCTCAAGGGCCGCGTGGTGAAAGGCATCCGCATGCAGGATGTCGAGGACAAGGCCGATCCTGTCGCCGTTGCGCGAGCGTTCGAGGACCAGGGCGCCGACGGGCTCGCGATGGTGGATATCACCAGCGGTGGTGGCCGCGGCGATACGCTCGCCGAGGTGCTGTCGCGCGTTTCCGCGCAGGTGTTCATCCCGCTGACAGCCGGCGGCGGCATCGGCGACACGCAGGCAATCCGGCGCATGCTGGATGCCGGCGCAGACAAGGTCATGCTGAACACCGCCGCCTTTCTCGATCCCGACCTCGTTTTGCGCGCAGTGAACCGTTTCGGCAGCGAGAGCATTGTCGGCGCCGTCGATGTGCGCCGGAAAAAAGGCGCGCGCGGCGAACCGGCCTGGGAAGTGGTGACGCACGGCGGCAAGAAAGCCACCGGAGTTGATGCGCGCGAATGGATCCAGCGCCTCGCGGACTATGGCGTTGGCGAAATACTGCTGACCAGCATGGACTGCGATGGCACGCGCAAGGGTTTCGATCAGCCGCTGGTGGAAACCGCTGCCGCGATCAGCGACGTCCCGCTGGTGGTCGCCGGCGGCGCGGGTGAGCCGGAAGATATTGCCGAGGTGCTGGGTGAAGGCCTCGCCGATGGCGTGATGGTGGCAAGCCTGTTTCATTCGGGCAAGAACACGGTCGATGGCGTGAAGGAATTTCTCGCCATGCGCGGTCTCGACATCCGCTTGTAACCGGCTCGCCTGCCAATCCGGGTTAAAATCCTTTCACCCGTACAACTCGCCTATCACGGGAACATTAACGGGCGCTCGCCCGTCTCGACGAACTCTGGAGAACGAACATGGGTTTCGGTGGCATCAGTATCTGGCAACTGCTCATCATCCTCGCGATCGTGGTGCTGATCTTCGGCACGAAGCGATTGAAGAACATCGGCTCCGATCTTGGCGGCGCGGTGAAAGGTTTCAGGAGTTCGATGAAGGACGGCGAGGAAGCGCAGCACCGTCGCGACATCGAAAAGCATCCGGACCAGGACCAAAACGACAACGGCGACGACCGGAAATAAGCCGTGTTCGATGTCGGTTTCAGCGAGCTCGCGCTCATCGGTGTGCTCGCGCTGATCATTGCGGGGCCGGAACGCCTGCCGGGGATCATGCGCACGCTCGGGCGATTCGCGGGGCGCGCGAAGGCGAGCGTCGCGGCGATTCGTGACGAGCTGGAACGCGAGGTCGATGAAGTCTCGAAATCCGGCGCGAAGGAATCCGAAAAGAATTCCGAAGAGAACGCATCAGAGGAGAATCCGGAAGCGAAGTCCCGCGCCGAAACCAAACGCAACGACGGTCAATGAACGTCGCCGACACCAAGCGCGACACATTGCTCGCGCATCTCAACGAACTGCGTTCCCGATTGCTGCGCGGTCTTGTCGCCGTCATCGTGATCTTCGCCGTGCTGGTGCCGTTCGCGAACGATCTGTTCTCGCTGGTGGCGAGACCGTTGCTCGAGCGCCTGCCGGAAGGCACCGGCATGATCGCCACGCAAGTCACCACGCCATTTCTCACGCCGTTCAAGCTTGCGTTCGTGGCGGCGATTTTCATCGCCATGCCGTACCTGCTTTACCAGGTCTGGATGTTCATCGCGCCCGGTTTGTACAAGCAGGAAAAGCGGCTGTTCGCGCCGTTGCTGTTTTCAAGCGTCGCACTGTTCTACGCCGGCATCGCGTTTGCGTATTTCGTCGTCTTCCCGATCTTTTTCCTGTTCATGACCGGTGTCGTGCCTGAAGGCGTGGCGATGACGACGGACATCAGCGAGTACCTTGATTTCGTGCTCGCGATTTTCTTCGCTTTCGGTCTCGCGTTCGAGATACCGGTCGCGATCGTTTTGATGGTATGGGCGGGATTCACGACACCGGGCGCGCTCACGGACAAGCGCGGCTACGTGTTGCTCGGCTGTTTCGTCGTCGGCATGTTTCTCACGCCGCCGGACGTCTTTTCACAGACCTTGCTGGCCTTGCCGATGTACTTGCTGTTCGAAATCGGCATCATCATGAGCCGCGTGTTCGTGAAAGGCTGGAAGGAAGTCGAGGCGCAGCGGAAGGAAGAAGGTCGATAGAGCAGAAAGCGCATATTTCTCCTGCACGTTTCCAGATACCCCTACGAGTTCTTCTCGGGCACGAACCCCTCTTTCCCGTATTTTGAAAAATCCGCGGCTGCGTAATGTGAAAGCTGCCGGCCGCGGCGCTGTGTCCATCCTGGTTTCCGTCCCCTCGTTACCGGTAAACGCGGTACCCGCCGGCACTTTTTCATGCCACGCGGGGAACAGCAATGCGAGCGCGAACAGCCCCTGAGTTTCGCAAGACGCGATCGCGGAATGTTGTTTCAAGCGCGACTTTTGCGTTGTTGTGCGCCGCGCTTCCAGGATGCGCGAACGGCCTTGCGACTGTCGGACCGATGCAAGGCGATGTCGTGATTGCCATTGAACGCGCACGTGGGGTGCCGCCGGGAAGCCTGTACCTGAAACCGGTTCCCGGTGGATTGCTCGGCAAGACGGTGGACAGCGAGCTGTTCCGTTCGAGGCCCGGCGCGGAAAATGTTCGCGTTTCCACAGCCCTCCTCGCGATGCGCGTCAATGTCCACGCGCGAATGACGCGCAGCGACCGCTTCAATCCTGGCGAGCTTGCCAGCCCGCGCGAACTAGGCATCGCACGCATCGGCACCTTCTATGAGCCGGCAAATCACGCAGCGGGGTGCAGTAATTTCCGCACCGGCCTGGACCTCGAAATACCGGGCAGCGCGATGCTGATCTATGTCGATCGTCCGGGGAGCGTTCACGGCACGCGTTATTCACGGCCCTGGATCATGAATTACCAGCTCGAGTTCCCCGCAGCCGGAATCTATGCGGTGGCATCGCAATCCCGCGGTACGGTTGTCACGCAGCGGCTCGTGGATATTCCCGGGCGCCTGGCGGTGTCGGTGCGGCGCACATCCTGCGATTGAGCACGACCTCTGCCTGGAAGACATCTGTCGATCCCTGTCCGAAATTTCTGACACAATGTCGGGAAATTGGGTATTCCCAACCTCAAAGAAGGATAGTTATCGTATGCATTGCCGGAAGCGGCCGAAGAGTCGTTTCAGCGCAGTGCCATAACAGATACTGGGGAAGGTCATGAGAATCAGCATCAAGGAAGCCGGCTTTGCAATTTTTTTCCTGATCGTCATCGCGCTTGTCGCTGTTGAAGCGGCCGAACGCCACGGCAGCGAACGTGGTGGAACGACAGTCGAACAACCGCGAGCGAGCTAGTTTTTTCCAGCCCGTTTTTTCGCAATACCTCAGAAGCCCCGCTGATCGCCGATCGCGGGGTTTTTTCATGACGACCGGCCGAGCGCCAAAGATTGACCATTCATTCCCACCGAAATCGAAATCCAATCGAATTTCCGGTCGTTGCGGCGTCGCAAAGTTGACGGGAGCCTCCCGAGCAGGAATCCTTGGGCGTCTTTTTTACCGATTATTCGAAATCAGGGGACTGATTCATGAGTACGAACGCTGGCAATCTGCCTTCGGGTACCTGGCTGGGGCAACCCAAGGGACTGTTCACCCTCTTCTTTACGGAGCTGTGGGAGCGGTTCAGTTATTACGGCATGAGAGCACTCCTGGTGCTTTTCATGACGGCAACGATCGTTGAAGGCGGTGGCGGCGGCTTTGGCCTGAGCGACACGGCCGCGAACGCTATTTACGGCATCTATACGGCGGCGGTGTACCTGACCGCGCTGCCCGGTGGCTGGATGGCTGACCGCTTGCTTGGCCAGCAACGCGCCGTCTGGTACGGCGGCATCATCATTGCGCTCGGGCATTTCACGATGGCCTTGCCGTTGATCAATGACTGGTTCGGCCCGTTCTCCGAAGGATTCCGCGCGAGCCTCGAAAGCACGACGTTCTTCCTTGGCCTTGTGTTCATCGTCGTCGGCACCGGACTGCTCAAGCCGAATATTTCGGCGATCGTCGGTGGAATCTATCCGGAAGGCGGCGCGCGCCGCGATGCCGGCTTCACCATCTTTTACATGGGCATCAACCTCGGCGCCATTTTCGGGCCGCTGATCTGCGGCTACCTTGGCGAGAAGGTCAACTGGCATTACGGTTTCGGCGCCGCCGGCGTCGGCATGGTCCTCGGCCTGATCCAGTACCGCATCATGCGTCCGTATCTCGGCGAAGCCGGCCTGCATCCGCATCAGAAGGATGGCAAGGACATGGATCCGGCGGCGTTCAGGCGCAACTGGATGATGGTCTGGGCGGGCGCCGCAATATTCGGCCTCATCGTGATTCTCGGCCTGACCGGCGTCTTCGAGTTGAACGCGCAGGCATTGGCCGCGAAAACCACGTACGCCATTCTCGGCACGGCAGCGTTGTTTTTCGCGTATGTCCTTTTCTTCGGCGGACTCGACACCGCGGAGAAGAAGCGTGTCGGCGTCATCATTTCGATGTTCCTCGGCGCGGCCGTTTTCTGGTCGGGCTTCGAGCAGGCGGGTTCCTCGTTCAACCTGTTTGCCGAGCGCTTCACGGACCGTACCTTCTTCGGGTTCGAGCATCCGGCGAGCTGGTACCAGAGCCTGAACGCGACCTATATCGTCATCCTCGCGCCGTTCTTCTCCTGGTTCTGGGTATTCCTGGCGAAGCGGAATCTGGAGCCGTCGATCCCGGGCAAGTTCGCGCTGGCGATGTTCCAGCTGGGCCTGGGTTTCGCGGTCATGTTCGGCGCCGCCGCGCTGCTGGTCGGAAAGGGCAGCCAGGACCAGGTGCTGCCGACCTGGCTTCTCCTGACCTACCTGTTCCACACCACCGGCGAGCTGTGTTTGAGCCCGGTCGCGCTCAGCGCCGTGACCAAGCTCGCGCCGATGCGCTACACCTCGCAGATGATGGGGATGTGGTTCGTCGGAACGGCACTCGGCAACGTGATTGCCGGCCTGCTGGCCGGATTCCTGAGTGCCCGCCAGGGCGCGGAGGAAAGCCTGGAAACCATGCCGGACAAGTTCTGGATGCTGTTCCTGGTGTATGCCTTCGTCGGTGTCCTGTTCCTGGTGTTCCTGAAACCCATCAAGCGGTGGACAGGCGGGATACGCTGATATCGCCAGCATCGAGTCGAGCCGCCCCTTTCGGGGCGGCTTTTTTTTGGGCCGGCAGGGGAAGACAGTTGTCGTGCTCGACGTGAAATCAATACACTCACGCGTTCGAGGCTTGCACGAACAGGATCATCGCCATGAAACAGTTGCTCAGAATCACGGGACTCATCGCTGCGTTACTGCTCGCCGCCTGCGGCAACAGCGAGAAATCGGCAGAGGAGGAAGCTGCCGCGCAGGCGACGGTTTCAGAAGCGGACGCTTTCGTTGAAGAGGTCAACACCGAACTTGCGCAGTACCAGGAATACCTCGGCAAGGCGCAATGGATCGCATCCACCTACATTACCGATGACGCGCAGTTCATCGCGGCGGCCGCGAACGAGGATTACCTCACCTGGCTCGCCGAGACCATCGAAGCCTCCAAGCGTTTCAACGCGCTCGATCTCACCGGCGACACCGCGCGCGCCATGCAGCTCATCAAGACGTACTCATCCATGCCTGCGCCTTCCGCGCCCGAGAAGGTGGCGGAGCTCGCGCGCATTGCCGCGGAACTGGAAGCGATGTACGGCGCAGGGAAATACTGTCCGGAAGGGGAAGACGGCAAGTGCTACACGCTCGGCGATCTCGAACACATCATCGATGATCCCGACGCGAGCTATGAAGAAAAACTGATGGCCTGGACCGGCTGGCGCACCGTGTCGTCGCCGATGCAGGAGCTGTACAAGCGCTTCGTGGAACTCACGAATGAAGGCGCGAAGGAACTCGGTTATGAAGATACCGGCGCGATGTGGCGCTCGGCCTACGACATGCCGCCGGAGGCGTTCGCGGCGGAACTCGATCGCCTCTGGGGCCAGGTGGAGCCGCTGTACAACGCGCTGCATTGCTATGTGCGCGACGAGTTGCAGCAGAAATACGGCGAAGAAAAAGTGCCGACGGGCGAGCCCATCCCCGCGCACCTGCTGGGCAACATGTGGGCGCAGGAGTGGGGCAACATCTATCCCATCGTCGAGCCGTTTCCTGGCGTTTCGGATCTGAATGTCACGCAATCGCTGGTGGAAATGCGCTCGGAGAAAGCGGACGAACTCGTCAATGCGCTCGGAAGCGACCGTTACCCAGAGGACATTGTCGAAGCGCAACGCCAGGCGGATGAATACATCGCGCTTGAAATGGTGAAGTCGGCGGAGAACTTCTACACGTCGCTCGGCATGCAGCCGCTGCCGGATTCCTTCTGGAACAATGCCATGTTCATCGAGCCGCGCGATCGCGACGTGGTCTGCCACGCCTCGGCCTGGGACATGGACGCAAAAGGCGACGTGCGCATCAAGATGTGCATCGAGCCGGTCGGCGAGGACCTGACGACGATCTACCATGAGCTCGGACACGTTTATTACTACCTCGCCTACAACGACCAGGAAACGATTTTCCAGAACGCCGCACACGACGGTTTCCACGAGGCCATCGGCGACACCATCGAACTCGCGATGACGCCGGAGTATCTCGCCTCGCAGGGATTCGTCGATGACGTTACGACCAGCGAGGAAGCTGTCATCAACCGGCAGATGAAAATGGCACTGAACAAGGTCGCCTTCCTGCCTTTCGGCAAGCTCATCGATCAATGGCGCTGGAAAGTGTTCGCGGGGGAGATTCCGCCGGAACGTTACAACGATGGCTGGTGGGAGTTGCGCGAGAAATACCAGGGCGTGCAGGCGCCGGTGCCGCGCTCGGAAGCGGATTTCGATCCGGGTTCGAAATATCACATTCCCGCCAACGTGCCGTACACGCGCTACTTCCTCGCACGCATCCTGCAATTCCAGTTCTACAAGGCGTTGTGTGATGCCGCTGGCCACGAAGGTCCGCTGTACCAGTGCTCTTTCTATGGCAGCGAAGAAGCCGGCAAGCGTTTCCAGGCGATGATGGAAAACGGCGCGAGCCAGCCGTGGCAGGAAACGCTGTTCGAGCTCACCGGCACGCGCGAAATGAGCGGCGAGCCATTGCTGGAGTATTTCGAGCCGTTGCAGGCGTTTCTTGAAGAAAAGAATCAGGGCAAGCAGTGCGGCTGGTGAAGGAGAAAATCTCTCCCCGGCCCTCCCTTTGAAAAAGGGAGGGAGTTCCTCGTTCAATTTCATCGAAGTCCGATTTATCAGGACTTGCGGTAGCAGTAAGCGAAGTCGCCCCCTTTGGCAAAAGGGGGCCGGCGTGCGCAGCACGCCGGGGGGATTTTCCAGGGCGCAGGGCGGATCAGCGAGCGGCAGCTCGCGTAATCCGCCAGCTTTTACAGCGGAATCGACTGCATCCACGCGTAGAACGATATTAGAAGAATGAGCGTAACGTCCCCGCCACAACGACGGGGCGTTTCTCCAGAGGGGACAACAATGAGCAATCAACCTTCCATGGCGCAGGTCACGATCAAGGCGATCGTGCTCGGCATTGTGCTCGCCATCGTGCTGGCGGGCGCGAACGCGTATCTCGGCCTGTTCGCCGGCATGACGGTGTCGGCGTCGATCCCGGCGGCGGTGATCTCGATGGGCATCCTGCGGTTGTTTCGCAGTCACACCATTCTCGAGAACAACATCGTGCAAACAACCGCGTCCGCCGGTGAGGCGGTCGCTGCCGGCGTGATCTTCACCATGCCCGCACTGTATTTGCTCGGCTACTGGGACACGTTCGATTACTGGTGGGTAACGGCAATCGCCGGCATCGGCGGCGTGCTCGGCGTGCTGTTCTCGGTGCCGCTGCGGCGTGCGTTGATTATCGAACAGAAACTGCCGTTCCCCGAAGGCATGGCGACGGCGGAAGTGCTGCGCTCGGGCGCGTCCGGTGGCGGTGGCGTGAAATATCTCGCCGGTGCCGCGCTTGCTGGCGGCTTTGCGAAATTCTGCGAGACGGGCTTGCGGTTGTGGAGCGGGACGGCGGAAGGTGCGGCGTACATCGGTCGCAGCGTCGGTTACGTCGGCACGAATGTTTCCCCTGCCTTGCTCTCGGTCGGTTTCATCATCGGGCTGAACATCGCGATCGTCGTGTTCTCCGGCGGCGCGTTCGCGTGGTACGTGCTGGTGCCGATCTATTCCGCCATGCCGTCGCTCGATCCGAACCTCGCAGCATTCGCCGCGACAAATCCGGATGCGATCGATTTCGGCTATCTGATCTGGGATACGAAAATCCGCTACGTCGGCGTCGGCGCCATGCTGATCGGCGGCGTGTGGTCGCTGATTGCGATGCGCGGCTCGCTGGTCGCGAGCATTCGCAGCGCCACGCACGCCGGCAAGCTGAAAGCAGGCGAGGGTGCCGTGCCCGACACCGAACGCGACATGCCGTTGAGCTGGATCGTGATCGGCAGCATCCTGATGGTCATTCCCATCTACGCGCTCTATCACAACATCGTTGCTTCCGCGGGCGTTGCCGCGGCGATGGCGGTCATCATGGTGGTTGCGGGTTTCGTGTTCTCGGCGGTGTCGTCGTACATGGCCGGTCTCGTCGGTTCCTCGAACAATCCGACCTCCGGCATGACGATCGCGACATTGCTGTTCGCCGCGCTCGTGCTGGCGGCATTGCTCGGACGCGATGCGGCGAATGGCGCGGCGGCGGCAGTGATGATCGGCGCGGTCGTCTGCGTGGCCGCGGCCATCGGCGGCGACAACCTGCAGGACCTGAAAGCGGGTTATCTCGTCGGCGCCACGCCGTGGAAGCAGCAGATCATGCTCGTGGTTGGCGCGGTGGCGTCCGCGCTGGTCATGGCGCCCATCCTGAACCTGCTGTTGCAGGCCTACGGTCTTGGGCCTGCGACGGCGGACACGCCGAACTCGCTGACGGCACCGCAGGCAACCCTGATGGCGAGCGTCGCCAGCGGCGTGTTTGGTGGCGGGCTACCGTGGGGCATGGTTGGGCTTGGCGTATTCGTCGGCGCGGTGGTCATCGCGCTGGACAAGTGGCTCGAACATCGGGGAAGCACTTTCCGCGTACCGGTGCTGGCTGCCGCCATCGGCATCTACCTGCCGCTGGAGTTGCTCACGCCGATTCTTTTCGGCGGCATCCTCGCGCACCTGGTTTCACGCTGGAATGCGCGGCATGGCAATCCCGGCTCGCGCGCCACCAACCTTCGCAACGGCACGTTGTTCGCCGCTGGCCTGATTACCGGCGAGGCGCTGATCGGCATCATCATGGCGATTCCGATCGTGCTGTCCGGCGAACGCGACGTCGTCGCTATTGCCGATTCGCCCTTCGGCGGCTTCCCGGGGCTTGCGGTTGTCGCCCTGCTGGCGTGGCTGCTGTATCGGGCGGCGACGCGACGTGAAGCGACCTGATCCATAACTATCTTGTGCAACAGGAAACGCCCCGGCTTGTCCGGGGCGTTTTTTTATCTGTGCGTAAAAAATCTTGTTTGTGTCTTCACGGTTCGCTTCAGTAAATCAGGAAAGCCCCGACAGACGCGCAGTCAATCTGCCATTACAAACCACACCTTGTTTCAACTGACGAGTGGGCTGCAATGACCGTCATCAACAAGCACGACAACCTTTCGTCTCCATCCGTGCCACGCAAACATTTTGTCGGAGTCTGCGTGTTCGCATCGGTGTTGACGGTATATGCCTTGAGCGTGACTTTCGCATGGATACAACCGCTCGTAATAACTCCTGCCGATACACGGCTGTCTTTCGAAGAACGCTTGGCGAGCGGTGAAACCCTCTCGGTGGAGCAAATAGTTGTCGCAGCGGAGGCTGGAAATGCCATCGCGCAACGATTGCTGGGCGACGCCTACGGCAAGGGGCAAGGCATGGCGATCGATCTGCCCGCGGCCTTCGGCTGGTATCTGGCGGCGGCGGAGCAAGGTGACGCCGCGGCGCAGGCTGCCGTCGCAGCAATGTATGCGTACGGGCGTGGCGTAAAACAGGATTACGCGCAGGCGGCTGAATGGTCGGCACGATCCGCCGCGAACGCACCGCCAGAGAATCCGGCAGGATCGGCGATCAAAAACGATTGACTCCCACGCGCTCTTCTACGCTTTCCAGGGACGGAATCAGCATGCTCAACAAGGTTTTTCTGCACGCGCTGCTCATCGCGTTGATTGTTGGGCACCATCCCGCGTTCGCCGCTGACGAACGTTACGATTACGACGAGCTTGGCAGGCTCATCCGTGTCGTTCCGACAGACGTTACCAGTTCCTCTTATTTCTATGATGCGGCGGGAAATTTGCTGCACGTTCAAAGCGATGCGCAGCTTGCGCCGCCGACAGTTCCGGATCTCGGGTTTGATTCTTTACGTTGCGCTAGCGAAATGGAAGTCGTCTTGGTCGGCGAGAACCTCAACGGCGTCCGCATCACGGCTTCGTCTTCCGCCATTGAGGTTTACAACGTTCGTTACACGGACGAAGGCGTGAGTTTCACCTTACGTATCCATTGTGATGCTGCTGGCGAGCAAGCACTGTATTTCACGATGGCGGGCGGCACCACGATCGTGCCTTTGCAGATAACGCCGTCGTTGCCCCAGGTCTACGTCACGCCCGCGCCGCTCGCCGTTCCGCCCGACGGCAGCATTCGGCCGTTCACGCTGCGGCTTTCACATCCAGACTCAGTGACGCACGAATTTCAGATCAGTTCGCTCAACGCCGCGCTGCAAGTATCGACAGCCTCGCTCGTCATTCCGGCGGGAAGTACGCAGGCAAACGGACAGCTTCGCGGCCTGCAGCCGGGCCAGGCATTTCTGGACATCGCTTCCACAACGCTCGGAAACACGCGCGTTCCTGTTTTCATCACCGATGACTTTGCTGGCGTGAACACCAGTTACGCGTCGTTGTTGGGACTATTCAGGGTTCCGGAATCGCCGTCGCCCGAAGATCGTTTCGTGGAGTTTGCCGGCGCACAAGTCGGCGTGAATACAGGGCAATCCATCACGGGGATCGAACCGTCCGTTGTCCTCGTTGGCGCCGACGCTGTTCCGATACGGGTATCGGGCATCGGACTGGAACGCGCCACGTCCGTCGCAATTTTGCCTGCCGACGGTCTTGTGATGGGTGAAGTATCGATCGAAGAAAACGATCTCGTCTTCCCGCTATCCGTCAATGACGATGCTGCGCCAAGCCTGCGTCGCGTTGTCGTCACGCGTGATAATGGAACAACCTACTTTCCTGCTGCTCCGTTTGCTGATCGCTTGCGGATCGCCTTGCCTGCACCGGTTATCGATTCGGTGTCACCGGTTGTGCTTTACCCCGGTGACACTTCGGTGGCGTTGGCAATTCGCGGACGCCGCCTCGATGACGTGCGATCAATCAACGTCGAGCCGGATGATGACATCACAGTGGGGCAGACCTTCACGACGAATGCCGACGGCACGCTGTTGACGACCCGGATTTCGCTTGCGCCGGACACGACAACCGGTTCTCGGGTAGTGACCGTGACCACTGCGGGCGGCACGTCCGATCCAACACCGACGCCGGGCAATACGCTGCATGTGGTTGTCGATAACGTCATGGAAGTGCCGGTGCTGGCGGGAGCCATCCTCGGCGTGATGAAGGACGAACCGACGCATTCGCAAGAGCGCGACATCGGCTTGCAATCATCGGCAGTCGGCTTGATAACCGATGCTGCGATTACCGGAATCGAACCCGCTGCGGGAATTGCCGGAACCGGGACGACGTTGACGATTCAAGGCCACGGCCTGACGTCAGCGAATAGCGTGACCTTTAACCCGCCGGATGGAATCACCGTATCGTCGCCCGTTGTCGCTCCCGACGGGCGATCGATCAGCCTCGAACTGACGATCGCGCAAGACGCGTCACTGACCACTCGCGAGATTCGCGTTGCCGGCGCAAGCGGCACGGTTCCTCCCGTCACATCGGAAGCCAATCGTTTCGCCATCGTGCTGCCGCCGCCGGTGATGCATTCCGTCTCGCCCTTGCACCTTCTGCCAGGAGAACCGAACACGACCATTCGCATCGGCGGTGAAAATCTTCGCGAGGGTTCGGTGCGTTTCATTCCTTCGGAAGGCATCATCACCGGATCAGTGAGCGTGACCCCCGACGGTGCAGTGCTGACGGCGCAAGTCGCGGTTTCCACCGTCGCGCCAATCGGCGCGCGTGTGGTGGAAGTCGTCACCGCCAGCGGTAGTTCGGGCCTGGCACCCACGCCGCAAAACACGGTGCAAATTGTCGCCGAGCCGGGACCGACATATCCGTCGTTATCCGCTGTTTCTGTCGGCGTGACACGTCCGCATGTCGAGGCTGAGCCGGATCCTGAGTTGACGACGGTCGCGTCCGCATCGCTTGGCGTTGACAGACAGAGGCCCGACGAGGCGGTCGAACGCAACTTCACACCAATCGCAACCGCTTTGCGTATCGCGAAAGGTCCAATGGGATATGCAATCACGCCGGATGCAGCGTTACCCGGAGAAGTCCTCGACATCGTTGTTTCCGGTCACGATCTGGACGAAGTGACGAACGTCGCCTTCGAACCCGGCGAAGGACTGACAATCCAGCAGACCCCGGTTGTTGGTCCGGACGGCGACGAACTCCATTTCAACGTCGCCGTTTCCGCCGATGCCTTGCCGCAAGCGCATCGCGTGGTCTTGCAAGCCGCCGATGGCACGCCGTTATTGTTTGCGAATCCGCGTGCGTCGCAGTTTCGTGTCGGCCACGCCGCGCCAGAAATTCTTTCCATCGAGCCGATTCTCGCAGGACGCGGCGACGCCATGACGTTGCTGATTCGTGGCCGCAATCTGTTCAACGCCTTTGTAGTGGCGGCGGAGCCGGCGCAGGGTTTGCGTTTCTCGCCATACATCAGCGTTAACGCCGAAGGCACCGAACTGACCGTCAACATGTCCGTTGATGCGGATGCACCGCTGGGTGCGCGCGTGATCCGAGTGGCAGTGCCGGGTGCCGTCAGCACCGGAAACGCTGCCCCCGCGAACACCTTTACCGTTTTTGAATCCGTACCCCAATGATCTTCTTCAAACAAACCATTCACGTCCGCAGCGGACAGGAACGCAGGGAGTCATCACCATGAACCGCAGGGAAAGCACGAAAACGTTATGCACGATGTTTCTTGCCGCGTCGCTTTTGCCGTTGGCTGCTGGCGCGCACGACAGCGGCAGTACCGGATCGGACGGCGCGTTCAATCCGACCGTCGATACCGTGTTGCAACTTCCGCCAGACGGCATCTTCAACTTCACCAGCGTCAACATTCCGGTCGGCGTGACCGTGACATTCACACGTAACGCGACCAACACGCCCGTCGTCATGCTCGCAAGCGGCGACATCATCATTGATGGGACTTTGCACGTGAACGGCGGCTGGTCCATGCCGGCCGGTGCCGCAGGCGACGGCAATCTCGGTGACGATGGCTTGCCTGGACTCGGCGGAGCGGGCGGTTATGACGGCGGCCGCGGCGGTGAAAGTGGCGTGCAGCATGGCGGCGAAGGGCACGGACCCGGAGCGGGGCAAGGTGGCTCCCTGTATCAGTCCTGCCCTTCAGGCATATCCGGCATGTCGAGCGGAAGCGGTGGCGGAGGAGGCGGGTTTGGGGTTGCCGGTTCGGGTCATCAATGGGTCAGCTATCATCCCTCAGTCGCGCTCGGCGGGCCGAGCTACGGCTCCGAATTCCTGTTGCCGCTGGTTGGCGGCTCGGGCGGCGGCGGTGCTGGTGGTGGTGTGGAATTCAATGGTTCGGGCGGCGGTGGCGCCGGTGGCGCATTGTTGATTGCCGCGTCCGGCACGGTGCGTATCACCACCACCAGCGGCGCCATTCGCGCGGACGGCGGATCATCAGGCGAGGCGTCCGGTATCGGTGTCGGTGGCACCGGTGGAGGCGGCAGTGGCGGCGCCATTCGCATCGTTGCCACGCGCATCGAGGGCAATGGTGCGATTACGGCGCGCGGTGGTTTGAATGGGACAGCAGCGGCTTCCCAATACTGCAATGGCGGCGACGGCGGCAAAGGCCGTATCCGTCTCGAAGCCGAAAGCTTCGCGCGCACCGCGAACACCGATCCGCAATTCTCCTTCGACGAGCCCGCGCCCGTATTCATTGCAGGCTTGCCCAGCTTGCGCATCACGCGTGTCGCGGGTATCGATGCGCCGGCGCAACCAACGGGCAACGGCGACATCGTGCTTCCCGTCGATGCGCCCAATCCCGTGATCGTCGAGTTTGAAACCACCGGCGTGCCAGTCGGCAACACCGTCAAGCTCACCATCACGCCGGCTTATGGCGACAGCAGTTTTGTTGTCAGTCCCGCACTCACCGGCAGCACGGAGCAGGCGAGCGCGAGCGTAGCCATCGAAATTCCCGCCGGGCCGAGCGTGCTGTTCGCACAGACGACCTACACCGTGATCGAAGCCGTGGGCGAAGCCTTGTCGGTTCACACCGGCGGCGAGCGTGTCGAAAGCGTCAGGCTGAGTGCTGCGTTGAATGGCGAATCCACTGTCACGCTGGTCACTGTCAGCGGCCGGGAAGTCACGCTGCCGGCGCACGTGCCGTTGATGCCGTTAAGCTGAACGCTGAAAAATAAACAGATATTGCAGGGATGCACGAATGAAAAACGGATTGGTCGCTCTTGTTATCCTGGTGTTGGCCTCGGCCAATGTTGCCGCGTCGGATGCCCCGACTGCCGAAGGCCATCTCTGGCTCGCCGGCATGGACGGTGCGCGTCGCGTGAATGTCATGAACGGCGAAACCAGCGCACTGGTTTCGCCGGGCGCGGCGATAGATGCCATTGCAACGCATCCGCGGACGGGCGACGCGTGGCTGCTGTCGAACAACGTGCTTTATCACTATGGTGCTGATGGCGAGTTGTTCAGCGCGAGCGAGCTGCCGGTTGACGGCAGCATGCTCGCCAACATGCTGGAGCTGGATCCCGAGAGAAATGTCGTTTGGGTCGCCGATCCGCTCAACGTGTTCCGTTTCGACATGCAAGGCGGTTTGCAGCAGCGCTGGCCGGTAAACGGGACGATGTTCTGGTCTGCGGACCTCGCCGCCGACGGCAGGCTCTGGCTTGCGGCACATGACGGCGCGTGGTTTGTGGAAGCGGGTTCGGATTTGACTGCTGCATTCAGCGATCCGTCGCTTGCGGCATCCGTCGTCGTTGCCGATGCCGTGCGCGATGGCATCTGGCTGGTCGGCGCGCACGGCGCGGCCTTGTATTCCGAGACTGGCCAGCAGCGCGCGCTGGTTCCCGTACAGACCCTGCTTGCTCCCGTGCACGCGGCTACGGACGGCAATGGCGGGCTGTGGGTGGCTGGCGGGGAAGTTGCGGCATACATTAATACAAACGACGAAGCGAACGTCGTCGTCATGCCGTTCAGCGATATCACGTTACCCAATGGTTATCCGGCATACATTTCCGAACTGATCGCAGACGACGCGTCCGGCGGCGTGTGGCTGGCAACGCAGGGGCATGTGCGACGAATCATCGCCGATGGCACTCGCACGGTAGACATTGCCGTACCCGCTGCAGGCAATATCTTTGCACTCGCGCAGTATCGCGATCGCATCGCGCCGGAAATCCGTTTCGACTTTCCTGAAGACCACACAACAAGCAATGACCCGCGCACGCCGCTCGGCGTTTCCTGGAGCGATGCAGGTGACGGCGCGGATGCAGAAACGCTCCGGTTGAATCTTGACGGCGTCGCGCTTCAAACCATTTGCGAGACGAATGAGAGCGCGTCCATCTGCCAACCCGCCGCCGATATTCCCCAAGGCACGCACTACCTCACTGCAACTGTTGCGGATTTCGCCGGCAATATTTCTGCGCCAGCCGCGCTGAATCTCACTATCGAATCCGAAGGCCCGCGTATCGATGCGCTTGAACCCACGCATGGTCCCGCCGGCACGCGCGTGACCTTGATCGGCGGCGGCTTTGACACGCTCTCGCTCGACGGCAACCGCGTGACGTTCAATGGCGCGTCCGCAATCATCAGTCGGGTCACAGCGACGCAACTCGATGTCATCGTTCCACTTTCGGCGAGCACCGGCGCAGTCCGTGTAGAAAACGCGAACGGCGCACATACCGCCACAACACCTTTCACCGTTACCTTGCGCGAAAATTTCGACATCGGCGTCAGCGAACAAACAGTGCAACTGCCGCAACAAGGTTACGCACACACCGTGCTCACACTCGCGAGCCTCGGCCTGATCGATTACGCGCAGCTCGTCAATCTGCAGTTCGAAGGTTTGCCGGAAGGCGTCACCGTTTCACTGGATCACGGCCGTCTCGCGGCAAACCAGCCGGTGACGCTCACGTTCACCGGCGAGGCGCCTCCGGGTGAATACATCGTTCGTGTGCGAGCCACCGGCCTTGTCGACGGAAAACTGGTTACGCGCGAGATCGAAATCACGCTGGTCATCCTTGCGCCGGGTGTCACCACGCTCGGCGGTCGCGTGCTGCACGCGGATGACGATCGCCCCTTCGTCGATGCGCTCGTGCAGCTTGGCGACGAAGTGCTCGAAACTGATTCCACCGGTAGTTACCTCTTCGTTGATCCGCCACTCACCGGCGATCAAGTCATTCTTATCGATGGCCATACCAACAACACCGCCGAAGTGCATTACGCCTCGCGCATTGTCATGCCGGTCAGCATCGTTCCTGCACAGGCGAATCGCTCGCTCACGAGCTATCTCTCCGCCGTCGATACCTCAAGCTTCACGAATATCGTTCCCGGCCAGGCGGCGAGCGTCACCAATCCCGAACTGCCTGACTACGAACTGCGTATTCCGCAAGGCGCCGTGCTCACTGGCTGGGATGGCGAGCCAATAGACAAGATCAGCGTGCGCGTCATTCCGCCGGATCGTCTGCCGATCCGCCCGATTCCCGAAGGCGTGACCACCAACAGCGTCTATCTCTATTACTTCTTTCGTCCCGGCGGCGCGGAGCCGAGCGAGCCGATTCCCGTCACCATGCGCAACGACCTCGGCATGCTGCCGGGCGAGAAGGTGAATCTCTGGTATTACGACGAAACGCCGAATCCCGATCCCGAATCCAACCAGTGGCGCATCATGGGACAGGGCACCGTCTCTGACGACGGACTCAGCATCGTTTCCGATCCCGGAGTCGGTATTCCCCGCTTTTGTTGTGGTGCGAGCTTCCCCAGCCCGCCGGCTCCGCCGCCATCACCGCCCGGTGGCGATGGTGGCGGACCCTGCGGCGGCAATCCTGTTGATCTTCCCAGCGGCATCGGCTCCGTGCTGGACGATCACACGCTTTCGATCAATGGTCTTTTCCCGGCGTCAATCGAATGCCGTTACAGTTCGAACACTGAACGCGACGGACCGTTCGGCACCGGAACCTGGATGAATTACGAGTGGCGACTGCTTGGCGGCGGTGCGTCGTATACCGTGGTTACACCCCGTGGCACGCGCTACACGCTCGTGCGGGATGCCGATGGTGTCTATCGTTCTCGTGGCGGCCGTGCCGGCGCGCAAGGCATGGAGGTCACGCGAGGGAACGGCATCGCGCGCTTGCGCATGAAGCGCGGCAAGGTCATGGAATTTTCTCTCACGGATCCCTTCAGTACCCAGCTCATGGCAGTTGAAGATAGCCACGGCAACCGCATCACGCTCACGCGCGAGGCTTCAACAACCACGAGCAATGGAAGATTGCTGATTGTGTCGGACAGCAACGGCCGCCGCTGGCGGCTGGATTACGAAAGTGCACGCCGCGTCGGTTCCATCACTGATCCACTCGGACGAGTGCAGCACTTTGGCTATGACAGTGCCGGACGCCTGAACAGCGTCACGGATTTTGAAGGCAACGTTACCGAATACACCTGGAACGATGACAGCCGTATTATCGCCAAGCGAAATGCCGACGGCGTTACGCATTACGAATACGACGTCGAAGGCCGCACCATCAAGGAAACCCTCGCAAACAACGGCGAGGTCCACTTCGCCTACGATCTCGTCGGCGAAACTGTCACCGGCACCACCGTTACCAACCCGCGCGGCTACCAGCGGCGTTACCGCTTCAACAGCCTTGGCTACAATACGCGCCGCATTGACGCACTCGGCCGCGTCTTTGAAAAGCAATACGATCCCGTAACCAACAAACTGCGCAGAAAAACCGACCCACTCGGCCGCAAGACCTTCTACACTTACGACACGCGCGGCAATCGCACCTCTGTGCGCAACCCCGCCGATCACGTCACCGTCCGCGATTACCACCCCGTGCACAACAAACCGACGCGCATCCAGGATGCGCTCGGCCGCGAAACGCATCTCACCTACGACATCGACGGCAACCTCAAGACCACCACCAACGCACTCGACCAAACCACGCAGTTCGAGTACGACGAACGTGGCCTCGTCACCGCCATCACCAATGCCTTGGAAAACGCCACGCACTTCAATTACGATGGCGACGGCAACCTCATCGCCGCCGTCGATCCGCTCGGCAACACCTGGCGCTACGAATACGATCTTGCCAACCGCAAGACCACGGCAACCGATCCCTTGGGCCGCACCACCCGCTACGAATACGACAACCTTGATCGCCTCACGCGTGTCATCGATGCCCGCGGTGGAACTACCGAAATCGCTTATACGGCGCGCGGCAGAATCGAAACTGTCACCGATGCCAAAAGCGCTGTCATCGAGACGAACACGTATGATTCCATGGGAAACATCAAGACCCGCGCTGACAGCCAGGGCAGAACGCACCACTACGCCTACGACCTCAACAACAACCTCATTCGCCACACTGACCCAAAAAGTCAGATCACCGAATTCGCCTACGACGAACTCGACCGA
>DASVDI010000027.1:0-82917 GCA_036381175.1 Gammaproteobacteria bacterium
CGAAATCCTCCGCAAGCTTCGCGATGCGTCCGTCCAGTTCCAGCGCTTCCTCGACGTTTCGTGCGATCGCCTTCAGGCCCTGCACGATCGCGGCTTCCCGGTCCGCGGAAAGGCCGTTGTGTTTCGCGAGCACAACCGTCAACAGCGTCAACGCAACAAGTTGCGTGGTGAACGCCTTGGTTGATGCGACGCCGATTTCAGGGCCAGCGCGCGTCATCAACACGAGATCCGCTTCGCGCACCAGGGAGGATTCCGGCACGTTGCAGATGGCGAGCGTCGCGAGGTATCCGCCTTGTTTCGCGAGCCTGAGTGCGGCGAGCGTGTCGGCCGTTTCGCCTGATTGCGAAATGCAGACAAACAACGTGTCCGGTGGCACCACCGGATTGCGATAACGGAATTCGCTCGCGACTTCCACGGTGCAGGGAAGCTCCGCGTACTGCTCGATGAAATAGCGCGCAACAATTCCCGCGTGAAAACTCGTGCCACAGGCAACGATGTGCACGTTGCGGATTTTTCCGAACAGATCACCGGCCTTGATGCCGAATGCCTGCTCCAGCACGTTGTGCTGTGAAAGGCGTTCTTCCAGCGTTTCTGCAATTGCACGCGGCTGCTCGAAAATTTCCTTCAGCATGTAATGCCGGTATTCACCGCGCTCGACGGCATCGGCGGACATTTCGGATTCGTGTTCCGCACGCTCCACGGCCTTGCCGTTGCCATCAAGGATTTCGACGTTCTGCCGCGTGATACGCGCGACATCGCCTTCTTCAAGAAACTGGAAGCGGCGGGTGACAGGCAGCAGTGCCTGGATATCGGAGGCGACGTAGTTCTCGCCGATGCCGCGACCGATCACGACAGGACAGCCGACGCGCGCGGCAACAACCGTTTCAGGATCATCCTTCGCGATCGCAACCAGCGCATAGGCGCCCTGCAAACGCTTCACGGCATTTTGAACGGCGGCGAACAGATCACCACTCTGCTTGATGTTCTCGGCGATCAGGTGCGCGACGGCTTCTGTGTCCGTATCGGAGTTGAACGTGTAGCCTTTTGCGCGAAGCTCATCGCGCAGGGTTTCATAATTTTCGATGATGCCGTTATGCACCAGCGCGATGCTGTCCCCGGAAAAATGCGGGTGCGCGTTGCGTTCGCTCGGCACACCGTGCGTCGCCCAGCGCGTGTGCGCAATGCCGCGACGGGATTGCAGCGGTTCCTTTTCAATGAGGTCGGCCAGTCCCTGCACGCGGCCCTGCACACGGCGGCGATCAAGACCATTGTCATTGCTTACGACGGCAACGCCGGCCGAATCGTAGCCGCGGTATTCAAGCCGGCGAAGCCCTTCGACCAGGATCGGCACGACATCACGTTCCGCAACTGCTCCGACAATTCCGCACATATGAGATCAATCCTCTTAACTTTGGTTCTGCTCACTTGTGAGGGCAGAAGAGTCCGGGACAAGATTTTCCCCTCACCCCATCCCCTCTCCCCAGAGGGGAGAGGGGCAACGGTGCTACGCTATTTTTTTTTGGGCCTCTGCCATCCATCAATGCTGGCCTGTCGCGCGCGCGAAACCGTCAGCGCGTCCGCGGGCGCATCTTTAGAAATTGTGGAACCGGCGCCGACGGTTGCGTTGCGCCCCACGCGCACCGGTGCGACCAGCGCGGTATTCGAACCGATGAAGGCGCCGTCTTCAATGACGGTGCGATGCTTGTTCGCGCCGTCGTAGTTGCAGGTGATGGTGCCGGCGCCGATGTTCACGCCCGCGCCAATACTGGCATCGCCGATGTACGTCAGGTGATTCACTTTCGAACCGCGGCCGATATCGCTTTTCTTGATCTCGACGAAGTTGCCGACGTGCGCGTCATCCGAAAGCATGGCGCCGGGACGCAGGCGCGCATACGGTCCGATGCGGCAATTCCGCCCGACGTTCGCGGCTTCAAGATGGCACAAGGCATTGATGACGCTGCCCTCACCGATCGTGCAATCGCGAATCACGCAACCGGGACCAATGCGAACGTTGTCGCCCAGCGTGACATCGCCTTCGAACACGACATTCACATCGATACTGACATCCTGCCCGCACTGCAGCTTGCCGCGGATATCAATACGCGCGGGATCGGCGAGCGTGACGCCGTCGCGCAACAATCGTTCGGCGTTGCGTTCGCGCAGCAACCTCTCCGCTTCGGCAAGTTGCGCGCGGTCATTGATTCCGTGCACTTCATCCGCTTCCTCGACGACGAGTCCTTCGACACGCAAACCTTCGCTTGCCGCCATGCCGATGATGTCCGTGAGGTAGTACTCGCCTTGCGCATTGTCATTGCCAAGCGCATTCAGCCAGGCGCGCAGGCGCCGTGCGGAACAAAGCAGGAGCCCGGTGTTGATTTCGTTGATGCGACGTTCGGTGTCTGTCGCGTCCTTGTGTTCGACGATGCGCGTAACACCCCCTTGCGTATCGCGCAGGATGCGGCCGTAACCCGAAGGATCGTCAAGTTTCGTCGTGAGCAGGACAAGATCGCCGTCGACGGCGGCGTCAATCAGCCGTTGCAGGGTTTCGGCGCGGATCAGCGGCACATCGCCATACAGCACCATCACGAGATGCGAATCGGGAATTCTGCCGATGGTCTGCGCGACGGCGTGACCGGTGCCGAGCTGCGACTCCTGCCGCACCCATTCGATGTCTCGGTCCGCGAACGCCTCGGGCACCTGCTCGCCGCCATGGCCGTAAACCACGTAAACGGCATCGCCCGACAGTTTGTCCGCCGCATCGAGCACGTGCGCGAGCAGCGGTCTGCCTGCGAGCGTTTGCAGGACTTTCGGCAGGCGCGAGCGCATGCGCGTGCCCTGGCCGGCGGCAAGTATGACGATGCTGAGTGGCATGGATCCGTCCCCCGAGACGACAGTCAGTCTAATCGATTATTCACGGCGCCAAAAACGCGAAAAGCGCAGCATGGCTGCGCTTTTCGCTGAAAACAACACGGTAATTACCGGGCCTTGCGACGAACATTTTCGATGAACTTCAAGCGCGCAACCGCTTCGGCAAGCTCCGCCTGCGCACGTGCCATGTCAATGTCGCCCTTGCGTTCGGCCAGTGCTTCCTCGGCTTCCTGCTTGGCTTTCATCGCCGCGGCTTCGTCGATGTCATTCGCGCGCAGCGCGGTATCGGCCAGCACCGTTACCATGCTCGGCTGCACTTCGAGCATTCCACCTGAGACGAAAAAGGTCTGTTCCTCGCCGCTTTCCGTCTGCACGCGGATTTCGCCGCTGCCGAGGCGTGTGATCAGCGGCGAGTGGCGCGGCGCAATGCCGATCTCGCCCATCTCGGCCGGCGCGAACACCATGTTCGCCTGCCCGGAAAAGATCGAGCTTTCCGCGCTGACGATATCGACGTGAATCGTTGCCATGTTCGAACCTTCTTAAAGCTTCTTCGCGCGATCGGCGGCTTCGTCGATCGTGCCGACCATGTAGAACGCCTGTTCCGGAAGGTGATCGTATTCGCCGTTAACAATGGCCTTGAAGCCCTTGATGGTGTCCTTCAGCGACACGTACTTGCCGGGCGAGCCGGTGAACACTTCCGCGACGTGGAACGGCTGCGACAGGAAGCGCTGGATCTTTCGTGCACGGTTCACGGCCAGCTTGTCTTCCTCGGACAACTCGTCCATGCCGAGAATCGCAATGATGTCCTTCAATTCCTTGTAGCGCTGCAGCGTGCCCTGCACGGCGCGAGCAACGTCGTAATGCTCCTGGCCGACGACCAGCGGATCGAGCTGGCGCGAGGTGGAATCCAGAGGATCCACGGCCGGGTAGATACCGAGCGACGCGATGTCGCGCGAGAGCACGACGGTCGCGTCAAGATGCGCGAAGGTCGTTGCCGGCGACGGGTCGGTCAGGTCGTCTGCGGGCACGTAAACGGCCTGCACGGAGGTGATCGAACCTTTCTTCGTCGAGGTGATGCGTTCCTGCAGCACGCCCATTTCTTCGGCGAGCGTCGGCTGGTAACCCACGGCGGACGGCATGCGGCCGAGCAGCGCGGACACTTCGGTGCCGGCGAGCGTGTAACGGTAGATGTTGTCGATGAACAGCAGCACGTCGCGGCCTTCGTCACGGAAAAATTCCGCCATGGTCAGGCCCGAAAGTGCGACGCGAAGGCGGTTGCCCGGCGGCTCGTTCATCTGGCCGTACACCATCGCCACTTTCGATTCCGGCAGGTTGTCGAGCTTGATGACGCCGGCTTCAGACATCTCGTGATAGAAGTCGTTGCCTTCGCGGGTACGCTCACCGACACCGGCGAACACGGACAGGCCCGAATGTTCGCGCGCGATGTTGTTGATGAGTTCGAGCATGTTCACGGTCTTGCCGACGCCCGCGCCGCCGAACAGGCCGACCTTGCCGCCCTTGGCAAACGGGCAGAGCAGGTCGATGACCTTGATGCCGGTTTCGAGCAGTTCGGTCGAGCCGGACTGTTCTTCGTAGCTCGGCGCATCACGGTGGATTTCCCAGCGCTGGTCGGTTTTCACCGGGCCGCGTTCGTCCTGCGGTTCGCCGAGAACGTTCATGATGCGGCCCAGCGTGCCACGGCCGACAGGCACGGAGATTGGCTTTCCGGTGTTCTTCACATCAACACCGCGGGCGAGGCCTTCCGATGCGCCCATGGCAATGGCGCGCACTACGCCGTCGCCCAGCTGTTGCTGAACTTCGAGCGTCAGGCTGCCGTCATCGAGAACCAGCGCGTCATAGATCCCTGGGATCGCGTCGCGCGGGAACTCGACGTCCACCACTGCGCCGATGACCTGAACAATCTTGCCGTTACTCATGGAAACGTCCTCAACAATTTTCGCGTTTCGTGAAATCAGAATTTTTGTGTTGCGCGTCCAGCGCGCGCTATCAGCTAATGGCTGCGGCGCCGCCCACGATCTCCGACAGCTCCTGCGTGATCGCTGCCTGGCGCGCCTTGTTGTACTGCAGCTGCAGCGAATCGATCAGCTCGCCGGCGTTGTCCGATGCGGCCTTCATCGCGACCATGCGCGCGGCCATTTCGCAGGCGACATTCTCGACCGCGCCCTGATACGTCTGCGATTCGACGTAGCGCATCAGGAAGGAGTCCAGCAGATCGGCAGCACTCGGCTCGTAGATGTAATCCCAGTAGTCCTGGAGCTCGTCCTCGTCCGTCATCACCACCGGCAGAAGCTGGTTCACTTCCGGCGCCTGCGTCATCGTGTTGACGAACTCGTTGTGCGCAAGCAACAGGCGATCGATGCCGCCTTCGCGATACGCATCGAGCATGATCTTCACCGTGCCGATGAAATCCTCGACATGTGGCCTGTCACCGAGATGCGAGGTCGATGCGAGAATGTTCAGGCCTTTCAGGCGCTTGAAAAACGCCATCGCCTTCGCACCGATCAGGATCAGGTCCACTTCAACGCCCTTGTCCTGCCACTGGCGAAGTTCGCGCAGCACGCTCTTGAACAGGTTGATGTTCAAGCCGCCGGCAAGACCGCGGTCGGTGGAAATCACGATCATGCCGACGCGCTTCACGTCGCGCTCGACGAGGAACGGATGCCGGTAATCCGGGTTCGCCTGCGCGAGATGGCCGATCACCTTGCGGATCTTCTCGGCATACGGACGCGACGACGCCATACGGTCCTGCGCCTTGCGCATCTTGGACGCCGCAACCATTTCCATGGCCTTGGTGATCTTCTGAGTACTTTGAATACTCTTGATCTGTGTCCGGATTTCTTTTGCGCCTGCCATTTCGTTACCTGCTTGATCTTTCCTGTAGGAGCGCCTTCAGGCGCGAACATTCGCGCCTGAAGGCGCTCCTACATCTCGTCAATAAGCGTGATTCGCTTTGAAGTCTCCGAGCGCAGCCTTGAACTTCGATTCGATCTCATCGTTCCAGTTGCCGGTCTCGTTGACGGTCTTCATCAACTCGATATGCGAACTGTTCATGTAGTCATGCAGCGCGCGTTCGAAATCGCCGATCTTCTTCACGTCGACGTCATCGATGAAGCCCTTGTCCGCGGCGTACAGCGAGATCGCCATTTCCGCGACCGACAACGGCGCGTACTGCTTCTGCTTCATCAGCTCGGTGACGCGCTGGCCGCGGTCGAGCTGCTTGCGGGTCGATTCATCAAGATCCGATGCAAACTGCGCGAACGCCGCGAGTTCGCGGTACTGCGCGAGCGCGAGACGAATACCGCCGCCAAGCTTCTTGATGATCTTGGTCTGCGCTGCGCCACCGACACGCGACACGGAAATACCGGCGTTCATCGCAGGACGGATGCCGGCGTTGAACAGATCGGATTCCAGGAAGATCTGGCCATCGGTAATCGAGATGACGTTCGTCGGCACGAAGGCGGACACGTCGCCGGCCTGCGTTTCGATGATCGGCAGCGCCGTCAGCGAACCGGTCTTGCCTTTCACTTTTCCGTCCGTGAATTTCTCGACGTACTCGGCGTTCACGCGCGCGGCGCGTTCGAGCAAACGGGAATGCAGGTAGAACACGTCACCCGGATACGCTTCGCGGCCCGGCGGACGGCGCAGCAACAGCGAGACCTGGCGATAGGCCCAGGCCTGCTTGGTGAGATCGTCATAAATGATGAGTGCGTCTTCACCGCGATCGCGGAAGTATTCGCCCATCGAGCAACCGGAATAAGGCGCGATGTACTGCAGCGCGGCCGATTCGGAAGCAGACGCGGCAACGATGATGGTGTGTTCCATCGCGCCGTGTTCTTCGAGCTTGCGCACGACGTTCGCGATCGTGGAGGCTTTCTGGCCGATCGCGACGTACACGCACTTAATGCCCGTGCCTTTCTGGTTGATGATGGCGTCGACGGCGAGCGCGGTCTTGCCGGTCTGGCGGTCACCGATGATCAGCTCGCGCTGGCCGCGGCCGATCGGCACCATCGCGTCGATGGCCTTGTAACCGGTCTGCACCGGCTGGTCGACCGACTTGCGCTCGATGACGCCCGGCGCGACCTTTTCGATCGGCGACCGCAGGCTCGTCTTGATGTCGCCCTTGCCATCGATGGGCTCGCCCAGCGAGTTGACGACGCGGCCAAGCAGTTCCGGACCGACCGGCACTTCGAGAATGCGCCCGGTGGTCTTCACCGTGTCGCCTTCGGAGATGTGCTTATAGTCGCCCAGCACCACGGCACCGACCGAATCGCGCTCAAGGTTCAGCGCGAGACCGAAGGTGTTGCCGGGGAACTCGATCATTTCACCGTACTGCACGGAGGTAAGGCCGTGTACGCGCACGATACCGTCGGTCAGCGAAACCACCGTTCCGACATTGCTCTGTTCGGCGCCGGCTTCGAAGTTCTCGATCTTGTCTTTGATGATCGAGCTGATTTCCGAAGGATTGAGTTGCATCGTCAATTCCTCAATATTTCTTTCAGTGAGCCACGTTGTTGGCGAGGCGTTCCAGCTTGCCGCTGACCGAGCTGTCGATCACGAGGTCGCCGGCGCGAATCTGCGCGCCGCCGATCAGGCTTTCGTCAACCACGCAGCGCAGTTCGATGTCGCGGCCCAGGCGTTGCTTCAATGCCGCGCGAATTTTCTGACGTTGAGCGTCGCTGGCCTCGACCGCGGTACGCAGCTCGGCCTGCACGGTGTTCTCCGCGATGGCGCGCAGCTGCGTGAAATCCGCTTCGATTTCCGGCAGCACTTCCAAGCGGCGATATTGCGCGAGCACCTTCACGAAGTTCTTCGCGTTCTGATCCAGCGCATCACCGGCTGCGGCAATGAACACGTCAACCTGTTGCGCGGTCGATACGCGCGGATCCTTCAGCAGGATTTGCACTTCTTCCTGTCGCGCCACTTCGGCAAGGGCCGCAAGCGCATGCTGCCATTGATCGAACGCGCCTTTGTCGCGGGCGAGTTCGAACGCCGCTTTCGCGTAAGGACGGGCCAGTGTGGAGATATCCGCCATTGTCAGAGCTCGTTCGCGACTTTATCGAGCAGGTCGGCGTGGGCCTTGGCGTCGATTTCGCGACCCAGGACCTTGCCGGCGCCAACCACGGCGAGCGAGGCGACTTCCTTGCGGAGCGTCTCACGCGCACGCGTGACTTCCTGTTCGATCTGCACTTGGGCGGAAGCCACCAGGCGAGCGCCTTCGTTGCGCGCTTCCTTCTTGGCTTCCTCGACGATCTCGCTCGACCGCTTGTTGGCCTGGTTCAGAAGATCAGCCGCCTGGTTCTTGGCATCGTCCAGGACCTGCTTCGCTTCCGCGGAGGCTTTCTCGAGATCGCGCACGCCCTTTTCGGCGGCCGCAAGCCCGTCGGCAATCCGCTTCTGACGCTCGTCCATCGCCTGCTTGATCATCGGCCAGACGAATTTCATCGTCATCCAGATGAACAAGAAGAAAGTGATGCCTTGAGCAATCAAGGTTGCGTTGATATTCACGCGAAAACTCCCGTTACCGGTTTCGTCTCGTACAACGTCACTTGCCCGTCAATCAGCCGGCGTTCAGCGCGGCGAGCAGCGGGTTCGCGAACAGCAGGAACGCGGCGAAGCCGACGCCGATGATGGACAGCGCGTCCAAAAGGCCGGCGACGATGAACATGCGGACCTGCAGCATGCCGGCGAGTTCAGGCTGGCGCGCGGCGCCTTCCAGGAACTTTCCACCCAGCAGGCCAAAGCCGATGCCGGTGCCGAGCGCGGCGAAAGCGAAAATCAGGCCGACCGCAATCGCGGTGCTGGACTGGATCATGGCGATAAGTTCGTTCACTTGGAGCCTCCTGAAAACGAAGAACGATGTTGTTGAAAATCAATGATGTTCGTAAGCCAGGCTGATATAGACAATCGTCAGCGTCATGAAAATGAATGCCTGCAGCGGAATCACCAGCAGGTGGAACAGTGCCCAGACAAGCCCCATGACGATGGATGCCAGGAAAGTCAGGCCGCTCGTCACGGTGAAATCGGTTGCCGTCATCGCCAGCAGCGCGACCAGCATGAAAATGAGTTCCGCCGCATACAGGTTGCCGAACAGTCGCAGCGCCAGCGAAACGGGCTTGGCGACCAGCTCGACGATATTCAGCAGCAGGTTCATCGGCACCAGCAGCGGGTTCGCGCCGAAGGGGTGCGTCAGGAATTCTTTCGCGTAGCCGCCAGCGCCCTTGCCCTTGAAGCTGTAATAGATAATGAGCAGCAACACGGAAATCGACAGGCCGAAGGTCGCATTCAAGTCCGCGCTCGGTACGATGCGCAGGTACACGTGGTGTGGATCAAGACCAAAAAACGTGCTTCCGATCCACTGCGCGAGCATCGGAATCCAGTCAACCGGGAAAATGTCGAGAATGTTCCAGAACAGCACCCACACGAACACGGTGAGCGCGAGCGGGCCGACGAAATCGCGCGGACCGTGGAAGGATTCCTTCACGGAATTGTCCGCCCACTCGACCAGCGTCTCGATGAGGTTCTGCCACTTGCCCGGCACGCCCGCGGTCGCACCCTTCGCGCCCAGCCAGAAAATACCCAGCATCGCGAAGCCGGTCAGCCACGAGAAAATCATCGTGTCGATATGCAGCGACCAGAAACCTTCGCCCACGGTCCAGTGGGTAAGGTGATGGGTCACGTATTGGGTGGGGGTAAGCTCGGCGCTCGCCATGATTGTCAGTACCCGTCTCCAGCGTTCCAGAGCAAGGCGACGCCATAGACCATCTGGCTCGCCACGAAAGTTGTCATCAGCGGAAGCCAGGCTTCCGCGAAATAAAAGGCCGCAACGGAGAAAAGCCCGGCGGCCATCAAGAGTTTCAGGGCCTCGGCCCGGAAGAATCTTCGCACCGTCGCCTGCGGATGATCCGCCTGGCGCTGGCGCCTTGTCAGGCCAAAGGCCTTGATCGCGAAATAAAGGCTGAGCAGAGCCCCGATCGCGCCACCCGCGAATGCTGCTCCTGCCGCCCGGAGACCGAGCACCAGGCCGAAAATCAGCGCACCTGCGATGGCTACCATGACCTGCCAGAAGACGATGCGTGCGGGGATGGATTTCAGCACGCGCGCTATCCTCGGCAGCCCCCTCGGTAGAGCCGCGGAATTATAGAGAAACGTGGATGGCGGTTCAACGCCGAAAGCGCGAAAAAACCCGGAAAATCGGGTTGTTATGGAAACCGCGGCGTGTTGGCCAACCTATTTGATGTGACCGAGAATTCCGTCCAGCTCATCCAGACTGTTGTACTGGATGACGAGCTTGCCCTTGCCGGCGGTGCTGTGATCGATATGAACTTTCGCGCCGAGCTTTTCGGAAAGGTCGTCCTGGAAGCGACGGATGTCGGGATCCTGGGTTTTCTGTTTCGCAGGTTTCGGCGTGTTGGCGTCTTCGACAAAGCGGCGAACCAGCTTTTCGGTTTCGCGCACGGAAAGCCCGCGGTCGGCGACCTGCTTCGCGGCGGCGAACTGGTCGCCCCCTTTCAATGCGAGCAGCGCGCGCGCATGACCCATTTCGAGCACGCGTTTTTCCACCATCGCTTTCACGGGCGGCTCGAGATCCAGCAGGCGAAGTAGGTTGGTGACGGAGGCGCGTGAACGGCCGACAGCTTCGGCCGCCTGCTGGTGCGTCATTTCGAATTCGTCGATGAGGCGATTGAGCGCGCTCGCCTCTTCCAGCGGGTTGAGATTTTCGCGCTGGATGTTTTCGATCAGCGCCATCGCGATGGCGGCGGAATCCGGCACGCGCCGAACGACGGCGGGAATGTTGTGCAGGCCCGCGAGCTGTGCCGCGCGCCAGCGGCGTTCACCGGCGACGATCTCGTAACGCGAACCGTCGCCGATCGGGCGAATCACGATCGGCTGCACAACGCCTTGCGCACGGATCGAATTGGCGAGCTCTTCCATCGATTCCTGCGGGAAGTCATGACGTGGCTGGTACTTGCCGGATTGCAGAAGATCGACGGGAACCTCGCGCAGCTCGGCATCCGGCGCGCGCGTCTTGTCTATTGTTGCGCCCATGGTTGCAACAGATTCGCCACTCTTCTTCTGCGCCGGCGCGCTGCCCGCGAGCAGTGCGTCGAGGCCGCGCCCCAGTCCCCGTTTCTTGGTACTCATTTATATAATTGCCTTCATATTGAATTCACGCGTCAAATCCCCCGCCTTTTTTCGAGGGGGATAATTTCTTCCTGCGCGACGTTTCCCCGCGATCACTCACGCCGTAAGGCGCGCCTGGTCCTCACGCCGAATCATCTCGCCGGCAAGCGCCAGGTACGACAGTGCGCCGCGCGAGGTCTTGTCGTGCAACAACGCGGGCAGGCCGAAACTCGGCGCCTCGGCGAGGCGGACGTTGCGCGGAATAACAGTGCGGTAAACCTTGTCGCCGAAATGCTCGATCAACTGCGCGGAAACTTCCATCGCAAGATTGTTGCGCGGATCGTACATGGTGCGAAGAATGCCGATGATTTCGAGATGCGGGTTGATGGCATCGCGAATCTGCTCGACAGTGTTCATCAGCGCGGACAACCCTTCCAGCGCGTAGTACTCGCACTGCATGGGAATCAGCACGCCGTCGGCGGCAGTCAGCGCGTTGACCGTCAACATGTTCAGCGACGGCGGACAATCGACAAGGATGTAATCGTAATCGAGCTTGAGTTCGACCAGCGCACGCCGCAGTCGCGTCTCGCGGCCAATCTCATTGATGAGCTTCACTTCCGCGGCGGTGAGATCGGCGTTCGCCGGCAGCACGTCGAAACCGGAATCTTCCACGCGGCACAGCGCATCCTGCGCGATGCAATCACCAAGCAGCACATCGCAAAGTGTTTTTTCCAACGCGTGCTTGTCGACGCCGCTGCCCATGGTCGCGTTGCCTTGCGGATCCATATCGACCAGCAGCACGCGGCGCTTCGTCGCGGCCAGCGATGCAGCGAGGTTGATGGCGGTAGTCGTCTTGCCGACGCCGCCTTTCTGGTTGGTAACTGCGATGACTGTGGCCATGATTTGCGGTGGAAGACAGAATAAAAAACTTCTGCCTTCTTACTTCTCCCCCGTCAGTTCCATTTCAACAACGTGTCTTTCGGCGTCAAGGCCCGGTACCTTCAGCGGATGCACGCCGAGTACGCGCACACCCTCGGGCAGCGCCTGCAATTCATCGTGCGGATACGCGCCCTTCATTGCCAGGAAAATTCCCCCGTCTTTCAGCAAGTGCCGCGTGCTCGTGACGAACTCCCCAAGCGATGCATAAGCGCGGCTGACTACGGTAACAAAGCGCTCCGTGGGGCGGTAGCCCTCGACGCGCGCCTGTTCCACCGCAACATTTTCAAGCCCCAGTTCACTGGCCGCCTGGCGGCAAAAGCGCGTTTTCTTGCCGTTGCTGTCGATCAGCGTGATCGCGATTTCCGGGCGCAGCACGGCGAGCACGATTCCCGGCAATCCCGCGCCAGTACCGACATCCGCCAGCCGCCCCGCCTTCACAAACGGCGCGAGTACCGCGCTGTCCAGGATGTGGCGCGGCACCATTTCTGCCGGATCACGCACGGCCGTGAGATTGAATGCTTGGTTCCATCGGGCGAGCAGTTCGACGTAGCGGCGCAAGATCGCATCGTGCCCAGCGAAGCCGAGCACGTGCAGTCCATCGCGAAGCTGGTCGTGCCACTCAGTCATGAAGCCACCCGAAAAAGGGCGGCAAGTATAAGGCATGGATGGCGGAAAAAACGCCGCGTGTTACTCGGAAAGATCGAGTGGTGGCGTGACGCGCAGCACTTCCTCGGCAGTGGTCAAACCTTCCGCGACTTTTTGCGCACCGCGCAGGCGCAGCGTACGCAAGCCGGATTTCAGCGCGGTCTTGCGAATGGCGCCGAGGGATGCGTTCGAGGCGATGAGTTCTTTCAATTCCGGCGAGATGCGCAGCATTTCATAAACACCCACGCGGCCGCGAAAACCCGTGTTGCGGCATTCCAGGCAGCCAACCGGCCCGTACGCCGTCTCGGGCTTGCGAACGCGCCAGCCTTTCGTCAGCGCATCCCATTCGGCATCGGTAACCTCGGCCGGCTGCTTGCAGGTCGGGCACAAGGTTCTGAGCAGGCGCTGCGCGGTGATGCCGAGCAGCGAGGAATGCAGCAAATAACCGGGCACGCCGAGATCCTGCAGGCGCGTGAGCGACGATGGCGCGTCGTTGGTGTGCAGGGTCGAGAGCACGAGGTGACCGGTAAGCGCGGCCTGGATCGCCATGTCGGCGGTTTCCTGGTCGCGAATCTCGCCGATCATGATGATGTCCGGATCCTGCCTTAACAAGGTGCGCACGCCGTCGGCAAAGCCGAGATCGATGGCGTGATTGGCCTGCATCTGGTTGAAGGACGATTCCACCAGCTCGATGGGATCCTCGATCGTGCAGACGTTCACCTCCGGCGTCGCGAGGCGTTTCAGCGTGGAATACAGCGTCGTGGTCTTGCCGGAGCCGGTCGGGCCCGTGACCAGAACGATGCCGTGCGGCTGCGTGGTCATCTCCTGCCAGAGCGCCTCGTCGGCGGGATCGAAACCGAGATCGCGGAAATTCTTCAACAGCACTTCCGGATCGAAAATGCGCATCACCAGCTTTTCGCCGAAGGCGGTCGGCATGGTGGAAAGGCGCATCTCGATTTCCTGGCCGTCCGTGTTGCGCGTCTTGATGCGCCCGTCCTGCGGACGGCGTTTCTCGGCGATGTCCATGCGCCCGAGAATCTTCAGCCGGCTGGTGACAGGCGCGAGCACGGTGTTCGGCAGCTGGTAAACCGTGTGCAAAACACCGTCGATGCGGAAACGAATGTTGCCGGCGTCACGGCGCGGCTCGACGTGGATATCCGAGGCGCGCTGCTCGAAGGCGTATTGCAGCAGCCAGTCCACCACCGAGACGACGTGCTGGTCGTTCGCGTCCAGCTTGCCCGCGCGGCCCAGCTCCATGAGCTGTTCGAGACTTTGCATGCCGCCGCGTTCGCGCCCGCCCTGCTGGCGTTCCGCGCCGAACACGGACTTCGCCATCGCGTAGAACTCGACCAGGTAGCGGGAAATGTCCTCAGGATTCGCGATCACGCGCCGGAAGGGTTTCCGCTGGATATGCGACAGCTCGCGCTCCCACTCACGGAGATACGGCTGCGCGGTCGCAACGACAATTTCCTTGTCGGTGACCGCAACCGGCAGCGCCTGGAAACGATCCGCGTACGCGTAAGGCATCACTTCGGTGACGCGAGCGACATCGACTTTCAGCGGATCGATCTGGAAATACTCAAGCTCAAGATGCGCGGCGAGGAGACGGCCGAGGCGGTCGATATCCAGCGTCTGCTGCGGATCTTTAGCGTTCTTCCAGTTGCGTTCAGCAATCACGTTCAGCGGATGGCGATCCTTGAAACCGCCGGCTTTCGACAGCGTGCGCAACAACTGATCCTGCTCGGCGGTAATCACGCCATCGGCAGTCAGCCAGTCGAGCAGTTCGGTCAATGTGAGACGGTGTTCTTTCACGGCTGTGTGCATCGCGGCCTCCCTGCCGGCGTCCTTGAGGAATTGCCGCAAGTTAGCAGGCGGGGGGGAAGAATTCGAGTGCTGCTTATTCCTCGAGTTCCAGGCGATGCAGGTCAGGCTCGTCTACAGGGGTAACCTTGACCGCGTGATGATTCGTATCCGCGATGAACAACTTGCCGGCCGCGTAATCCAGGCCGCCCGGTTCGAACAATTTTCCTTCGCCGCCCGTCAGTGTTTTTGACGTTCTCGTTTCCGGATCGATGACCTTGATCTTGTCGTTGTAGGTGTCGGCGACATACAACTTGCCGTTCGCATAAGTCACACCCAGCGGATGTTGCAGGCGGACTTCATCGCCTTTGCCGTCCAGGTCGCCGAAATCGAACAGCCCGGTGCCGACGATGGTTTCGACCTCATTTGTTTCGAAATCCACGTAACGGATTGCGCTCGCTTCCGAATCCGCGAAATACAGGCGTTCGCCATCGGTCGCGAGTCCGCTCGGCTGGTTGAGTGCGGCCTCAAGACGTGGACCATCAATCAGCGCTTCGCGGCGCGTGCCGGCGAAGACGTTCAATCGCGCCGACTCCGGATCATAAGTCCAGAGTTGATGCTGTCCCGCCATCGCGATGTAGAGCAGGCCGTCGTGCCAGAGCACATCCCAAGGCGTGTTGAGCGGCGTGCCGACGGCTGCGTACGAATCACGGCGCATATAAACCTGATCGCCGGTACCGGCGACGGTTTGCACGGTTTCGTTTTCAAGGTCGATACGGCGAATGGCGTTGTTGCGCGTGTCGGCAACGTAGAGCGTGTTGTCGTCAGCGAGCGTGAGCCCTTGTGGCTGGTGGAATTGCGCGGTTTCGAAGTTTCCGTCGCGCAAGCCGGCCTCACCACTGCCGATGATGTTCAGCACCTTGCCGTCAAAATTCGTGACGACGATGCGGTGATGGTTCGAATCGGCGATGAACAGGCGCTTGGATTCCGCATCCGCAAGAATCTTGCCGGGAAATTTCAAAAACGTGTCAGGCATGTCCGCGAGCGCGGGTTCGAGCGCAAGCGGGGCGCGATCGATCTCGCCTTCAAACTCTTCGACGAGCTGGCCGATCGCCTTGTCCAGCAATTCGTAATGTCCTTCACCCGCCACCTTGCCGACGACGTTGCCCGCGGGATCAATCAGCACCAGTGTCGGCCACGCATTTGCGCCATAGGCGTTCCAGATTTCGAAGTTCTTGTCGTTCACGATCGGCTCGATGCGCTCGTAGCGCTGCGCGATGCGACGAATGCGACGCGTGTCGCCTTCGGATTCGAATTTCGCGGAATGCACGCCGATCACAACGAGCGCGTTGCCGTATTTTTCTTCGAGCCGCTTGAGATCAGGAATGATGTGAAAGCAGTTGATGCAACCGTAAGTCCAGAAATCCAGCAGCACGACTTTGCCGCGAAGATCTTCAAGCGTGAGCGCGTCGCCACCAGTGTTGATCCAGTCCAGGCCTTTCGGAAATTCCGGCGCGTCGTACGTTCCCGCAATCGACGGCATGGCACTCGCCACTTTCAGCGCGCCGCCGGACTCCCACCAGCGAACGCCAATGACGACGCTCGCCACAGCGATGACGATCAGGACATTGATCAAGCGGCGATTCATGCGTGTTCTCCCGGACATTGATGATTCGACCATGATTTGGCACCAAAAATTTCGCCTGCAAGCCGAATCTCTGCTTGTACACCGTTACGAATACGAAGTCTCAGCAGGGCGCTTTTTTCCATAAATCGCCGAGAATCACCGGATCAAGAACACGCCGGAAACCTCAAAATGCTTTTTCGCACTCTCACCACTGCATTCCTGGCTGCGGCAATGCTGCTGCTTTCTCCTCCCGCCATGGCGAATACCGAATCCGGACTGGTGGCGCGCCTCGCGTACCTCGACGTGGAGGCGGGGCTCGACGGTGACCTGGTTCTCGCGATGGTGCAGGATGAGAACGGTTTCGTGTGGATCGGCACGAACAACGGGCTGGATCGCTACGACGGCAGCCGGATCGAAAGTTTTCAGGGCGACGCGAATTCGCCCGGAATGCTGCGCTCGCAAACGATCGCGGCGCTGCTGATCGACAGCACCGGACGCTTGTGGATCGGCACCTGGGGCGGCGGCGTGTACCGTCATGAATCCGAAACCGGCACGTTTTCTTCCTTCCGTCACGATTCCGCGAACACGCGCAGCATCCAGAGTGATTTCGTGGATTCGTTAAGCGAGCTTGCCGACGGACGCATTGTCATCGGTACGCAAGCGGGGATTGATCTACTCGATCCTGCAACGGGCCGGATCGAACGCCTTTTGTTGGCACCGGAACATGCGGATGTGCAGGGCGATCTGCGCGTGCGGCATTTGCTCGTTGATGCACGCGGCACCTTGTGGATCGCAACGCGGCGGGGACTGTTCTACAAGAATTCCGGTGATTCCCGGATTCATGCTTACCGGTCGCCGGATGCTGCATCGAATACGGTGCTGGGCGAGAACATTTACACGCTGGTCGAAGACGACGCGCACGCGCTGTTGCTGGGCACAAGCGATGGCGTCTGGAAACTGTCGGCAGACGGCATGCTGTCTGTGTACACACCGGCGGGCGTTGATCCTGGAAAGCTGCGCGGCAGCCGTATCAGCGCAATGACGCGAACGCGCGCGGGCGATCTTCTGATCGGCACGCTCGAACACGGCGCTCTTTTTGAACAACGCGGACGCGGCGTTACGCGCCTGTTCAGCCAGGCGCCTTCCGCGCCCTACGGCGTGCGTGACAACCAGATCGCTTCGTTATTGGAAACGACCGATGGCTCACTGTGGTTCGGCACGCTTAGCCGTGGAATCAGCCACACCAGTTCGTTGAGCCTCGCTCTTGAGCACTACATCGCGGTTCCTGGATTCCCGGATGCGTTGCAAGACAGCCGGCTGACGCACTTGCTTGTTCGTGGTGACGCGGTCTGGCTGGGTACGGAATCGGGTCTCGTGCAGTTTGACCCCAACGCGCGCCGCTTCACGGCGATTTCCGAAAGCAACGGCTGGGCGCTGCCCGCGGACCTGGAAGCAGTCCATGTTCTCGCGCACGCTCGCGACGGCTTGTGGATCATCGGGGATACGGGACGCAGCGTCATCTATCGTGCGGACATCGAAAGAAAAATCATCCACCGCGTGCCGATAACCGGCGCAGACGGAAAACCCGTCGACAGCTTTCTCAACGATGTGCTTGAAGACGCAAATGGCGATCTCTGGCTTTCCTGGTACGAGTCGAAGATCGGCCGGCTGGATGCGGAAACGGGACAGTTTCGGTTGTTTGAAATCGTTGATCCCGACAACGGCGAGCCGCTGCTGTGGCCCCGCCTCGCCCGGCATCCGCATCACGGCATCGCCGTTGTGACCTACGAGGGGGCGTTGGTGCTTGATGAAGATGGAACGCTTCGCTGGCTTTTCAAATCCGGCATCGACGACCCGTTGAACAGCGTTCTTTTTGACGGCGAAGGCGGTTACCGGGTTGGCGCGGATTCCGGTGCGTACCGGTATTCCGCGAACGGCGAGCTCAAGGAAACACTGACGCGCGAGGACGGCTTGCCGGAGACGACGGTGCTTGATATTTCCGTTGATCCCGAAGGGCGCACGTGGTTTCTCACGCACCGGGGTTTGGCGGTTCGCGATGCACAGCGTGACGCAATGCATGTCTTGCGTGCGCGCGACGGCCTGCAGTCCGATATTTATACCGGCCTCGGGTTTCTGCCGGACGGCCGCGTCGTTTCAGGTGGCCCCAACGGTCTGAACGTCTTTGATTACCCGGCAATCGTCGCCGCGAGCGGGCCTGCGGCACTGCAAGCCACGTCCATTGACGTGTTCACGGGCGAAGGCGAACGAACGGCGCTTCCATTGAGCACGAAAACCATCGTCTTGCAGCCGGAGCAGGATCACCTGCGCGTGCAATTCTCGCTGATGGATTTCTCCGACCCGAAACGCAATCGTTACGAGTATCGCGTGCTGGGCTCGAACGACAACTGGACGTCCATCGACAACACAGCGCGAATGATGCTCCAGCAGATCGAACCGGGCGAGTTCACGCTGGAGATTCGCGCTTACGGGCCGCGTGGCATTCCTTCTTCAAACACCCTTTCTCTTGGCATCGATTCGCGACCGCACTGGTATGAATCCATCGGCGCAAAAATCGGCTACGGCGTGATTGCGCTCCTTCCTTTTCTCTTGCTCGCGTGGCTGGGTTTGCGCAACGCGCGCACGAAATCGACACTGGAAGCGGAGGTCAACCGCCGCCGGCTGCTTGAGGATATTTATGAATTCGCGCGATCCGTGATACGGGCGGAATCCTGTGAACACGTCGCGACGACATGCCTGCAACGTTTTGGTGAACTGGTGGCCTTCGATCAGGGCGCGATGTATTTCCGTAACGGCGAGCGACTCGTATTTGCGGGCACGCTCGGTGTCACCGACAAGCAGCGAACGTGGCTTGAAATGCTGCCCCCGTCGAAACCCCGCCTGATGGCGAAAATCGCGTTCGCCGAGGAGGCGATTGCATTCCGCAACATCGAAATCGATCCTGAAGGTGCGCCAATGGGCATTGCCGCAAACTGGATCGGCGTATCCGCAACAGGCCGTGATGGTACGGTAGCCTTGCTGTTGCTTGGCCGTCTCGCCGCGTGGAGCGACGAGGAGTGCGGCCTCGTCAACGGCGTTTTCCGGCAAGCGATGCACGGCTACCAGGCGTCGACGTTGAAACATTCGCAACTGGATACCTTGTACAACGACGAGGCGACGGGCCTGCCATCACGCAACGCGTTCCTCGTCGCGGCCGCGCACCGGCGCCGGACAAGCCCGGCAGCGATGTTCTTGCTGACAATCCACATCCGTCTGCCGTGGATCGGTACAGCTCGATCCGAGAATGCTGCGGAACGCCTGACGTTTGCGCGTATCGGACAACGCATCCTCATGCAACTGCATGGGGATGACATTGCAGGACGCCTGGACGAGGGGCGTTTCGCGGTGTTGCTGCCGGGACCATCCAGGGCAGACGCGGAGCATCTTGCCAGCTACCTTGCGGGCAGCCTCGTGGGTATCGAGTGGCTGTCCAGCGGCGAAATGCTCGACGCGACCGTGGAGGTCCGCGAACTGCACGACGAGGCCGGGCTATATGCCGGCCTCGCCGCTACGGAAGGTGCCGTTGACGCGCGATGAATGCGCGCGCAGAAAGATTTCGAGATTTTCGCAGCTCATCGGGCGCGCAAGAAGAAAGCCCTGCATCTGGTCGCAGTCGGATGCACGCAGGAAATCCCGCTGCGTTGCGGTTTCCACGCCTTCGGCAATCGTACGCACACCGAGGACGTTCGCGATCTCCAGTATCTTGATCAGGAACCGGGCGTTGCGCTCGGACTCCTCGATGGCGCTGACAAATGACTGATCGATTTTCACGATATCCACGGGCAAATCGCGGATCACGCTCAGCGATGAAGTTCCTACGCCGAAATCGTCCACGGCAAGAACGTGGCCCGCGGCTTTCAACTTCATGATTTCAGTTCGAATCATCGGATGCTGCACCAGCGCCGTCTCGACAATTTCAAGCACGATATCGCCGCGCGCGAGGCTGCAACGTTCCATGTGCTGATCGAGATCGCCGATGAGCGTTCCGGATAGCAAATGCCGCGCGGTGACGTTCACGCTGATCATGAAATCCGCATTCACGAGACGATCCGCGCGCAGCCGTTGCAGGTCGCTGCAGGCATCTGCCAGCACCTTGCGAAAAACCGGTAGGCTCACTGTCGATTCTTCCAGCGCCTGGATGAACTGCGCCGGCGCGAGCAATCCGCGTTGCGGGTGGCGCCAGCGGATCAGCGCCTCGGCGCCCGTGCAGTCTCCATGCCGGGAGAACATCGGCTGGTAATAATTGAGGAACCGGCCGTTATCGTGCGCAAGACGAACCTCCGAATCGAGCACAAGCCGCGACTGCGCCGCGTGGAGCATGGCGTCGTCAAACACCGCGAAGTGCGCGCGACCCATGGATTTCGCGTTGTACATGGCCGTATCGGCGTCCCGCAGCATGTCTTCCGGCGTTTGATACGCCGGATTGTCAAACACGATCCCGATGCTCGACGACGCGAAAACACCGGGATCATCGAGAACCGGCGTGGAGGTCAGCTGGTCCTGGAGGCGGTTCGTGACGATGACGGCTTCCTCGGTGCTGGTCACGTGATCCAGCAATACCGTGAACTCGTCGCCGCCGTGCCGTGCAAGCAGGTCGCCATCCCGCAACCCGGCACGCAGTTTTTTCACGATCTGCCGCAGGAATTCGTCACCCACGCTGTGGCCATGCGCGTCGTTCACCAGCTTGAAATTATCGAGATCGATGAACAGCACCGCGAAACTTCCCGTCCGCCGGCCCGGCATCGGCTCCATGCGTTCACGCAGTCTTTCAACGAAGCACTTGCGATTGGGAAGGCCGGTCAATGGATCGTGCAGGGCGTCGTGAGCGAGGCTTTGCTCGGATTCAAGCTGTTTGGTGAGATCACGAATGATGCCGATAGTGACGGCGCCTTGCGGCGTGCGCGCCTGGCGCTCGTGGATTTCGACAGGCAGCGTCCGGCGATCGCTCTGGCGAAGCAGGCTGGCACGGAACCGGACGCCGTTCCGCTGTTCGCGTTGCGCGCGACGTTCGATCTGCACGGCTGGCCATGATTGTTCCGCGATCAGTTCGCGCAAGGGGTAGCCGTGCAGCGCGTCGCGATCCATGCCAACCAGCGCGGCCAGGCCGTCGCTTACCCAGATCAGCTCATCGTTGCGCGCCATGTAAACGCCTTCCGCTGCCAGCTCGGCAATCAGGCGGTAATGGTTTTCGCGCTCCAGCAGATGCTGTTCGCGTACATGCCACGCGGTCGTGTCGTGGAGGAAAAATTCGTAAACCGTTTCTTCCTCCAGTGTCTCGCGGCGCGCGCAGATCATGACGTGCACAGGCTCGCCGTGGCGGTCGCGAAACACGCTTTCCTGGTTGATCGGGCCGCTGCCGATTTGGAGCCGGCGCAACATCGAACCTGAATTCATGGGATGCAGGTACAACGCCTCCACGCGGGCCGAGCACAGCGCGACAAGCTGGGCGACGGAGTCATATCGCAACAGGCTTGCGAGCGCCGCGTTGGCCGCAACGAGATCGCCTGTTCGGGACAGGATGAAACCGGGAATGGGGAGGCCGGATAATCGCGTTGAGGCAAAGGATGGAACCGCGTCAGGAGCATTCATCATGGCTTGCATCGGCCTACGCCTTCTCTGTTCATGCGGTGGGACTCGCTGGGTTCCGCAGCAGTCCTGTTTACTGATCTCCGTGGCAGGTATCTATCGGGGAAGACGAGATGCGCGCCGGTGATTTACCGGAAATTCATGCAGGACGTGGTGACAGGCAATCGAGGGCTGAGCCTGAGCGGTGCGAACGCGTGGGGAAAGGTTTCATTGCAGACGGCGGCATGACGCGAAAGATGGCATTCGTATGACTGTCAGCGCCGCAGGAAATAGAATCCGTAGATCGCGAGATTGATCGCAAGCACCGCGCATCCCAGCACGATCACGACATTGCGCGTAAAACCTTCCGGGTAAATCAGCGGCAGCAGGTATTCCTCGACAAACCCGCCTTCGTAGCTGTCTTGCCCGGCTTTTTCCCGCAATCGCTTTTCCAGCGGCGTCAGCGGGCAGATCCAGCCAACCCACTCGATCAGGACACCGTAAAGCGCAACCGGAACGTGAACCGCCGCAAGCCACGGTTTCCAGAAAACCAGCAGCCCGCCGAATACCACGAACACGATGAACAGGAAGTGAATGACCAGAACGACGTTGGCGAGCAGGGAATAGGACATGTGAACAACCTTGAGCCGAATTTGGGAACAGATTGTGCCAGTGGCGATATTCCTGGCAAGCCGACAACGACCGTCGTGCTGTCAATGATTCATTGCGGAATGACGGGACTTGACGGTCGCCGCGCCATCGCGAATCATGCGCGCGATTCCGGCGCTCGACCGGAAGATTTCTCCGTTCGTTGAATAACGGTAAGCACATGAACAACTCGAAATCGATTCGCGGTATGCGTGCCTGGGCCGGTCCCGCGCTGCTCCTGCTTGCTCCCCTGCAATTCCTCGCGGGCGACGCCATCCTGGGCTGGCACCATGCCCGTCCGCTCAACGTGATCGGCGCACTCGGATTCCTCGTCGTCGTCACCAGCCTGCTCGTGTTGATCGCCGGTCTCGGCGAAACCGGAAACCTGCTCGGCCAGTATTTCAATCGCAAGGAATGACGCCGCTTTCCGGCGTACTCTCGCGAACCGGGATCGTGATCCGTTGTGGTCCAGTGTGATCCATTGGCGGCAACGCATTCGATAAGGGTGCCACACGTAAACCGGCAGCGGTTGGACACGCCAACGCCGCTGTTGAATACTCGACGTTCTCGCGATATTCAGCCACGGGGGGCGGCATGTACAAGGAATACAAGATTGTTGTGGTAACGGAAGGCGGCTGCGGAACCATTTTCCTCGGCTCGTCCGGGCTGCCTTTGCAGAAGCTTGAAATGGAACTCAATCAACAGGCGGCGGACGGCTGGAATGTCGTGTTCCAGGTCCTGGAGAAGAAGCGCTTCTGGCTGTTCTGGAGCCGCGAAGCGGTGATCGTGACCTTCGGGCGCTGACATGTTTCAGCGCCTGGTATTGCGCGCGATCGAGCGCTATCAACAGCGCGGCGGCGGTGCGGAAATCTTCCGGGTTGAATGCAACTTCCAGCCCAGCTGCTCCGAGTACACGCGCCAGGCGGTCATGCATTTCGGAACGATGCGCGGCCTGTGGCTGGGGTTCGGACGAATTCGCCGCTGCACGGACCGCAACGCGTGCGGGCAGGTTCACGATCCGTTCCTGCCGGAAGAATGACGTGAAGAACCTTTTTCGTGATCTCACGGTCAGCACGATTGATGTGCATCGGGAAACCGAACGCCTGCGCGAACAGGTTCGCGCACTCGATGACGAACAACGCCGGCGCTTTTATGAACACGCCAGCGCCCAGCTGCGCGATCCCGACACCTACGCCGTGCTCAACTGGATGTTCTTCGGCGTGCATCATTTCTATCTTGGCCGCTGGCTGCGCGGCGCGATCAACCTGCTGATTGTCACGCTTGCCGTATTGTTCATGATTGCTGGTCTTGCTTTAGTCGGCGTGTCGCTTGTCATCGCGTTGTCTGTCATCGAGTTGCTGCAGTTATTTCGCTCGCAGGTGATCGTCGCGGATTACAACAACATCGTGCAAGCCGAAGTCCTGCAGCGCCTCGTGTGAAGCGCTTTAGCGATGCCCGGTGAAGAACTCCCACAGCATCCGCAGGAAGCCGACCACGAGACCGAGCTGGCCGAGAAAGATACCCAGCATGAAAATCAAACCGAGCCCGAGGGGATTTCCGTCTTCAGGACCGAACACGGCATAGAGAAGAATCGGCGCGGCACTGATGGCAATGACCGCGATGCTGCTCGCGATGATCTTGAAGCTGAGACGAACATCGCCAGCGTAGAAGGCGCGCACTTTTTCGAGCGGCGTTTTTAAAGAATGTGGTGTCATTTGAACCCGGCTAGTTCCTGAAGCAGCAAGGATGCAAATCGCTGGAAGTGACCGGAAGGTGAATCATCCGAGCAGCATCCGGGTAGCGGCCGAAAGTGATTCGACGCGCGGCAAAAGTGCTTCAAGGTCAGCGCGTGTGACGACGAATGACTTTTTATAACGTGCACCGACGTAGGCCGCACGCAACAGCTCGAGCAGGCGACGATCCTCGTCGGTTTCCTTCGGGAAGATATTCTTGAACGCGGGATCGAACTGCGTGCACCAGGTTTCCAGTTCCACGAGATCGTGACCTTTCGGGCGATAGCCGGAGAGGACGAGACAGGCTGCGGTAAGAAAGTTCTCGGAAGCCTGATGAAGAAAGAACGCCGCCTTACGCAACTTGCTCTTTTGTATGGCTGCCTCAAAGAAACCGAGGAAGTCGTCGGCTTGTTCGGTCCAGAATTCGTGGTCTTCCTTCGCTTTCGTGCGCCGTTGCTCGTCAGTAAGATTTTTTGGTTTTGAAAGTCTTGAAGTTTCGGAATCGTGCAACAACACGCCGTCCTTCACCACATCCACGTAGAAGTATTCTACGTTCTCCAGTGCACGATTGAACTGGCGAATCGTGTGCGCGATCAGTGAAACGCGAATGTCAGAAACTTCCCTCAGCTTCTCGCGCAACTGGTTCGAGCGCTCGATGCGCCGCTGCTGTCGCGGGCTCTTCACGATCACGCAAATATCCACGTCCGAGTAGTACGGACCTTCATCATCGCGGCCGACCGGATCATCCACGTAATCGCCGCGCGCGTACGATCCGAACAGGATCAGCATTTCGATCTGCTCGAAACCCTTGAGCACATCGGCAACGCGTGCGATATCGCATTGCTTTTCTTGCGAAAGGTGATCGAGTCCGGCTTTCATTACGTGTTTGTGCATCTGAAGCTCTCTTCCGTGAGACGTCGAGGTTCTGCTACTTGCGCGGCGGCTTTCCGAACTGGCTCAACGGAATCATGCGCAGCTCAACCGCCGCACCCATCGCCGCCGCCGCACGTTCCAGGTTCTTCAAGGTGAGATTGCCGCCGACTTTTTCCATGCGCTGGTAAGCCTGGTAGGTGACTTTCAGCCGTCGCGCGACTTCCGCCATGGAGAGGTCCTGCTGCCGGCGCGTGAGATAAAGAAGAAGCGGCGCGGCAACGTGCGCGCTTACCGGGATCAGCACGTCGGTCTTGCGCGCCTTGCCGGGCCAGGCGATTTCGTCGCCTTCCTGGATCATCACGGACAGCATGCCGTCGAGCGCGTCCTGGGCGTTGAAAATCGCCTCGTCGCGCGTCTCGCCCCAGGTGAACACGCCCTCGACATCCCGGAACTCGACGGACCACGCGCCCTCATCCCGGTACAAGCGAGCAGGATAGGCAAGGTCGGTAATCGCTTTGGCTGGTGCCGTCATCATTCTCCCTTCAACTTGACGCCGGCATGGCGTTCGATGCTCTTCAAGGTTCCCATCGGAATATCGCGCTTGCCGTGGATCGGCACGGTGACCTTGCGGTCGCCCGGCTTCCGATGCGAACCGCTGATTCCGACCAACTCGGAACCCGCTGCCCTGAGTCTTTTGATGACTTCCTTGCCGTCCATGGCGCCATGGTGCCCACAAGCTATTAATTGTGGCCTGAATATAGGCCGCGAAAGGTTCGTTGGCAATACGCGCACGCCTGATTTCTTCTGGAAGGCTGCTAGACTCTTTCAGGCAGGAGGAGACCGGATGGCAATTGACCGAGACGCGTGGAATCGACTGGCAGAACTGCTGCGGCATTTCGTCGAAGCAGACAACAAATTTCGAGTTCGATGACGCTGCGTTCGATATCAAGACCGAAGATGCCGGAGTGCACGCGGTTCGGGAACTTGCCTGGCTGCTTTACGACGATCTCCATAAGCACAAGCTGGACGGGAAATGGTCGATTGTCGGGAATGATCGGCGCGAGGTTTCACGCTGGATCCTGTTCCTGAAATCCGACCTCGAGTACGAATGGCCAGTCAGGCGATGGTGGAAGAAACTTTTGCGGCCAGTGTTGACGCTGCTGACGCTTGGACTGGGAACGCATCTCTGGGACAGGCATTACTGGCAGCAAGGAGACGGAGATGTCTGGCCGTTTCTACGGCGGTCCGATTTTGAAGCGAAAAACGATACCACCGTTTTTGATCAAAGCCCCTGAGTAACGAACAGGGCAAGTGCTTACTCAACAGATCGTTTGAATTCCGCCTTGATGGCAGTCCGCGTCAACTTCCACGCAATCCAGCCAAACAAAATCGACAGCATCAGCGCGAAGACACCGGCCATCCAGAGGCCGACGTGGTGAATGACCTCGAACTGTTGCTGGAATTCACCAGCGGCCTGCGGCGGGACGAACATCTCCCGGAAGAAAAGTACTTGCCACGTAAAACTGGCGATGTTCCACAGGATGCCGAGGCACAGGATCCCGATGAACGTGAGACGCGCCCAGTTCCGGCGCCGCAATAAACCGATGGCGGCGAGCAGCATCAAGATCGCGACCATAAGCGCGGCGCCGGCGATGAGCTCGAAGTACTGGAAGATTTCAAAACCGGCACCGACCTGAACCGCGCCGGCAGCGATTTCGTCTTGCCAGCCGTCAGGGAAAAGGAGATGCAGCATCAGGTTCTGCAGGATTCCGGCCAGGACGCCGAAACCGGCAAACACGACGAAGACCCAACCGACGATATCCACGAACACGGATTTCTGTTGCACGCTCAGTCCTCCATCGGTTTCGTAAGGCGGACTAGCGAAGCGTAATCCGCCCTACTCTTGCTCCATCAGTAATACGGACAAGAAAAAGCCCGATACAGAATCGGGCTTTTCACACGTTTACTGTCAGCGCTTTACCCACAATTCCATGAAGTCGGTAACGCTCATCCCTTCCAGATTTTCCTGATCCTCGCATGCCTTTTCGATCGCTGCGGTCTGCTTCGTATCGAAGGTCTCGTTGATGGCCTTGCGAAATTTCTCGACGAGAACGGGAATGCCTTCACCGCGACGCTTGCGATGACCGATCGGGTAATCGATCGCGACGCGTTCGGTGCGCCCGCCGTCCTTGAAGAAGATTTCGATGGCGTTGCCGATGTAACGCTTGTCGGAATCGTAATAATCCTTCGTGAACTGCTCGTTCTCGGTGACGACCATCTTCGAACGGATGGCATCGACGCGCGGATCGTTGGCGACATCGTCTTCATAATCGGTTGCTTCAAGACGGCCATGAATGAGCGGAATCGCGACCATGTACTGGATGCAGTGATCGCGATCCGCCGGGTTCGCGAGCGGACCGGTCTTGTCGATAATGCGCACGCCCGGCTCCTGCGTTTCGATGACAATGCGCTCGATGTCATCAAGACGATCCTTGACCTGCTCGTGCAGTTTCATCGCGCACTCGACCGCGGTCTGCGCGTGGAATTCCGCCGGAAACGAAATCTTGAAAAGAACGTTCTCCATCACGTACGAGCCATACGTTTGCGGGAACGTGAATTTCTTTTCCTTGAAAAGGACATCGTAGAAGCCCCATTTCGGCGCGCTCAACGCCGTGGGGTAACCCATCTCGCCGGTCTTGCAGATCAGCGCGAGACGCACGGCGCGCGCCGTCGCGTCGCCCGCCGCCCAGCTCTTGCGACTACCCGCATTCGGCGCATGGCGATACGTGCGCAGCGCGCCGCCATCGATGAACGCGTGCGAAACCGCATTGATGATCTGCTCGCGCGTGAGGCCGAGCATCTGCGCGACGACGGCGGTGGATGCGAGGCGCACCAGCAGCACGTGATCGAGACCGACGCGATTGAAGGAATTTTCCAGCGCCATGATGCCCTGGATTTCATGCGCCTTGATCATGGCCGTAAGAACGTCCTTGATCTTCAGCGGCGCTTTTCCTTCGGCAACATTCGTGCGCGAAACGTAATCCGCAACCGCGAGAATGCCGCCAAGGTTGTCCGAAGGATGGCCCCATTCCGCTGCGAGCCAGGTGTCGTTGAAATCCAGCCAGCGCACCATCGCGCCGATGTTGAACGCGCCCTGCACGGGATCGAGTTCGAAATTCGTTCCCGGCACGCGCACGCCGTTTTTCATTTCAGCACCCGGAACGATCGGCCCAAGCAGTTTCGTGCAGGCCGGGTATTTCAGCGCCATCATGCCGCAGGCGAGCGTATCCATCAGGCAGTAGCGCGCGGTCTCGAATGCCTCGGTGGATTTGATTTCGTAATTGATGACGTAGTCGGCAATATCGATCAGGACTTTTTCCGGATCTGGACGCTTCGCGGATTTCATATCGGGTGCGGACATTCTTTTACCTTTCCTTCGATCAAGTGGTGAAATGCAGATACAGCGAAATAATGGTCATCACGAGCAACAGCAGTCCGTTGAGCGTGGCGGCTTGCGATGCGCGGCTGGAGCGCGTCTTGCGCTCGGCGCTCTCCGCGATCCAGATGCCGAACGTTGCGATGACGGCGCCGGCGATGCGAAACAGCAGTGATTCCTCGCTGACGCCGAGCCAGAACACGGCCGTCGCGGCAAACGCAGAAACATAACTGGTGAGTGACAACACGCCGAACATCGGACTACCCCAGGTTCTTTTTCATGCAGATGGCCGTGGCCGGACAAAGCGTCGCGAACTCCGTGCTTCGCGCGATCGCGACGGGAACAGCATCGCGATCAAACTTTTCGTAACCCAGACGAGGAAAGAATTCCGCCGCCGTCATCGTGAGCAGGTACAACGCGCCGATGTGTTTTTCCCGCGCGTGATTTTCTATCGCGCCCGTGATTCTCTTTCCCAGTCCTGAACCACGTGCCGCATCGCTCACCACAACGGAACGCAACAGGCCGTCATTGCCATGACGCTCGACGCCACCCGTTGCGAGCAGTTCGCCCTTCGCATCGCGCAGGACCATGAAATCCTGCAATGAATGAATCGTGAGATCCTCGAACGGCAATCCGGCGCTTTTCAACAAGGCCTGGATGTCAGCAAGATCATTCGCGGTCGCCGCGCGAAAATCAGGAGTGTCTGTCATCGTCGCCAGCGGCATCCGTTTGCTCATCAATCTGCTCGCGAAGATCCGCGGCCTGCTGCTGCACGATCTTCTCGACTTCCTTCGCCTTCTCGAGCGCCTGCTGTTGCGCCTCGACCGGGCGCGCGTCTTCGCCGCCCTGGTTCAGGTAAAAATATGCAGCGGCCAGAAGCACGATGGCAGCGACGAGAATTCTCAGCATGGCGTAATCACTTTCTACTTGCCGTTTTCTTTTTCTTCTTCGCAGCGGCGCGATTTTCAATTGCAGTCCAGCGCTTCAGCCCGGGACCGGTGTATTCGGCTGCCGGACGGATCAGGCGATTGTTCGCGCGCTGTTCCATGATGTGCGCGGACCAGCCGGTGATGCGCGACATGACGAAGATCGGCGTGAAGAGTTCCGTCGGAATGCCCATGAAGTGATAGGCAGTCGCGGAATAGAAATCGAGGTTCGGGAAGATTTTCTTCTCGTCCCACATGACTTTCTCGATCGCTTCGGAAACCGGATACAGCCGCTTGTCGCCGACCTGCTCGCCAAGCTGGCGCGCCCATTCCTTGATGACACGATTGCGCGGATCGAACTCTTTATAGACGCGATGCCCGAAGCCCATGATCTTGGCTTTTTCTTCGAGCATTTTGCGGATGCCCGCATCGGCCGCTTCCGGCGTCTTGAATTTTTCGATCAACTCCATCGCCGCTTCGTTCGCGCCACCATGCAGCGGGCCGCGCAGTGCGCCGATCGCGCCGGTGACGGCGGAATGGAAATCCGAAAGCGTCGCGGTAATCACGCGTGCGGTGAACGTCGAGGCGTTGAACTCATGCTCGGCATAAAGAATGAGCGAGGAATCCATCGCCTTGACGTGCAATTCCTTCGGCTTCTTGCCGTGCAGCAGCTGCAGGAAGTGACCGGCGACCGTGTCCTGCTTCGTCTCGGTGTTGATGCGCTTGCCTTCTTCATGGAAACGCCACCAGTAGCAAACGATGCCGGGGAACGCGGCGAGCAGGCGCTCGGCGATTTTTCCCTGGTTCGAGAAATCGGTTTTCTCGGGCTCGAGATTGCCGAGCATGGAGCAGCCGGTGCGCATCACATCCATCGGATGCGTGTCGGCGGGAATCATCTCAAGCGTGTCACGCAGGGCTTTTGGCAGCTTGCGGTTAGCCATCAGGCGCTTCTTGAAGGCGTTGAGCTCCGCCTTGTTCGGCAGCTTGCCGTGCAAAAGCAGGAACGCGACTTCCTCGAACGTGCCCTTGTCGGTCATGTCGTAGATGTCGTAACCGCGATAGGTGAGGCCCGCGCCTTCCTTGCCGACGGTGCAGATTTCGGTTTCACCGGCGGTGATGCCGGCGAGACCTGCGGTGTTCGCCTGTTTTTTCGCTTCTGCCATGACTTTGCTCCTGATCGAGTTCTGATTCTTTTTGTCAGTGCGGACTTGAAGCCCGCTCCTGCATCATTTTTTCGCAAACAGTTCGTCGAGTTTGTTTTCGTAGCTGTAGTAATCGAGATGCCGGTACAGCTCGTCGCGTGTCTGCAGCTCATCGATGATGTTTTTCTGCGTGCCTTCGCGCAGCACCGTCTCGAAATAATGCAACGCCGCCTTGTTCATGGCGCGGTACGCGCCACAGCAAAGCAGCTGGATATCGACGCCGGCGCTGGCGAGCTCAGCGCGCGTGAACAGCGGCGTTTTCCCGAATTCGGTGATGTTCGCGAGGATCGGCACCTTCACCGCGTCCTTGAACTGCCGGTACTGCTCAAGCGTCTTCACGGCTTCCGGGAAGATCATGTCGGCACCCGCCTCGACGCAGGCGACGGCGCGCTCAAGCGCGAGCTCCATGCCTTCCTCGGCCAGCGCGTCGGTGCGCGCCATGATGACGAAGCCCTCATCCGTGCGCGCATCCACCGCCGCCTTCACGCGATCGACCATTTCGGCTTTCGAGACGATTTCCTTGCCAGGCCGGTGGCCGCAGCGCTTCTGCGCGACCTGGTCTTCGATATGCATGGCGGCAGCGCCGGCCTTTATAAAGGAGCGAACCGTGCGCGCGATGTTGAAGGCGCCGCCCCAGCCGGTGTCGGCATCGACCAGCAGCGGCAGGTCGCAGGCGTCCGTAATACGGCGGATGTCGATCAGCGCGTCTTCCATGCTGGAAATACCGAGATCCGGGATGCCGAGCGAATTCGCGGCAACGCCGCCGCCGGAGAGATAAATGGCGTGATGGCCGGCATTTTTCGCCATGCGGGCGGCGTAGGCATTGATGGTGCCGACCACCTGCAGCGGGCGGTGGGTATCAACGGCGGCGCGGAATTTCGCACCTGCGGAGAGCTGGGTCATGAAACTCCCTGGAATCTGGCTGGAACGGTCCACGGCCCGAATCGGGCCGTGACTGGCATTAAAGAGGCGGAATTTTAACCGAGAAGCGGTTTCAGGGCCATGCGCACGGGCATTTTCCGGCTGCTCAGCGAGGATGGGCGCAGAAAGACGGCTTTTCTCGGCTGTTCAGCTAATGTTCACGAACGTTCGAACCGGCGTTCATCGAATCCGGATCAAGGTCCGCCCGGTGTGCTTGCCTTCCAGCAGCGGCTGGAACGCGTTCGGCAACTCCTCGAAGGGCAGTTCCGTGCCGACGATCAGGTTCAGTTTCGAGGGTTTCAGGTCTGTTGCCAGCCGTTGCCAGATTTTCAGGCGCAATTTGCGCGGTGTGGCCATGGAATTGATGCCGAGAATGTTCGCGCCGCGGAGGATGAACGGCATGACGGTGGTGTTGAGTTCATGGCTGCCGGCCAAACCAATACTCGCAATGGAGCCCCACCAGTCCATGGTGCGCGTGAGCCAGGTGAGCATTTCGCCGCCGACATTGTCGATCGCGCCCTGCCAGGTGGCCTTTTCCAGGGGCCGTCGCCCGTAATCGATCTCACCACGCAGCAGGATGCTGCTCGCGCCGAGTTTTTTCAGGTAATCCTGCGATTCCTTCTTGCCGGTGACGGCGACAACCTCGTAGCCGCGCCCCGCCAGCATGTTCACCGCCAGCGAGCCCACACCGCCCGTCGCGCCCGTAACGACCACCGGGCCGTTACCGGGTTTCAGGCCGTTGTGCTCCATGCGATGAATCGCGAGCGCGGCCGTGAAACCCGCCGTGCCGATCTGCATGGTCTTTTTCGGGGTGAAGCCTTCGGGAATCGGGATGACGTATTCGCCCGGGCAACGGACGAATTCACTGTAGCCACCGTCGCGGTCCTCGCCGAGGCCGCCGCCGGTCACGACAACCTTGTCGCCTTTCGCAAAGCGCCGATCACTCGATTCATGCACGGTTCCCGCGACATCGATACCGCCGACGAGCGGAAACGAGCGCAGGATTTTTCCGGCGCCGGTCGCGGCCAGTGCGTCCTTGTAGTTCACATCCGAATACTGCGCCTTGATGACGACATTGCCGTCGGAAAGGTCGTCCAGCACCAGTTGCTCGAAGCGCGCCTGGATGCGGCCATCCTCGTTGTGAATCCGGTATGCAGTAAAGGGTTTGTTCATGACGGCTCCGTGGCGAGTGGACGGGCATTTGCGGGCGGTCATTTTCGCACAGGAGGCGGGCGGTTTTCATAAGCGCATTAGCGCAGCATGAACTCATCCAGCAGGATGCGCCGCACGTCGATCTTCTCCGCCTCCGGATCCGCGATCCGCTCGATGCCCCAACCCGTCATTCCCTGCGCTTCCATCATGGCGAGATTGATCATCCGCCGCGGCATGACGAACGTGCCGTTCGGCGCGCGGACCAGCAGCAGAACAGGTTTCAGGCGGTTTTCTTCCTGCGAGGAAATCACGATGCCGAGCGCGCCGTTCTGCAGGCAGACCAGGCTTGAAAGCGGATAAATGCCGATGCAGCGGATGAAGGCTTCCACGAGGTAACGGTCAAAATGCCGATCGACGCGGCGATGCAGCCGGGTCAGTGCGAGCGACGGCGACAGCGCGGCCTCATACGGTTTTTCCGCGGTCATGGATTCGTAGACATCGACAATGCTGACGGCTTGCACGTAGCCCGGAATGTCATGGCCGCGCAGGCCGGCCGGGTACCCGCTGCCATCGATGCGTTCGTGGTGGTGCCGCACGATGTCGATCACGCGGCGGTCGTAATCGCCTTCCGCTTCCAGCAGGCGCGCGGCGTAATCCGCGTGCATGCGCACAAGCAGGAACTCGCGCTGGCTCAACGGCCCGGGTTTATCCAGGATCCAGCGCGGCACGCGCGACATTCCCGCGTCGTGCAGCAACGCGCCTTCGCTCATCACGCTTACCAATGCGTCGTTCCAGTTGAGAAAGCGCCCGAGCGCCGCGGCCAGCACCGAGACATTCATCGAATGTTGCGCGATCTGCTGGTTTTCGCTTCTGAGGATGGTCATCCATTGCGCCGTCTGTGGATTGCGGCTGACGGTCTCGACCAGCTCCGTGGCGACAACGCGCGTGTCCTTCGCCTGCACGCTCTTGCCGGCGCGCACGTCTTCGAGCACGTTACCGATGCGCTCGCGCGATTTTTCGACCGTGTTGTTGAGGCGTTCCAGCGTGCGGCGCAGTTTCGCGGCACCCTTCCATTCCTCGAACTCGACCGTCACCGCGCTGACCCTGCCGGAACGCACCCGGCCGGCAGCGGTGACCAGGGCGTCCTGGATCTCGCGCGCCTGGCTGGATTCAAGGTCATCGACAAAGACGTGCCGTGCGCATTCGCGGAGCTGTTCAAGCTCGTCGGGCGATTCGATCATGAAGCCCTGGAAAAGAAACGGCGTGCCGACCCACGGGCGGTCCAGCTCGGCCACGAACATGCCGAGGCGCAGGCTGCCTACATCGAGCTTGATTTTCATCGGCAACCTTCCGTGGCCGGCCAGGAGAGCCGCGGATTATCGCGGGTTCGAATTCATCCACGCCATCAGGGAGCTTCGCATTGCGAACGGCGGGAAACCGCAGGGAAAAACAATCCATGACCGGATGCTCGTTCGCGAAAGGCTCGCGCAGAATGCGCGGGCCGGAATGACCCGGCATTTATCCAGGGAAGGAGAAAGTCATGGCGACTGTTGCAGAATCCGTAGACAACGGCGCAATGCGCCGCACCTTGTTGCTCTTCGCGGAAACGGTGTTGCGGCCGATCGTGCGCATCCTGTTGCGTTACGGATTGTCGTATCCGGAGTTCAACCAGGTCGCGCGCAAGCTGTACGTGGATGTCGCAATGAAGGAAACGGAATTCCGCAGCGTGCGGCACAAGCGCCAGTACAAATCGCGCGTGGCGTGTCTCACGGGATTGTCCCGCAAGGAAGTGTTGCGGCTGGTGGATGCGAGCCGCCCGTCGGATGACAGCGAGCTGCGCTCTTCGAATCGCGCCGCACGCGTGCTGGAAGGCTGGATCACTGATTCCCGCTACCACACGGCAAGCGGCGAACCGTTGACGCTGCCGTTCCGCGCCGCCGAAGGCCAGCGTTCCTTCAGCGAGCTGGTGCAGGCCTACAGCGGCGATATTCCGCCGCGCGCCGTGCTCGATGAGCTCAAGCGTGTTGGATCGTGTGCTGCCATGGATGACGAGGTTCGCGTGCTCGTGCCGGAATATGTGGCGCAACCGCTGGATATCGACGCGATCACTTCATCGGCAATGCGAATTGCATCGCATCTTGCGGCGGCGGATGTGGCGCTGGCCACGAAAGACAGCCTGCCGCGACGCTACAGTTCGTTGCGGCTTCATTCATCGGCGAAAAGTTATTCGTGATCGCGGAAAACCCATTCGTGCGCCAGCCGCGAATGGGTTTCAGCGCCGGGTTTCAGGCTTCGCGATCCAGCCACGCCGACAGACCCTTCGCATTCAGATCCACATCCATGTTCAGCCAGTCATCGCGCCGGCGTGCATCGTCGGGAAAACCGTGCTCATCCAGGCGCGCGCACAAATAGGCGTGCATCATCCGTTTCATTTCATCGATGCGATCCTCGCGCGCTTCGCAACGCCGCGCGATCTCGACGAAAGCAACCAGATCGCCATGCAGATCCTCGGCGAGCTTGTCGAGGTTTTCCACGCGGCTGTAGTGCGTGAGATACGCGGCCTCGGTGTTCAATGACAGCAGGCGGTCGATCGAGGCGTGCGCCTGTTCGGGATCAAAATGTGTCGGCGTTGTCGCGGGAAAAATGAACGCGCCCTTCGCGGTATCAAACTCACGGTAAGAGACACCAAACGTGTCGCCCGTGAACATCACGTTCGCCTCGCGATCGTGAATGCAATAGTGATGCAGGGCGTGGCCTGTCGTATGCAGGAAATCCAGCGGGCTTCCGCCGAGAAACAACCGTTCACCGTCATGCACGACACGAATGCGGCTTTCCGGCACGGGAATGATTTCGCCATAAAGGCGCTTGAAAGTCTTTTCGCCGTAAACGGCATTGGTCGCCTCGACGAGTTGCGTCGGAACGGCGAGATGCTTCGCCGCACGCGGATGCGCAACCAGTGTCGCGTTCGGCAACTGCTGCATGATGGCGCCGGCGCCACCGGCGTGATCGAGATGCACGTGGGTGATGAACACGTAATCCACGTACTCCAGCGGAATGTTGTTTTCCTCCAGGCCGGCCAGGAGTTTCGGCAGCGAGCGCGTCGTGCCGGTATCGACGAACGCTGCACGGCCGCCGCGCTGAATGATATGACTCGCCGCCAGGCGTGGCTGCACGTAGCCGGTGTCGATGGCGCTGATGCCGTCGGGAAAGTGTTCAATCGCTCGCATGTGGGCTGCAACGGGTGGCGTGAAGACGGCCCGATTGTAACCCTTCGTTGCGGGTAATCCACAAACGCGCCGCTGCACGTTATGTCACGGCAAACAGGTTATTTAAAGGCGGTGACGCGTTAGTATTGTGGAGAATTTCCATGCTGGAGGCGCCATCATGCAACGTCGATTTTTCGCCTTGTCCGCGCTGTTCGCACTGCTTTTCCTGGCCGCCTGCCAGCCCGTTCCGATGACAGAAACCCTCCGCACGGTGGCAGTAAGCGGTGAAGGCGAGATTTCCGTCGCACCCGAGATTGCCACGGTGCATCTTGCCGTCGAGGCCCGCGACCGCGACCTTGCCGCCGCCCAGGCACAAGCCGGCAAGGTAGTCGATGCCGTGCTGGAGCTGACCGATTCACTGAAGATTCCGCGCAAGCAGGTGAGCTCGACACAACTGCGGGTGCATCCGGAGTACGACTGGAACGAAGGCCGCCAGGTTTTTCGCGGCTACCTCGTGCAACGCGATATCCAGGTCGAACTCCAGGACCTCGCCAAACTCGGACCGCTGCTGGAACGCGCGATGGCGGCGGGCGTCAACAACGTGAGCCCTCCCGAGCTCAACGTGGAGGACCCGCGAAAGCTGCACCGCGAAGTGCTGCAACTCGCCGCCGCGGATGCGAAAGCGAACGCCGAAGCGCTCGCCGAGACGCTGGACGCAACACTTGGCGACGTACAGCGCGTGAATGCCGTGGAGGACGCTCCGCCCCGGCCCCTGATGGAGCGAATGATGCCGATGAGTGCGGCCGATTCCGCGAGTGCCGAGCAGACCTACCAAACCGGGCAGATCACGATGCGCGTAACCGTGCAGGCGGAGTTTGAGCTGCGTTGATATTCAGGGTCGGCCCTCGCGCCGCTCTCATGAAGCTTCGCCGGGTATGTGCTGGCTGGAATCGCGTTCTGGTTGCGTGCGCGGGTCGGGTGGGAGTACGGCTTCAAGCAGTTCGCGCGTGTAAGGATGTTTCGGCGATTCGAAGATGACATCGCGCGGGGCGAATTCCACGATCCGCCCGTCATGCATGACCATCACCTCGTCGCAGAGGTAACGCACGGCGGTCATGTCGTGGGCGATGAAGATCATGCCGATGCCGAGATCGCGGCGAAGTGTTGCGAGCAGGCCGAGAATCTGTCCGCGGATCGAGGTGTCCAGCGCGCTGACCGGTTCGTCGCAAACGAGCAGACGCGGTTCGCAGATGATCGCGCGCGCAATACCGACGCGCTGGCATTGGCCGCCGGAAAGTTCGTGCGGATAACTTGATGCAAGGTCTGTATCGAGGCCGACGCGGCGCAGGGTTTCGAGCGCGGTTTCGTGACGTTGTGTCGCGTTTTGTTGCGGACAATGCACGCGCAGCGGTTCTTCGAGAATGCGCGTAACGGTCATGCGGGGATTCAACGAGGCCAGCGGATCCTGGAAAACGGCCTGCATTTGCCGGCGTGCCGAGCGCAATTCGCGCGATTTCATTTTCTCCAGGTTCGCGCCGAGAAGGTTCACGCTGCCCGCGTGTTCTTCGAGTTGCAGGATCGCTCGCGCGAGAGAGGATTTGCCGCAACCGGATTCACCGACGATACCGAGTGTCGCGCCCTCGGTGAGCGTAAAACTCACGCCATCGACCGCGCGCAAGCGCGGCTTGCCCGGCCGCGCGTATTCCACGACGAGATCGCGCACCTCGAGCAGGCTTTCAGTCACGTTTCACCTCGGCATGACAGGCGACGAAATGCGTCGGTGAAATGGCAAGCCAGGGCAATGGCTGCTGGCAACGGTTCATGATGTCTTCACAACGCGGCGCGAATGCGCAACCCGCCGGCAGTTTGTCGGGTTTCGGCGGCTGGCCCGCGATCGGTTTCGGAATGCCGCCGTGCAGACGCGGTGCCGCGGCTAGCAGTCCGCGCGTGTAGCGATGACGTGGATCATCGAACAACTCCTGCACCGTTGCGGTTTCGACAACGCGCCCCGCGTACATCACCGCAACGCGCTGCGCGATGCGCGCAACCACGCCCAGATCGTGCGTGATGATAATGAGAGAAAAGCCGAATTCCTGTTGCAGGTCCTTCAGCAAATCAAGGATCCGGCGCTGCACGGTCACGTCCAGCGCGGTGGTCGGCTCGTCGGCGATCATAATATCCGGTCGTCCGAGCAACGCCATCGCCAGCATGACGCGTTGGCGCTGGCCGCCGGACAGCTGGTGCGGATACTGCTTCATCCGTGTTGCGGGGTCGGGAATGCGCACAAGTTCCAGCATTTCCTCGGCCGCTGCGCGCGCTGCCTTGCCCGTGAGTTTGCGATGCCGTTGGAGCACTTCGGCGAGTTGCGTGCCAATCCGAAGATAAGGATTCAGCGCGGTCATCGCGTCCTGGAACACGTACGCAATCTGTCCGCCGCGCACCGCGCGTATATCTTCGTCGTTCAAGGCGAGCAGGTTCTGGCCGTTCAACCAGGCTTCTCCGCTGATGACAGCGTTCGCCGGCGTGAGGCGCGTGAGCGCGAGAAAAGCCTGGCTTTTGCCCGCGCCCGATTCACCGACGATGGCGAGAATTTCGTTCTTCGCGAGCTGGATATCGAGATTGTTGACGGCGGGAACGATGTGTTCCTGCTGCCGGAAATGCACGTTGAGCCGGCGGATGTCGAGCAGCATCAGGACATTCTCCGCCACCAGCATTGCACCGCCAACGGCAAGGCAACGAACAGCACCGCGCCGCAGGCGAAATCCAGCCACCAGGGAAACGGATCCAGGCGTTGCAGGCGTTCGAGCAAGAGGTACAGCACGAGCGCACAGGCGGCGCCCGGGAGTGCAGTGTTCACAATCTTGTTTTTAGCGTGTTCAGCCAGCGGCCAGCACAAGGGCAACGCAAGAATTGCAACCAGTGCACTGAACAGCAGGAAGCGCGCGATCGCGAGGCGCGCGAGCGGATGGCTTCCATCCATCAGCCATGCATCGGGAAGGTAATCGACGGACAACGCGTACCCGGCGCGCACGGTGACGAGCAGCGCGATGCCGGTGAGGAGAGAGAGCAGGATGTCGTTGATGGTTTTATTCATTTGATTCTCGCGGAAATCCCCCCGCAAATCCCCCCGCTGTGCTTCGCACAGCGGCCCCCTTTTGCAAAGGGGGCTGCGTTCTCCCGGCGCCGTCGCAAGTCCAGCGATTCTGCAACCTGCTGAACGAAGCACTCCCTCCCTTTTTCGAAGGGAGGGCCGGGGAGGGATTTTCTGCTCTCATTCCAGGCTGGAACCATCTGTCACCGATCCTTCGGATCGAGCGCATCACGCAATCCATCGCCAACAAAATTCAGGCAGAACAGCGTGGTGGCGAGAAATCCCGCCGGGAACAGCAATGTCCATGGCGCGATTTCCATTTCGCGCGCGCCTTCGTTCACGAGCGCGCCCCACGACGTTGCCGGTTCCTGCACACCGAGACCGAGAAAGCTCAGGAACGATTCAACCAGGATGACTTGCGGCACCGTCAGCGTCGTGTAGACAACAACCACGCCGAGAATGTTCGGCACGATGTGCCGGAAGATGATCGCGAATCCCGAGAGTCCCGTGGCGCGCGCGGCGAGCACGAATTCCTTTTCCTTCAGCGAGAGTGTCTGGCCGCGCACGATGCGAGCCATGTCCAGCCAGTTCACGGCGCCAATGGCGATGAACACCAGCAGGATGTCGCGACCGAAGAACACCATCAGCAGGATCACGAAGAACATGAACGGCATCGCGTAGAGAATATCCACCGCGCGCATCATCACCGCATCGATGCGTCCGCCGAAGTAACCGGCAATCGCGCCCCAGCTGATGCCGATGACAAGGCTCACCAACGTCGCGACAAACCCGACGGCCAGTGAAATCCGTCCGCCTGCGAGCGTGCGCGCAAACAGATCACGGCCGAGCGCGTCGGTGCCGAACCAGTGCGCACTCGCGGCATCCGGCGGAATCGACATCATGCTCCAGTCGATGTGCGCGGGCTCGTGCGGCGTGAGCAACGGACCGAGGAAACACAACAGCGCGATGCCGGCGAGAATCACCGCCGCGGTTACCGCCGCGCGATTCTGGCGCAAGCGCTGCCACGCCATCGCGCCCGGCGAATGCAGCGAACGGTGCAGGATGGCACTCATCGGTAACGCACGCGTGGATCGAGCGCGGCGTACGCGAGATCCACCAGCAGGTTGAAAAGAATCACCAGCGCGCCGTAGAAAATCACCACGCCCAGGACCAGCGTGTAATCGCGGTTCAGCGCGCCGTGCACGAAGAAGCGCCCGATGCCGGGAATGCCGAAAATTTCCTCGACGACAACCGAACCGGTCAACACTGCGGCGGCGGCGGGGCCGAGATACGACACCACCGGCAGCAATGCAGGCTTGAGCGCGTGGCGCAGCAGCACTTCGCGCGGCGACAAACCTTTCGCGCGGGCAGTGCGGATGAAATCGCTATGCAGAACTTCCGTGACACTGGAGCGCGTCAGCCGCGCGATGTACGCGACTTGCGGCAAGGCGAGCACGATGACCGGCAACACGAGATACGGCAACGCGCCGTCATGCCAGCCGCCAGCGGGCAGCCAGTCGAAGTAAATCGCGAACACCAGCACGAGCAACGGCGCCATGACGAAATTCGGAACGGAAATGCCGGTCATCGATGCCGTCATCACGGCGTGATCTGGCCAGCGATTGCGACGCAGCGCAGCGTAGCTTCCGGCGGCAACGCCACCGATCAACGCGATCAGCATCGCGAGTCCGCCCAGCGTCATCGACACCGGCAGGCCGGCGTAAATGAGTTCGCTCACGGTGTAATCGCGATACTGGAATGACGGACCGAAATCGCCCTGCAACACGTCGCCGAGATAACGAACGTATTGTTGCAGCAACGGTTCATCGAGATGGTATTTCGCTTGCAGGTTCGCTTCGATTGCCGGCGGCAGCGCGCGCTCGAAATCGAACGGCCCGCCCGGCGCGAAACGCACCAGGAAGAACGCGAGCGTGACCAGCAGCCACAGCGTCGGAATCGCGCTCGCAATGCGGATGAAAAGATAACGCGCCACGTCAATCCTTGATGTAAAGATCGCGGCTGGCGTGATGATCGAGAATGTTGTCCTCCCAGCCGCCGACGCGCGGGCTCACCAGGTGCTTGCTGACGTAAATGTAGATCGGCAGGATCGGCTGGTCCGCCAGCATCATCGCTTCGGCGCGGCGATAAATTTCCATGCGTTTTTCCGGATCTGCGGTGTTCGACGCTTTCTCCAGCAGCGCGTCGTATTCCGGATTCGCGTAACCGTAATCGTTCACGCCGCTTTCGGAATGCAGCAGTTGCAGAAAGGTTTGCGGATCGTCGTAATCGCCGACCCAGCCTGCGCGAAACACTTCGGTAATTTCCCGCTGGCGACGGTTCTGCAGGAACACGCGCCATTCTTCGTGCACGAGATTCGTATCCACGCCGAGATGTTTTTTCCACATGCTCGCGATGGCGATCGCGACGTGTTCGTGCGTGTCGCCGGTGTTGAAACGCAGTTCGACTTCCAATGGCTTGTCGTTCGAATAGCCGGCTTCGCGATACAACCGTTGCGCGGTTTCGATGCGCTTTTCCATCGGCCAGCTCGCGTAATCCGGTAGCGGCGACTGGTAATTCTCGATACCGGGCGGCGTCAGCGTCCACGCCGGCAGTTCGCCACGGCCGAGCACCTTGTTCGCGATAATGTCGCGATCGATGACCATCGACAGCGCACGTCGCAGTTTCGGTGCATCCTTGAACGGCGGCTTGCGAAGATTGAAACCGTAGTAATACGTGCTGAGATACGGTGCGATACGCAGCGCTTCAGGCATCTCGCGCTTCAACCATTCGTAGCGGCGCACGGGGATGGTCTGCGTGATGTCGAGTCCGCCCGCGCGAAATCGATTGAACTCCGCTTCCTCGTCGCCGATGGGATAGTAGTAAACGGTCTCGATGCGAACGTCATCCGCATCCCAGTAATGTTCGTTGCGCACAAGCTTGATGTGTCCGTTCACGATCCATTCATCAAGTCGGTAGGCGCCGTTCGAAACGAGATTGCCTGCGCGCGTGAATTTCTCGCCGTGCTTCTCGAGACTCGGAAGATGAATCGGATAGGTGCTGTGATGACTCAGCAGACGAAGCAGATAGGGCGCGGGTGATTCGAGGCGGATTTCAAGCTCGCGTTCGTCGCGCGCGATGACGCCGAGTGTTCCGGGTTTTGCATCGTTTGCGAGAATCGCGCGCGCATTTTCGATGATGGCGAGCGTCTGCGCGTAGGGCGATCCCGTTTCCGGCGACAGGCTCCGGCGTATTCCCGCGACGAAATCCTTCGCAGTGACGGGATCGCCATTCGACCAGCGCGCGTCGTCGCGCAAATGGAATGTATAAACCCTGCCATCCTCGCTGATCTCCCAGCTTTCTGCCGTGCCAGGAAGAATTTTTCCGTCCGGCCCTTCGCGTGTAAGGCCTTCGTAAAGGTCGCGCAGAATGTTGGCCGCTTCCGCGCCACGCGCGCGATGCGGATCGAGCGATTCCGGTTCGAGATAATTGCCGCGCCGAAGAACATCCGCGCTTTCTTCCGCCTGTCCTTGTGCCGATACCGCCGCAAACGCCGTAACGAACAGGGTTGACAGCACGCAAGCCGTCGCCAGCAAACGGCGCATCCCGCATCGGGTCATAGTTTTCTCCGGTGTTATCCGTATGGAATCTGCTTGCGCCAGAGTGTAGCGCCTGCGCGTTCGGAAGAAAGGCCTATTCGATCCAGAAGAGATGCTTCGTGTAGTGATGATCCATGAGGTTACCGGTGTAGCCGCCGACCGATGGCGAAACGAGCCGCGCCTTCGCGTAATGGAACAAGGGAATCAACGGAACCTCGGCGTTAACTTCACGCGCGGCAGCCGAGAACAACTCAAGGCGTTTTTGTGCATCGCGCGTTGTTGCGGCCTGCTCGATGAGCGCGTCGTAGCGCGGATTGTTCCAGCCGAATTCGTTCATGCCGTGTTCGGAATGCAGGATTTCCGCAAAGCTGTTCGGATCGGGATACTCGCCGATCCAGCCCGAGCGAAAGACCTGCGTCTTCTCCCGTTGCTGGCGCGTCTGCAGATAGACTTTCCATTCCTCGTTGCGAAGGCGCGTTTCCACGCCGAGCTGCTGTTTCCACATCGCCGCAACCGCCGTCACGACGCGCCGGTCGCGGTCGCGCGTGTTGTAGAGCATTTCGACGGTTACCGGTTCTTCCGGTCCGTAACCGGCATCAACGAGCAGCGCGCGTGCGGCCGCGTGCCGCTTTTCCATCGGCCAGGCCGCCCAATCGGGTTGCGGTGGTTTGTAATTGCCGATTGGCGGAATCCATCCGAAAGCGGGCGTCTCGCCGCTGGCCACGATTTCGCGTGCCAGCAACTTGCGATCAATGACCATGGACAGCGCGCGGCGCACGCGCACATCGTCCAGCGGCGCGCGGGTGGTGTTGAGACCGAGGTAATAAACGCCGAACCACGGATGAATGCGCAGGACCTTCCCATAATTTTCGCGCAGCCAGCCGAGCCGGCCGGGCGGCACGCTGTAAGTAATGTGCACGTCGCCCGCCGTGAACCGCGCGAGTTCGGAGCGCTGGTCATCGATCGGCAGGTACGCGACGCGTTCAATGGCGACATTTTCGGCGTCGCGGTAGTGCGGATTCTTCTCAAGCAGGATGTGCGAATTCACCTGCCATTCGATCAATCGGTACGCGCCGTTGGACACCAGCGTGCCGGGCCGCGCCCAATGCTCCGTCGCCTGAACCGTTTCGGGATGCACGGGAAACGTGGAAGGGTGCGTGAGCGTGGCCAGGAAATACGGCGTTGGGGCGTTGAGTTCGACAACGAGCGTGCGCGGTTCGGGCGCACGGACGCCGAGTGTTTCGGGAGCGGCCGCGCCGCGGAGAATTCCGGCGGCGTTTTTGATCGGCAGCAGGGTTTCGCTGACGATGCCGCCCGTAGCCGGCGTCACTGCGCGACGAAAACTGAACACGAAATCGTTTGCGGTGACGGGATCACCATTCGACCAGCGCGCATCCGCGCGCAGATGAAACGTCCATTCAAGTCCGTCTTTGCTGACTGACCATTTCTGCGCCACGCCGCCGACGAGTTCGCCGGCCGCCGTCTCAGCCATCAATCCCTCGAACAGATCACGCTGGATATTGCGCGCGGGCACGCCTTCGGAACGGTGCGGATCGAGACTTGCCGGTTCGGCCTGGTTGCCAATGCGAAGCACGCGCACACCATCCGGCGCTTCGCTGCACGCTGCCAGTAACGACAGGCATGCGAAGCCGACAACAAAGGCAGTCCGGCATGAAACAGGAGTCATCTTATTGGTATAGCAGGAAATTTTTGCGCGCGAGGCCTGGATGGAACGAGAAGCGGCGCAGAATCGAAGGTTAAGGAATGCTGTCCCGGATTTCACCGTGCTGGCGCACGATTTCATCCGGGCTGCAGATCACGCGCTTTCGTCACGCACTTTCGCGGTACGCGCCGTGTTTCTTCAGATGCACCAGCAGCAGCGACACCGCCGCCGGCGTGACGCCCGGAATGCGCGCTGCCTGCCCGAGCGTTTCGGGGCGCACGTCGGCAAGTTTCTGGCGGACTTCGTTGGAAAGTCCTTTCACCGCGGTGAAATCGAAATTCACCGGTACGGCGAGCGTTTCGTTGCGCAGGCTGCGCGCGATTTCATCCTGCTGGCGATCAATGTAACCGGCGTACTTCGCCTGGATCTCCACCTGCTCGATCACCGCGCGATCGGTTTCGCAGCGATCGATTCCTGCAAGCGCGTGCAGGCTCGCGTAATCCAGTTCCGGGCGGCGCAGCAATTCGAGCGCCTTGAATTCACGCGTGAGCGGGGCGCCGAGCAGTTCTGTCGCGCGTGTCGCATCGACGCCTTCCGCGCGAACGGTGTGCGCGGCAAGCCGTGCGGTTTCGCGCGTGATCGCTTCGCGTTTGCGCTCGAAGCGCGCCCAGCGTTCGTCGTCCACCAGGCCGAGCTGCCGGCCGATTTCCGTCAGGCGCAGATCGGCGTTGTCTTCACGCAGCAACAAGCGATACTCCGCGCGCGAGGTGAACATGCGGTACGGCTCGGTCGTGCCGCGCGTGATGAGATCGTCGATGAGCACGCCGAGATACGCCTCGTCACGCCGCGGCCACCAGGGCTCCGCGCCTTTCACCGCGAGCGCGGCGTTGAGGCCAGCGAGCAAACCCTGCGCCGCGGCTTCTTCGTAACCCGTCGTGCCGTTGATCTGCCCGGCGAAATAAAGCCCCGCGATAACCTTCGTTTCCAGCGTGTTTTTCAGGTCGCGCGGATCGAAATAATCGTATTCGATCGCGTAACCGGGTCGCGTGATATGCGCATTCTCGAAACCGGGCATGGCGCGAACGAAGGCTTCCTGCACGTCAAACGGCAAGCTCGTTGAAATGCCGTTGGGGTAGATCTCGTGCGTATCGAGGCCTTCGGGTTCAACAAAAATCTGGTGCGAGTGCTTGTCCGCGAAACGCACGATCTTGTCTTCGATGGACGGGCAGTAACGCGGCCCGATGCCCTCGATCACGCCGGAATACATCGGCGAGCGATCAAGCCCCGCGCGGATGATGTCGTGCGTTTCTTCCGTGGTGCGCGCGATGTGGCAATGAACCTGGCGCGGATGTTCGGCCGCGTTGCCGATGAACGAGAACACCGGCACGGGCATGTCGCCGGGTTGTTCGGTGAATTTCGAATAATCCAGCGTGCGGCCATCGATGCGCGGCGGCGTGCCGGTCTTGAGGCGATCGACGCGAAGATCGAGTGCGCGCAGGCGCTGCGCGAGCGCGTTCGCCGGCGGATCGCCGGCACGGCCGCCCTGGTAATTGGAAAGACCAATGTGAATCTTGCCGCCGAGGAATGTGCCAACGGTGAGCACGACTTTTGGCGCGAAGAATTCAAGGCCCATCTGCGTGACCACGCCTTTGACGCGGTGGTTGTTCACGATGAGATCGTCAACGGCCTGCTGGAAGATGGTGAGGTTCGGCTGGTTTTCGATCACCGAGCGGATCGTGGCTTTATAAAGCGTGCGATCGGCTTGCGCACGCGTCGCGCGCACTGCCGGACCCTTGCGTGCGTTCAGCGTGCGGAAATGGATTCCGGCGCGATCCGTAGCGCGCGCCATGGCGCCGCCCAAGGCGTCGATTTCCTTGACGAGATGTCCCTTGCCGATGCCGCCGATAGCGGGATTGCAGCTCATCTGCCCCAGCGTTTCGACGTTGTGGGTCAGAAGCAGCGTTCGCGCGCCAAGGCGCGCGGCCGCAAGCGCCGCCTCGGTGCCAGCATGGCCACCGCCCACGATGATGATGTCGAATTGTCGGTTTGCACGGGACATGGAAGGGAAGACCAGGGAGAAGAATAAGCTGCTAATTTTATTGGTTTTTTCGCAGGACTCCAAGCAGGGGTTTAGAAGGCAGCTAATGCTCCGGCGCTTTGACGCATGGCAGAGCGGACTGCAAAATACACACTTCAAGAGAAGAACAAGAATTCATGGGGGATTTCACGGATGAGCATCACGCTTGCCATGCTTGCGCTGGCATCCGCCAGCGCGCCGGTCTTTGAGGACTGCCGCATCGGCGATCCCGCCGCGGGACCGCGCATTGCCGCGGAATGCACCACGCTGACCGTCCCAGAAAACCCCGCAAAGCCCGACGGGCGCCAGATCGAACTGCGAATTGCACGTCTTGGAGCCATGACCGGTGAACCCCAGCCGAACCCGCTGGTGTTCTTAGCCGGTGGCCCGGGCCAGTCGGCGATCGAAAGCTTTCCCGGCGTTGCGCCCGCGTTCGGCGAGGTTCGCCGTCATCGCGACATTTTATTGGTCGACCAGCGCGGCACGGGCGGCTCGAACCCGCTGGAGTGCGCGGAACTGGAAGAGCCGGCGAGTGAATCGCTCGAGGTTGATCTTGATAAGGCGAAACAGGCCGCAGCCGAGTGCGTGGCGTCGCTGGACGCGGATGTGCGTTATTACACGACGCTGGACGCCGTGCGCGACCTGGAAGCGGTTCGCGCTGCGCTCGGCGAACAGGCTTTTGCCCTTTACGGCATTTCCTACGGCACGCGCGTAGCCCTGGAATACCTGCGCCGACATCCCGAGCACGTCGAGGCCGTCATTCTTGACGGCGTAACCGTGCCTGGCGAGGCGCTGGGACCGGAGATCGCGACGGATGCGCAACGCGCGCTGGAGTTGATGTTCGACCGCTGTGCGGAATCCGAAACCTGTTCGAAACATTTCCCTGACCTGCAGGAACAGTTCGATGCGCTGCGTGCACGTCTTGAACGCGCGCCGCTGACGGTGAATGTCCGCGATCCTTTCACGGGCAAGCGCACCGAGGTCACGCTTTCCTGGCCGCGCGCCGCCATGCTGCTGCGGATGTACAGCTACGCGCCGGAGAGCGTGGCGCTGTTGCCGCTGATGCTGCAGCTCGCCGCGTCCGGCGACTGGAAGGCGTTCGCCGGCAACCTGCTGGCGATGGAAAGGCAAGCCGAGAAGCTGCTGTACATCGGCATGCACAACAGCGTGGTGTGCAGCGAGGACGCGCCGTTCTTCCCGGCGGCGGCGCCTGAGACGGGCACCGCCGACACACCTTATCTCGGCACCATGACCACGGACCTGATTCGCGCGATGTGCACGGTCTGGCCGACGCGCGAGCTGCCGGACGATTTCCCCACGCCGGTCATCAGCGACAAGCCTGTGCTGCTGCTGTCCGGCGAGGCCGATCCGGTCACGCCGCCCGAAAACGCCGCGGAAGTGGCGAGCCACCTCTCGAATTCACGGCACCTGGTCGCGCCAGGTCAGGGACACGGCATCGCCTGGCGCGGTTGCGCGCCCGAATTGATGGCGGAATTCCTGCAGGAGAAGGACCCCGCCGCGCTGGATGCGGAATGCCTGCAGGCGCTTGAAGCCGCGCCATTTTTCATCGACCGCAACGGTCCAACGCCCTGAAGGACGCCCGATGCTTGAAGTCAACAACCTGCGAAAGTCCTTCGGCAAGGTGCTGGCCGTCGATGACGTCAGCTTTGCGGCCGAGGACGGGCGCGTCACCGGCCTGCTCGGACCGAACGGCGCCGGCAAATCCACGACGCTCCGGATGATCGCGGGCGTGATCCGGCCCGATGCCGGAGCAGCCCGGATCGACGGGCACGACGTGGCAACGAACACGATGGAGGCCGTGCGTTCTCTGGGCACGTTGCCGTTCAACAGCGGGCTGTATCCGCGCCTCACCGGCCGGGAGAACATCGCGTATTTCGGTCGGCTGCACGGCCTGGAACGCCCCGTGCTGGACGAACGCGTGGACCAGCTGGTGCACGATCTCGGCCTTGGCGAAGTCGCGGACCGCGCGGCGAAGGGCTATTCACAGGGTGAAACCATGAAAGTGGCTGTCGCCCGGGCGCTGGTGCACCGGCCGCGGAACATCATTCTTGATGAACCCACCAACGGCCTGGACGTGAAAGCCCTGCGCGCGCTGCGCGAGATGATTCGCGAACTGAAGCGCGAAGGCCACTGCATCCTGTTTTCCAGCCATGTGATGCAGGAGGTGGCCGCGCTTTGCGACCGGATTGTGATCATCAGCCACGGCCGCGTCACGGCCGCCGGCACCCCCGACGAGTTGCGCGAGCGATTCGCCGAGGCGGATCTCGAGGAAGTCTTCATGCAGGCGGTGGAATGACATGAAAACCACGTGGATCGTTTTTCTCAAGGAATTCCGCGATAACCTGCGCGACCGCCGCACGCTGCTGATGGCGCTGCTGCTCGGACCGGTGCTCGGACCGTTGCTGTTCGTCTTCGCGATGAAAGCGGGGATCAGCCAGGGCATGGATGGCGGCGATGCGCTGCCCGTGGTGGTAATCGGCGCGCAGCATGCGCCCAACCTGCTGCAGCAACTGATCGAGCAGGGCGCCGAGATCGAGCGCAGCGAAGCGGATCCCGAGGCGCTGGTGCGCGAGGACAAGAAACGCGTCGTGCTGGTGATCCCTGGGAATATCGATGCGCGCTACCGCGCGGCGCGTCCCGCGACCTTGCAGCTGTATTTCGATCAGTCCGAACGCAGCGCCGAACGGCGCGCGAACCGGCTGGAGCGCCTGTTGAACGCCCACGCGCGACAACTGGGCCTGATGCGGCTGCAGGCGCGCGGCATTGCGCCCGAGGTGACGCTGCCGTATTTCGTCGATCGCGTGGATCTCTCCACGCCAATGTCCCGCGCGGTAATGATTTTCAGCATGCTGCCGTATTTCCTGTTGCTCGCGACGATCATGGGCGCGTTCTATCTCGCCATCGATACCACCGCCGGCGAGCGCGAACGCGGTTCGCTGGAATCGCTGCTCAGCCTGCCGCTGTCACGCGCGGCGATCGTGATTGGCAAGGTCGCCACGGCCGTGGTGTTTTCCGCGCTGTCGCTGATGCTGACGGTGATCGTGTTCGCGCTCGCATTTCCGCAGCTCGACCTCGGCGCACTCGGCATCAATACCTCGCTGAGCGTGGCGCAGGTCGCCGGCATTCTCGTCGTCACCTTGCCGTTCACGGTGTTTTCCGCCGGCATGCTGACGCTGGTGGCCTCGTACGCGAAAAGCTACAAGGAGGCGCAAACCTATCTCTCTCTCGTGATGCTGGTGCCGGTGATACCGGTTGCCGTTGGCGCGCTGATGAGCGCGGATATCAGCGCGGCGGGCGCACTGGTGCCGGGCTTCAGCCAGCATCTGCTCATCATGGAGATTGTCGAAGGATCGGCCGTATCGCCGCTGTACATGCTGTATTCCGCGGGCACGACGCTGCTTGCGGGCGCGCTGATGGTGATCGCCGCGATCATGCTGTATCGCTCGGAACGGATATTGGGGTAAGCGCATCGAGGCAGGCTGGGGGCTTCCCCGGAGAGCTGTTCTCGTTGTCTGTCCTCCAGCCGTGCCTGGTGGTTCATGTCCGCGTTGACCGGATGTAACTGCCAGCGCCTCACGCCCTGCACCAGCTACTGCCTCCTGCCATTTTGCTCTTCGCTTAGGGGGAATGCCGTCCCGGGACTCGCACGTTGAACCGTATGCTTCATGTGCAGGAAGTAGGTCGCCGAGGTTGCTGAAGACGCGGAAGGGATAAGCCGGGAAGAAGCCCGGCAGAAACCGTGAGAGCTTCCATCGATCAAGCATCTTTGGTCAGTCAGCACTTGAGAACGCGACGTTGGTATCGAGACAAAGAAAAAGGCCGGGGCATTGCCCCGGCCTTCAAAGATATAACGATCTTTTTCTTGTTTAACCAGTCACTTCAACTCAGTCGAAGTCGTAGCGAATGGTGAAGCGCACCTGGCGCGGATCCGAGAAGCTGATGGGCATACCAGCGTACTGGTAGGTGTTGCCCGAGCTTCCAAGCTCCCTGATTTCCTGAACGTTCTGCACTTCCTGGATGTCGAGGATATTGAACACATCCACGGACAGGGTCAGGCCTTCCACGGCAGCCGGCATGTACGCCGCGCCAACGTCGAGGCGGTAGGTCCAGGGCAGGCGGCCCAGGCTGCCACGCGGGCTCGGCTCACCATTGCAGTAATGGTAGTACGGGCCGTAGTTCGGCGTATCCGGCAGACCAGCGGTCGGACCGTTATAGTAGCCGAGGCAGTTTTCCGGACGACCCGAATGCGCGATCGCCGTACCCGACAAACGCCATTCCGGATTCAGCTGCCAGTAACCGAACGCCTTGATGTAATGGCGACGGTCGTTCGGCAGGTACCCATTGCCGTACTCGCCGATTTCCGGGTGATCCCAGTCGATCGTCTGCGAAACGTCGCCCTGGCCAATGTCGGACTGCAGCTGGCCTTCCGCGTTGCCATAGCTACGCGACCAAGTGTAGTCGACCTTGTAGTAGAACGTACCATCAAACGGGTGTTCCAGGAAGATATCGATACCCGAATAGGTACGCTTCAGTTCCGGGTAGCCCAAATCCTCAGCACTCAGCGGAATCGTCTGGACAACGCCAGAAGCGTCTTCCAGCTGGAAGGTGTTGTCGGAGCCCGGGTTGAACAGGCGGCAGCCATCCAGTGCATCCTTGAAGGCAGTCGCGTCAGCCACGGAGTAGCCGTTGTCGAGCGCCCAGTCGTATGCACCGCGACCGTCGCACATGTCGTCGATCGCGCTCTGCAGATCACGATAGACCCAACGTGCACCGAAGTTCAGCTCGTCGGTCAGGACTTTTTCAAAACCGATGACGAGCTCATCCTGATAGTGCGATTCAAGATCCGACGCCGCGACAGTGATCGGGTTCGGAGCCTGGCCATACTCGTTGTTCTGCGAGAACGGGCCGTCACCGATCGGCGTCAGGCCCTGCGGAATACCCGTGTTCGGATCAATGCTCTCGAATGCGAAGTATTCCTGGGTGTAGAGCGAGCCGGCAGCGCCGCGACGTGCGACGTTGTTCGGCATGGCCAGATGGTAACGGCCAAGCTGCGCGAACACCTTGAACGTGGAATCGCCGTAGACATCCCAGGTCGCGCCCAGACGCGGCGCCCACTGGTTGTCCTGCTCCACGTAGACGACGTCGTCCGCGTTGAAGTTCTGGAAACCTTCATTACGGATACCCAGGCGAACCAGCCAGTTCGGCGTGACCTGCCAGTGGTCTTCGAGGTAGAGCGCCGTCTGCTCAACGGCAAACGTACCGCCGTTTGCGTAGATGTAGCGGCTCACCCACTGGACCGGATCCGGCGCAATCGCACCGCCGGTGGCAGGGATGACGTCACCCGGATTCAGCGTCGCCGAATCCTCGTAGATCCACGCGTAGCCCGGACCCGAGATCTGCGTACCCGCACGCGATTCCAGGTTCATGACGTCGTAACCGAAACGCAGGTTATGGTCGTTCAGGCGGTACTCGACGTCGAAACGATAACCTTCCGTCTCGTCATACGCGTCCGGGAACGGAAGGTTCAGGTAGAGACCATGGCCCGCCGTTGCCGGTACGTTCTGACGATCGTCGATGACATAAACGACGCTCGGATCGTACTGGTACGGAATGGCGATGTGCTCCTGCTTCTGCGTGCCGTAGACCGCGCTCAGCGTCAGGTTGTTGGTCAGGTAGCCGGTGTACTTGGCGATGTAGGTCTCGCCGCCGTCCTCGTAGTAATAGCCACCATTCACGTCATTGCCACGAACGAAGGCGTTGGACGGATCCGTGCAAGCCTGCGGACCTTCGAGATAGCACATCTCGTAGTAGCGTTCCGTGTCCTTGGTGACATCGGAAATTGCCGTGAAGTCAAGCAGGTGGTTGTTGGTGATGTTCCAGTCCAGCTTGACGATCCAACGTGGAACTTCGACGTCGAGGGTGTAGGCATTGCCAATCGGCGCGGCGGTCATGCTGCCGACACCGCTGATGTCGGTATTGCGCACTTCCATGCCGACATAGAAGAAAGCCTTGTCCTGGACGATAGGACCGCTGGCATACAGGCCGTAGGTCATCGAATCTTCTTCGCGGAGCGCGAGGTTCTGGTAGAGGAGGCCGTCGTACTGGCCGCCGTTCATCGGAACGTAGCGGTTTTCCTGTTCAGCGCGCAGGCTCTCCGGTTCGAAGATCAGAAGCGCACCCGCTTCAAAATCATTCGTACCGCTCTTGGTGACGATGTTGACAACGCCGCCAGTGGCACGACCGAATTCGGCGCCGTAACCGCCCGTGATCGCCTGGTACTGCGCAATAGCGTTGAACGGCAGCGAGGTAGAACCCAGGTTGGTCAGCGGGTTTGTGACGGCATAACCGTTGATGTAGAACGCGTTCTCCGAAGCCGCGGAACCACCGAAGGAGGCCGTTCCCGGATAGCGGGAGTCGCCTTCGACAACACCCGGCGTCAGCAATGCCACGTCGACGATGCTCCGACCTACGGGAATCTTTCGCAGCTGTTCGGCTGTGAAAACGACGCGCGTGTCAGTAGTCGATACGTCAATCGGTGCAACACCGGCTCCGGTGACTGTGATGGCTGCCAACTCGGTTGCGTCGTCGCCGGTGGCGAAGGACACCGAGCTACCGGAACCGACGCGAACAAAAACGCCTTCACGCGTCGCGACGGCTTCACCGTCCTGCATCAGCGTGACATTGTAGGTTCCGATCGGTAATGACGGGGCATTGAAACGACCGTCTTCTACCTGAATTTCCCGGGTAAGACCGGTTTCAGTGTTTTCAATGATGACGGTGCCGCTTTCGGCTGTGCCGAAAATGGAACCGGCCGCGTTCGACGCTGCCTGTACGGCACCGACGAAGCAGGCGCCCAAAGCAAGACCTAATGCGGTCCGCTTGAGGCCCCTTGAGAAATAGCTTGAAGCTGTAAACAACGCACGGGTCAGGTTCATAACCCCCCCTCCCTTGATATTTAACGAAAAAAGCTACGTTTTTGAGGAGTATGCAACAAACCATATTCAGGGAATCAATGCAAGGGGAATAAGGAACGAATTAGGAGAAATGTGGGGTCTACGGTGTATTTTGGTGGATATTTGGCCACGTAGATTCAAGAAAGTACGCGCAAGTCACTGTTTTTGGCCTACTTGCCTATGCAAAAACTTGAGAAAATTCTCCCTAATAGAGCTTCTGAACCAAACTCTCCCGTGATTTCGCCCAGATCCTGTTGCGCCAGTCGAAGTTCCTCCGCGAGCAGTTCGCCGGCACGCAGTTCGTTCAATGCAAGGACACCGGTTTCAACGCGACGCCGTGCCCGTGCAAGCGCTTCCAGGTGCCGGCGGCGCGCCATGAAGACATTGTCGGCGTGTGTTTGAAAGCCCGCAACCTCTTTGAGGTGCTTGCGAAGTGCGTTCATTCCCTTACCGGTTTTCACTGACAGGTGAATCACGGGCTTGTCCTGCGGTTCATTTACGTTCAGGGGCGCATTTTCAAGATCTATCTTGTTGCGAATGACGGTGACGGGAAGGTTGTGCGGCAACATGGCTTGCGCTTCAGACAGCGATGCCGCGTCCGCAGTCACTTCGACGACGAGCAGTACGCGGTCGGCGTTCTCGATTTCCCGGCGCGCGCGGCGCATGCCTTCCGCTTCCACGACATCCGTACTCTCGCGCAGGCCAGCCGTGTCGACGACATGCAAAGGCATGCCGTCGATCTGGATGCGTTCCCGCAACACATCGCGCGTTGTGCCGGGAATGTCGGTAACGATCGCCGCATCCGTGCCGGCCAGCGCGTTGAGCAGTGACGACTTGCCGGCATTCGGCGGGCCGGCGATGACAACGGTGAGGCCGTCATGCAAAAGCCGTCCCTGCGTTGCGGCCGCAGTCAGCGTCCCGAAACGTCCACGCACATCGGACAGCCGGTCTTTCAGTGCGGTGTCGGAAAGAAAATCGATGTCTTCATCGGGAAAATCGATCGCGGCTTCGACGTACATCCGCAATTGCGTCAGCGCTTCGACCAGAGCATGCACCTCGCGCGAGAATTCACCGTGCAGGGAACGCAAAGCTGCGCGCGCCGCCTGTGCGGAGCCGGCATCGATGAGATCCGCGACCGCCTCGGCCTGTGCGAGATCCATGCGGTCGTTGAGAAACGCGCGCTCGCTGAATTCACCGGATCGCGCGAGGCGCGCACCGAGTTCAACCAGGCGTTGCAAGAGCATATCGAGCACGACCGCGCCGCCGTGGCCCTGGAATTCGATCACGTCTTCGCCGGTGAACGAATTCGGTGCAGGAAAGAACAACAACAGGCCTTCATCGATGATTTCACCGCTGGCATCGCGAAAGCGCCGAAACGCCGCATGGCGCGGTGACGGCAGCGGTGCTGCGACGGCTTTGGCAATCGCCCTGGCATCCGGACCCGACAGGCGCACGACACCGATTCCGCCGCGACCCGCGGGTGTGGCGACAGCAGCGATGGTATCCGGACGGGAAGAAGCTGGCATGAACAGGAATTCCGCAGGACCGACGCGTTATTCTACCAACACTCTTTTCGCAGCACCGTTGCACAGGCTGGAGGTCTCGCCGTGAACCAGGAAGACGTGAAATTCGAGAACACCGACGGCCACGAACTGGCCGGCGTCCTGCACCGGCCGGATGGCGAACCCGCAGCGTGGGTGTTGTTCGCGCATTGCTTTACGTGCACGAAGAACGTGAAGGCAGCGGTGCATATCAGCCAGGCGCTGGTGGATCACGGCTTCGCGGTGTTGCGCTTCGATTTCACCGGGCTTGGTGAAAGCGAAGGCGAGTTCTGCAGCACGACGATTTCCACCAACGTCGGCGATCTTGTCGCCGCTGCCAAATACCTTGAACGCGAGCATTCGGCGCCCGCCGTCCTGGTCGGGCACTCGTTCGGGGGTGCTGCCGTGCTGCGCGCCGCGCATCAACTGCCCAGCGTGAAGGCGGTAGCGACAATCGCCGCGCCTGCCGATCCTGGACATGTGCGCCACTTGCTGGGCGATTCGGAGAAAGTCATCCGCGAGCAGGGCCAGGGTGAAGTCTTGCTGGCCGGGCGTCCGTTCACGATCGGGCGCGCGTTTCTCGAAGACCTCGAGCGCGATGACTGGAAAGACGTCATCAATGATTTGCGCCGCGCGCTGCTGGTCTTTCATTCGCCGCAGGATCAAACCGTTTCGATTGACAACGCGCGGCAGATTTTCGACAACGCGCTGCATCCCAAGAGTTTCGTTTCACTGGAAGACGCTGATCACCTGTTGAGTGATGCTGCGGACTCGCGTTACGTCGCGGCCGTGCTCGCCGCGTGGGTAAGCCGTTATCTTGAGCCCGCCAACGGCGAGCTGGCCGAAGACGAGCGTGTGGACGGTGTGGTCGCAACCATCGGGCGAAAGAAGTTCCGTACCGAGTTGCGCAGCGGCAGGCACGTCCTTGTGGCTGACGAACCGAAATCGGTCGGTGGCAACGATCTCGGACCTTCGCCTTATGATTTCCTGGCCGCCTCGCTCGCAAGCTGCACGGCGATGACGTTACGGCTGTACGCGGATCACAAGAAGATCGACGTGGCAAAAGTGAGCGTTCGCGTGCGCCATGACCGCGTGCATGAAAAGGATTGCGAGGACTGCGAACAGGAAGGTCACCGCATCGACCGTCTGCGGCGCGAGGTGAGCATGAGCGGAAAGCTTTCCGGCGAAGAGCGCCAACGGATGATCGAGATCGCTGACCGCTGCCCAGTGCACAAGACGCTTGCTGGCGAAATCCGGATCGAGACCGAATTGAAGCAGGAGGCATAGCGCGGTCCTCGACGGCGGACCGCGCGAACTTCCTCGCGCAAGGATCAATCCTTGTTGTAACCCTTGCGTTCGATCACCCGGTTGATCTGCCACTGCTGCGCAGCGGAAAGCCCCGTGTTCACAACCCAGTAAAGCACCAGGCCCGCCGGCATGAAGAGAGCGAAGGCGATCATCATCACCGGCATGATCATCAGCATTTTCGCCTGCATGGGATCGGCCGGCTGTGGATTGAGTTTCTGCTGGCCGAACATCGCCACACCCATCAGCACGGGCAGGATGTACCAGGGATCGGGGCTCGACAGATCATTGATCCAGAGGATCCAGTCGGCCTGGCGCAACTCGACGGATTCCAGCAACACCCAGTACAGCGCGAAGAACACCGGCATCTGGATGAGGATCGGCAGGCAGCCCGCGAACGGATTGATCTTTTCCTTCTGATACAGCTCCATCATCGCCTTGTTGAGTTTTTCGCGATCGTCGCCGTAACGTTCCTTCAGCGCCTTCATCTTCGGCTGCATCTTGCGCATGCGCGCCATCGACTTGCCGCTGGTTTCCTGAAGCTTGTAGAACGCCACCTTGATCAGCAGTGTCAGCAACACGATCGCCCAGCCCCAGTTGCCGATCAGCGCGTGGATTTTTTCCAGCACCCAGAACAACGGCTCGGAAATGATGGTGAGCATGCCGTAATCGACGGCCAGCTCCAGTTTCGGCGCAACTTCCGCAAGGCGATCCTGCAGCTTTGGTCCGATGAACAAGCGGTTTTCGAAAACGGTTTCGCCGCCGGCGGGCACGAGCTGCGCCGGCTGCACGTAACCTACGCGGTAGGTCTGTGGTCCTACAGCGGCAGCGTAGAAGCGGTTCTGTGTATCCTGCGGCGGAATCACGGCACTGAGAAAATAATGCTCCAGCATTGCAGCCCAGCCGCCGGGCGCGGTCGCCGCGAGCGCGGTTTCGGTGATGTCGTCGAGATCGAGCTTGTTGTACTGCTCACCATTGAAGAACGCGGGGCCTTCATAAGAATACGAGGCGGGATTGAAGAAGGAGCGTTCCGATTCAAGCTGGCGTTTCTTCAGCTGCAGGTAGGCATCGCCGCGCCATTCGACGTTCCCGCCGTTGTGCACGAGGTAATCGAGCTGGATCTCGTAGCGGCCACGCTGAAAGGTATAGCGCTTCTCCACTTCAAGACCATTGTCGCCTTGCCAGAAGAAACTCACCGTCAATGATTCCTCGCCAGGCGCCAGCGCGTATTCCGTTGCCGGTGTCCGGTAGATGGCATTGTGATTCGGCGCGGATCCATCACCGGCGGCGCGCAGGCCAGACTGGGAAACATAAAGCTGTTTGCCGTCCGTCGTCAGCAGTTCCACTTTTACGTCCGGCGTGTCCTTGTCGACGGGATACTCCAGCAGTACGGCTTCAATAATGTCGCCGCCCTGCGTGGTGAGCGTGAGATCCAGCACATCGGTAACGACCCGCACCGGTTCACCCGCGCGCTGCTCAGGTGTTTCCACAGGTTTTGCCTGGACGGGTTCTGGCGCAATGGTGCTGTCGAGTTGTGGCAGATCGCGATCCACTGCGTCGATGTCACGATCCGCGTCGCTCACTTGTCCGCCCGGAATCGCCGTTTCGACAGGAGCCGGCGTTGGCGCGTGGTCTTTCTGCCACGCTTGCCAGATCAGGAACAGCACGAAAAACAACGCGCCGTAGAGAAATACTCGCTGATTATCCATTGGTGATCTTCCGAAAGACGGTGTTCCTGTGAATTGAACGCGGCGACAGGTCCGGCACGGGATCAACACCACCGGCGCACAAGGGATGGCAACGGCCGATCCGGCGAAGCATCAGCCAGCCGCCGCGCCGTGCGCCGTAACGCTCGATGGCTTCCAGTGAGTAAGCGGAACACGTGGGGTGAAAGCGGCATTGCCCGCCAAGGTACGGGCTGAGCGCAAGGCGATAACTCTTTATAAGAAAGATCAGGATGGATCGCATTGCGTGATCAGTCTCCGCCAGTGTTTTTCCAGGCTGTGCCGCAATCGATCGCTGCCAGCCTTCGCGGTGTCGCGCCTCGCCATCACGACGATGTCGAGTCCCGGCAGTTCGCCTTGGTGGGTACGAAAGGATTCCCTGACCTGGCGCTTTATCCGGTTCCGGCCAACGGCAGTTGGCGAAACCTTGCGCGAAACCGCAAGACCGATACGCGGTGCGTCGTCATTGGTGACGGCTAGCAGTGTGAAAAGCGCGTCCTGGGAACGGAAACCATGACGGAAGACGCAAGAAAACGCTTCCGGTTTCAGCAGGCGCCGCTGGCGGGGAAACCGGAAGTCACTCGCGTGTTCAGGCGCCCGCTTTACGGACAGAGCCGTGCCCGGCCTTTCGCCCGGCGCGCGCTCAGCACCTTGCGGCCGCCCTTGGTAGCCATGCGGGCGCGGAAGCCGTGGGTGCGCTTACGGCGGAGATTGCTGGGCTGATACGTTCGTTTCATGACTGCAAATCCAGTTAAGCCGGAAATCCAAGCTGGGAATCGAGCTTTTATAAATGAGTGCGCCGGGCAAACCGGCCCGGCACAGGGGCGGGAAGATTAAGGCGCAAGCATTTGTCTGTCAACAAGAAAAGGCGCTTTCGGCGGGTGCGTCAAACACCCATCAAGGCGCTTTCAGGCTGTGGATAACTCGTATCGAGAAGAGTAGACTTCCGGCCTTTGCTGATTTTATTGAAATTCAAGAATAATGCCGGGCCGGGGGAGTGTTCAGGTGACACAGAGAGTATGGAAACGCTGTGTGGAAGCGCTGGGAAGCGAGCTTTCCGAACAGGACCTGAATACCTGGATCCGGCCCTTGCAGGCCGAGGAAAACGGTCGGCAACTCCGCCTTCTCGCGCCCAACCGCTTCGTCATGGAATGGGTCCAGGACCGCTTTCTCGAACCCATCCGGACGGTGCTCGGGCGGGTCACGGACGGCGATCCGCCCTCGGTGGTGCTGGATATCGGCAGCGCTGAAGTCCGCCGGCCGCAGCCCGTTTCCGGCGTGGCGGAGCCCGCACCGAGCGCGCCGCGCGGCCGCATCATCGGCAGCCGACTGAACCCGAATTTCACCTTCAACACCTTCGTGGAAGGTAAGTCCAACCAGCTGGCCCGCGCCGCGGCACGCCAGGTGGCGGAAAACCCGGGGCTCGCCTACAACCCGTTGTTCATCTATGGCGGCGTAGGTCTCGGCAAGACGCATCTCATGCACGCGGTCGGCAACATGCTGCTCGAGCGCAATCCGAACGCGCAGATTGCCTATCTTCACTCCGAGCGTTTCGTAGGTGACATGGTCAAGGCGCTGCAGCACAACACCATCAATGATTTCAAGCGCCTGTACCGCGGCGTGGACGCGCTGCTGATCGACGACATCCAGTTCTTCGCGAACAAGGAACGCTCGCAGGAAGAGTTTTTTCACACCTTCAACGCGCTCCTGGAAGGCCAGCAGCAGGTGATCCTGACCTGCGACCGCTACCCGAAGGAAGTCGACGGACTGGAAGAGCGTCTGAAATCCCGTTTTGGCTGGGGCCTGACGGTTTCCATCGAGCCGCCGGAACTGGAAACCAGCGTGGCGATCCTCATGAAAAAGGCCGAGGCCGAGGGCGTTGCGATTCCCAACGAGGTCGCTTTTTTCGTGGCCCAGCGCATCCGATCCAATGTTCGCGAACTGGAAGGCGCGCTTCGCCGCGTGATCGCAAATTCCAAGTTTACCGGCCAGCCGATAACCATGGATTTCACCAAGGAATCGCTGCGCGACCTGCTGGCGCTGCAGGAAAAACTGATTACGATCGAGAATATCCAGAAGACAGTGGCGGAGTACTACAAGATTCGCGTAGCCGACCTGCTTTCCAAGCGCCGCAGCCGGTCCATCACGCGGCCGCGACAGCTTGCGATGGCCCTGGCGAAGGAGCTGACGAATCACTCGCTGCCGGAAATCGGCGACGCGTTCGGGGGACGTGACCACACCACGGTGCTGCACGCCTGCCGCAAGATAAAGGAGCTGCGGGATGCCGAATTGCGCATCGCGGAGGACTACCAGAACCTGTTGAGAACCCTGACAACCTGAGGCCCACAAGCTGTGGATAAGTCTGGGGACGGTTTTCATCCAGAATTCATCCACAGGCCTTCAAAAGGCGATCGAGGGTTGAAGACACAGGCGCTGTGAATAAAAAATTATTGCAACTTATTGAATAAAAAGGATTTCTTGGGTTTGTCCACACTGAGTGACGAGCCTAGTAATAACAACAATGGGTTTTACGTGAAAAAGAAATTACTAAAGAACAAGTGGATAAAGTGGGTGAGCCGATGAAATTCCAAGCACAAAGAGAAACTTTGCTCAAACCCGTCCAGGCAGTCATGGGCGTTGTCGAACGTCGCCAGACCATGCCGATCCTTTCCAATGTTCTGCTGTCAGCGGAAGGTGGAGAGTTGCGGTTGACGGGGACGGACCTGGAAGTCGAGCTGGTGTCCGGTATTCCGCTGGATGCCGAGCGTCATGGCGATGTCACGGTGCCGGGGCGCAAGCTGCTGGATATTCTCAAGGCCTTGCCGGACGACGCGGCGATTGAGGTTGCCCTGGAGAAAGATCGCCTGGTCATCCGTTCCGGGAAAAGCCGCTTCACGCTGTCTACGTTGCCGGCGGCGGAATTTCCGCTGATCGAAGATATCAATGCGCAGACACGCTTCGAACTTCCGCAGGGAACGCTGAAAACCCTACTGGATCGCACGGCGTTCTCCATGGCGCAACAGGACGTGCGTTATTACCTGAACGGCCTGTTGCTGGAGCTGCGCGGCGACACGCTGCGTGGCGTGGCGACGGACGGTCACCGCCTCGCACTGTATGACGTTGATGCCCAGACCGGTGATAGCCGCGCGCAGTTCATCGCGCCGCGCAAGGGCGTGCTGGAATTGCAGCGTCTGCTGGACGATGGTGAAGGCAGCGTGACCGTCGAGATCGGCAGCAATCACGTCCGCGTTGAAATTGACCGGCTGCGGTTCACCTCGAAGCTGATCGATGGACGCTTCCCGGATTACGAGCGCGTAATCCCGCAAAGCGGCGACAAGGAAATCATCGCGGATCGCCAGTTGCTGCGCGAAGCGCTGGGACGCACGGCAATTCTCTCGAACGAGAAGTATCGCGGCATCCGCGTAACCCTGGCGCCAGGTTTGTTGAGCTTGCAAGCACACAATCCGGAACAGGAAGAGGCCGAGGAAGAGCTGGAGCTGGAATATGCCGGCGGCGAACTGGAAATCGGCTTCAACGTGACCTACCTCATGGATGCGCTGGGTGCTGTGCACGGCGAGAGCGTAAAGCTCGCCTTGTCGGATTCGAATTCGAGCTGTCTGATCGAGGAACCAGGTAATCCGAGCGCGCGCTACGTCGTAATGCCGATGAGACTCTGATCGCAGGGATTCCGGGTTTCGCATGCAGCTTGAACAACTGAGACTCCGGAATTTTCGCTGTTTCTCCGAGACACAACTGGAATTCCACCCGGATCTCAACTGGATTGTTGGTCAGAACGCCTCGGGCAAGACAAGCTTGCTCGAGGCGTTGTTCTTTCTGGGTCATGGACGGTCCTTCCGCAGCAATCGTCCCGATCGGCTTGTTCAGAGCGAGGCAGGTTCCTTCGAGATCGTCGCGCGGTTACGACGGGACGGGCGGCAACAGACGCTTGGTGTTGGCCGCAAAGAAGGCGCGACGACAGCGCGTCTGGCCGGCGAAACACTGCAAAGCATGACGCAGGCAGCAAAGGTGTTGCCCGTGGTCGTGCTGGATTCCGGGATGAATCAATTGATCGCAGGCGGTCCAGGCGAGCGACGGCGCTGGCTGGATTGGGGTGTGTTCCACGTGGAACACCATTTCCTGGAAACCTGGCGCAGCTACCAGCAGGCGTTAAGGCAGCGAAACATGGCGCTCCGATCGGGTGCTTCAGAAAGAACTATCGCGCCGTGGACTTCGGCTGTTGCCTCGGCAGGGGGTGAATTGTCGTCGTTGCGTCTGAAATACTTCGAGGCGCTAAGATCAGGATTCGTCGAATACTCCGGAATTGCGCTGCCGGGAGTTAGCCTGGAGGCTGATTACCGGCGCGGCTGGTCACAGGACGAGACTTTACAGGAATCGCTGCACCGGCATTTGGCGCGGGATCGGGAAACGGGCAATACTCGCTCCGGTCCGCACCGCGCGGATATCCAATTCCGGATTGAAGGCATGCCGGCGGAAGAACGTTTGTCCCGCGGACAGCAGAAGATGCTCGCCGGAGCGTTATGGCTTGCGCAAGTTAATCGGTTTACCCAAAAAACCGGTCAACGCCCGTTGTTGCTCGTGGATGACCTGGCTGCCGAGCTGGACGGCGACAACCTCGTGCGTTTCCTGGAACTGCTGCGCCGACAGAATGCGCAGCTCGTCCTTACTGCGATCGGTGACGCCGATATCAATCGAACAGGGCTCACGGAAGGTCACGTGTTCCACGTGGAACATGGGAAAGTCTCTGGCGGAGCTACGCCCGATGGCAGCCTTTAAGAAAAAGCCCCGCAGCCGTATCGCGCTGATCACCGCGATAACTCCATATATATATAAGGTGTTATAATTTCCCGCTTATCGTCTGAGCGCGACGGATGGATTACATGACCGAGAAAAAGACCTACGACTCCAGCAACATCAAGGTTCTCAAGGGCCTGGAAGCGGTCCGCAAACGGCCGGGCATGTACATTGGCGACACCGATGACGGCACCGGGCTACACCACATGGTTTTCGAGGTCGTTGATAATTCCATCGACGAGGCGCTCGCCGGTTATTGCTCGCAGGTTTCGGTCACAATCCATGCGGATGATTCCATCACGGTGACGGATGACGGTCGTGGCATACCGGTCGACATGCACCCGGAAGAGGGCCGTTCCGCCGCCGAGGTCATCATGACGGTGCTGCACGCCGGCGGCAAGTTCGACGACAACAGCTACAAGGTTTCGGGCGGTCTCCATGGCGTCGGTATTTCCGTCGTCAACGCGCTGTCCGAAACCCTGATTCTGCGCATCAAGCGCGACGGCAAGCTGCACGAACAGGAATACCACCTGGGCGAGCCCGTCCAGCCGTTGACCGTGGTCGGCGACACCGACGAAACGGGCACGGAGATCCGTTTCAAGCCCAGCACGACGATTTTCACAAATACTGAGTATCACTACGACATCCTGGCCAAGCGCCTGCGCGAGCTGTCCTTCCTGAACTCCGGTGTGCGAATCCAGCTCACCGACGAGCGCAGCGAGAAAGTGGATATTTTCGAATACCAAGGCGGCATCCGCGCCTTCGTCGAGCATCTGAACCGAAACAAGACGCCGCTTCACGAAAAAGTCTTTCATTTTCAAACAGATAAAGACTCCATCACGGTTGAAGTGGCTTTGCAGTGGAATGATTCCTACCAGGAAAACGTCTTCTGCTTCACCAACAATATTCCACAGCGGGACGGTGGTACGCACCTGGCAGGCTTCCGCGCCGCGCTGACGCGTACGCTCAACAACTACATGGAATCCGCCGGACTGCTGAAGCGCGAAAAGGTCGCCATGGCCGGTGATGACGCGCGTGAAGGCCTGACCGCCGTCGTTTCCGTGAAAGTTCCCGACCCGAAATTCTCCTCGCAGACCAAGGACAAGCTGGTCAGCAGTGAAGTGAAAGGCGTGGTCGAGTCCGTCATGGCGGAAAAACTGAACGATTTCCTGCTCGAATTCCCGCAGCAGGCGAAATCGATCTGCGGCAAGGTGATCGATGCCGCGCGCGCGCGTGAAGCGGCACGCAAGGCTCGCGAAATGACCCGCCGCAAAGGCGCGCTGGATATCGCCGGTCTTCCCGGCAAGCTGGCCGACTGCCAGGAACGCGACCCGGCGCTGTCCGAAATCTTCATCGTCGAGGGCGATTCCGCCGGCGGTTCCGCGAAGCCGGGCCGCGACCGGAAATACAAGGCCATCCTTCCGCTGAAGGTCAAGATCCTGAACGTCGAGAAAGCGCGCTTCGACAAGATGTTGAGCTCTGCGGAAGTCGGCACGCTCATCACCGCGCTCGGCACTGGCATCGGCAAGGACGAATTCGATGCGGACAAGTTGCGTTACCACCGCATCATCATCATGACCGACGCGGACGTCGACGGCTCGCACATCCGTACCCTGTTGCTGACGTTTTTCTATCGCCAGATGGCGGAGTTGATCGAGCGCGGTTACGTGTACATCGCGCAGCCGCCGCTTTACAAGGTGAAGAAAGGCAAGCAGGAGCATTACGTCAAGGACGATGCCGAGCTGAACGATTACCTGCTCGCGCAAGCACTCGATGGCGCCGCGCTGCATCTTTCGAAAGATTCACCCGCCATCGCGCCGGAAGCGTTCGAGGAACTGGCAAAGCATTACGTGCGCGTCATGGCGATGATCAAACGCTGGTCGCGCCGCTATGACGAAAACGTCTTGCACAAGCTGATTTACCTGCCGAATGTTTCCGTCGAGCATTTCGACGACAGTGCCTGGCTGGGTGACTGGATCAACCAGCTTGAATTGAGGCTCAATGCCAGCGTCACCGACGCGACGCACTACACGGTGAAAATCATTCCGGCGTCCGAAGGCGAGGGTCACGTCATCCAGGTCGCGCGAACGCATCACGGCGTTCGCCACGAACGCTTGATCCACCGCGAATTTTTTGCATCCGCCGAATACCAGCACATTGCAAAGCTGGGCGAGAAAATCATCGGCTTGCTGGGTGAGGGCGCGCATGTTGTTCGTGGCGACAAGCGGCAGCCTGTCACAACATTCCGCGAAGCCATCCAGTGGCTCATGGATGACGCGAAGAAAGGCCAGGGCATCCAGCGCTACAAGGGACTTGGCGAAATGAACCCGGAGCAGCTCTGGGAAACGACCATGAACTCCGAAACGCGCCGCCTGTTGCAGGTGAAGATCGAAGATGCGGTCGCTGCCGATGAAGTGTTCACGACACTCATGGGTGACAACGTCGAACCGCGGCGTGATTTTATCGAGCGGAATGCACTGGAAGTTTCCAACCTGGATGTCTGACCGATCATCTGAAAGCAAAAAAAGGCCGCTTCGAGTGGCCTTTTTTATGATCATTTCTTTTGTTGGTACGCCGAACTGATTTTCTCCATCTCTCCCTCGATCCACGCCTGCGCTTCACGATTTATCTCTTCCGGCGTCTTGTTGTCGGGTTCGATGGCGGGCCCGATGCGCACGGTGATCTTTCCTTTCCGTTTAAGAATGGAATGCCGCGGCCAGAGATCACCGGCATTGTGCGCGATGGGCAGGATTGGCGTGTTGGTTTCGCACGCGAGCAAGGCGCCCGAAATGCCGTAGCGTTTCGTTGAATTCGGCGCCACGCGCGTGCCTTCAGGAAAGATGTTTATCCAGCATTCCTGGTCCAGCTTCCGTTTGCCCTGTTGCAGCACCTGCTTCACAGCGGCGTGTCCGCCCTTGCGATTGATTGCGATCGGCTCGATCAATTTCAGCGCCCAGCCGAAAACCGGGATGAACGTCAGCTCGTGCTTCAGCACCCAGCACTGCTTCGGCCACATCAACAGCGTCAGGAATGTTTCCCAGCTTGAGGTGTGCTTCCAGTAAACGATGCACGCGTGCCCGGGAATGTTCTCGCGTCCTTCGATAACATAATCAAGACCGAGAAAGACCTTCAACACGTTCAATTGCAGACGGCACCAGGCCTGTGCGATCCGGTAACGCCAGGAATACCGCGCCCAGAAAAGCATCACAAGCGCCAGCGCGTAAAAAAATACCGTGACGACCATGAAAGCGATGTACAGCAGTGATTTGAAATACTGGATCATGACTTTTTCAGCAAGGCATCAATGGCTGCGGCAAGATCGTCGAAAACTGTCACGTCCGTGTCCGTGAGTTCGCGTTCGGTCTTGCGACCATTGCCGGTTCGAACCAGCACTGGTTGTGCGGCAACGACGCGCGCTGCGGCAAGATCGCGCGCTGAATCCCCGACACTCCATTGTCCCGCGAGCGAGGTGCCGAGCTCGGTTTCGATCCTGCGCAGCAAGCCTGCTTTCGGTTTGCGGCATTCGCAATTTTCATCCGGGTGATGCGGACAGAAGACGATGAGATCGATGTGCCCACCGGCATCCTCGACGGCTTCGATCATCGCATCGTGAATTGCCGAAAGCGCATCGAGATCGAACAGCCCGCGTCCGACGCCCGACTGGTTGCTCGCAACCGCGATCGTGAAACCGGCCTTCGACGCGCGCGCGATCGCATCGATGCTGCCGGGCAACGGGCGCCATTCTTCCGGTGACTTGATGTACTCCGGCGAATCGGCGTTGATGACGCCGTCACGATCCAGGACAAGAACGTTCATGATTCGACCTGGATTTCCGCGAAGTCCGCCGTGTGGTTGAACAGCGAACGCAATTCGTTGAGCAGCTTCAGGCGGTTGTCGCGAACCTTCGCGTTCTCCGCCATCACCATCACCTCATCGAAAAACGTATCCACCACGCCGCGAAGCTCGGCGAGTTCGTCAAGCGCCGGTTCGTACTTGCCGAGTTCAATCAGCCGATGAACTGATTCGTGTTTCTGCGCTACCGCTTTCGCAAGCGCCCGTTCGGCATCCGATTCAAACAGTTTCGAATCCGGTTTCCCCGAAACCGTCGTCTCGGCCTTGCGAAGAATATTGGAGATGCGCTTGTTCGCAGCCGCAAGTGCCCCCGCTTCCTCGCGTTGCATGAAAGCCTGCACCGCTTTCACGCGCCGGTCGAAATCCAGTGGCCGGCCGGGCTGACGTGAACGCACCGCCTCGAACACATCGGCGCGCACGCCTTGCTCCAGGTAATACGCCTTGAGCCGGTCGTAGAAAAATTCCAGGAGCTCGTGCCGGTGTTCGACATCCGTGTGACCTTCCGGCAAATGCGTCAGCGCGGTTTTAATCAAAACGATGAGATCGAGATCGAGCTGTTTCTCGATGATGATTCGAAGCAGCCCCAGCGCGAGACGTCGCAGCGCGAACGGATCCTTGCTGCCCGACGGTTTCTGGCCAATCGAAAAGATGCCGCAGATCGTATCCAGCTTGTCAGCGATTGCGAGCGCCTGTCCTGTCTTTGAACCGGGAAGTTCATCTCCCGCAAAGCGCGGCAAATACTGCTCGAAGATGGCTTTCGCGACTTCCGCGTCCTCGCCGTCATGTTCGGCGTAGTAGCGGCCCATCACGCCTTGCAGTTCCGGGAACTCGAACACCATGTCGGTGACGAGATCCGCTTTCGAAAGTATCGCCGCGCGTTCGGCTTTCGCCGCGTCACCGCCGATGGACTCGGAAATGAGTTTCGCGAGTGCCGTCACGCGGCGCACCTTGTCGCCGTAGGAGCCCAGCTTGTTCTGGAAAGTGACGTGATCGAGTCTCGCAACGCGTTCTGCAAGCGATGTTGCGCGATCGGTGTTCCAGAAGAACATGGCGTCTTCCAGGCGCGGCGCGACCACGCGTTCGTTGCCCTTGCGCACGGCGTCCGGTTCTTTCGATGCGATGTTCGCGAAAGTGATGAACTTCGGTTGCAACTTTCCGTCTGCACCGCGAACCGGGAAATACCGCTGGTGCGTTTCGATGGTTGTCGTCAGCACTTCTTCCGGCAGTTCCATGAAGCGTTCCGGAATGTCGCCAACAACCGGAACCGGCCATTCGTTTAACGCCGCGATTTCATCGGGAAGATCGGAATCAATGCCTTCCGGAGTTCCGTGAAGTTTGGCGGCTTCCTCGGTTGCCCTCTTGCGAATTTCCGCAGCAAGCGCGCCGGCGCGATCGTTGATCCTGACGAAACCGCGTTCCGAGAGAACACAGGGATAATCTTTCGGCGAAGCGAGGCTGATGGCGCTCGGCGCATGAAAGCGATGCCCGAACGTTTCCCGCCCGGACTTCACGCCGAAGATTTCGCAATCGACGACATCCTCACCGAACAGCATCACGATCCACTGCACCGGGCGCACGAACTCCGCGTCGCCCGCGCCCCAACGCATGCGTTTCGGAATCGGCAATGCGTTCAACGCTTCTTTCACAATGCCCGGCAACAATTCGGCGGTCGCTTTGCCGGGAACTGTGACCGTGAACGCGAGCCGTTCGCCCTTGTCCGTCTGTTTGCGTTCAAGTGCATCGACGCTCGCGCCGACGGAACTCGCAAAACCCTCCGCGGCTTTCGTCGGCTTCCCGTGCTTGTCGAACGCGGCTTGCATGGCCGGGCCAAGGCGCTCCTGGACAACATCATCCTGTTTGGAGGGAATGCCGGGCATCTGCACGGCAAGCCGGCGCGGCGAAAAATAAATCTCGCCGCTCACATTGTTGATGCCGGTAGCGGCGAGACCCGATTGAACGCCGGCGTAAAACGCATCAGCCAGTTTGCGGAGAGATTTCGGCGGCAGTTCTTCCGTGCCGATTTCGACAAGAAAATCCTTTTGTTCCATTTACTCCGCCGCCTCGTGTTCTTTTTTCAGCATCGGGAAACCGAGTTTCTCGCGCGCCTCGAAATATGCCTGCGCGACGCTGCGCGACAGCGAACGAACGCGCAGGATGTAGCGCTGCCGTTCGGTTACCGAAATCGCCTTGCGTGCATCCAGCAAATTGAAACTGTGCGAAGCGCGCAACACCATTTCGTAGGCGGGCAGCGGCAAGCCGGCTTCCAGCAGCCGTGTGCACTCGGATTCGCACCAGTCGAATGTTTTCAGGAAGGCATCGACATCCGCGTACTCGAAGTTGTATTTCGATTGCTCGACTTCATTCTGGTGAAACACATCGCCGTAGGTCACGCGGCCAAGCGGACCGTCGGCCCACACGAGATCGAAGACGTTTTCCACACCCTGCAGTGCCATTGCGAGGCGTTCGAGGCCGTAGGTGATCTCGCCGGTCACGGGCCGGCATTCCAGTCCGCCGGCCTGCTGGAAATAGGTGAACTGCGTGATCTCCATGCCGTCCAGCCAGACTTCCCAGCCCAGGCCCCAGGCGCCGAGCGTCGGCGATTCCCAGTTGTCTTCGACGAAACGAACGTCATGCACCAGCGGATCAATACCGAGCGCGCGCAGGGAGTCGAGGTAGAGATCCTGGATGTTCTTCGGCGACGGCTTGATGACCACCTGGAACTGGTAGTAATGCTGCAGGCGGTTCGGATTTTCGCCGTAACGGCCGTCGGTCGGGCGCCGCGAAGGCTGCAGGTAAGCCGCAGACCACGGCTCCGGCCCGATGGCGCGCAAAAAGGTCGCCGGGTGGAAAGTGCCGGCGCCCATCTCCATGTCGTAGGGTTGTTGCAATACGCAGCCCTGATTGGCCCAGTATTGCTGCAACTGCAATATGAGCGCCTGGAATGTGCTTGCCGGTCGGGTCATGCGGGGCTCGCTTGTCGTTGATTTCTTTATAATAAGGAGGCGCCGAAGTATAGCGTTTTTGTGCGCCGGTCGTCTGTGGTCGGCTATCTGCACCGGAAAGGTGCGATCCGCACTGAATGAGTGCAAAATCGCGTCCCAAGTCGCATCCGTCTGCACCGCCACGCGCTTCCGCGAGTGGCACGCCGATTGCATTCTACGGGTAGTGCGCTTTCCCGCCATACTCAACGCTCGCCAACCGGAGGTTCATCCCGTGTCTTCCAATAATCCGTCGTCTGAACTCACACCCGCCGCCGTGCTCAAGCTCATCCAGGAAAAGGAAATCCGTTTCGTCGATTTCCGCTTCACGGATACCAAGGGCAAGGAACAGCACCTCACCGCACCGGCGCATACTGTCGATGAGTCGCTGTTCGAGGACGGCAAGATGTTCGACGGCTCGTCCATCTCCGGCTGGAAGGGCATCAACGAGTCCGACATGATCCTGATGCCGGACGCGTCCACCGCGGTGATCGATCCCTTCTTCGAGGAACCGACGCTGAATCTGCGCTGCGATGTGGTCGAGCCGAACACCATGCAGGGTTACGAGCGCGACCCGCGCTCCGTCGCACGCCGCGCGGAGTCGTACCTGAAATCCACCGGCATTGCCGACACGGCCTACTTCGGGCCGGAAAACGAATTCTTCGTCTTTGACGACATTCGCTGGGGCACGGAAATGTCCGGCTCCTTCTACAAGATCGATTCCCAGGAAGCCGGTTGGAACTCCGAGCGCGTTTATCCCGACGGCAATTTCGGTCATCGCCCCGGCGTGAAAGGCGGTTATTTTCCCGTTCCGCCGGTGGATTCGCTGCACGACCTGCGCGGCACGATGTGCCTGGTGCTGGAAGAAATGGGCATGACGGTGGAAGTGCATCACCACGAAGTCGCGACCGCCGGGCAGTGCGAAATCGGCGTCGGTTTCGGCAAGCTGGTGCGCAAGGCCGACGAAGTGCAGATGCTGAAATACATCGTGCAGAACGTCGCGCACGGTTACGGCAAGACCGCGACCTTCATGCCGAAACCGATCGTCGGCGACAACGGCTCGGGCATGCACGTGCACATGTCGCTCGCGAAGGACGGCAAGAATCTTTTCACGGGTGACGGCTACGGCGGCCTTTCCGAAATGGCGTTGCATTACATCGGCGGCATCATCAGGCACGCCAAGGCGCTGAACGCCTTCACGAATCCGTCCACCAACAGCTACAAGCGCCTCGTGCCCGGCTTCGAAGCGCCGGTGAAACTCGCGTATTCCTCGCGCAACCGTTCGGCGTCCATCCGCATTCCGTTCATTTCCAACCCGAAGGGGCGGCGCATCGAAGTGCGTTTCCCGGATTCCACCGCGAACCCGTATCTCGCGTTCGCAGCCCTGATGATGGCGGGTCTCGACGGCATTCAGAACCGGATTCACCCGGGCGAAGCGCTGGACAAGAATCTTTACGACCTGCCGCCGGAAGAAGCGAAGAACGTGCCGGAAGTGAGCTACTCGCTGGAAGGCGCGCTGCGCGAGCTCGACGCCGACCGCGAATTCCTGAAAATGGGCGGCGTGTTCACCGACGACATGCTCGATGCCTACATCGAACTCAAGATGATGGAAGTGCAGCGGCTGCGGATGACGACGCATCCCGTTGAATTCGATATGTATTACAGTCTTTAAGATGTGCGCAGGTTGGGGTGAGGCGCAGCCGAACCCCAACATCGCCATCCGTGTTGGGGTTCGCCTGGCTCACCACCAACCTACGCAATTTTCCGGCTTGGAAGCGGGATCTCATCCAGCTATGCTGAATTCATGACACGACTTTCCTTTCTTATCGTTCTCGCCCTCCTGGCCCCGCTCGCGGCGGCCGGCACTTACAAATGGGTCGACAAGGACGGCAACGTTCATTACTCGGATACGCCGGTGAAAGGCGCCGAGGAAGTCGATCTGCCCGAGCCGATGGTGTTCGATGCGCCCGACGTTGCGCCGCTGCCGCCTCCGGACGCAGAAGCGGCGGAAACAGAGCCATTCAACTACAAAACCTTCGCGTTCATCTCGCCCAAGCAGGACCAGGTCTTCTGGAACACCGCCGGCACCATTCCCGTGCAGCTGGATCTTGAGCCGCGCCTTCAGCAGGGCCATGAGGTTCAGCTTTATTTCAGGGGTGAACGGATCGACATGACCGGGCTCGGCACCACGCTGACCGAGGTTTACCGTGGCGCCTGGACAATTCGCGCGGTCGTTGTCGGCCCGGATGGCAAGGAAATCGCCACAGCGGGTCCCGTCACTTTTCACGTGAAGCAGCATTCGATCGCCAACCCGCCCTGATTGACGAGAGTTCGGCTCCAATTGAGAGCAATGCACTATAATGGTGCAGACTCAATTGCCTTGGCCGAACCGTGCCCAACATTCCGCACGAAGACATTCTCGATTCCCTGGTCGCGGCCGTCCTGCGCCTCGATGGCGAGGATCGCGTCGGTTACCTGAATCCCGCCGCCGCAAGCCTGCTTGAAACCAGCCCGAAACACGCGCGCGGGAAAACGCTGCGCGAGCTTTTGCCCGTCGATGAAACGCTCGTTGCTTACGTTGCGCGCGCGCGCAACGGCGGCGAACCGCTAGCGCTGGCCGAGCTCGAACTCGTCTGCGGCATTCCACCGGGAAAGCGGCGTCGCGCAAGTTGCGACATCCTGCCGCTCGACGCCGGTGGCATGCAGATTGAATTCCAACTGTTGGAGCGTCGCCAGCTCACAAGCGACAGCGGCCTTGCGCAGAATCACCAGGCGCAGCGATTGCTGTTTCAGGCGCTCGCACATGAAGTGAAGAATCCGTTGAGTGGGCTGCGCGGCGCGGCGCAGTTGCTCGCCGCAGACATTGCCGATCCCGCCCAGCGCGAATACCTGGACATCATGCTGCGCGAAACTGATCGCCTGCGCGATCTCGTTGATGACCTGCTCGGCCCCGCGCGCGCGCCGCGATTCGTTGCGCTCAACATCCACGAAGTGCTCGAGCATGTTCGCGCGCTGCTCGCATCCACCGAGCGCATCAACTGGCAACGTGATTACGATCCAAGCCTCCCGGAATTGCGCGGCGATCCCGACCAGCTCACGCAGGTATTCCTGAACCTCGCCGGGAACGCCATCGAAGCGATGAACGGAAAAGGCATTCTTCAATTGCGCACGCGCATCGAACGACAGATCGTCGCGGCGGGCTCGCGTCATCGAACCGGCATACGCATCGATATCGAAGACAACGGTCCGGGCGTTCCCGGGCATTTGCGTGAAAGCCTGTTCCTGCCGCTGGTTACCGGGCGTGCCGAAGGCACCGGTCTTGGCCTCGCGATTGCCGAAGACATCGTGCGCCGCCATGCCGGCGTGATTGACTGGAAGAGCGAGCCGGGCAGGACGGTATTTTCCGTGCTGCTGCCCGTCAACAACGAGAATGGACAAGGTCATGAATGAAAATTCGAGCGTGTGGATTGTCGATGACGACGCCTCGATACGCTGGGTGCTCGAAAAGACACTCACGCGCGCGGGCATTTCATCGCGGCAATTCACCAACGGCCAATCCTGTCTTGACGCACTTGCCGATGAAAAACCCGGCGTGTTGATCACCGATCTCCGCATGCCTGGTCTTGATGGGCACGCGCTGCTCGAACGGCTGAAACACTTCGACAATCCGCCGCCGGTGGTTGTTGTGTCCGCGCATTCGGACATCGACAGCGTGCTGCGCGCGTATGAAAGCGGCGCTGTCGAACTGCTGGCGAAACCGTTTGACGTGGAAGAGCTGCTCGCGCTGGTCCTGCGCTTGAAAAGTGAAACGCAGGCACGTGAAGCACCGGCCACGGCGCAAAAAAATACAACGCGTATCATCGGCAATTCGCCGGCGATGCAGACCGTCTTTCGCACCATTGGGCGCTTGTCGCGCGCGGCCGTCACCGTGCTCATCACCGGCGAGTCCGGCACTGGCAAGGAACTTGTCGCGCGCACCTTGCACGAACACAGTCCGCGACGCGGAAAACCCTTTGTCGCCATCAACACCGCAGCGATCCCGGCCGAACTGCTTGAGTCCGAACTGTTCGGCCACGAGCGTGGCGCATTCACCGGCGCGCACCAGAAACGCGCGGGACGTTTCGAGCAGGCCGACGGCGGCACGCTGTTCCTCGATGAAATCGGCGACATGCCGCCCGACATGCAGACGCGCTTGCTGCGCGTGTTGTCCGAAGGCGAGTTCTTCCGCGTCGGCGGTCACCAGGCATTGCATGCGGATGTGCGAATCATCGCGGCAACCCACCAGGACTTACCGCAGATGATTCAAGCCGGACGGTTTCGCGAGGACCTTTATCATCGCCTGAACGTTGTCGGCCTCGAAATCCCCGCCTTGCGTGAACGCCGAGAAGACATCCGCGTGCTTGCGAAAAAATTCCTCGAGGACGCGGCAGCGGAACTCGGCGTGGAGCGAAAACATCTCGCGCCCGGTGCTCTGCGCGCACTGGAGGAAAACGACTGGCCGGGCAACGTGCGCGAACTGCGCAACTTCTGCCGGCGCATGACAGCACTCGCGCCCGGCCGCGACATCACAATCGCGGATATCGAACCGCGGCAGTCGCAAAAACCGGAAACCTCATTTGATCGCTGGCTGGAAGACTGCTTCGCGGCGAACCGTGAGAACGTCGCCGTGCGCGCGCAGGAAATTCTCGAACGCCGTTTGATCAGACGCGCGCTCGAAGAATGCAACGGTCACCGTCAGAATGCCGCGAAACGACTCGGCTGGGGCCGCAATACATTGACGCGGAAAATGCAGCAATACGGAATCAATGAGTCGTAGGTCGGAGTGAGCACAGCGAATCCCAACAGTCATCACTCGAGAAAAAACCACGTCGGTGATTACGGCACGATTTCATGCCGTTCGATGAAACGCTGTTCGGTCGCGAAGATATCGAAGAAGCGCATCGTGCCTTTCGGATCTTCGTATCCGCTTCCATTCCAGTTGAACTGTAGCCATGCATCGACAGTTCCCGTGACATCGACCGTGCCATCATTACCATTGCCCGGGTTCGGCAACGTCAAGGTTCCCGCACCGTTGTTGTACGCAAAATTGCTGATGCTCGTCTCGCCGGCTTGCAGGTTGCCGGTGTAGCTACCGGGAACGAGACTGAAGTTGCCGATGACAGGCGTGGTGCAGCTCGTGTCATCCGTGTGAGTCGCCCAGTCGAAAATACCGGGTGAAACCTGCTGCCAGGTCTGCACGCTGACAGGCATCTGCCCGTCGAAAAATGGATTGTTGATTGCGATGGTTGACGCCGAGGCGATCACGAACCGTCCGCTGCGCAGGTTCGTGGTTTCTTCGAGGTGCCCGGCCGAGCTGGCGCCGTCTTCATCAACGGCGCGAATCGCGATATCCGTGGCCACCGTTTCGGCATCGGGAAATTCGTAGATCAGATCGTTGATCGTCACCGTGCCGGCAGAAAAATCGATTGCCGAAATCATGTTGTTGGTGAGATCGCTCACATCGCCGGCGTTGGAAAGCGTCACGTCTTTCGCAAAGCTGCCGTCGTAATTCTGCGTGGTGACGCCTGCCGCGTTGCGTGCAGTTACCGTTACCGTGAACGGCTGGCGTGAATATGTGAAGCCGTCCACCGTACAGCCATCAAACACCTGCACGTCGAAATGATCCGGCGTGAAGCGGCCGACCGGACCGACGTCGCTGATGTTGCCGAAGTTGCAGCCGTACTGTCCGTTGACGTCAAGCGTGTTTGAAAAATTCGGCGTGCAGTCGCCCGGCTGATCGATGGCCGTGAAACTGTCGTCGTACACGCCGCCGGCAGGCAGCGTGAAATTGCCGGCTTCGGTGTAGTTGACCGTGCCGGTGCTTTGTCCGGTCACAGGATTCGCGGCGGGAAAACTCCCGTTCACTGCACCAGCCGTAACTGCGCCAGCGTGCGCGATCAGGATCGCGTTATTGATCTCGGGCGTGCCGTCGTAACCGGGAATCGTATCCGCGGTGATGGTGAAGTTCGCACCGGCCGCGATTGACGGTGCGCCCGTCGTGGCGCTGTTGGTCATGGCGGTGCTTGCGATCAATGCTTGCGGACGAATGCTGAACGCATCCGACGAACACCCAACGCGCGCCGGCGTTCCGGTAGCGGGGAATGACACGCGAACGCGCGCGACGCGCAGCGCATTCGGATAATTCACGGCAATGTTTATTCGTCCGTTGTCGCCCGCGGCGAATGTTGCATTCGGCAACAGTTGCGCGACGGCCCAGCTCGCGCGGCAACGGCTGGCGGGATCCAGCGCCGCTGAACTGTCTGTCGCGTTCAGCAGTTCAACTTTCACCGTGCCGCTGAATGTCGTCTCGAGGTTTCCGGTACCGGTGTCCACCGCCAACAGATCCATGCTGAAAGGCACGCCCGCAAGTTTTGTGAACAACGGCGTGCTGATGCCGCGGCCAGATTCAGCAGCGTTGAACGGACCACTGGGTGGCGGCGGGATCACTTCGAAGGCATTGTTCAGTGTGGCGTTGCCACCGCCGGGCGTGGGATTCGTGACCGTCACGTTGCGAAAACCGAGCGCGGCCGCCGAACCGATGGTGAACGTCGCGGTAAGCTGCGTCGAACTCGTCACGTTGATGTTGCTTGTCGTGACGTCTGCGCCACTCACGCTCAGCGTGGTTGCACCCGCCACGAAACCGCTGCCGGTGACGGTGACATTCACCGCACTGCCCTGACTGCCGGCTCCGGGTGTGACGGCTATGATCGTCGGCTGTGGGTACTCAACCGTCAGAGCGTAATTTCCGTTGCTGGGATTGAATGTGGCGTTGCCTTGATAACTCGCGGTGAGAGTGTGCGTACCACTACCGAACGCCGTCGGCGTGTAATTCACAGCACAGCCCGAAAATCCCCAGAAAATCGTCGCCAGGCTGCAACTCGTCGGCGTAAACGCCCCGCCGCTGTCGGAGGAGAAAACGACGTTGCCGGTCGGTGCCGGGCCGAAAAAACCGTCGTCGTTCAGCACGACGACTGTACAGGTCGTAGATCCGTAGACATCGACGGTCGCGGGATCGCAGACGAAATCGTAGATCACGGTGTTCGCCGCCGACGCGTAGCCGCAGCACAACAGCAACAGACACGCTGCGATAATTCTCAACATGCAGCATTTCTCCGCAACATCACTGCGGTCCCTGATCGCTGACCGTCGCGGTCAAGGTCCGCGACGCATAAGCAAGATCACCCGGCGCACTGGGCGTGGTGATTTCCGCTACCGCGTTCACCACGAATACTTCCACGTTCGTGCCACCGCCGCCGCCGTCTTCGTGCGTACTCGAGGTGCAGACTACGGTTACCGTATAACGGCCTAGCACGACATTGCCGTTGCATGCGCCACCGCCGTTGATGGCGCGATCGATGCCCCACTCCAGACCGCTGCGCGCGGCGTGATACGCCTGCGCGCCGTTCAGGGCGAGAACCGGTGTCTGGTGTGACACGCCGCTGATGGTCACCAGGCACGAGCCCAACGCCGCGAGCACCGTGATGAGAAAGATCGCGGCGAGCAGTGAAAATCCGTGCTGGCGGTGCTTCGACATTCGCATCAACTCGTGTTCGGCACGTGAACCTGGTGCAGAAAGGTCACGGACTCGCCGTCGTTCGTCAGTGTCAGGGTCATTATCAAAAGGCCGGGGCGGTTCGCGGAGCCGGGATCGTAATCGAAGCGGCAGCTTGTCACCTGATCGGTGATCAGCACGCCGTTCGCGGCAACGATTGCTGGTGCGGGTTGTGCGGCGAGGTAGCCGTAATTCTCATCGCGAAACAGGCCGCCGGCGGAACAGGCATACGTGATCGCCATGTCGACGATGTAGACACGATGCTGCGGCGAGTCGAGGCCGTTGTACGGCAGGAACTCATGGCGTGGATTGAACTCCACCTGGTCCGTTCCGCCGTTGTCGGTGATATCGACATCCGTTCCCGGTGGTGTGATGACGCTGTCGCCCGCGTAAACATCGAGCGTGGGTATTCCAAGATTGAGCACGACCATGCGCTCATCAAGTCCGTTGTCGCCGAGCGTGTAGGGCTTGGGGATGCTCGTGAAATTGCCGACCAGCTCGAAGCGGCGTTCGTTCGCATCCGCGTCCAGCCGTTCATTGCCGTTGCCATCCTCGCGGTATCGGCCAACGTCACGCACGCGCACCATCTCGAACGCGGTGCGCGAAGCATTGATGCGAATGCTGAACGGCAACGCGCGGCGTACATCACGCGCCATGCGGCGTAACGACATGTCCGCCGCGTCGACGAGACTTGCGCGGGTGGTCTGGTCGAAATACGCGCGAATCGGTTCGTGAATGAGGGGCGCGACCACGGCGGCGAGAATGCCGGTGATGAGAATCACCAGCAGCAACTCCAGCAGTGTGAAGCCGCGGGGCGTTTGTGAGCGAACGTTCATGGTCCGTAATCCGTCCGGTAACTCCACAGCGACATCGCAATACCGGTCGGGGAATGCGTGACCGTGACATCGACGCGCAACGCGGCGACGCCTAGCGCGCCGCTGCCGTCACTCACATTCACGGTAACGAGATAATCCGCAAGACCGGCAAGTCCCGCCGTGGAACCATCAGGACGCGAAGGCGCGCCGCTGAAACCATCGTAATCATCAACGTCGTCGTACTGATCGCGCGTGGCTTCGCCGTCGGCGCCGGCGGGATCGTCGTAATGCTTCGTGATGATTTCATCAAGATAGGATTCCGCAATTGCCAAGGCCTGCGCGCGGATCAACGGGTCCGCGCTGCGCGCAACCGTTTCGGTATAAACGAGCAGCACGCCGGTCACGGCGATGCCGATTACGACAATGCTGATGATGAGTTCGACGAACGTGAAACCGCGCGACGTGTGCCGCGCAAGCGATGAATGCGCAGCGTGACGTTTCATGGCGTGTTCACGAAACCGCTGCCAGCGGTGATATCGAAAGAAAGCGCGGCGCCGCCACCGCTGACGGAGACGGTGCCACCAGCGCTGACATCGCCGTGCGCGTCATAGATCGCGCTGAACGCACCGGATGTGACAGTCACTCCGCCGGGTGGCACAGGTCGCGAGAAATCGGCGCCATCAGGACGTTGCACGGGCGTTCCGGCTGCCGATGATTGGCAAGGGTTCGCCAGCGTCACCGAATAGCCGCCGTCCGCTTCAATGTTGAATCGTGTTTCGCAACCACTTGCGATCGCGTAACGCTGCGCGAATCGCGCGGCGACAATCATCTCGTCGTAGTAGCCGCGTGCTTCGAAGGTATTCTCGTCAGCAAAACGGCCGGATGCGAATACAGCAAGCACACCGATGATCGTCATGATGACGACGAGTTCGATGAGCGTGAAGCCGAGTTGGCGCATCTTGACGAATCCGGGAAGGACAAAAAAGGGAGGCGTGCCGAAACACCGCCTCCCTGAATGAACCCCGACCGATTACGGCGTGGTGTCGATCGACGTGAAGTTTGCGGTCGAGCCGTTCGTATGGGTAATGCTGCAAACCGCAGTATCGCCGGTCGCTGTTGTACCCGCTGCGGTAACTTCCGCAACGGTATAAGGCGTCAATACCGCACTGTCGGTCAGAATGCTGCCGGCTTCCGCGGCATCGCAGGCATTCGAAACCGCAATGCAATCTGTTCCGGCAACGAAACCGGTCGCTGCGCAGCCCGCGTAGTTGACCGCCATGCCGGACGCCAGCGCACCGGCCACACCGCTCGTAGCAGCCGCTTCGGCTTCCGCTGACAAGTCAACAAATCTCGGCACGGCGGTGACCGCCAAAATGCCCAGGATGACAATCACGACAACCAGTTCGATCAACGTAAAACCAGTTTGAACCTTCTTCATTTCAGCACTCCTTCCCCTGCCCCATTTTGTTATGGCGGGTGGTCAATTATGTTTAATCAAGTGTCCCGAAGCCGCAGCATTCGATGGCACTTATCGTTAAGTATTGCTCAAGTTTTACCCAGTCGCAAATTAAATTCTCTTTTTTATTCAACAACTTGGTGTTTTGGGAGTCCCACAACCAGTTCTGTGGCAGGTTCCCTCGAAACACCGGTTTCAGCGCAGCGCGATCAGCAGGCTGATCACGATATACGCCGTGCCCGCCAGCACCAGCAAAGCCCCGGTGCGTGGATGGCGAACAAGAAACTCGTCGAGTGGCTCGTGCGGACGCTCGGCATCCCGCAGTGCCTGGCGCGTGGAAATCCAGCGGTTCGACCACGCTTCCAGCGGCTTCAACACGCTCGGCCGCAGCACCATCGCCAGCGCGAAAATTCCGATCAGCGCGTTCGCGCTGAGCAGGAACCATTCCGCCGCATCAACCAACGTCCCCGCGAGTGCGCCGCCGATTTCCTGCGCGATACCGGCAAGCACGGTGTCGCGCGGATAGCCGAAGAAAAAAAGCAGGAAGAAAGTGGCGACGCCCGCGAGCAGCAGGCCGCCAACCAGCCGGTGATGCCGGTAGAAAAACGCCTCGGTGGCGCGCGGGATTTCCAGCGGGCGCAATGCGCGACGGCTGGAATAGCGACGGTTCAGTGTCGCGGAAAGCTCGAGTGTCACGCCCGGAAACAGAAGCAGCGAAATGGCGTAAACGAGGCATGCGGCCAGCAGCGCGAGCGCGAGCCACGTTCCCGCATCCAGCAGCCAGGCGGTGATGATCGGATTGTTCATTGGCCTTCTCCCAGCAAGCGGCCGATTTCCGAGCCGTCCGTGGTCCAGTCGCCCGCATCAAGTTGTTCCAGTTCTACGCCGCGAAGGTTTCCGCTTGCGCTGCGTTCGGCAACGACACGGAAACGCAATCCCGGCGGCTCCATGAAACCGCCTTCAAAATATTCCGGATAGCGGACGCGATAGAAAAGCGTTCCGTTCGCGAGAAAACCCCAGTGTCCGCGCGCCACATCGTCAACGCTGTCAATCACGCCGGAATACGTCGACGGTTTCACCGCCAGCCATTCCATCGGGTTCGCGCCCGCCATCGTGTTGAGCGTTTCGTCATCGCGCGCCATCACGCGGCGTATCGATTCCATCCCGAGTGCGCTTTGCAGGCTGCCGATGGTTGCAGCGACCGTGGCACGCTCGGCTTCGGCACGCAGCGGCAAAAGGTTTTCTACCGCCGCGATGAAAAGAAACACGACCAGCGCGACGACGACCATGAGTTCCCAGAGGGTGAAACCGCCGGTTGTTTGTAGGAGCGCCTTCAGGCGCGAACGCTTCGCGCCTGAAGGCGCTCCTACGTCGGCTCCGGTTCGGACTGCTGAAAAACCCCACACCGTCATTGCCCCGCGATCTTCGTCAGATCCCACATCGGCAGGAAAATGCCGAGCGCGAGAACGAGAACCATGATGCCGATGCCGATCGTGAGCATCGGCTCGATCAGCGAGGCGAGATTCTTCACGTCGTAATCCACTTCGCGTTCGTAGAAATCGGCGGTTTCATCCAGCATGTTGTCAAGCGCGCCGGTTTCCTCGCCGACCGCCATCATCTGCAGCACCAGCGGCGTGAACAATCCCGTTGCGGTTGCAGTACGTGACACCGATTCACCGCGCTCCACGCCGTTGCGCATGTCGGCAATGCGCGCGCCGACAAATTCGTTATCAACCGCACGCGCGCACAAGGACAACGTCTGGATCATCGGCACGCCGGAGCGATAGGCCATCGCGAAGGCGCGGGAAAAACGCGCGAGCGTCGCGCGCAGGATGATGTCGCCGGCAACAGGAAAACCCAGCTTCTGCTTGTCCCAGCGATAGCGTCCTTCGTCCGTTTTGATCCAGGCGCGAAATGCAATCGCAGTGCCGATGCCAGCAACCAGTAACACCACCCACCAGTCCGACATGAAACCCGATACGCCAAGAATCAGCCGCGTAAAAAACGGCAGCTCCAGATCGAAGCGCTCGAACACCTGCGCGAAGGTCGGAATCACTTTCACCGTGAGAATGAAGATCGCGATGACAATCGCGCTCATCACCATCACCGGATAACGCAGCGCGGATTTCACCTGCTTGCGCGTTTCCTTCTCGACGGAAAGATACTTGTATAACTGGTCAAACGATTCATCGAGGCGACCGGAGTTCTCGCCGACGCGAATCATGCTGACGTAAAGCGGATTGAAAATGCGCGGATGCCGGCCGAGCGATGAAGCAAGATCTCGGCCCGATTCCAGCGAGCTGACAACATCCTCGATCGCATCACCCAACGCGGCGTTGCGTGTCGATTCGCGCAAACCGGTCAGCCCGCGGATCAGCGGCACGCCGGCTTTTGTCATGCTGTACATCTGGCGCGTGAACAACAACACCTCATCAAGCGAAGGCTGTTGCGTGCCGAGTGCGCGGCGAAGCTGCGCGAAGGCATCTTTCCGTTCGGGCGCCGCATCAATGTCGATCGGCGTGATGCCGACGTTGAACAACTGGCTTGCCACCGCGTCCGCGGTATCCGCCTCCACGCGCCCGTGCACAAGGTCGCCTTGCGAGGTGCGGCCGCGGTATTCGAAGAACGCCATCAGTCCGCCACACCGTGATTTAGCGGATCACCAAGCAGGTCCGCATCGCGGAATTCATCCAGCGCACCGGCAAGACGGCGAACCTCTTCCATTCCGGTAATGCCTTGCAAGGCGTACTCGAGTGCGACGTTCACCAAGGGCCGATAGGCCTTGTTCTCGCGCATTGCCTGTGTGAACGCGCGAGGATCACGATCGCGCACGGCGGCGGAAAGTTCGGCATTCATCTCGAGGATTTCGTAAACACCGATGCGCCCGCGGTAGCCGGTCTGGCTGCAGTACGCGCAACCCGTGCCCCGCTTGAACACGGCATTTTCCGGAATCGCGCCGCCCGACAAACCTTCGACGAGCGCTCGCTCGCGCGCATCCGGTTCATAAACCTGTTCGCAGCTTTCACAAACGCGCCGCACGAGCCGCTGTGCGATCACCGCATCCAGCGCGCTCGCGATCATGTAGCCTTCCGCGCCCATGTCGATCAGCCGGTTGATGGTCGCGATCGCATCCGTGGTGTGCAGCGTCGAGAGAACAAGGTGGCCGGTGATCGCGGCGCGCAGTGCAATTTCCGCCGTTTCCTTGTCACGAATTTCGCCGACCATGATGACGTCCGGGTCCTGGCGCAGCGCGGTGCGCAGCACGCGCGCGAAATCCAGACCGATCTTCTGATGCACCTGCACCTGGTTGATGCGCGGCAAGCAATATTCCACCGGATCTTCAACGGTAATGATTTTCGTGTTCGCGCGGTTGATGCGGTTCAGCGCGGAATACAATGTTGTCGTCTTGCCCGAACCGGTTGGTCCGGTCACCAGCAGCATGCCGGACGGGCGCTGAACGAGATTCACGAAACGGCGCAGCATCGCCGGCGGCATGCCGAGTTCGTCCAGCTCCAGCAAGCCGGCGGATTGATCCAGCAGGCGCATCACCACGGTTTCACCGTGCTGCACCGGCATGGTGGAAACGCGCACGTCGAGCGTTTTTGTCTTGACGCGAATGGTGAAACGTCCGTCCTGCGGCAGGCGTTTCTCTGCGATGTCGAGTCCGGACATCAGTTTCAGGCGCGTCACCAGCGCGCCGGA
>DASVDI010000028.1:0-10099 GCA_036381175.1 Gammaproteobacteria bacterium
AAGACGCCGACAATGATGCAGTCGGCCTGGATACCGGCGAGCTCGCCGGTCTTGACGGAAAATTGCATGCCTTGAAACTCCTGGTTGACGGTCGTGCCGGAAGAACCACAAACAGGGTCGTGGCTCCGTTATCATTGGCAGCGCAGGGATATGTCGTGCGCCGGATCGAGAAACGGCCGCCAATTCTACCTAAACGCGCCCCCGACGTGAAAATAATGCGGGAAATGCCGGTCAAATGAAGCGCAGGAAGAAAATCGCGTCATGATTATTGTCAACCGCTATCTCGTCCGGGAGGCCTTCACCACCTGGCTTGCGGTGACCGGGGTGCTGCTGGTCATCATCAGCAGCCACCGGTTCGCGCGCTTTCTCGGCGAGGCGGCGGCGGGCAAGCTGCCGGGCGGCGCGGTGTTCGAGCTGCTGGGTTACGGCAGCATCGGATTTCTCACCGTGCTGGTACCGGTCGGTTTCTTCCTCGGCTTGTTGATGGCGTTCGGCCGCTTGTATCGCGACAGTGAAATGACGGCGCTGACGGCCTGCGGCGTCGGTCCCGCGCAGTTGTACCGGCCGGTGTTCGCGCTCGGTGTAGTCGTAGCGCTGCTGCTTTCCGGGCTGACGCTGTTCGGCGCGCCGTGGGCGGCTGGCGAGGCGATGGAGGCGCGGCTCGCGGCGGAAAAGGAAGCGGAGCTTGGTGTGTTCGAGTCGGGCCGTTTCAAGAGCGCGCAGTCGGGCAACGCGGTGTTCTACGCCGAGCGTGTCGATGCGCAAAGCGGAATGCTGCTTGACCTGTTTCTCAACCAGCATGGCGAAGATAACGAGCAGGCGGTGGTGACGGCGGCGGCGGGCGAGCAGCGGCTCGAGCCGGAAACCGGCCGGCGGCTGCTGGTGCTTTACGACGGCATTCGCTACGACGGCGTGCCGGGCGAGGCGGATTATCGCGTTGTGCGATTTGCCGAGCATGGTGTCGAGATCGCGCCTAGCGCACCGGATCTTGTCACCAGCAATCGCGAGGGCGTGCCGACATTCGCGCTGCTGGGTTCGAACGACGCGCGCGATATTGCCGAGCTGCAATGGAGAATTTCCAGCCCGCTGATGTTGCTGGTGCTGGCGTTCATCGCGGTGCCGCTCTCGCGCACGCGTCCGCGTGAAGGACGTTACGGGCGCATTATTATCGGCGTGCTGGTTTACGTGCTGTATTCCAACCTGCTTGGTGTTGCACGGCTCGGCGTCGAGCGCGGCGAGTTGCCGGTCTGGCTCGGCCTTTGGTGGGTGCATCTTGTTTTCATTGCGGCGGGCGTCCTGCTGCTCGCGCATTCGCTCGGGTTTCGCTACGCCTTCGGCCGCACAGCGGAGGTGACGGCATGACAGGCATACTCGATCGCTATCTCGCACGCCAGGTGATCGGCGCGAGCCTCCTGGTTGCGTTGCTGCTGGTGGCCTTGAGCGCGTTCCTGCAATTGCTCGCCCAGCTTGATGCGCTGACCGGCGATTACGGCCTCGCCGAAGCCATCCAGTTCGTGTTGCTCAGCGCTCCGCAACAGTTGTATGAAATGCTGCCGATGGCCGTGCTGCTCGGCGCGTTGATCGGCCTCGGCCAGTTGTCATCCGCGAACGAATTGATGGTCATGCGCGCGGCCGGGATTTCCGTGTTGCGCCTCGCACGCGGTGCGCTGCTCGGCGGCGCGGTTCTGGCTGTTGCCGCATTTCTCATCGGCGAATTCGTCGCACCGCCCGCCGAACAATACGCAGGTTCGATGAAAACTCTCGCGCGCATGCAACGCGTGAGCTGGCTTGGCGCCAGTGGCGTGTGGGCAAGAGATGGCGAGCGGTTCGTGAACGTGCGCCAGATGCTGCGCGAAGACGAACTGCGCGATGTGTTCGTGTACCAGCTCGACGACAGCGGCGGCTTGCAGAGCATGCTCGTTGCGGAAGAAGCGCACATCGGCAACGACGGCTGGCAGTTGAGCGATATTTCCATCACGGAATTCACGCCCGATGGTATCGAGATGCGCCACGAGGAACACGCGTCCTGGGAAACGCTGTTGAGCCCGTCGCTGTTGCGGCTGTTCGTCGTCGATCCGGACACCTTGTCCATGCAGGGTCTTGCGCGATACATCGGTTACCTTGAACGCAATGATCTTGAAACGCGGCGCTTCGAACAGGCGTTCTGGATCAAGCTTGTCGCACCGGTCAGCATCCTGGTGATGGTGCTGCTCGCCGTGCCGTTCGTGTTCGGTCCCATGCGCAGCGTGGGGCAGGGACAGCGCGTCATCTTCGGCGTGCTCATCGGTGTCGGTTTTTACGTGTTCAATCTCACGCTCGCGCAAAGCGGGCTGGTATTCGGACTCAATCCGTTTGTTTCCGCGTGGCTGCCGACGGTGTTGTTTGCCGCGGGGAGCGCCTTCGCGCTGACGCGGGTGCGTTGATTGCGTTCGCGTATTTTCCCTTACCTTGAATAGCAGCAAGTGTAGGTCGGATTAGCGTAGCGTAATCCGACACGGTACTTGTCCCATTTCCGGGACGCCGCATCCCGCATTCGTCATCACTCCTTTAGAACATCTTCGGTCTTTCCGGCCTGTTTCAGGCACCCACGCTTGGCACGGTCATTGCACATATTCCTGCATGGATATCGTACGCACTGACCTCAAGATCAAGCGCCAGCGCCGCCGCTGGATGATCGGCTCTTCCGGCGGCATCGCACTCGTTGCACTCACTGTTTTTCTTTTCACGCTCGATCCGGCCGTTCCCGCGGTCGAACGCGAATCCGTGTGGATGGACACCGTCCAGCGCGGCGAGATGCTGCGCCAGGTGCGCGGCCCTGGCGTGCTGGTGCCGAAGGAAGTGCTCTGGATTGCCGCGCGCACCAATGCGCGCGTCGAACGCGTACTAGTGAAGCCGGGCGCGGTCGTCGAGCCAAACACCGTTCTCGTTGACATGAGCAATCCGGAACTGATGCAGCAGTTGCAGGAAGCGCGTTCGGCCGTTGCTGCCGCCGAAGCGGAATACGCCGCGCTCGAAGTGCAATTGCAGGGCCAGATGCTCGATCAGAAAGTCGCGCTCGCCGAAGCGCGCGCGGAATACGAAAGCCAGCGCCTGCAAGTGGAAGCCGAGAAGGAACTCGCGAAGGACAACATCATTTCGCAGCTGGAACTTAAGCGTTCGGTTCTCACCGCCGAACATCTCAAGGTGCGGCTCGACGTGGAGCAGGAGCGCAGCCGCACCTTCGAGAAATCCGTGCAGGCGCAGTTGCGCGCCGAACGCGCGCGCATCCAGCAACTGGAAAACATGCTCTCGTTGCGCGAAAGCCAGGTCGAGGGACTCGCGGTGAAAGCCGGCATGTCCGGCGTGCTGCAGGCGCTCAGTGTTGAAGAGGGTCAGCAGTTGACGATCGGCGCGAACATCGCGCGCATTGCGCGTCCCGATGAACTCATGGCGGAACTTCGCATCGCGGAAACGCAGGCGAAAGACGTGCAGCTCGGTCAGCCGGTTTCCATCGACACGCGCAACGGCATTGTCGAAGGTGAAGTCATTCGCATCGATCCCGCTGTCGAGAACGGCACGGTGCAGGTTGATGTGGCGCTTACAGGCCCGCTGCCGCCAGGCGCGCGTCCGGATCTTTCCGTTGACGGCACCATTCTCATTGAACGACTTGAAGACGTGCTTTACGTCGGCCGGCCCGCTTACGGCCAGCCGGAATCGACGGTGCGCCTGTTCGTGATTGACGAGGAAACCGGCGACGCACTGCGCGTGCCGGTGGAGCTTGGCCGCAGTTCCGTGAATGTCATTGAAATCCGCCAGGGCCTGGAAGCGGGGGATCGCGTGATTCTTTCCGACACCAGCGCCTGGGACAAATACGATCGCATTCGTCTTGAGTAAGACGTGAAGAAGGAGTTTGTGATGTCTGCCGAAAAAAGCAATCAGCCGCTCATCGAGCTGCATGATGTAAAGAAAGTGTTTCTTGCCGATGAAGTGGAAACGCATGCGCTCTCCGGCGTGCATTTCAATATCGACAAGGGCGAATACATTTCCATTTCCGGTCCGTCGGGTTGCGGCAAGTCAACCTTGCTGTCGATTCTCGGCCTGCTGGACACGCCAAGCGACGGTCGCTACTCGCTGAACGGCACGGCCGTGGAAGAACTGGACGCGGGTGACCGCGCGCGAATTCGCAACCGCGAAATCGGTTTCATTTTCCAGGCGTTCAATCTTATCGGCGATCTGAATGTTTTCGAGAACGTCGAATTGCCGCTGACGTATCGCGATGGCATCTCGAAAGCCGAACGCCGCGAGCGCGTGCAGGAATCGCTGGAGCGCGTCGGCATGGCGCATCGCCTGAAGCATTACCCCTCGCAATTGTCCGGCGGCCAGCAACAGCGCGTCGCTGTTGCACGCGCGCTGGTCGGGCGGCCCTCCATCCTGCTTGCGGACGAGCCGACCGGCAACCTCGATTCGCGCAATGGCGAACAAGTGATGGCATTGCTGGAAGACCTGCATCGCAACGGCGCGACGCTTTGCGTGGTCACGCATGATCTTCGCTATGCGGATTTCGCGGAAAGAAAGATTTTCCTGTTCGACGGACGTGTGGTCGATGAACAGACACTGGTGCGTTTGCGCGAGGAAGAAGACCGGCGCATCCAGGAGCAGATCCGCGCGAACGCGGCTGTCTGAGCGAAAGCATCACAACGAAGGAATCGTCATGAACGTGTTCTGGACAGATTTTCGCTACGCGCTGCGCACGCTGTCGAAGCGGCCGGGATTTACGGTGGCTGTCGTGCTGACACTTGCCATCGGCATCGGCGCGAACAGCGCGATGTTCAGCATCATCAATGGCGTGCTTCTGCAGCCGCTGCCGTATCCGGATGCCGAACGCCTCGTTGTCGTGAACAACAGTTACCCCGGCATCGGGCTTGAGCAGGCGGCGACATCGATTCCGGATTACCTCGACCGGCGTGAAGGCGTGCAAGCGTTCGAGGATTCCGCGCTCTGGCAGGAGGTGAGCGCGGGCGTTACGACAGGCAGCACGCCTGTGCATTACGAGGGCGTGCTCGCGACGCGAACGCTATTTTCAACTTTGCAGGCCGATCCCGCGCTCGGCCGCAATTTCACACTTGATGAAACGCAACCCGGCAACGACAAGGTTGTGATCCTGTCACACGGGATGTGGCAGCAGATGTTCGCTGGCCGGGCCGCAGCGATCGGCGCCGACCTTCGCATCGACGGCGTGTTGCACCGGGTGGTCGGCGTCATGCCCGAAGGTTTCGCGTTTCCGGATGAGGATGCCGCTTTTTACCTGCCGCTGGCGTTCACTGCCGAACAGAAATCCGATGAAGAACGTGGTGAAGAAAGCTACAACATGCTCGCGCGGCTTGCGCCCGGCGCGACGATGCAGCAGGCGCATGCGCAGATGCAGGCGCTTTTCGAGAACCTGTCGGAACGGATTCCGGAATATAAAAGTTTCATTGAGCGCGCGGGCATGACGACGAACATCAAGAGCCTGCATGAAAATTATATCGATGGCGCCGGGACTGCGTTGTTGCTCCTGCAGTTGTGCGTCGGCTTCGTGCTGCTGATTGTGTGCGCGAACATTGCGAACCTGTTGCTCACGCGCGTTGTTGCGCGTCAGCGCGAATTGTCCGTGCGCACCGCAATGGGCGCCGGACGCTTGCGGATCGCGCGGCAATTGCTTACCGAAAGCGTGTTGCTTGCACTCATGGGTGGTGTCGGCGGCATCCTGCTCGCCTATGCGGCGCTGGCTGCGTTCCGCGCATCGGGGATGGGCGGCTTTGCGTCGGTTTTCGAAATCGGTCTTGATGTCGGCGTGCTGATGGTCACGTTGTTGATCGCCTTGCTGACGGGTTTCCTGTTCGGCCTGGTGCCGGTAGCCGCCGCCTGGCGCAGCCATCCGGTCGAAGTATTGAAGGAAGGTGGCCGCGGTAATTCCAGCGGCAAGCGTTCCGGTTTCTTCCGCGGCGCTCTGGTGGTGACGCAGGTCACGCTGGCGGTTGCACTGCTGGTGTCGGCCGGCTTGCTGATACGCAGTTTCGCAGCAACGCAATCCGTCGATCCGGGATTCGACGAAACCGGTGTTCTCACCGCTCGCATATCGCTGCCCGAATCGCGTTATCCCGATGCCACGGCCATTCATGATTTCCAGAAACGCCTGGAGCAAAAGATTGCCGGCTTGCCAGGCGTGGAAGCGTCAGCACTGGCGCACGTCGTGCCTTTCGGCAATGAAATAGCGGGCGGCGGCTACGCCATTCGGGGCCGGGAACAGGATTCCGGCGCGCCGGTGCGCGGTTCAAAGCGGAACGCTGTGAGCGAAGGTTATTTTGAAGCTATGCAGATCGATCTGCTGCAAGGGCGCGGGTTCGAATCGCGCGACATGACGGACAAGCAATACGTTGTGATCATCGACGAGACACTCGCGAAAAGATTTTTCGCGGATGAAAGTCCGCTCGGCCACGAAATCACCTTCAATCCCGGTAACGGCAATCCGCTTTACCGGACCATCATCGGCGTCGCGGGGAACGTGAAGGATGCGAGCCTTGATGAAGGGCAGGAAAAGGAAGCGATCTACCTGCCACTCTATGAAAGTATTCAACCCGAGTATTACGTGGTGCTGCGCACGGCAGGCAATCCTGATGCGCTGGCCGCGTCGTTGCGAAATGCAATCCGGTCGCTCGATCCGGAGATTCCGGCCTACGACATCCGAACACTGCATGCGCGCATTGACGAATCCCTGCAAGGCCGGCGCACGCCGATGACCCTGCTTGCCGTGTTCGCGTGTATTGCGCTCGTGCTTGCCGGCATCGGTCTTTACGGCGTGCTTGCGTTCAACGTCACGCAACGCACTGGCGAGATCGGTGTGCGCATGGCGCTGGGCGCAAGTCGCAACCGCGTGTTGAAACTCGTTCTCGGACAAGGTGGCCGCCTGATCCTGGCGGGTCTCGGTCTTGGTCTCGTGCTGGCTGCTGCGCTTGCGGTGAGCCTGCGCTCGCTGCTGTTTGGCGTAAGCGTTGGCGATCCGGTGGTTTATCTCGCATCGGTGCTGCTGCTTGCCGCGGTCGCGCTGCTCGCGTGCCTGTTGCCGGCCTTGCGCGCGACGCGCGTGGAGCCGATCGCGGCCTTGCGTTACGAGTAAACAAACGGGGGGCCGTCGTAAAATGGGCATGCACACATTGTTGTTTGAAGTTCGCCACGCTGGCCGGCGGCTCGCACGCTCGCCGGGATTCTTTTTCATTACCGTGTTGATGTTGAGTCTTGGAACCGGACTGACGCTGTTCTCGTTCGGCGGCATACAGGCGTACCTGCTGAGTGAGCCGCCGTATCCCAAGCCGCAGCAACTGGCGCACATCGAGTTGTACGATCCGGCCAGCGGGGAAGACGGCATTGAAGTGCCGCAGCCGCTGTATCTTCGCTGGGAGAAGCAATCGCTGCCCGGAGCGCTCGCGGGTTTCTATCTCGGCACGGTGAACATGAGCGGCGAGGAACGTCCGGAACGTTTTGAAGGCGCGTTCGTGACGACGGGAATGTTCGGGTTGTTGCAGACGCAGCCCGCGAAGGGCCGCGATTTCACATCCGCGGATTCCATTCCCGGCGCTCCCGCGGTCATCATCATCAGCCACGATCTATGGCTGAACCGGTTTCTCGGTGCGCCGGATGTTGTCGGGCGCACGATCCGCGTAAATGCGCATCCCGCGACGATCATCGGCGTCATGCCCGAACATTTCGCGTTTCCGATGCAGCAGGATGTGTGGTTGCCGATCACGCACGATCCGAACGTGGATTACGACGACGCCATCGATCTCGAAGTCATCGCGCGCCTTGCCGACGGCCGTGGTGTCGGTGGCATGCATGATGCGCTGGCCGCGGCACTTGCGCACATGGAAAGCGAGCTTCCCGCAGAGTTGCGTCACCTCACACCCGCCGTCAAAACGTACGCGGAAGAATTTGTCAGTGACTGGGCGCAGCGCGTTGTCGCGACGCTTTCGGTTTGCGTGTTGTTCGTGCTGTTCATTGCGTGTGTGAATGTTGCGAGCCTGATGACCGCGCGCGGCATTCGTTACCAGCGCGAGACGGCGATTCGCGGCGCGCTGGGTGCAAGCCGCTGGCGGCTGGTCGCGAGCGTGTTATGCGAGAGCCTGCTGGTGTCGATCGCCGCAGGAGGAGTCGGCCTGCTGCTTTCGCATTGGGGTGGCGACGCGCTCGATCGGTACCTGGCCGCCACGGATGATTTGCCGCCTTACTGGGTAACGGCGCCATATGACTGGAACCTGCTGATGTTCATCGCGGGTCTTGTATTCCTGGTAGCGATGGTTGCCGGGCTTGCACCCGCGCTTCGTGCCGGTCGTACTGATCTGGCGCATGATCTCAAGGAAGGTGGTGGCACGTCGGGCGGCCGCGCGAGCCGCACCATCCGCGTGCTGGTCAGTGTCGAAATCGCACTGTCATGCATCCTGCTCGTCTCGACCGGACTCATGCTTCGCAGTACGGCCAACGCAATGGATGTCGACATCGGCGCGGATACCGAAAATGTGTTGACGGGACGCGTGGGCATGTTCGACGACGCGTACCCGAATGCCTCGAGCCGGCGACTGTTCGTCGAACGCCTGCAAGATGAACTCTCGAGAATACCTGGTGTTACTGCTGCAACCGTCGCGACCGGACTGCCCGGCGCCGTCAGCGGTTCCGCGAACGTGCGGCCTGAAGGCGTGGAGAAGCCGGCGGAAGTCTTCGAAGGAAACTGGACGCGCTATGTTGCCGTCACTCCGGAGTATTTCGAGCTGTTCGACATCGCCTTGCGTGAAGGCAGATTCCTCGCCGCGCTTGATGACGCGCAACATCCGGATACCGCCGTCGTCACGCAGGCATTCGCTGACGAATACCTTCCCGGTGAAAATGCGCTCGGCAAGCGCATCTGGATCGAGCATGAAGAACGCTGGGTAACAATAGTCGGTGTGACGCGGAACGTCATCCAGGATGAAGACGATCTCAACGAGCCGCCGCAACCGGTGTTGTACCGGCCCGTTGCACAAACGGATTACCGTTTCTTCAGTTTCGCAATCAAGGCAGCGGGCGACCCGTACCTGCTGCAGAATCCGGTGCGCGCGGCCGTGCAGCGCGTCGATGCCGACATGCCCGTCTACTGGCTGCGCACGCTGGATGACTGGATTCTCATCGGCACGTCCGGCCAGCACCTGTTGTCTGCACTGCTTGGCGTGTGCACGTTCTTCGCCGTCCTGCTCGCCGGCATCGGCCTGTATGCCGTGATGGCGTACGCCGTCAATCAGCGCGTGCGGGAAATCGGCGTGCGCCGCGCGCTCGGCGCGGACGATGCGCGCGTGATGGCGTTGTTGTTCCGGGATAACGCCATGCAGTTGTCCGTCGCGCTGCTGGCGGGTCTGGTGCTTGCCGTCGGGTTCGCAAGGTTGTTCGCCAGCGAGTTCGTCGGTGTTTCCAGTTTTGATCCGCTGACCTATCTCGCTGTCATTGTCATGCTGGTGTTCATGATCGTCATCGCATCGTTTGTGCCAACGCGCCGCGCGCTGAAAATCCAGCCGCAGGAAGCGTTGCGCCACGAATAGGAGAGTTGCATGGGAACCGTCTTGCGGGAGTTGCGTTTCGTGCTGCGCCGCCTGTCAAACAGCGCGGGGTTCACGCTCGTTGTCGTGTTGACGCTTGCGCTTGGCATCGGCGCGAACACGGCGATGTTTTCGCTGTTCCACCAGGTGTTGTTGCGACCGCTGCCCGTGCCGGATCCGGGGCGGCTGGTGCTGCTGAGTTCGACCGGACCGAAGATGGGCTCGGTCTCCAGCACCGGCATGGGTGAAAGCGATCAGGCCTTCAGTTATCCGATGCTGCGCGATCTTGAACGCGAGCAAAAGGTGTTTACAGGCATCGCCGCGCATCGTGGTTTCGAGGCGAGCATTTCCGTTGACGGCGCGCAGGGATTTGCCGGCGAGGGCGTTGCGGTGAACGGCGACTACTTTTCCGTTCTTCGATTGACGCCGGCGCTTGGCCGCTTGATCGGCCCGCAGGACGAACCGCGCGTCGGTGAAGGGCGCGTGGTCGTGCTCAGCCATGACTATTGGCAGAATCATTTCGG
>DASVDI010000029.1:0-16888 GCA_036381175.1 Gammaproteobacteria bacterium
ATCTGCAATAAACAGTATCCGTTGATCCATAGGTCTCAGCTCCTGCCACGGCATAGGTACCTCCACTGCCAACACCTCGTTGGCAGCAACTGTTACCCATGTCCCTGAACTCGTCTGTTACCTATGTTTATGAACCGTACAGCCCTTTCTTTTGGTTCTGTTTTCTTTCGGCGTTGGAAAGAAAATGAACTCGCCCACGCCGCAGGCGGGCGAAACGCTTTTATTGGAATTCAGCGAAATCGCAGGGCGGCGATGGAACATGATTTCAAATCAATCTCGGATTCCGCTGCGCTCATCCGAGTTGCGCGCTGAACTACGCAAACCATTCGCGGTTGGAAACCGCTCCCCCATTCCTTCGATCACTGCATTGCCAGTGCCGGGGAATGAAACCTTACTGTTCGCGCCTCAAGGCGCTCCTACAAACATCTCGCAAGGAAGCAACAATGAACGAACAACCCGAAACCTGGCCTCTCCCGCCTTCCCACTCTTCTTTATACGCTGCACGGCCTTTGCATCGCGCTCGCCGATGCCCTTCACCAGGAAGTCACGCACACCATCTCTCCCCGCACGCTCTTGAAAGTGCACGGTCTCGCCACTGCCGCGGAACTGTTCGCCGGTGAGCTCGCGCATTTCTTCGGCAGCCAGGTTGGCGAAGATTTCGATCAGCTTGAAGCGATTCAACAGCGCTACGTGGAAGAGGAAAATCGTGAAAAATGAAAGCGGCGCGCGCGATCTGAATCAGGCGGCATCCGCGCGATTGTTTTCAACTTCAATGACCATGTGCTGTCCCATCACCGCAAGCGCTTCGGCCACATTGGCCAGCTTGCTTTCATGATCGGGATCCACGAGCCGGCGCACGATGGTTTCCGATACACCGAGCCGCGCTGCGAGTGCGACATTATTCAGCCCGAGCTCGCGCATGCGCAGGCGAAGTGCGAGCTTCGCTGCAATCAGCGGCGCGGGCGCCACCATAACGTTACCCTTGCGTGGCTTCGAAGGTTTCGGGAGCGAACGCTGTTCCTGGACGTAACCTGCGAGCGCGGCACCGAGAGCATCAGCACCTTCACGGTATGCCTCATCGACATCAGCACCCGCCGTGATCGCTTCCGGCACATCGGGAAACGAAACGACGATTTCGCTCTTGTGAATTTCAAATTGCGCCGGGTATTCAAAACGCATGTTGGTCTCCCTTTTTCACAGATCGTCCGGGTCGATGCCGAGTTGTGTGCACATGGCCTTTAACAGCCCCGGCCCGATCTCCTTGCGGCGGTCCTTCAAGGTTGTCCAGCGCTCACCGTAGAAAAGTCGCGCATGACTGCCCTTGCCTTGGTGCACGACAAGCCGCACCAGCAATCCCTTGCGTTTACCCAGACGGTGCACGCGTCGTAAAAACTCGAATCCCTTCATAGCGATAGAATCGAACATAAATGTTCGAGTGTCAATCCGGCGCGGTCCCTTGAAATCGACCGGCTCCGAGGAAATATCAACAACAACCTTCCACCCGGAGACTTCCATGGCCCAGACCTACCGAGGCGACGAGAACATTACCGGGCGCGAGCTCGGCCCTGCCGGCATGCCGGAGATGACCGCGCACGATCTGCTGGATGACGATCACAATCGCGTGCTGCAGCAGTTCAACGATTATGAAAACGTCAAATCAACGGCGAGCACCGCGGAAAAGCATCGCATTGCACGCGAGATCTGCCGGGAGCTGAAGATTCACGCGGTGATCGAGGAAGAAATCTACTATCCGCGCGTGATCGAGAAAGCGGACATCGATGACCACGTGGAAGCCGCGAAGGCGGACCACGATCGCGTTGCGGAAATGATCAAGGACATCGAAGGCGCTTCAACCGAAGATGAACACTTCGATGAACTGATAGCGGCGCTGGATCTGGAAGTGCGCGAGCACATCAGCGAGGAGCGCAACAACCTGTTCGACACGGCAGAAGTGATGGGCATCAACACGGCGGAGATGGCGCGGCGGCTTTATAACCGCAAGCAGGAGCTGATGCGCGAGGTGCATTGAGATATCACTTGCGGCTTGCGATGCCGACCGCTCATGCAATCGGCGTCACGCGATCCGTCCATCTTCCCGAAGCGAGCAGTTCGTTGAGCTCGTCGCCAAGACGCCGGCTCGCTTCGCAGGCCGATTCCCAGGCACGGATGCGTTGCGCTTCATCATAACGATAGAAATCCTTGCGATCCGGAATGCGTCCGCCGGGAAGTCCCGCAACGAACTCCTGAGTCGGCGCGAGCAGCAGGACGCGTTCGAAGTTTTTCGCATTCGCTTTTCGCCAGCGCAGTGATTTGTCGAACCAGCCCGGCACGACGTGCGGATAAAAATGTGGATACAGCACGAGGCCTTCACCGGCGCCGAAATCAAAATCCGGGTGGTAATCGATGATGCCGCCATCGCGGTACACGCCCGCCGGCGCGCCGGGAATGCGCACGCCTTCCAGCACAAGCGGAATCGAGCCGGATGCAATCAGCGCGGCGCGCAGGTTTTCCCGCGTGAGTGAAAGATGTTGCGTCGGGAAATCCGCGAGCGCACGGAACGGACTCGTGTCACCGGCGGTGTCGAAAATCACGCGCTGGAACTGCCAGCGTAAAGTGTTGCGGTGGATGACATTCGCGAGAGCGGCGAGTGCGAGTGCGGCGAGTTGCACGCGGCGCGTCTCGCGCTTCGCGAAACCACGAGCCCGCACCGTGATCACGTGCAAATGCGCATCGGTGTTGTCCAGGATTTCCTGCGCGCCATCAGAACCCAGCAAGGCATCCAGCAATTTCTCGCTCACGCGTGAAACTTCCGCTGGCGTCGGTTGCCGGGAGTATTTCTGCTGGTGGATGTAGGCGTCTTCGAAACGCGCGATGGCGGCAAGCGGATCGCGTTGCGCGAGGCAGGCCATGCGCCAGCTTCCGATCGACGAACCGACAAGATGCAGCGGACGCTCACGCGGCGCGTTCTGAAGCCACGGGAAGAGCGCGCGATCCAGCCCTGTGAGCGCGAGCCATTTCGGTCCGCCGGACGCACCGACGACGACATCGACATCTTCGGGCCGAAGACCGCGCTCGTTGAGCCGCGACATGGCGGCGGGACCGGCGAGCAATTGCAGCGCTTTTTTCATCCCGCGAAGGCTAACGGACTTCGAGCGCCGATGAAACGACCAATCATGGATTACGCAAGCTGCGGCATAATGCGAACTTGCCGATGAACAAGTTGAAAACGATGCCGGACCTTCACATACGCGAACTGCAAGAAGAAGAATTCCTGCCACTCGGCCGGCTGATGGTCGAGGTCTATTCGGGACTTGAGGGTTTTCCAACACCCGAAGAGCAGCCGCGTTACTACGACATGCTGGTGAACATCGGCAGGTTCACGGAAAAGAAAGATGCGAAAGTGCTTGTCGCTATTTCGCCGGGTGACACGTTGATTGGCGGCGTCGTTTATTTCGGCGACATGAGTGAATACGGTTCCGGTGGAACGGCCACGCGTGTGAAGAATGCTTCCGGCATCCGCCTGTTGGCTATCGATCCGAAATTCCGTGGCACAGGTGCTGGCCGCGCGCTCACCGAAGCGTGCATGCAGCTCGCGCGCGAGAAAGGTCACGCGCAGGTCATCCTGCATACAACACAGGCGATGCAGATTGCCTGGAAAATGTACGAGAAGCTGGGTTTTGAACGCGCGCCGGATCTCGATTTCATGCAGGAAGCATTGCCGGTGTTCGGTTTCCGGCTGGAACTCGACAAGACGTAACGCTTCGCTCAACTCTCGCTTTCGAACAAGGCGAGATTCCGTATCACAGTGCGGCTCTCGAAACCGCCAGCCAGCGCGCCCGTGCTCACGCCCACCGTGGCAATGAATGCCGAGAGACGGAGCTTGTCGCCGAGATCAACTTCAGGGCGATCCAGCGTCGGCCAGGTGTTCATGAGGTCTGCCGGAAAAATGTAAACCTCGATCGCGAGTATAAGCGCACCGACGATCAGGAACAGGCCGATGCACGCGAGCAGGATGCTGAGAAAGATGACGGCGTTCGCCACGGCAAGGTGCTCGGTGAGCACGTTTCTTTCCTTGCGCGGCAAAAACAGCGATTGCACGTTGGCGAGGAAAAGCGTCGCGCCGAGGATGCTCAAGATTGCGTAGATCGCTGCAACCGCATTGCTCATGCCAAGGCCGACATCCCAGATCTCTGCGGTGAACACGAGCAGGAAACAGGGTGCGACCGCAGCGGTTGCGAGACCGGGAAGCGACAGCGGCAACAGCGGCGCCTTGTTCCTGAGCAATGGCCTGAGCACCTGCATCGGATGCCGCGCTGCCATCAGCACGTGAAACAGGAACGCCGCGAGCCGCGCCTTGCCATGCAGTTCACGCTCGGGCAGGCGTTTGCTGATGCGCGTGAGCCATTTCCGTTCGCCAGCATTGAAACGCAGCAGCGCGTCGCGCGATTCCCTGAACGCGAACGGTTGCATCACCTCGCTTGACCGTTCATGCCGAAGACCAGCGAGATGACCGATGAGGTGCAGCAACAAGGCCGACGCGTTCGCGCGCGTCGCCATCGCTTCCAGACCGCGTTGCGGTTTTCCGCGTGGCGCTGTCGTGAGCTTGCGCGTGGAAACAACGGCGATGCGTGCCGTTGGTGATGCGAGGCCTTCCTGCACCTTGCGCTCATGCGACACGAGCGTGACATCGGTAACGACGATGATCATGTCGTGCGGGCCTTGCGCCATCCCGAGACTCGCCTCGTCAAGAAAATCCGACGGCTGTTTCGGGCTGTCGGATTCCAGCCGCCGCGACTTCACCGTGTGGAAACACCAGCGCAATCGGCTCGCGTCATCGAGTTCCTGCCGTATCGTCTCCGCCGTTTCCGCGGCGAATTGTTCAAGCGCCTCGACGGGCGTTGCGGGACTTGCGATAACGAGTAAACCGACGTTCATTTCCGGTGTCGGTGCGGGGCCTTGCGCTTCTTTCAAGTCCTTGTAAAAACGCCGGCTGGACGTGAGCGCGCGCACGATGCGCGTGGTTGAGGCAATGCGTGTCGCGCGCAGCACGCGCAAGGCACGCAGCATGCGGAATGCGCGGAACGCCGGCACAATAAGCGCAATTGCGGTGATCCAGTTCCGAAGGAGGTATTTCAGCCGGCGCGGCGCGAGATAAAGCTTGAGCAGGAATTCGAAAATGAACGCGATCCAGATGGCAAAGATCGCGTTCTCCTGCCATAACGATAACCCTGAAACCAGTTCATCGATGAACAGCCATATCCACGCGATGGCCAGCAGGAACATGAGCGGTTCGAGTTCCGCTTCCAGGCGGCAAAGCCATCGGAATCGAACGCGCCGTGTTCTCGAAACTTCCTGCGGATTTTCCGCCATCGCGACTTTCCTCGGAATCGCTTGATCCGGGAAAGTGTGACGGTGATGAAATCGCGCGGAAATCCGTGCATTGCATCAGTCGGATTTTCGGTTAAACGGCCTTGCCCTTGCTGTTTCGCAAAATTGCCGCGGATACCAGCGTCACCAGCAGGCCGACCGGGAAAATCTCGAGGAAAGTCATCGGCAGACGAAATAATGGATTGGCGTACTGCTCGCGCAGGGTTTCCATGTTCGCGATCAACGCATCCAGCTCCGCGCCGCTCACGCCTTCGGCCTGCCTCGCGGCAATGATGCCTTCAACATAAGTGTTGATGAACGCATGATCCGTCATCGCCAGGTACACCTCCCATACCGCCACGTAGACAACGCTCGCGACGAGCGTGATGCCGAGACCGAGCAGCGTCGCCGTACCGAAGCGGATGACACCGCCGAGTTGGCGGTCGCGGTAGCGCTTGATGGCAACGAAGATCGAGCTGAGCGCGATCAACATGACGAGATAACCGAGCCACATCGAGGCCGAGTGCGATGTGTGCTCACCGCCGGTGAACATCATGGTCAGGATCGCGCTGCCGATAACGACCAGGCCGGCGATCGCGCCATAAACAAGAATGATGCGTTGCATGTGTGTTTCCCCTTGAAAGTTCGCCATCAAATTAGTCTCGACGGCGTAATGCGGCATCACCCGAACGGGTGATTTACCCAATCAAGCAACAATTACGGCAGCAATCGAAGCGATCTTGCCTTGGTGATCGCCAGCGTGCGGCTCGATACATCCAGCTTCGCGTAGAGCCGCGCGAGGTGCGTCTTGATGGTGTTCGTCGAAACGAAAAGGCGCGCCGCGATCTCCCGGTTGCCATGACCTTCGCCCAGCAAGGCAAGCACCGCGTGCTCGCGCTCGCTGATGCCGAGGTATTCCAGCGCCTGTACGTTTTTCTCGAACGCCGCAGGTTCTGCGTGTTCCGTGAGCCGCCGGCCAAGCCACAATCCCAGCGCGGTGAACGCCACCGCGATCAATACGATGTATATCTGCGTGGAAAACAGCCGCACCGTGTACTGGTATTCCAGCCACCGCAACGCGAGTGCGCCGGCGGCGATCACGAGACCGTAGAGGAAGGTGCTGGCTTTAAGGCTCATGCCGGATAGTTTCCTGCCGCGCGAGCATCGAACTCCGCGACGAGATGTTTCGGCGCCTTGCGGCGCCACGCGGTTTCCAGCAATCCCGCGACGGTTTCTGAATCCGCATTCGCGAGTGTCACGCGCACACCCAGCACTTTCTTTCCCCACCAGAGTTTTTCATAAGCGTCGGGCTCGGCGGCAATCAGCGGCGCGCGATCTTCTTCCTCAACAAAGACATGCAAGTGCTCGCCGTCCGGTGGCACCGTGGCAAAAATCTTTTTGCCCACGCGGAAGGACAACATCTCGTGATGCGGCGCTTCGAGTGCGCCCGGCAGGGACAGCGCGTAGTGCCTGGCCTGTTCGAGTTTCATGCAGTCACCTTTCATCGGATGCGAATACGCTGAAAGAATAGCGCATGGCAATTCCTGTTGATGTCAGCGACTGATCCTGCGAACGCGGAACTTGCGTCCCTTGATGCGGCTCGCGCGCAAACCGCGCAATGCGCGATCCGACGCATCGCGCGCGATCGCCACGTAGGTGCGCGTCGGGAAGACATCGATCTTGCCGACCGCATCGCCCGGTATTTTTGCATCGCCCGTCAAGGCGCCCAGCAGGTCGCCGGGGCGCAACTTGTCCTGGCGGCCCGCGTCCACGGCAAGCGTGACGAACGGCGCAAGCAACGGTGCGGTATCAGCAACGACAGGCGGCTTGTCCCAGTACAAGGATTCACCTTGGCGCTCTTCGATAACACTCGCGCGACGTGCTTCGCGCGGCGAGCACAAGGTGAATGCGAGCCCACTCCGGCCCGCACGCCCGGTTCGCCCGATGCGATGAATGTGCGTATCCGCGTCGGATGCGACATCGAAGTTCACCACCAGCGGCAGTTCGTTGATGTCGAGGCCGCGCGCCGCGACATCCGAGGCCACCAGCACCGTGCAGCTGCGATTCGCGAACTGCACCAGCATTTCCTCGCGCTCGCGCTGATCCAGCTCGCCATGCAATGCGAGCACCGCGAAACCGCGATCCTGCAACTCGCCGCTCACGCGACGCACGTCCTGTTTCATGTTGCAGAACACGACGGCGGATTCGGGACGATGTTTCAGCAATAGCGCCACCAGCGCGTCCACCTTTTTATCCGCATCGACTTCGAAGAAGGTCTGCTCGATCAGCGATTCGCTGTCGCTTTCAATGGCGATATCGACCGGCTCGCTTTGAAACTGCCGGCTGATATCGCGAATGGCATCGGGAATCGTTGCCGAGAACAGCAAGGTCTGCCGCTTTGCCGGTGCGCGCTTGATGATGTCGCGCATCGCGTCCGCAAAACCCATGTCCAGCATGCGGTCCGCCTCGTCGATCACGAGCACTTTCAGCGCGGCGAGCGGTAACGCATCTTTTTCCAGCAGGTCGAGCAATCGGCCGGGCGTGCCGACAACAATGTGCGGCTCGTGCGCGAGCGAGGCGAGATGCGGGCGCAAGGGCACGCCGCCGCAGAGCGTCAGGACTTTCACATTCGCAATGAAGCGCGCGAGGCGACGAATCTCGCGACTCACCTGGTCGGCGAGTTCGCGCGTGGGACACAGCACCAGGCCTTGCAGTTTCACGGCCTCCGCATCGAGCGTTGCGAGCAAGCCCAACGCAAACGCCGCGGTCTTGCCGCTGCCGGTCTGCGCCTGCGCAATCACGTCGCGGCCGGCGAGAATCGGCGGCAGGCTCTCCGCCTGCACCGGCGTCATCGTGGAATATTCCATCTCCGCCAGCGCGCGCTCCAGCGGTTCGATCAGTTTCAATTTCGAGAAATTTGTCATGTGTGAATGATGACATTGATTGGCGCGCGCTGCTGCATTTCCCGGCGTCCAAAGCGTTGCCGCTTCATTTCCTGCGCGCTGCCGTCTCGTACTGAAAGACATCGGTGATCGGCAGGCCGAAAACATCAGCGATTCGAAACGCGACTTCCAGTGATGGCGAATACTTGTCGTTTTCAATGGCGATGACCGTCTGGCGTGTTACGCCGATCCGCTTCGCGAGTTCCGCCTGGGTCATTTCGCCGCACTGGAAACGCAAGGTTCTGACGGCGTTGGTAATGCGTTTCTTCGCCATCTCAAATGCCCAGGCGGTAAAGCAGGAACTGCGATGCGTATCGCACGCCCTCGCCGATGAAAAGCACGAGCAGCAGGTATTGCACGGCAACCAGCCCGGAGATATCGACCGTCAGCAAGTAGCCTGCGAGCAGGACAATGCCTGTGACGATTACGCCGTAGCCAATGCGCACGGCCTTCATGCCGATGAGCCGGTCGCGTTCGTCCGCGGGCTCGTGCGCTTCGGATCGCATCAGGATCGCGAGAATCACGTGATACACGACCTCGATCACGATCAGGAGCAAGACCATCCCTAAAGCGAACTTCACCAGATCGGTCCGCTCGAGGCCTTGCGTGGTTCCGGCCGAAAATGCAGCCGAAAGCCACAAGGCGTCGGGGAAATAGGCATAGGCGCTGAAGATCACCGCAAGCGCCGATCCCAGCGCGCTCAGCTCTCGGAAAGACAGATTTTTCATGACGTGCCCCTTGTTGATGTCCTGGATTCTGAAGGTATATTATTTTTTACAGAGTGTAAATAATTTTTTACACTCCGTTTTGGCTGCCCGCACACGGTCGGCTGTTGGAAGTGCGACTCGACAAGACGTATCGGGCTACCGCGTGCGTTGTCCGTCGCGATCACAAACTGAAAAGAACAGCAAACAGAAGGAAGAATCATGAATCCCGGTAAAACCTTGCCGGCGCTGTTGCTGGCGCTGATCCTGCATCCCGCCATCGCGTTCGCTGAATCCGCTGTCGTGTTGCCAGCGGATTTCCGCAACGACCGCGTGTTTGTTCTGCCGCAAACGGTTGATGGCGAAACCGTCGAGTTCTACACGGATTCCGGCGGCGGCTTCAACGCGATCAAACGCAGTGTTGCCGAGCGGCTTGGCCTTGATATTGAAATGCATGAACGCGGCGGTGAAAACGTCGCGTTCGCCGCGTACCCGCAATTCCTTGAGGGCAAGCGCATTCCACTGCCGGATGAGAAACATTTCCACGGCGGTCTTGTAGTGGTTGATGACGACGTGCTGGACGAGGACGGTTTTCTTGGCGGGCGCTGGTTTGCGGACAAGGTCTGGGAGTTCGATTACGACGCCGAAACCCTGCGACTGCTCAAGGACTGGAATCCGCCGAAAGACAATACGCATTCACTGGAACTCGGTTTCCAGGTCAATGCCGATGGCGAACGCACGCTGCATTTCCCGCGCATGACGGTCGAGATCGATGGCGAATCGATGGACATGCTGCTCGACACCGGCGCAGGCGTCACGCTGACGGAAGAATCCGCGCCGCATTTTGGTGTCGCGCCCGGCACGTCCGTCGGCGGAAGTTTCATCACGCGATCAACCTTCGAGAAATGGGTGAAGCGTCATCCGGACTGGCTGGTCGTGGATTCGGGCGACCGCTTGCGGGGACATGATTTTCCGATGATTCGCGTTCCCGAAGTCACGATTGCAGGGCATACCGTTGGACCCGTCTGGTTTGCGCAACGTCCCGACCGTGCATTCCACGAAAGGATGGCGCAATGGATGGACGCGCCAACGGAAGGCGCAATCGGCGGCTCCGCCTTCAAGTATTTCCGCATGATTGTCGATTATCCGAACGCCAGGGCCTGGTTCTGGAAACCGTGACGGTTTCCAGGCTGCAAGTTCGACTGGCAATTCGCGGGACTTGTGCTTGACTTGTCGTACACGAATCGTTTTCGACGGGAGTCACCCGCATGAGCATGAGAACCTTCTTTGATCGCCTCGCGCCGCTCGGCTATCCGCTGATTCGGATTGCCACCGGCGCGATCCTGATGCCGCATGGCGCGCAGAAACTGTTCGGCTGGTTCGGTGGTTATGGATTGACCGCGACCGGCCAGTACTTTGAAAGCACGCTCGGCATGTCGCCGGGCTTCGCGTTCGCGCTGATCGCGGGAATCATCGAGTTTTTCGGCGGGCTCGCGCTGGTACTCGGCTTCCTGACGCGGCCGGCAGCGATCCTGATCGTGATATTCATGGCGGTAGCGTTGTCGACGCACATACCGAACGGCTTTTTCTGGCCGCAAGGTGGCTTTGAATATCCGCTGCTGTGGGGACTTGTCGCGCTCGGTATTTTCTTCCGCGGTGGTGACGGATTTTCGCTGGATTCGAAATTCAGGATGCCGTTCTGATTTTTCGCCGCACAACGTCCACGCCATCCGAGGACTCGTAGGTTGGGGTGAGCAGCGCGAACCCCAACATCACGTCTCGAAGCAAGTTTCGCGAATGTTGGGGTTCACGGTGTTCACCCCAACCTGCGGCTCGCTTGCAGCCCTTCAACCTTCTTCAATCACCGACAACACGTTTCCCGCCGGATCCTTGAACCACGCGATTAGCGGACCATCGCTGCGATGGATTCCTTTTGCATCCGTTTCGATGTCGCCTTCGTAGTGCTCGAAGTGCACGCCGTGCGCTGACAACGCATCGACGGCTTTCTCGATATCCGGCACGGGAAAATTGAGAACGGTGAATGTCGCGGGTTCGTGATTCGGCTTGGGATAGATCAGCACATCGGTGCCGCCGCCAACGCGCAGCGATAGCGGCCAGTATTCCTTCGGCATGTCGTCCATTTTTACGGCGGAGATTTCAAGGCCGAGCACTTCGCCGTAGAACATTTTCGCTTTCCCGAGATCGTTGACGGAAAAACTGCTGAACGCCCTGTTGTTGTCGAACATGATTTGCACCTCGCGTGTACTGCAAAAAAAACCGATCTTTCCTTCCCGACGATGCCGAACGAAGAACTCCCTCCCTTTTCCAAAGGGAGGGCCGGGGAGGGATTTTGGAACCCGGATTACGGCGCGCTGCGCGCGCCGTAATCCGGGCTACGCATCGCCGCATCGGCGAGTGGTGGTCCGGTGAACTCCGCCTCGATGATGATTTCCACCACATCGCCAACACCCATCGGCATCTCGGCTGTCGGAATGCCGTATGCGATGCCGAAGTCCGAACGCTTGAGCGCGCCTCGCGCCGAAAAACCAATGCGCGCGCGTGGCTCCAGCGGATGCCCCGCGTAACCGCCGTTGTAGGTCGCATCCAGGATCACCGGTTGCGCCACGCCGTGCAGTTCAAACTCGCCGTGAATGCGCATCGCATTCGGGCCGGTGACTTCCACTTTCGTGGAACGGAATGTCATCTCGGGAAATTTCGCGGTATCCAGCCACTGTTCGTTCTGCAGTTGCGCGTTGAAATCGTGTTTATCCGTTTCCGGGTAATGCGTTTCGATGGAGCGGGCATCAACGGTTGCGACAACGCTTGATGCGGCGAGATTTTCCGGATCGAATTCCAGCGTTGCGTCAAAGCGCGTGAAGCGCGCGGTGTAATTCGAAAAGCCGATGTGATCCACGCGGAAGATGAGGCTCGCATGCGCCAGATCGAGCGTGTACACGCCTGCCGGAACATCCGCCGCAAGAATCGGCCGCGAAAGGATCGCGAGCGCGACAAGAATCACAACATTCAAAAGGCGATTACGTCGCATGTCAGATGCTCCCGTTGTTTACCGGCGCTGCGGCGGGTTGCGCGCCGGTCTCGACCAGCGACTTGAGATCGGCCAGCCCCGTCTCCAGCATTCCGCCGATCATCTTGTCGAAATCCATGAACAGGCCCAGCAGTTTCCAGACGAAGATCGTCGGGCCATGCAGCGTCCAGGTGACGCGGGTTGCATCACCCTCGGGCTCAAGCGTGAACTGGGCGAACTGCTGCGCTTCAAACGGCTTCTGAAAGTGCAAGGCAATCACGATGCGCGAATCTGCACTCGATTCCGTGATTTCCATGCGTCCCGCGCCGACGTTGCCGTTGCCTTTCCACGCATACGCCGCACCCTCGCCGAAATCGGCGCCGCTGTATTCGCGCTTCACTTCCAGGTCGAGCCCTTCCCACGGCGACCAGTCACGCCAGGCGTGGAAATCATTGATGCGCGAAAATATTTCCGGGGCCGGTGCGTCGATCACAATCGTGCGTTCGAAACGAAACGTGTCCGGACGAGTTGCGGCGTAGGCGAGCCAGGCCGCAACAAGCACAGCGATGACAATGGCAATTTTCTTGAACATGGCGTTTCCCCCAATGATGCGCTTACGCAAGCTCGGGCAAGTGCGCCGCGAGCCGCTCCAGGCATTCGCTCCAGCCCATGAAATGCGCAACGCGATTTTCCACGCTCTCGAAAACGGACTGGTTCAGCGTTAATCGCGTCTTGCCGTTTTCTTCTTCGAGCAGCACTGTCACCAGCGTTTCCGGTCCGCGACTGCCATCCGGCATCTCGTGCGCGTAAGTGAACACCAGGCGTTCCGGCTCGACGATCTCGCGATAGACACCACTCGCGATGCACGTCTCGCCATCCGGCGCGCGCATCTCGGACCACCACACGCCACCGCGCCGCACGTCGTTCCTGTTATCGACGATGGTGAATTTCGCGGGTGCGCACCACTGCGCGAAATGTTCCGCCTCTGTCCACATACGGAATACGAGTTCGCGCGGCGCATCGAAAGTGCGCGCGATGTTCAACACGCGGTCCGATTCAGGTGTGATGTGTGTGGCCATGCGTTTCTCCTGGTGCCGCTTTACAGTTCAACCAGCGGCGTGAATCCGCCCCAGAACATGCGCATGCCGTCGAAAGGGAGATCTTTCGGATCCATCTGCAGGCGCGGATCGTTCATGATTTTCTCCATGATGCGATCGCGATCCTCGCGCGAGGCATACGTCGCCCACGCGAAAATCACCGTTTCATCCGGCTTCAGATCCACCGCCTTCGGAAAGGACGTGACCTTGCCGTCCTGCACATCGTCCGCGACACATTCGACGTATGACAACGCGCCGTGCTCCATCCAGATCGCGCCGGCTTTCTCCGCCATCTCGCGGTAGGCGTCGAGATTCTTCTTCGGTACAGGCAAAACAAATCCATCGACATACATGACAGTTCTCCTCTTTGAAAACGTTCAGCAACCTTGATCGTAGTTCATCATTCGGCCGATGCCGAATGACCACCGCTCGCGTTTCAGCCCATCTTGCTCTTGCCGCCGTTAATGCCCCACGGAATGCCGAACCGGTCGGTCACCATGCCGAAGCGTTCCACCCAGAAGGTGTCCTCGAACGGCATGGTCACGGTGCCGCGCTCGGCCAGCGCGTTGAACACGCGTTCGGCCTTCGCGATGTCATCGATTTCCAGCGCGACCATGATTCCCTTTGGCGCCTCGTGTTTTCCCGGCGGCGCGTCGCCGCCCATCAGCAAGGCGTCTTCCGCGACCACGCAGGCGTGCATGATGCGGTCATGCGCCTCAGCCGGCATGTCCTCGCCCATCGGCGAGCCGCCGTAGGTGAGCATCATCTCGACCTTTCCCCCGAACGTCTTCGCGTAGAACTCGAAGGCTTCCCGGCAATTGCCGTCGAAACCCAGATATGGGGTCATGCGCATGATTTTTCTCCTTGTACAAAATGTTTATCGGTTTGAAATCTGTTCCAGCAACGCATCGAGGCGATCGAAGCCTTCCGTCCACCCCTGGATTTCTCCCTGATCAACGAGCAGGCCCTCCTGGCGCACAACGAGTTCGGTACCGCCGGGATGTTCCGAGAACGTCACCGCAACCGTCGTCTCCAGCGCAAAACCCTCGCGCTCGACGCGTTCGCCGGCTTCATTCGAGAAATGCCAGCGGAATGCGAGACGGGACGGACGCGCCACTTCGCTGAAGATGCCCTTGCACCAGACGTCGCTATCGCCGGGCACCCGCATGAAAAAGTGCAGCACGCCGCCGGCACGCGGATCAATGACGCAACGGGGCATGCTCGCGCTCTTCGGACCGAACCACTGCGCGAAATGTTCGGGCCACGTCCAGGCGTCGAACACAAGTTCGCGCGGCGCGTTGAACACGCGCTTCATCACGAGCACGTCGTCGGCGTGTTCCACTTCCTGTTTTGCGGTTGCACTGTTCATTGGCGTTTTCCTCTTCGCTTGCAGGCGACGCAGGTAATCATCGAGACGCTCGAAACTTGCGAGCCAGAGACGGCGGTAACTCGCGAGCCATCCGGTGAAGTACGGCAGGTTCATTTTTTCTGCTTGCTCTTGGCGGATGACTTCCGCGACGCATTCCCGGCGGGGTCTTTCGCCTGCAACACCCGCAGGTAGTCATCCAGGCGATCAAAGCTCTGCTCCCAGAAATGCCGGTATTCCTCGACCCAATCGGCAATGTCCTTCAGCGGTGTGGCTTCCAGCCGCGCCGGCCGCCACTGCGCTTCGCGGCCGCGCGTGATCAGGCCGGCCTTTTCCAGCACCTTCAAATGCTTTGATATGGCCGGCGCGCTCATCTCGAAAGGCTCGGAGAGTTCTTTCACCGAGGTTTCGCCCGAGGCGAGCCTTGCAAGGATCGCGCGGCGCGTGGGATCGGCGAGGGCCGCGAAAACCGGGCTTAGGCGATCGTTCTGCATTTTATCGAACTCTTTGGTTAATTAACTAATTGGTAAACTAATACGGATTCCGCTGCCCGTCAAGACTTCATTCGGCGCTCCCGCATGTAACCGGCATAAACATCTTGACCGGTTTCCACGCGCTGGTTTAGTGTAACCCCTCAAATAACAATTACCGGTTACGCGAGGTTCCCCCAATGATTCGCTTTCTCCTGCTTCTTCCCTTGCTGGCGCTTGTCGCCGCTCCCGCACTTGCGGACAACCTTCCGCCGCGCGCGACGAAAGCCGCCGCTCACGCCGTCGCCAACTACGACGACGCGCAGGTCGAGCTGCTCGCCGAACTCGTGCGCTTCAAGACCGTGCATGAAGAAGGCATTCCGAACGCCGAGAATCCCGAGTTCCGCGGTTTCGCCGATCACCTTCGCCAGCAGGCCGAAATGCTCGGTCTCGACTTCACCGATTACGGCGCCGTGCTCGTGATCGGTCTAGGCGACGCCGAACAACGCGTTGGCGTGGTCACGCACGGCGACGTGCAGCCGGCGGATGCATCGAAGTGGGAGAGCTCGCCGTTCGAGCTAGACACCGAATCCGAACCCGGAAAACTCATCGCGCGCGGTGCGGAAGATGACAAGGCGCCGATTGCGACAGCGATGTACGCGATGAAGGCGATCAAGGATCTCGGCCTGCCGCTTGAGCGGCGCATCGAACTCATCATCGGGCTCACCGAGGAATCCGATCATGCGCCATTCCTCAAAGTGCTGGAGCAGTACACGCCGCCGGAAATGAACATCGGCATCGACGCGATGTATCCGGTCGTCGTCGCGGAGAAAGGCTGGGGCGGCGTGTGGGTGACATTCAGCGACAACGGCTCGAGCGATGCCGCGCTCGCCATCGAGCGCTTCGAAGGCGGCGCGTTCATGAGCCAGGTGCCCGGCGACGCGAGCATCGAGATCCGTGGCGCAGGCAACGCGCTGGTCAAGCACGTTCGCGCGCGCGCAAAGAACAGCGACGACGGACTGACGTATCGCGTTGAACAGAATGGCGAAATTCTGACGATCCATGCGAAAGGCAAAGCGGCGCATTCCTCGGAACCGGAAAACGGCCTGAATGCAATCACGCATGTAGCGGCATTGCTCGACGGCGAAACGCTTCCCGATTCCGCCGCAGGCCAGGCGCTTGATTTCGTCAACGTGCTGCTCGGCACTGGGCTTTACGGCAAGCAGTTCGGCGACATCGCTTACGCGCATTCTTTCATGGGTCCGCTGACCGTGAACCTAAGCACCGCGCGTACGACGGAAGACGGCGTCACGCTCGGAATCAACCTTCGCGCGCCCGCGGGAAAATCCACGGCAACGCTCGAAGCGGAAATTCGCGCGGCGATTGCCGAGTGGGCGAATGGCCGCGGCCTTCCAGAACCGGACGTGCGCCTGCATCTCGGCGAGGCGTATTTGCCGAAGCAACCCGCGCAGGTCGAGCCGTTGCTCGCGGTGTTCGAGCACTACACCGGCATTGAAAACCCGCAGCCGATCAGCATTGGCGGCGGCACGTTCGCGCGGCTTGTGCCGAACGCCGTGAACTTCGGACCGGCAATGCCCGGCGTGCCTTACACGGGACATTCCACGCACGAGTACATCACGCGCGAGCAGATGACGCTGAACCTCGAGATGTACACCGCGATGCTGGCGTGGCTTGCGGGTGATCAGCCCTGAGATCAATCCAAGGCAAAACAAAACGGCGCCCTCGGGCGCCGTTTTCATTTGTCGCAACTTTTCTTATGGCATCTCATGGCGCACGCGCAGAAAGCGCGCGAATCTCGGCACACCGTTCGAGGTGAGTCCGTTGTAGCGATAGGTAACCAAGCTTCCAATCGCCGGCGGCTCGGCGCGCTCGGCGTCCGTGAAACCGCTGCCGATA
>DASVDI010000030.1:0-76399 GCA_036381175.1 Gammaproteobacteria bacterium
GAAGGCGCTCCTGCATCTCTCCGTTTGACCTCTCTCGCTTGTTTTCCGCCTCGCGCCATCCGACACTTCCGCCATGTCCTCACCGCAATCAACCACCACCGAACGCCGCGCGCGCTTCCTGCCCGATTTCTGCAGCGCGCCCGCAGTTGCGGAAATCCTCGTGATCGCGGAACTGGTCGCGATGATATTGACGATGTCGCGCGGCTTAAGCCCCGGCATGAACGTCCTGCAGGATTTCATCGCGATTTCGCTGTTCATGCTGTGGCTGGCATTTTCCGCGGCAGCGGTGCTGTGCGTCGCCGGTCGCCGGCTCGCGCATTTGCCGGCCACACGCGCGTATCTCGTCTGTTACGGCTTGCTGCTCGTAACGACTGCCATCATCAGCGGCATTGGCGCGTGGGTGGATCGCGAAATGGAATTCGGCATCCTCGCCGCCAATCCGACAATCGCGAACATGCTCATGTTCACGACACGCAATCTCATCATCAGCGCGATCGTGAGCGCGGTCGCGCTGCGTTATTTCCATGTGCAATACCAATGGCGCAGCCAGGTGCGGCGTGAAGCAGGCGCGCGCATCGAAGCGTTGCAGGCGCGCATCCGCCCGCATTTCCTTTTCAACAGCATGAACACGATCGCCGCGCTGATTCCGGTCGCGCCGGATGCCGCCGAGCAGGCGGTGGAAGATCTCTCCGATCTTTTCCGCGCGAGCCTTGATGACGCCGCGATGCTGGTTCCGCTGGACGAGGAAATCACGCTCGCAAAGCTCTACCAGCGCCTTGAAGAGAAGCGTCTCGGCGAACGCCTGAATGTCGACTGGCAGATCACGCCACCGGCCACGCCGGTTCGCCTGCCGCGCCTGACGCTCCAGCCGCTGCTGGAAAACGCCATCCATCACGGCATCGAGCGCTTGCAGGAAGGCGGCACCGTCACCATCAGCGGGACGATGACGAACGGGGTTTACCAGCTGGTGATCACGAACCCGGTTCCGCCGGGCACCACGGAAAGACGTGGTTTTCACATTGCCCTGGAAAATACCCGCGAACGGCTCGCGCTCGCGCTCGGTGCGCGCGCGGTACTGGCGACACAACGAAACGCAGGCTATTTTGAAGCGGTAATGACGCTGCCGCAGGATGTCGAAAATGCGCGTACTGATCGTTGACGACGAAGCGCCCGCGCGGCTCAGGCTGCGCGGCCTGCTGCAACAGGTTCCCGACGTCACCGTCGCGGGCGAGGCCGGCGACGGCGCCGGTGCACTGAAACAGTTCGACGCGCTGAATCCCGATGTGGTGCTGCTCGACATTCGCATGCCCGGGATGGACGGCCTGGAATGCGCCCGCCATCTCGCCGGACTCGCCACGCCGCCCGCTGTCATTTTCACGACCGCCTACGACCGCTTCGCCATCGAAGCCTTCGAGGCGCAGGCCATGGACTATCTCGTCAAGCCGGTGCGTCGGGAGCGGCTCCAGGCGGCGCTCGAACGCGCCGCGAGACCGAATGCCGCGCAACGCGCCACGCTGAACGGAAACAACGCGAAACGGCGCCAACTGTGCGTGCGCGTGCGCGACAACCTGCGGCTGATCGACCTTGAAAACGTGTTCTATTTCCGCGCCGATCAGAAATACGTGACCGTGCGGCACAGCGGTGGCGAAGTGCTGATCGAGGATTCGCTGAAATCACTTGAAGACGAATTCGCCGGCGATTTCGTGCGCGTGCATCGCAATGCGCTGGTTGCCGTGCGCGCCATCGACGCACTGGAAAAAGACGATGGCGGACATTTCCATATCCGCGTGCGCGAGATCGGCGAAAAACTCGAGGTCAGCCGGCGGCTGGTGCCGGACGTGCGCAAGCTGATTCGCTCGGCGTAAACGCGTAGAATTCGCAGACCTGTAGGAGCGCCTTCAGGCGCGAAGATTCGCGCCTGAAGGCGCTCCTACATGCCCTCGCTAACCGCTCATGAGCTCGCACGGTCTCTTCCATGTCCCCCACGTCCACGATAATCCGCATCGCCACCCGCAAATCGCCGCTTGCCCTGTGGCAGGCCGAACATGTCGCCCAACGCCTGCGCGAGGTGCATCCCGGAATCGACATCGAACTCGTGCCGATGAGCACGCGCGGCGATGAAATTCTCGACCGCGCACTGTCGAAAGTCGGCGGCAAGGGATTGTTCATCAAGGAACTGGAATGGGCGATGCAGGAAGGCCGCGCCGATTTCGCCGTGCATTCCATGAAAGATGTCACCGCCGAGATGCCGGATAACTTCACGCTTGCGGCAATACTGGAACGAGAAGACCCGCGCGACGCGTTCGTCTCGAATCATCACGCAAATCTTGACGAGTTGCCGCAAGGCGCGCGCGTTGGCTCATCGAGCCTGCGTCGGCAGTGCCAGTTGAAAGCGCTGCGTCCTGATCTTGAACTTGTCAGCCTGCGCGGCAATGTCGGCACGCGGCTCGGCAAGCTCGACGCCGGCGAGTTCGATGCCATCATTCTCGCCGCCGCCGGACTCGACCGGCTGGAAATGCGCGAGCGCATCGCCGCGCGCATCTCCCCCGAGCAATGCCTGCCCGCGATTGCGCAGGGCACGCTCGGCATCGAATGTCTTGCCGGCAATTCGAAAATCATCGAACTCGTGAAAGCTCTCGAACACGCACCGACGGCATTGCGCACGCGCGCGGAACGCGCGCTGAACAAACGCCTGCAGGGCGGCTGCGATGTTCCCGTTGCAGGTTTTGCAGAACTTGAAGGCGACACGATTCGCTTGCGCGGGCTCGTCGGCTTGCCCGACGGCACGCAAGTGGTGCGCGGCGAGCAGCGCGGCAGCGTGAACGACCCGGAAGGTCTTGGTGAAGCACTCGCGAACGACATGCTCTCGCGCGGTGCGGCAGAGGTGCTGGCGCAATTGCGCGCGGAATCGGACCAGTGAGCGCAGCACGTCCGCTCGACGGTGCGCGCATTGTCATCACGCGGCCGCAAGATCGGGGTGAATCCCTGTGCGAACGAATCAACGCCGCCGGTGGCGAGGCCTTCCATTTTCCCGTCATCGATATTCACGCGATTGAAAATGCGCGCCTGCCGGAAAGCAAGCCGGATTTGATGATCTTCACCAGCATCGCCGCCGTTGAACACGGCCTGCCGCTGTTCGACTCCGCGCTTCCCGACGCAAAAATTGCCGCCATCGGCAACGCGACCGCCAGCGCCTTGCGCGCCGCCGGAATCAAGCCTGGCCTTGTGCCTGAACGCGAGGAATCGGAAGGCCTGCTCGCATTGCCGGCATTCAACGATATTGCCGGCAAGAAAATATGGCTTGTGAAAGGCCGCGGCGGACGTGAGCTGCTCGCGAACACCTTGCGCGACCGCGGCGCGACAGTGCGCCTGATCGAGGTTTATGAACGGCGCCTCCCGGATCGCGACATTTCACCGTTGCTGGAACGCTGGCGCACGCAACGCATTGACGCCATCGTCGTTTCCAGCCGCGCGGGGCTCGAAAACCTGCACGCCATGCTCGACACCGAAGGCCGCGAATACCTGCGTGAAACCCAACTGGTGATGCCGACGCCGCGTATGCTTAAATTGGCGCTCGAATTTGACGTAGAACCCGCGTCCGTCATCGCAAATGGCGCATCCGACGATGCGCAGCTTGCGGCACTTGAAGGCTGGTGGCGCGACCGGCTCCAGGACTCCCGATGAACAACGAAGACAACAACGACAAGGCGAAGACGCCACCGGTGGAAACCGCGGCGCAAAAACCGGATCCGAAGCCGGCAGCGAAGAAAGCGGCGGACAAACCTGCGCCCAAGCGCATGGGCGTTGTTGCGTTGCTGGCGCGTCTCCTGCTGCTGTTGCTCATCATCGGCGGCCTCGCCGCGGCCGGCTGGTTCGGCTGGCACTGGCTGCGCTCGGAAAAGACCGCGTACGACGACACCATTGCAGAACAGGCCGAAGCGATTTCCCGGCTGGAATCCGAAGTCGCGCAACTTCGTGAAACGCGCGCGGCGGCAGATGAGGTTGACGCCTTGCGCGAGGACGTCGAAACCACGCGCATGGAACTGCGCGATCGCATGAACCGGATTGCCACGGACATGGACGCGCTGAGCGATGCCGCGCAAGGCGGCCGCCGCGATCTCATGCGCGCGGAAATCGAATACCTGCTGCGCGTCGCCGCCGACGCGCTCTATCTCACGCAGGATGTCGATACCGCGATCTACGCCTTGCAGGCCGCGGACGACCGCTTGCGCGCACTCGCCGATCCGCGCTTCATGCCGGTGCGGCAACTCATTTCCGATCACCTGCAGGCGCTCGGCGCGATCAGCGTGCCGGACGTCAACGGCATGGCGCTTCGCCTCGGCAGCCTGATGCAGGAAGTCTCCGAGTTCCCGCTGCGCCAGGCACAGCACGCACGCACAACGGATGACAGCATGGCCGGCGCAGCGGAAGACGCGGGCTGGTGGCAGCAATTCCGCAATGGCGTCACGCGGCTGTTCGACAAGCTCGTCGTCGTGCAGGACGCCGAACCGCCACCGCCGCTGCTGAAACCCGATGAACATTTCTTCCTGTATCGCAATGTCGAACTGCAACTCGCTGCGGCGCGCGCGGCATTACTGACCGGCGACGCGGCTGCGTACCGGCAGAGCCTGGAAACCGCGCGCGAGTGGCTGAACCGTTACTTCGACACCAGCGATCCCGCCGTTGCGAATGCCATCGCCGATATTTCCGGCCTGCTCGACGTCACGCTGCAGCCGTCGCTGCCTGATGTCACCGCGGCACTGGAACGTTTCCGCGCCTTGCAGAACGGAGCGTACGCGGAATGATTCGCTGGATTCTTTTCCTGCTGCTGACGCTCATCGCCGCGGTTGCGCTCGGCATCGGTCTTGCCGAAGACCCGGGCCTTGTGCGCATTTTCCACGGTGGCACGGCGATCGAGATGACGCTCGCGGTGTTCGCGCTGCTTTGCATCGGCGGATTGCTCGCACTGTGGCTGCTGGTCACGCTCGTCATCTGGATCTGGGAGTTTCCCGCGCGATTGCGCGCACGGCTCGCGCGCCGCCGGCAACTGCGCGCGCGCCGTTCGCTGACGCAAGGTCTCATTGAAATTGCCGAGGGCCGCTGGCGCGAAGGTGAACGCCGCCTGACGCGCAATGCGCGCGACAGTGAAGTGCCGCTCATCAATTACCTCGCCGCCGCGCGCGCCGCGCAATTGCTGGAAGAAGACGAACGCCGCGACGCGCACCTGAAAGCCGCCTATGAAACCACGCCGCAGGCAACGGTCGCGGTGCTGCTCACGCAGGCGGAACTGCAACTCGCGCACGGCCAGGTGGAACACGCGCTTGCCACTCTCCGCCGCTTGCAGGAACACAGCCCCGGCCACGCATTCGGCCTGAAACTGCTCGCGCGCGTTTACGAAACACTTGGTGAATGGCGCAACCTGGAAGAACTCATTCCGCGGCTTCGAAAAACCAGCGTCATCCGTCCGGCTGATCTTGAGCGGATTGAAATACGCACCTTGCGGGAAGCTTTCGTCAACGCGGCACCGAAAGGGACGGCCGTACTCGATTCCCTCTGGCGCAACACGCCCAGACGGATGCGAAAGAACCGCGAAGTCGTCATGGCGTATGTCACGGCGTTATTGCAGAACAATGCCAGCGACCGCGCCGAAGCGGTGTTGCGCGATGCGCTCAAATCGGAGTGGGACGACGGACTGGTGCTGATGTACGGCGATGTCCGCAGTTCGCAACCGGAGAAGCAGCTTGGCCGCGTGGAATCCTGGCTGAAGGAACATGGCGACAGCGCCGCATTGCTTTACGCCGCCGGACACCTGTGCGCCGCGAACAAGCTCTGGGGCAAGGCGCGCAGTTATCTTGAAACCAGCGCGCGCATCCAGCCGCGCGCACAAACCTACCGGCGTCTCGGCGCGCTTCTGCAGGATCTCGGCCAGCCGGAAGCGGCGATGCAGGCGTTCAGGAGGGGTCTGGAGATGTGCCCGGAATCGAAGGGGTAATCAAAGGTCATCGAAGCCGTAGGAGCGCCTTCAGGCGCGAACTTCGCGCCTGAAGGCGCTCCTACAAATTCCTCGCGGCGTCCGCCAGGGCATCCAGCTTCGCCTGCACTTCCGGTGCGTGTTGTTTTCGGGATTTTGCGCCTCAACGCGACTTCAAGACTTTCGAGTCACTTGGCCTGCCTGGTACGCCAACTCATCCAGCTTCGCCTGCACTTCCGGTGCAAAATCGAAAGAATCAAAAAACAACTGCTCGTACGGCAAGCCGGCGGCGAGAAACGCGCCTTTCGCCGCGGCAATCATCGGCGGCGGGCCGGCCATGTAAACGTCATGCGCCGCGAGATCGGCGTGATCTTCAATCACGGTTTCATGCACCCATCCCGCGCGGCCTTGCCAATCCGCATCCGGTTCCGACAACACGCGCGTGAACGTCACGTTCGCATGTTCGCGCGCCCATTGTTCGGGCAAGTCCTGCAAATAGAAATCGCGTTCCTGGCGCACGCCCCAGTAGAGATGCACGGGCCGTCGCACGCCGGCATGAAACGCGTGCTCCAGCATGGCCTTCAGCGGCGCAAAGCCGGTGCCGCCGCCGACAAGAATGATCGGCCGCTCGGAATTTTCGCGCAGATAGAAACTTCCCAGCGGACCTTGCAAACGAACCAGTGCTTTCTCGCGCATCTCCGCGAACACTTTCGTGGTGAATTCGCCGCCGGGAATATGTCGGATGTGCAGCTCCAGCAGTTCATCGTGGTGCGGCGGATTGGCAAGCGAGAAACTTCTCCGGCCGCCACCGTCGCGAAGCAGGATGTCGATGTACTGGCCGGCAAGAAATTGCAGCCGCTCCACCGCCGGCAGCTTCAGCCACACGCGCATGGTGTCGTGGTTCAGCTTTTCCATCTTCACCACGCGCGCCGGCAGGGTCTTGATGACGACATCGCCAAGGCCGGTCAGCTCCTGCGCTTCGATGACGACGTCTTCCTCCGCGTGCGCGCGGCAGGCGAGCACGTAACCTTCGGCAATTTCCTTGTCGGTCAGGCCCAGCGGCGGACATTCGGGGTAATCCACCGTCCCCGAAACCAGCCGGCAGGCGCAGGTGCCGCAACTGCCGGAACGGCAGCCGTAAGGCAGTGCTACGCCCTGGCGAAGCGCGGCATCGAGCAGGCTTTCATCGGCCTCGACCGTGAACTCGCGCTGGCTGGGGATCAGGCGGACTGTGTAACTCATGGGCGTGATGTCGAATTCCGTTGGGCCGGCACGGAAGCCGGTTCGGCTATTATCCTGACTAAATTAGTCATGTATTGTCGCCCATTGGCCATCAAACTGGAACTTCCGACCCGATCATGACCCATGCGCTCGTCATTGGCTGCGGTTATTCCGGCGCGCGCGTCGCCGCCGCTCACCTCGCGCGTGGCGACGACGTGACTGCCGTTACCCGCTCCAGCCCCGAAATCCAGGGCGTCCGCCACCTTCAACTGGACATCGACGCAACGCGGATTCCCGCCCTGCCGCAGGTGGATCGCGTCTATTACACGGTGCCGCCACCGGCGAGCGGCGTGAATGACCCCCGCCTCGCCCGCGTTCTCGCCGCCCTGCCGCCGCCCCGAATCTTCGCCTATTTCAGCACGACCGGCGTTTATGGCCATTGCGGCGGCGCGCTCGTGGATGAAACCGCGTCGCTGAAACCTGGCACCGACCGCGCCCGCCGGCGGGTGGATGCGGAGCGCCAGGTGAACGAATGGTGCGCGCAACGAAATGTGGCGCTTGCCATTCTTCGGATTGCCGGCATTTACGGACCGCGCCGCCTGCCGCTGGACCGCCTGCGCGCCGGCGAACCGGTGCCGGACCCTGCGGATACCGGCCCGGGAAATCGGATTCATGTCGACGATCTTGCGAATGCTGCGGTGGCCATAGCCGATTCCGATGGACGCGGAACCTGGAATGTCAGCGACGGCAATCCGATGAGCGTCGCGGACTTCAATGATGTTGTCGCCGATGCCGCAGTCCTGCCCCGGGCGCGTCGCGTGCCGCTGGATTCGCCGGAAATTTCACCCGGCCTGCGCAGTTTCCTGCGCGAATCAAGGCAGATCGACAACCGGAAACTGCTTTCTCTCACGGATTTCACGCTCCGCTACGCGGATCCCTCGCAAGGCATTCGCGAAAGCCTGACAATCCGGCCTGTAACTGACGAGGAGGACGGGAGATGAACGGATCGCTTGCGCCGGCTGACGCGGCATTCCTGGAAGCGTTCGAGAACGGCACGCTGCCGGAGTCCGAATTCACGCATCGCAACCATTTGCGCGCCGGCTGGCTTTATCTTGAAACGCTTCCCCTGCCCGAGGCGGCGATGCGTTGCGCGTTGAGCATCCAGAAATATGCAACGGGAAAAGGCGCGCCGGAAAAATTCCACCTCACGCTGACGTTGGCGTTCATGCACGTCATCGCGGACTTGCGTGAACGTCATCCGGCCGATGACTGGGAAACCTTCCTGGCCGCCTGTCCGGATCTGCAGGGAAACGCAAAGGCATTGATCGCGCAGCATTACAGCGAATCCCTGCTCGCCTCGGAACAGGCGCGTCGCACCTTCGTGCCGCCGGATCGCGAGCCGCTGCCTTTATCCGCCTGACCCCGGAAGCCGGCTCGCCGCCCATGCGAGCCACAGCCAGCCGAGAATGAACGCGACACCGCCGAGCGGCGTGATCGCGCCGAGCCAGCGGACCTCCGTCAGCGCAAGCACGTAAAGACTTCCCGAAAACAGCAGGATTCCTGCCAGCAGCAGCCAGCCGGCGATGGCGAACTGCGCGTTCTGCCAATGCAGCGCGGCCATGGCAATGACGACCATGCCAAGCGCGTGAACGAGGTGGTATTGAACCGCGGTCTGCCACACGGCGAGCATTTCGGGATCGAGCCTGCCTTTAAGCGCGTGCGCGCCGAACGCGCCGAGCACGACACCCGCGGCCATGAGCAGCGCGCCGGCAATCAACAGGGTTCGCATTATTTTCTCCAGTCAGCCGCGCTTGCGGAACCGTTCCAGCAACCGCGCGCGCAACACGACGGCCTGGTTGTGTGTTTCATCAGCAGCGCCGAACACCAAGGTCAGCCGCGGGCGGGCATGCGCGAGCAGCGCATCCAGCAGTTCGGTCTTTTCACGCAGCTCCGCGCGATACCGTTTGCGAAATTCCGTCCAGCGCGCCGCATCGTGCCCGAACCACTTGCGCAGTTCATCGCTGGGCGCGATGTCCTTGCACCACTCATCGAGCGCGAGCTGGGCTTTCGAACGGCCGCGCGGCCAGAGGCGATCCACCAGCACGCGGTAACCGTCTCCGCGGGCGGGCAGATCGTACGCGCGTTTCAGTTGAATGTCGGGCTCGGCCATGAAGCCGAGGATAGGCGGAGCGCGGCGCGAGGTGAAGCGGGTGTTATTCGGGATTGAGGATGGAAATGAGTTCCGGCTGCACGATGGCTTCCACCCGGTCGCCCGGCGTGAAACCGGTCGCGGACATGTAATCGCCTTCCAGCACGAGGCGCGGGGCGCCGTCCTCGCCCTGCTCGACGGTCAGGGTCACGATGCGTGAATGGATGGATCGCGGATCGATGGCGGCTTTTTCTTCCCTGTTGTCCATTTGGCAGCGCTCCCTGATTTGGCAGCCGCCGATTCTCCCACGGCTCCTCCGACGGCGGTCCTCGAAGACGCCGGGTTCGATGCCGTATTCGACCTTGTTTAGGGAGCGGGCAAACCTGAAAGGGGCTGGATTTCGTGTTTCCAGGGCTCGGGGCGGTGCAGCGCGTAACCCTGCGCGTAATCGACGCCGATCTGCCGCAGCGCTTCGAGAATGCTGTCGTCCTCGACGAACTCGGCGACGGTGCGAATGCCGATGATCTTGCCGATGCGGTTGATGGCCTCGACCATGGAGTAGTCCGTCCGGTTGCGCGCGATCTCGCGCACGAAGGAGCCGTCGATCTTCAGGAAATCCGGCGCGATCTGTTTCAGGTAACGGAACGACGACAGCCCCGAACCGAAATCGTCCAGCGCGACCTTGCAACCGAGCTCGCGCAGCACGTCGATGAACGCAAGCGCATCATCGAAATTCGCGATCGCCGCCGTCTCGGTGATTTCGAAACAGATGCATTCGGGGCGAACGTCGTGCTCTTCGAACAGGCGCCGTACGAAATCCGGCAGGCTTTCGTCGTTCAGCGTGTTGCCGGAAATGTTGATGGCGACGAGCAGGTTTTCCTGCGCAGCGGAACCGAGGGCATCCAGCCGCGAGAACACGCGCTCGAACACCCAGCGGTCGATGCGCGGCATGAGGTTGTAGCGCTCGGCGGGCGGAATGAACACGCCGGGAGGCACGAGCTTGCCGTTGCTGTCGATCATGCGCAGCAGGATTTCGTAATGCCCGAAATCCGTCGCGCCATCGACGGAAGCGATGCGCTGGTGATGCAGCTGAAAGCGCTGCTCGAGCAGCGCTTCATTGAGCCTGGAAACCCAGTCCATTTCCTCGCGCCGCTGCGTGACGCCCATATCGGCCGGATCGTAAACCTGCACGCGGTTGCGGCCGCGTTCCTTGGCGAGGAAACACGCGCTGTCGGCAAGGCTCAGCACTTCCTGCGGACTCGATTGTGTGCCGGCCGCCACCGCCACCACGCCGAAACTCGCCGTCACCGCAAACGTGCGATCCCCGAGCTTGAACGCTTCGGCGCCGAGCCGGTCGCGAACCTGTTGCGCAAGTTGTTCGCAATCCGCGAGCCGGCCATTGACGAGCAGCACGCCGAATTCATCGCCGCCAAGACGCGCGAGCAGATACGGCGCCGGCACCAGCGGACGCAACCGCCGCACCACTTCGTTCAACAGTTCGTCGCCGTGCGTATGACCGGTGGTGTCGTTGACCAGCTTGAACTGGTCAAGATCGAAATACACAACGCCCGTGGAACCGTGACCGTCCGCGGACAAGGCCATGGCCTGCTTCAGGCGCCGCTCGAATTCGTAACGGTCCGGCAGGCCGGTGAGCTGGTCGTGGCGCGCCTGGTGTTCGAGCCGGCGGGTCGCTTCGTGCAGCGTGCTCTGGTCGCGATACACGGCAAAATACGAGGCATCGATGCCGTTGACGGTCACCGGGGCGCCGAGAATGGAAACGGGCACAAGGGTTCCATCCTTGCGCCGCCGGAATGATTCGCGAATGACCGTGTTGCCGCGCATCGCGCCCGCGGACAACTCCTTCCCTTCGCGTGCGAACTCGGGCGGCACCACCAGCTCGTTCAGCGGACGGCCGCGAATTTCATCGATGCCGTATTGAAAAAGCGCGTTGAAGCCCGGATTCGCGTTCAGCACGCAATCGTTGCGGTCGAGAATCACCATGGCTTCCGGCGTGCACTCGAACAGGTTTTCGAACAGCAGCCGCTGGCGTTCGAGGTCCGCTTCCTTTCTCAGGTGATTCAGGGCGAGCTGGAGCAAATGCGCGGCCGCGGCCGCAAAACGCTGCTCGTGCGACTGGCGCGGCAAACCGGCGGGACGGGAAACGGCGATGCCGATGCGTTGCGGAATCGCCTCGACGTTGACGAAAACAATATCGATCTCGCTGAAAATCGCCGCATCGTCATCGCCCGAACCACCCGGGCCATAAGGCCAGCCCGGCATGCCGCGCGTGAGCGTCACCGCGTCTTTCGACCGGGTTGTCAGCAGGCCGCGCAGGCATTCGGCATCGAAACGCGGTGCGTCGCCGGCGGGAAAAATGTGCAACTCGCCCGTCGCGTCCAGCAACCACAAATCCAGTGCCGCGTCCTCGAACAGGCCGCTCGCCGTCGCCGCGATGGTCTCCAGCAATTCTTCCAGCGACGGTGACTCGGCAAATTTCGCCAGCCAGACATTTTCCGCCGCCAGTTGCGCCTGCTGGCGTTTTCCTTCCGTGATGTCGGTGAGCGTGCCGGTCAGGCGCATCGGCGCGCCCTTGATGTCACGCAAGGCCTTGCCGCGAACACGAAACCAGCGGTACGTGCCATCCGCGTGGCGGACGCGGCATTGAAAATCCAGCGGCGTGTTCTTCGCGAGATGCTCGTCACGCCGCGCGCGCGCGTACGCGAGATCTTCCGGATGCGTGCGCGACCAGAATTCTTCGGGCCGGTCGCCCAGCCGCTCTGAAAGACCCAGCAATTCCGAAACGCGCGGTGAGTAATAAACCCTGCCGGCGGCAATATCGAGATCCCACAGCCCGTCTGCGGTGCCACTTTCCGCGAGGCTGTAACGGCGTTCGCTCGCTTCGACCTCGGCGATCCGGCGCGTACGGTCAAGCTCCGCCGAGGCGCGCGCCGCAGCGAGCTTGAAGAACGACTGGATGCTCGCGATGTTCGGCAACGGCGCCTTGCTGATTGCGGACACGATGCCGAGCGTCTTGCCATCATCATCCCGCAGGCGAATGCCGGCATAGCCGTGCGCACCAACCTTCCGGAACCAGGCGTCATCCGGGAAATATTCCTGGATGCGCTCGCCGTAGAAACAGGCGTTGTCGCGCACCACGTCATGACAAGGCGTGCCGGCGAGCGCGTAGCTCATGTTCGGAAGCAGTACGCCGTCCTCGGCGATCACAAGGCTCTGAACGTTCTCGCCGGATTCATCCAGCATGCCCACCAGCGCGATGTTCAGCCCGAAATGCGAGGACAGGTATTTCACCAGCGCCGCGTGATAGGTCAGCCCGGTGTGGACCGCGACGCTGTCGGCCATTTCCTTCAGCGCGCGCTCAAACTCGCGCACGCCGTCCGGCAACAATGGCGGCCGGGTTTCATGGTGCAAGAGGAAGGTTTCCAGCATGCGCGCGATGCTGTTCAGCAGATCCTGGGCGCCGGCGGGGAATTCGATGCCGGGAATCCCGGTGATTTCGACACTCGCGGTCTCGTCCGCCGCTGCCGAGAAGCGGGCGACGAGCCGCGGCAAGTCTTCCGGCAGCAGCGGCCCGTAAACGGCGGCGCCGATGCGAATCGAGGCGCGCGCCTGCAAGCCCGATGGCAGCGCGGCCGGGATCAGCGCGGCCAGTTCCTCCAGGGGTGCAGGGTGCGCCGTCTCGCCAAGAAGCAAGCGCATGACCTGGTGCAGCACCCGAAGTTGCCCGCGATCGTGATCGCTCTTGCCGTCCAGTGCGACGACAAGTTGCTCGCCTCCGGTATCCATCATTACGTCCTGTGGTGGAACCGGCGGTTCATGGTTCTTTTTTGCATAAGTCGGTAGCTATAAATGATTGAAAAATGTGGCACAAGACCCACTTGGAACTGAAATCCTGTTTTGGAATTCAAGTCATTGAATTTACGCGCAATTTTTTTATGTCAAATAATTTTTAGAAACGGGAAAGCGTGATAACTACGGGAGGAACTTCCCTTTGGTGCGTTACGTGGTGAAGAAATCCTTTCCTGACTGACACTCGGAGATGATTAACAACCCGCGCAACCGTCACGGAAACTCGAATCCGCGCAGGCGAGAAAAACAAAACCCCGCAGTGCGGGGTCGAATTTGCCCTTCAGCGGCATCCGGCAATGTCACCGTTGTTTCGGCGATTCCCTGGATCCTCAATACCGATGCCGCTTCCGAAGCTTCCTCCAGCGTCATTATTCCTTGAGAAACGGGCTTCCAGGCAGGGGGGCGCGATGGTTTTTGGTTTGTGCTGTCCCAATTGTTGTTGTGTGGAAGTTATCCCGATTCGGGTTTTAGTGCAAACCGCGCTACTTTTTACATAACCAAGAAGTTCAAACGCGGACAACATGCTCAAGGTGGTACGACCATGGACTGGCGAACAAGAAAGCGATCCTTCCCGGATCACCCAAAAACCATAACCAGAGAAGCTGAGGCATGAAGAGTCGTGAACTCATGGCCCAGCGCAATGCGTTGGGGCAGTTGCTCAAATCAGTCAGGGAAGAGAAGGGCCTGCTCCAGCGGGAGGTCGCCGAACGCCTTGGCGCACCGCAATCCTTCGTTTCCAAGTACGAGAGTGGCGAACGCCGCATCGACCTGCCGGAGTTGCGCTACATCGCAGACGTGCTGGATGCGCCGTTCAAGAGCTTGCTGGATCGTTACGAACAGGCGATCGGGAATTTCGGCCGGCGGCACGGCACGGGTTCCGGGCAACAGTGACAGGAGGCAGCCTGCTGGATTCAGCAGGCTTCGTTCCGCCGCTTGATCCGGTACATCGCCTGGTCAGCCGCCTGGAGCAGATCGCGCGCTGTCTTGCCATCACGCGGATGCAAGGCGCAGCCGATGCTGACGCCGAGCGGCACGCGCACGCCGTCGATCTCGGAGGGCACGCGAAAATCCTCGACGATGCGCCCAGCCAGCATGCTCGCATCTTCCGGGTGCGAGAGATCCTCCAGCAGCACGGCGAACTCGTCGCCGCCCAATCGCGCGACCGTGTCCGTATCCCGCACCACGTTGCTCAAGCGCTCGGCAACGGACTTCAGCAACCTGTCCCCGAAATCATGCCCGTGTGAATCATTCACCGCCTTGAAGGCATCGAGGTCGATGAACAGCACTGCGGCAAAACTGCAGAACCGCTTGTCCCGCGCCAGCGCCTGCGTCAGCCGTTCCATGAAAAGGCGGCGGTTCGCCAGGCCCGTCAGCGGATCGTGCAGGGCGCTGTGTTCGCTGCGCGCGCGCTCGTACTCGATCACCCGCAGGCGGTAATGCGCGAGGCGCCGCTGGCGCTCATAAATGTAACCGCCGACCGCGGCAATGATCAGCGTCGAGAACAGGAACGCCGTGTTGTTCAGGATTCGCGGGCTCGCGGCTTCGCGGAAAACCATTTCCACCGCCAGGTACAAGGCGAGCAGCACGATGGATACCAGCGTCGCGTTGAAAAAACGCAAGCCCAGCACCGTGTAGGCGCCGATGATGATCAGGATGTAGCCGACGTAATACTCATCGACCGCCGTCACCGGCACGACCAGCAGGATCGCCGTCACGCCGACCCCCAGCATGAGACAGAACGGCGCCATGAACGCTTCGCGGTAATCGACGAAAACCGGCGTGAACGATGCGCCGAAAAGCAGGGTCGTGAGCAGGAACACAAGGCTGCGCATCGTCCAGGTGAATGCCGCGTGATCCACGGACGTCCACAGATCCAGCGCGCCGAACAGGAAGTAAATGCCCAGCGCGAGCGCAATGCCGAAACGCACCACCGCCGCCGTCTGGCGGCGCATCGCATCAAGGTAATCGCGCTCCATGCCGCGGTGACGGAAGCTCAGCGTCACCGGATGCAGGCGCGGCTGCACGCTGTTCGGATTTTCCGGCGCTGGGTGGACGCTCTCACGGAACGCCTCGATGAACTGGCTCATTGCGCCGTACTGCATTTTTACTACCCGCCTTCCCAAAAGACATAATCAAGATCGCACTCTTGGGAAACTGACTCCGTGATGGAATCGGGGAAATGCCGTACTCGTATATCCTTTATTCGGATGGGGGAGCGACTTGTGAAGCTTGACAGGACTTTGCATATCTATTCATTATCTATTCAATGTCAACCTTCGAAGCCGCCCGTCATGGACAACAACACCTTTGAAAACAAGCTCATGGCGCTGCTCGCCGCGCATCCAGAAGGTCTCACATCAAAGGACATTCGCAGCCGCCTGCGACCCAAAATCAGCCAGCCCACGCTCTCCCGTCGGCTGACAGGCCTGCGTACACGCGGCCTCGTCGCGCAGACGGGATCAGCGCGCGCGACGCGCTACCTTTTTGTCGGGGGACGTCATCGCCTTTTGGAACTTCGCAGCCAGGCAATGCACCAGCGGATCGCCGAAAAGCTGCTTGCGAACCCGCAAATCATCAAGGATGCGTTACGAACGCTTGCAGCGATGCGTCAACAACATCCTGCCGGCCGGCCCTACCACGATCATTGGGAGCGACTTCTGCGCGGGGACCGCATTCGCCTGTTACAGATGTTGACTGCGGACACGGAAGAGGCGCGCGCGCTGCGGCAGGAATCACCGTTCGCGGGTGCACTGAAACCCGAAGAACGCCTTCGCATTCTTGAACGGTTCAAAGCGGCATGAACATTGACGAACTCAGGCACTTGATTGCGGAAGCCGCGCGCCTTACCGGTGAGGAATACATTTACATCATCGGCTCCAGTGCCCTGCTCGGAACTATCGAGCATCCGGCCGATACTGTTCTAACGCGTTCCAGGGAAGCGGATATTGTTCCCGGCAGCAACGACCAGGAAAAGGCCGACAAAATCGACTGGGTACTCGGCGAACTTTCCGCATTCGACAAGGAGTTCCGCTACTACGCGCAAGGCGTATCGCTCGAAACACCCAGTAGCGCGCCGCGCGGGTGGGAAGCGCGAACGGTGCGTTTACCGGTCAGTCGCGAGGTCACTGGACTTTGCATGGATGTTCACGATCTCGCGATATCGAAATATGGGGCGTGGCGGCCGAAGGATCGTGACTTCACGCGAGCGCTCGCGAAAGAAGCCTACGTTCAAAAGGAAATTCTGCTCGAACGGTTGGCGCTCGTGGAATGCGATGACGTTGAACGCGAAACGATACGCGCTCGTATTTCGGGAGATTTTTCTGGTTTGGCTGAACAACCACGTTGAACGGTATCCGGCAGGCACGAAAACCAGCGCGACGGTTTCAACAACATTCGCAAGGTTAGAAGCGGCGGAGATGCGTTGCGCGGACTGTCACTGTCGATTTCCGAATCAGCCGTTGTCGCCCCTGCGCGGCGTCTTCACCCGGTACATCGCCTCGTCGGCGGCCTGCAGCAATGCCTCGGGCGTGTCGCCATCACGCGGATGCAGGGCCATGCCGATGCTCGCGCTGACGTTCAGCCGGTCTCCGTTGTAAACAATCGGCACGGGCAAGGTTTCATTGATCCGCGCCAGCGCAATGTCCACGTCCGCCGGACTCGCGAGATCCTCGAGCAGCACCACGAACTCGTCACCGCCGAAACGCGCAACCGTGTCGGTCTCGCGCACGCAATCAGACAACCGTTCCGCCACCACCTGAAGAACCTGGTCACCGGCCGCATGCCCGTAGCGGTCGTTCACGTTCTTGAAATCGTCGAGATCCAGGAACAGCACGGCCGCATGCTTTTCGAAGCGCGTATCGCGCGCCATCGCCTGCGAGAGCTTTTCCATGAAAAGACGCCGGTTCGGCAAGCCTGTCAGCACGTCGTGCAGCGCGATCCGCTGGCTCGATTCCGCCGCGCGCTCCAGCTGGATGCGGCGCAGGAACGCCATCCGCCGTTGCTGTCCGAGCGAGTACGCGCCAATCGCAGCGATAGCGGCAACGGAGACCAGGAGCATGAGATTGGTAAGCACGCCAACATCCGGCACGCGGTGAAAGACGATTTCGACCGCAAGGTACGTCGCGATATTCAGGAGCGCGATGACCGTACCGCCGAGGAAGCGAATACCCAGCATCAGGTATCCGGCCATCACAACGAGAATGAAACCCACGTAGTAGCGATCCACCACCGCAGGCTCCACCACGGCGACGATTGCAGCGATCGCGGCCGTCGCCAGCAGGCAGAACACGAACAGGAGACTCTCTCGGTGCTCCCGGTGAAACGGCGTGGACCACGTCACCAGCAGTAACACCGCCACGCTGATGATCGCCGCGCGCACCGTGAAAGTGAACGCCAGCGCCTCCACTCCCAGCAACACATCAAACACACCGAAAATCGCGAACAGCAGGATAGCCAGCAAGAGTCCCACCCGCACGCCGCGTGCCATATCACGGCTGACGGCACGGCGGAACGCACGCTCCAGCGCAGCATCGGCGAAACCCTGCGTCCAGGAATCAAGACGCGGCATTTCGGGCTCGCGGGACTTACCCGGCTTCGAATTCATGTCACCTCGCACATCGCGGCAGCGCCGCGCTTCGGAATTTCTCCCGCTACTCTAGTGCAGAAAAGTGATGAACTCACATGGGTAGAGAAACTGGGAATGCGCTTCACAGTTCTTGTTGCAAGCGATACGGAGTCAGTGCATCTCGCGGCAGGAATCGACGTGTTCGCCCAGCCAGCGCGCGAGCATCCTGGAAATGAGTTGTGCGGAGAACGCGACGGAATGAAGCATCTCGTTGTGCCGCATCCGTTCCTTTGGATCCGAAGGCGAGCAATCCTGCAGAAGGTCGTACATCAGCGCGTTCAAACCGCGCAGCAGATAACCGAGCGATTCGGGCGCAATCTCAGCTTCGTGATCGTCGAGCAGCTTGCGAAGGTCTTCCATGACACACCTTTCGTAGGAGCGGTCTACGACCGCGAAAGAAACGTGCTTTGCTTAGTGCGACCGCGATTCCACCTCGCCATCCCCGCCCACGCACTCCTTCGCCAGCTTCGCAACATTCACCAACCGGTAGCGCCCGATCTTGATCGACGGCAAATGCCCTTTCTCGATCATTCCCTGCACCACACCTTCCGGCAGGCCTGACAACTCAGCGAACTTGTCCCGAGTCATCACAGGAAAGAATACCGGCCAGCGTTTAAGTCCTTGCGACTCGGGAGAACCATCCATATCCTCATTGCTCCACTTTGTTCCACAGTAATTGGTATTCCCTTAAAAGGGAACTTCATAAGTATAAGCATGCCGCCGAAGATGTCAAAGAAAAAGAAAACAACAACTACGATTGGTCAACGAGTAAAGATTCTTCGTGAAGAAGCGGGCTACACACGTGACGAATTCTGCGAGCTAACCGGAATAAACAAAAGAACATTGGTGGGGATCGAAATCGAAGGAAGAGATCCGCAGGGATCAACCTTGGAGAAGGTGGCGAAGCAGTTTCCGCTTCAAGCTGAATATCTATTGATCGGAAAGTAAATAGCTATCGCGGTGGCATTTGCAATTTCTATCGGAATTGCCGCAATCTCGATCAGGTGTCGTTCTACCGAATTCCTACGCTTGCTTCTAACTCGCGCCGACTATGAAGATCTTTACCTCAACCTCGCCATCAGGTGTGCGTCTCAATCCTTCTAGATCGCGAGCCAAACCAGCCGGGTTAACAAGGAGATGCTGCGGATCGTAAATTACGCCCCATAGCCTCTTACACGCTTCATGTCGGCGGTAATGCTCAACGTCTATGATCAATTCATCGCCGACTTTTGAAGCATGATTCTTGTCTCGAATTCGCTTTATTTCTAGAACCAAACCATGCTCTGGTAGCAAAAAGTCCATGCGGGTACTAGTACCGGCATAACTTGGCGTGTATTCCTCTGGCCTTATGTCCCCTATCCAAGGGCGGATATGAGAATGAAGCAAGTCCTGGATGTCATACTCGGATTCGAATACAAGAGGAGCGACGCCCTTGCGTCTATGGGTGAGCGGGTGCATAGCTCTAGGTAACCCGCGGATAATTATAGAAAGAAGTTCTTCTACAGAATCAGGTTTCACGACCGTCTTGGCAACTACGGAATCTTGCTCTTGGGGGCTTACGTCAATAGGCAAGACACGTCCGCCACGATAATAGCGAAAACCATGTTGCTCTAGAATCTGGACGAGTCGTTCTTTTTTCTTAATGTACGTCTCAAGAGGATCAGGAAGACGCACACCAAACAGCTCAGACACTGGAACAGAGGCCGGTGGCAAATCCATAAATTCCTCGATCAAGTTCCCTAGTACCGCCAAGCTATCAACTTTCGGGTCGTTTCCTGCACGCTGCAACCAGACTTTCCACTTGGACTGGTGTGAGAGGTCTGGTGCTGGTCCAGGCACGCCTGAGGCGAGAAATAGCTCTTCCAAAGTTTGATGCGATCCGACAAGTACCTCTGCAACCGCGGCGCAGACTGCGACTGGAATTCGGGTATTAGGAGCAACAACTTCATTCATTGTTCACAACCCATGTTGAAGCGAGCGAGGAAAACCCAGCAGCTAGCCGGGCATCACTTCGGTCAGCCCTAGATTTGTTAAGTTTGCGAGGATGCACCTAACTCAGTCACTAACTTTTCGAAGATATGATCTGCGCCCCACGCTTGTGCGGCGGTAAACGCAACCTGCCTTTTTTGTTCTTTTTGCAATGCCTCATCTGCTTTGTACGCTAGATCATGATTCGCCTCAGCCCACGCATGTTGAAACAACGTTTTCACTTGTAGTTCGAAGAACTTTGGAATGTCTTCTGCCGAAAATTCCTGATCGAGCACGTCTGTCGGAACGAACACCACAAAGTGTTTGCCTATGTAATCAAATTCTTTTTCCGAGTCTGGCACGAGATCGCGCTCCTCGACTGAACGAAAGTACTTCTTGCTTTCTTCGGCAACATTGTCGACATCTGGAATGTAAAAAGTCACTACTCGCGCGCCAATCTGATCCTGTATCTGCCCCAAAGGATCATCGTATTTTTTCGCACCGTCCGTTTGCTTCCTAGCCTTTTCAAGAAAGCTTTCCGGCGTTTTTGCCCGCACCGCGATTCTGTCTATTCTAGGGAATCCGGAAAACGTATCACGAAGATACGCCTCTAGGCTCATAGCAATAGGCACCAATACCGTTTCGTAACGCCTTCTGTAAGACTTCTCAAGTTCACTCATGATTTTGTACTTTTATAGCGACGATTAACTATGCTGCCTTCCGTCGTGAATCGAAACTCGCCAGCGTTTTCAGCCACAGCTTCTTGTTGGAATACCTGATCGAATTTGGAAGCTTCAGCAGTCAATATTCCCCCATTGTCGAGCTCTACAGACTGAAAGGCGATGTGCTTATCGAACTCTTCGCGGGAAAATCTGAAGCGCTCTCCAAAAAGCGTCTCATTCTTTAAGGAGGACACTATTAACGCACGGGAATCATCTGAAAGACCGAAATGGTTCACGAAATCACGGATACTTGTCGATCGCCCGGCCATATTCCGCGATAGTTTAACCGCAGACGCAATTTCTTCTTTCACTTCCATTGACGTCGCTGACTTGACCGCATTCCTTAAACACAACGCAAGACGTTTGGTCCCAGCCGCTGACGTTGTACGAAAATCCGAAAGTAAAAAGTCTCTTATCCAATAATCAGAGATGGAAACAAGGTTGTTGTTAACTTGCTTATCTACGGCTTGACCGTCCCAAAAATCATCACGCAAAGAACGGCCAGAATAAAGCGCGGCCTTATAGGACGTCGCACTTTTCATGAAGATTCGTTCGAGGAATTCCACGTTCAGGCTTCGCTCGTTTTCTTCAGCAAGAATTCCGTTATCGGCGGGGAATCTTGAAACTAACAGCTTTCGATAGCCCCTTTCGATGCCCGTCATTAAAAATAGCAAGCCTAGCCCGGAGCGATGGGTTGTGATGACCTGCAGTCGCTGCGCAATTGCACGGCCCGAAGCTAAACTTGGATGCCCTACGTATTGAACGAATACATCGCGACAGTCATTTTGCTGTTCCCCGCGTTCGTTTGCGTTGAACGAAATATCGATGTTGCATTCTTTTTCAGATTTTTGATAAACGCCCGCTAGCATGTCGAACAACCGACCTGCCAATCCGACAGATGTACCCCCGATTCTCGGCTGCTCTTCTGCAGCCTTAGAAGGATGAACTAGAAAGCTATGAATGTGTTCGATCGGCATTCTTTTTCCCCGCGTCCCTAATAAGCACGTCAATCCACGATGGCCGTCGCGCAAGGAAATCTCTGCGCTGCTTGAGCGGGTGCTCGAGTTCCACCCGGAAACCGAACGCGAACTGTTCTTGTGGCCAACGTCGACCACGACGACGAAGCAAAACGGAATAAAGCAGTCAGGGGGCAGAACGTTTGCTTTCGAGCCATTTAATAATCGGCTCCCACTGCTCCCAATCCGGATACGCGAGATACGGCGGCAACTCGTGAATGCCGAGTCCGCGCGTGTACGCGCGCACGTAATTCTGCGCATCGCGAAGGTGACCGAGGTACGGCACTTTGAGTCTTTCGAGGTACTCGTCGAGGTCTTCGAAGATGGAATAGTTTTCGCGCACGCGGTTGGCGACAACACCAAGCTTCACTTCCTTTCTTTCCACCTTGCCGACGTTTTTCAGTTCTTCGACAAAACGCGTGCAGGCGTTCATGTCTACGGTGCTCGGCAGCACGGGAACCAGAATGGTTTCGGCGTGCTTCACGAGCGCGGTGAGTTCGGGGCCGTGGGTAGCGGCGCGCGCGTCCATGACGAGGAAATCGGTGTTCGGCGCGAGGCCGCGAAGGCCGTCTTTGTATGCGTTGATGCCGGTGATGTGCGGGCGCTCTTCGGGCCGCTCGGCGAGCCAGTCCATGGAGGATTGCTGCGGATCGAAATCGGCGAGGGTGACGTTGACGTTTTCCCACTGGGAGGCGAAGTAGGCCGCGATGTTGGTAGCAAGCGTGGATTTGCCGCAGCCGCCCTTGGCGTTCAGGACCATGTACCTTCGCATTGCAGACTCCTCCCAGGTGAATTTCTTTTGTTTCCGCGGACTTATGTCCTGAAAGAGTATAGCGGCTGAGCGGGGATTTGCAGGCTGTGCGACGCTGGATGAAAGGCGGCGCGTGGCCGCCTCATTATTTGCGTTTGCGCGAGCTACAGCGTCATGCGCACGCTGAGCGTGGTCGCGCTGAAGATTTCGCTGTCGGCATAGCGAACGCCGATGTTCCACTCGGGCGTGATGCTGTAACCGACGCGCGCGTTCCACCAGAGTTCTGAATCAACTTCGGCTGTGCCTGGCAACAGCAGCGGCTGCGGCACCTTATCCATGTATTCGCCTTCGATGGCCCACTCGAAGACGCCGATATCGCTCGCGAGCGCGAGGCGGAGGAACGGCGTGTCTTCCTCTGCCAGCACGGATTCCACTGCCACGGACTGCAGTGCGCCGGCATCCACGGTCAGGACGGGGAAATCAAAATCGTATTCAACGCGCCCGTAACCGAGTTCACCGGTGAGGCGCAGGCCTTCATCCACCATTACCGTGCGGCCGATACTCAAGGACATCAGCTGGCCTTGTTTCTCCGCGCTGATCGGCGCGACGTCGATCTCGGTGCCATCCGGCAGGGTGAAAGGGTTCTCGAAATAATTCTGCGAGAGGCTGTCGCGGCGAAAATCGAAGCGCATGAACATGCCTTGCCCGCCGCCCATCTGCCCGGTCAGCCGCTGGCTGAGCTCATCATTCACAGGCGCCGTACCGAACTGATCGGTTTCAAGCGCCGCGCGGCCGTAATCGAATTCCAGCCAGCTCCCTCCCGGCCCGGCAAACGCCGGTGCGCCCAGGCAACCCAGCAGCAAAGGAATCATTCTTTTCAACATGCTTTCTCCCCCCAATGGCGTCCGACCGGAAAACTAACACGTGCGAACGGCGTGGAGTGGCTGGAAATTGCCGGATCGGTGAGAATCGCGGCTAGACTTCAAGCTCATGAACCGGGCGGAGCACCCGGAATAAAGAACAAGACCGGGGGGGACGGACATGAATGCGAGGGGATTCTGGAGGCTGCTGGGCGCGTTGCTGGCAGGTGCGCTGCTGGTTTCCTGCGCGAGCACGCCGCAAAGCGAGCCGGGAGACACTGGCGCGCGAACGCTGTCGCCGGCGGAAGTTGATGGCCTGTTGCTTGGCCGCGGCATGGGGATGGCGGCGGCGGCGGAGATCAACGGCTACCCCGGCCCGCAGCATGTGCTTGATCTCAAAGACGAGCTCGATCTCACGCCGGACCAGCGCTTCGCTACCTCGCGGCTCATCGGCCTCGTGCAGGGCCGCGCCCGCGCGCTGGGCCAGCGGATTGTGGATGCGGAGCGGCGACTGGATGCGGACATGGCCGCGGGGAATTTAAGCTCTGACCAGGTTCGCGCGCGCCTTGAAACCATCGCGGCACTTCGCGCGCAACTGCGCTTCACGCACATTCACGCGCACATCGAACAGCAGAAAATCCTGACGCCGGAGCAGATCCGGCGGTATTACGAACTGCGCGGCCGCGATGTCATGGTCGCCGCGCCCACGATACCGCCGGCGCCGACCGAGCCATTGACGCTTCCCGCTTCGACGACAGCATCGCCTGCTCCCGTTGCAGCGCCTGGAACGCCGGCAGTCATTCCGGTTCCTACGCCATCGGCCGAGCCCGTGACCGCGCCGGTTGCGGAGCCATCGCCAGAACCCGCAGAACCCGTTCCGTCTGAGCCGGAAACACCACCTCTGCCGGAAGCCGCGCAACCGCTGACGCCCGGCATGCTGGATGCGCTGCCCGACGCCCAGCCGGTTGAGGCGATGCCTGCCCCGACACCGGTAACGTCTCCGGCACAATCGAAAGCGGAGGCCGTTGAACCGCAACCAGCGACCGACGCACCGGCCTATCCGCTGACGCCGATCGGGGAACAGCCGCCACCGCCACCCCCATTACTGCCGGAAGAAGAAGCGCCACAGCCGAAAGCGGAAAACGTAGAACCGGAACCAACGCCCGATACACCGGCGTATCCGTTGACACCGATCGGAGAGGAACCGCCTTCACCGCCGCCGTTATTGCCAGAAGAAGAACCACCGGCGATGACGCCCGGCATGCAGGATGCGATGGAATTCGCCGAACCCATCGCCGCGGAAGAAACCGAGGCCGAACCGGAAGTTCATATCGCACCGCTCGAAGACGACGCGTTGCCGGAACTCGAACCGGTCGATTCCGAGGAGCCTGCGACTGTCGATCTCGACAACTGAAAAAACGCATCGCTCTTCATTTACAAAAGCCGATCGATTGATCGGCTTTTGTGTTTGATTCCTTCATTCGGCGCCTCGTTGCACTGACGCAAATTCAGGGCGCGCCCGATTTTTGTCCGGCTATTGCGTTCCTAGACTCCGCGTTCCGAATTTGCGCGCGCCGATTCGGAAAATCTCTCAATGGATTGTCGTTGTTAACAATGAAAATGGAGTCTGAAATGATCAAGAAAGTTCTTATTGCAAGTGCGTTGCTTGGCTTGAGCACCGCGGCTGTTGCCGGCCCTTCCACGGGTGACTGGGAAATCGTGTTCTCCAATGCCGGCGGTGGCCTGGAAATCAATAGTGATATCACTGCCCTTGGCGTCGGCGTTCGCGCCGGTTACTTCCTTGACTCGGTCCATGAGGTTGGTTTCGGCACCGATCTCAGCTATTTCGATAATGGCGTCGCCAACGGCGAGTCGCTTGATCTCGCTGGTTTCTACCGCTACAACTTCGCAACCAGCGAATCCAAGGAATGGTGTTACGGCGGCGTGTCGCTTGACCTCAGGAATGTCACGGACAGTGATGCTTCGAGCGAGTGGATTCGTCCGCACTTCGGCAAGAAATGGATGCTGAGTGAAGACGTTGCTTTTGATCTGAACGGCGGCGTCAACATCCCAACCGATTCCGATATCGATGCACGTTTTGATGTTCGTTTCGGTCTTTCGATTTTCTATTGATCGAACAGCTTGATGCAAAACGAAAGGGCCTCCTCGGAGGCCCTTTTTTTTAATCCTGCTGTGAAGATTCGGCGCGGTAATTTTCAGGCACCCGGTAAAGGCGCCGGATCGCAGGTCTGCGCAAGTGAATGAAAATCGTGATTGCGATCGCGAGCACTACGATATCGAATGCCGCCTCGAAAAGATGCTTGTCGCCATCAGCAATCTCGCCTGGCGCACAGGCGGTAGCAAGCAAGCGCGTCACGAGCGTGATAAACGCAAGAAAGGCCGCGAGATGCCAGCCCGGTTTCAAGCCGCGCAACAAGCCCAGCGCCGCGTAAGCGTGCACGCCACCAATGATGAGCAGAAAGGAAAAGCCGACGATGCCGTTCTCGAACACGCTGACCGCGAAACACGTGATTGCAACTACGCCAAACCACGCCGCACACCAGTAAATACCGCGCTCACCGCGAATCTTCGCGGCTATCCACGGCCTTGACCACGTTTCCGAAAAACGGCCCATGTTGAAAACCCGTGCTGAAAACGCGCCGAGTCTAGCGCAGAACGCCGATGCGCTTCAGCGTCAGCGGTATTCCGGATTCGGGTGATCGAATTTGCAGCCGGCTTTCCATTTCTCCGGCAGGTTTCCCCAGGCAGGAATGCCGCCGGATGTTTTCAACATTTTTGCAAGGTGCATGAGGTTCCACGCCATGAACGTGCAATTACGTTGTGTGAAATCATTCTGCGGCCCGCCGGAATTCTCATCGAGATAGGAAGGGCCGGGACCGGCAGGGCCAACCCAACCGGCGTCGGCTTGCGGCGGAATCGTGTAACCGAGGTGTTGCAGCGTGTACAGCACTTCCATGCCGACATGTTTCATGCCGTCTTCGTTACCAGAAACGATGCAGCCGCCCGCCTTGCCGTAAAAAACGTATTGACCCTTATCGTTCTGCTTGCCGGATTCGCCGTACAGCCGCTCGATGATCTTCTTGCATACCGATGACATCTGCCCGAGCCAGATCGGCGTGCCGAGCACGAGAATGTCGGCGGGCTTCACGAGCGTCTCCCAGAGCTCCGGCCACTCATCCGTTTCATAGCCGTGCTCGCGCATGTCGGGATAAATGCCGGGCGGAATGTCATGCATCACCGCGCGCAGGTGGGTCACGTTCACACCATTTGCGTTCATGACGCCTTCCGCGATGTTCATCAACGCCGCCGTGTTCGAAACCTGCGGCGGCTGTTTCAACGAGCAGTTGATGAAGATCGCGGAGAGGTCGGAAAAATCGCCATCGAGTTCGCCGCAAAGCTCCTGCTGGCGAGAATAAAGATCGGACATATGATTTTGCCTGCAAGTAGTTTCTGGAGAAGACCTGCGGTTGCCTTGGGCGCTTTCAACCCCGCGCTGCGCATTCGATGGAATCAGGGCTCGCCCGATGGGAGGCGCGAACGGTGTGACCAATGCTGTCCGCCTTTCAGGGAAGGAGAAATTCATGAACATTCGGATAGCGTCAGTGAAAACTGGGCAGTTCGTTGCTGTCGCACTCGCAGTACTTGCACTGTCAAATGCGATCGCAAGCGATCCCTACTTGGCACAGCCCGGCGCTATCGATCTGCACTACGGTGATCGCGGGACCGGAATGGCCGCGTTACCAGGGCTGTTCGGCGACAACGGCATCGAGCTGCGTGGTGGCTACGCGAGTGGATTGATCGCCGATGAAGGTGGCAGCCTTGTTGGCGGGAAAATCTGTGCACACGATGTCGGCGCGGAGACTGTGAAATGCCATGCCATCGTCGCGAAGTTTCTTGCCGATGGGAAAACCGACGTGAATTTCGGTGGCACGAAGGGTTTTATCGAGATTTCGGGCGACACCGGCGTTGCCGAAATCCTGGATGTTGATGCGAGATTCGCCGCCACGACGAGCACCGGCGGGTGGGCGAGTTGGGCAACTGCGCCAGACAACGAGCTTCGTCTCGTGAAGTTCGATGCGACCGGCGAGTTCATCGATGGCGCTGCACCCGGCGCGCGGGTTTTCGCGCTCGACCGCGCCTCGATCAACGTCGGCCTGCACGCAACGGGCGACGACAACTCGCGATTGCTCGCCGTGCTTCATCACGCACCGAATGACAGCGATGAGGCGGCGATCAGGATTCTGGCTGTCAACGCGCTCGACGGCAACATCGATACCGCGTACGGAGATGGCGGCAGCGCGAGCGTGCCGATCGCGCCCGGAATGTGGATGAAGGCAAGCGCAGCGATGCCCGATGGATCCGTATTGGTGCTGTTGACGAACTCGGTGACGTCCATGCTCGTCAGCGTGGCGTCGGATGGGAGCGGTCACGATGTTGAATTCGGCAATCAGGGTGTTGTGAATCTCGCCGATCTTTTCGGCCCCGCGAATGATTTTCCGGATGTTTCGGGTTTGTACATCGAGTCAGCGGGGTTCGGCCTGAACCCGGATGGCAACGTGATCATCGGTGGCACTGCGTGTTGCGATAGCGAAGACAAGTTTCGTTTGTTCTCGATCGCACTCGATGAAGAAGGCAACCCGGCGGCGGGCTATGGGCCCAATGGTGACGGTGCGTGGCTTTCTGAAGGGACTTCGTCACTGCACTTGGCAGACACGTTTGCCGTTGACCACCGAACCGGGAATGCAGCGGTACTTCATTACGACATGAACGCAGGCAACGAAGGTGACGCGCTGATCCGCCTGACGTCGGGTGGAACTCGGGACAGCGCATTCGACGAACTAGAAGACATTCATCACCTGGAGGGAACACCGTTCACTTTCTTCCAGGCAACATTCGATGCAACCGGTGGATTGCTTTTTCCTGTCAGCGAATGGAACGACGTCGCGTTTCCCGGCATCAATAATACTTTCGGCGTCACGCGATTGCTTGCAGCAGATGACATACGAAGTTACGACAACGTGCCCGATCCGTTTTCAGGCGCGCACGTTGACAACGCTCCCCTGCTTACCAGTTACGCGTTCGATCCGCTCGACATTTCTGGAAGAAACGTTGCGGTTCCGTTCACGATCCTCGGCGAGGGCGGCTGGGGAAGTGTTCCGGGCGAATCCTTCCTGCAAGACAACGTGCTACCACTTGGAGTGCCGCTATCAATCCTGCACATGACGGCGGCAACCGAAGACACGATCACCAGCACCGAACTCACTATTGCGAATCACACCGCGGTATTTACAACGTTCACGGGTGCTCCGCCGGTTGGTCCCGAACCCGAACCCGAACCCGAGCCCGAACCCGAACCCGAGCCCGAGCCCGAGCCCGAGCCGGAACCGGAACCGGAGCCGGAGCCGGAGCCGGAGCCGGAGCCGGAAGATAACGGCGGCGGACCTTTCGCACCGCTGATGCTGTTGATGCTCGCAGTCATCAGGATTGTTCAGCGGCGAAGGTAGCGAATTCCCTGAATTGCAGAGGCGGCCGAAAGGCCGTCTTTCTTGTTCACGGCAAGATGCCGCTACGAACAAATATGTTCGTAGGAGCGCCTTCAGGCGCGAACCTCAAAGCCAGACTGCATCCCACCACGGATAATCTCCAATCTTAGCGACCAGCTTCGACCTGAGCGGGTTCGCTACGATGTATCGAGCGATCGTTTTCAGGTCTTCATATGACCTGACGGCGTGGTCGTAGTAACCACGTTGCCAAATAGGGGCTACGGCGATTCCGGATGCTGTCAACGCGCGGGAAGAACGGCCCTTGAGGCGATTCATGACACTCGAAAGCGAATTATCCCCTCGCAATTGCATCAGCCAATGCAAATGATCGGGCATGACGACAAATGCAAATGACGCCGCCAAGCGGGAGTCTTCAATATCTTTCAGACAGCGAACAACAACGCGTGCCGCCGCAGGTTCTGCGAACACCCGAATGCGGCCTCGGGTAACCGTGGTGAGATGATAGAAATGGCCTTCGAGTGAAAAACGGCCTTTGCGCAGGTCTTTTCCGTGTTGCTTCGGCATCCTTGCCCCTTTGGTTCGCGCCTGAAGGCGCTCCTACAAACATTATTCCCGATCGCGAAACCTACAACCCCAACTCCTCCCACATCGCATCCACGCGATCCTTCACATCCTGCGACATTTCTATCGGCGTTCCCCATTCGCGATTCGTTTCACCTGGCCATTTGTTGGTGGCGTCGAATCCGATCTTGGAACCGAGGCCGGAAACGGGCGAGGCAAAATCAAGATAATCAATTGGTGTGTTTTCAATGATGGTGCAATCGCGCGCCGGATCCATGCGCGTGGTCATGGCCCAGATGACTTCCTTCCAGTCGCGGATGTTCACGTCGTCGTCGGTGACGATGACGAACTTGGTGTACATGAACTGTCTTAAAAACGACCAGATACCGAGCATCACGCGCTTGGCGTGACCGGGATATTGTTTCTTCATGGAAATAACCGCGAGACGATACGAGCAACCTTCCGGCGGCAAATAGAAATCCGTGATCTCCGGAAATTGTTTCTGCAAAATCGGCACGAACACTTCATTCAACGCGACGCCAAGCACCGCAGGTTCGTCTGGCGGTTTGCCAGTGTACGTGGAGTGATAAATCGGATTATTTCGATGCGTGATGCGTTCGATGGTGAACACAGGAAAGGTGTCGGCTTCATTGTAATAACCGGTGTGATCGCCGAACGGACCTTCAAGCGCGGTTTCATCGGGATCGATAAAACCTTCGAGTACAATTTCCGCGCTCGCGGGTACCTGGAGATCGTTGCCGACGCATTTCACGAGCGAGGTTTTCGAGCCGCGCAGCAATCCCGCGAAGGCGTATTCGCTCAAGGCATCCGGCACAGGCGTGACGGCGGCAAGAATTGTTGCGGGATCCGCGCCGAGCGCGACAGCAACGGGAAATGGCTTTCCCGGATTCGCCTTTTTCCATTCCTGGAAATCCAATGCGCCACCACGATGCGAAAGCCAGCGCATGATGACTTTGTTCCTGGCAACAACCTGCTGGCGATAAATACCGAGATTCTGGCGTTCCTTGTGCGGACCTTTGGTAACAACAAGTCCCCACGTGATGAGCGGACCCGCATCGCCCGGCCAGCACGTCTGGATCGGCCAGTCGGCGAGATTCACGTCATCGCCTTCGATGATGTTTTCCTGGCAAGGCGCCTTTTTAACGACATCCGGTGCCATGTCGAGCACTTTCTTGTACTTCGGCAGCACTTTCAGCGCGTCGCGGAAACCTTTCGGCGGCTCCGGTTCTTTCAGGAAGGCGAGCAGGCGCCCCACATCACGCAAGGCATCGACTGATTCGGCGCCCATGCCGAGCGCGACGCGTTCCGGCGTGCCGAACAGATTGCCAAGCACGGGCACCTTCGAGCCTTTCGTATTTTCGAACATTACCGCCGGGCCACCCGCTTTCAGCAGGCGATCGCAGATTTCCGTCATTTCAAGCATGGGATCGACTTCGCGCGCGACGCGCTTCAACAGCCCGCGCTGTTCAAGCTGCGCAAGGAAATCCCGCAGATCTCGATATTGCATGCGTTTGCATCGTGCCAGGGAAGTGTGGCGGCCACTATAATGGCGGGAATCCTCAAAACAAAGCGGAGTACACGGCATGGACTTTCAGAATCCAGACCGGGACGCCATCAGCCGGATTCTCTCCGACGCCACAACGATTGCCGTTGTCGGCCTTTCACCGAACCCCGATCGGCCCAGCCACGGCGTTGCACTGGCGATGCAGCAGTTCGGTTACCGCATCATTCCCGTGCGCCCGAACGCTCAGAAGATGCTCGGCGAGCCGGCGTATCCGGATCTGCGCTCGCTGCCGGAGGTACCGGATATTGTTGATGTGTTTCGCGCGCCGGAATATGTCGCGGAAATTGTCGACGACTGCATCGCTATCGGCGCGAAGGTGCTGTGGCTGCAGGAAGGCGTCGTCGACGAAGCGGCGGCCGAGAAAGCGCGCGCGCACGGCATTACCGTTGTAATGGATCGTTGCATATATAAAGAGTGGGTCGCGCTGAAGGGCGGCGCGACACCGTAGATGCCGATCACGTTCACAAAAATGCACGGTGCAGGCAATGATTTTGTCGTTGTCGACGCCACGGTCGCGCCGTTTGATCTTGCACGCCAGCAACGGCGGCAGATTGCTGACCGCCGTTTCGGTGTCGGTTGCGATCAGTTGCTGGTGGTGGAACCTGCGCGCGGCGGCGGCGAGGATTTTTCCTGGCGCATTTACAACGCCGATGGTGGCGAAGTCGAACAATGCGGCAACGGCGCGCGCTGCGTGGCGCGTTTCATTCACGACAAAAACCTCTCGCGGAAAACCCGGCTGCGACTCGGCTCGCTTGGCGGGATCGTTCAAGCCGAACTGCTGGAGGACGGCGTGCGCGTGAACATGGGCGCGCCTGCATTCGCGCCCGACGAGATTCCATTTACTGCGGATGCAGAAGCGTTGACTTATGCGATCGATCTCGAAGGCGAATCGCTCGATGTCGGCGTTGTTTCGATGGGCAATCCGCACGCGGTGCTGACGGTAAGCGACGTTGGGACAACACCGGTCGCGGACCTCGGCGAAATGCTTGAATCGCATTCGCGCTTTCCCGAACGCGCCAACGTCGGTTTCATGCAACGCCTTGACGCGTCGCACGTGAAACTGCGCGTGTTCGAACGCGGCGTGGGAGAAACGCAAGCCTGCGGCACCGGCGCATGCGCCGCCGTCGTCTGGGGAATTCTTGCCGGACAACTCGATCAGGATGTAGAGGTGCAACTGCCGGGCGGCGCGCTCATGGTAAGCTGGCGTGGTCGCGGCGAGCCGGTATTTCTCGCCGGCCCCGCCGTTACGGTGTTTGAAGGAACTTTTCTTTTATGAGCAGCAGCCGCAGATCGCGCGACGCCGAAACCATTTCCGCCGAAACTGTCGCGGAATTTCTCGACGAACATCCCGAATTTTTCGAATCGCAGCCGCAGCTTGCCGCAAAGCTGCGCATTCCGCACTTCAGCGGCGAAGCGGTTTCGCTGATCGAAAAGCAGGTCGAAATCCTGCGCAAGCAGAATGGCCAGCTGGAAAGAAAGCTCGTCGATCTCATCGAAGTCGCGCGCGCGAATGATGCCGCGATGGAACGCATTCATCAGCTCGTGCTTGCGCTCATGGAAGCCGAGGATCTCCCTGATCTGCTGCACGCGCTCGCCGACCGGCTGCGCCACCGTTTCGGCGCCGATGCAGCCTGCCTGATTCTTTTCAAGGGAAAAGCCGAAGACGTCGAATTCGGTCCCGCGGTGCGCATGGAGCGTGACGCAGCGGAAGTCACGGAATTCCAGAATGTGTTGCGCAACGGCCAGCCGGTTGTCGGCCGCCTGCGGCCGCGCCAGCTTGAAATTCTTTTCGGCTCGAACGCGCCGCGCATCGGTTCCGCCGCATTGATTCCGATTGGCGATCGCGCTGAAATCGGATTGCTCGGCATCGGCTCGCATTCGGAAGATCAGTTCGGTCCGACGCTGGGCACAACATTCCTGGTGCGCATCGGCGACGTTCTCACCACAGCATTACGTCGCCGTCTCTAGACACTCCGGGTCATGAACCCCGCTGCCATCGACTGGACCGACCGCTTTCTCGTTCACCTTCGAATGGAGCGGCAGGTTTCACCGCACACCATCAGCAATTACCAGCGCGATCTTCGCACGCTGACGTCGTGGTGCGCCGAACGCGGACTCGATGACTGGACGGCGATCACGCACCCGGACATTCGCGTGTTTGCAGCGACGCTGCACCGGCGTGGACTCGCATCAAAATCCATCGCACGGCATCTCGCCGCCACGCGCAGCTTTTTTCGTTTCCTGATGCGCGAGAATGTATTGAGCGCAAATCCCGCGCTCGATGTCACGCCGCCCAAGGCAAAGAAACCGCTGCCCGCGACGCTGGATCCCGACCTGCTGTCACGCTTGCTGTTGATCACGGGCGAAGACGCGGTCACGCGGCGCGATCACGCCATGCTGGAATTGTTTTATTCATCCGGCTTGCGGCTGGCGGAGTTGTGTTCGCTCGACATCGACGATGCCAGCGTCATCATGCGCGAGCGCGAAGTGCGCGTTACCGGCAAGGGCGGGAAGACGCGCATTGTTCCCGTCGGCCGGCAGGCGCGTGAGACGACGGAGCGCTGGATAAAAATTCGCGGCGAACTCGCGGCGGCTGGTGAAAGCGCGTTGTTCGTCGGTACGCGCGGTGCACGTATCGCGCCGCGAACGGTACAGCAGCGCATCGCACACTGGGCGAGGAAACAGGGCATTGGTCAGCATGTGCATCCTCACATGCTGCGGCATTCGTTTGCATCACACCTGCTGGAATCTTCCGGTGATTTGCGCGCGGTTCAGGAGTTGCTCGGCCACGCGGATATTTCGACCACACAGATTTACACGCATCTGGATTTCCAGCATCTCGCGCAGGTTTACGACAAGGCGCATCCAAGGGCGAAGAAAAAGCGCGAAACGTGAGAAAAAAAATTGCCGAAGGAATGTAGAGCGCTCCGAGAGCGCTCCTACGGATCACGCGAATTTCGCTAACAAACTTTCAATCATCGTCGATGCCTGCTTCGCGTAACCACCGCCGAACATGTTCACGTGATTGACGACGTGATAAAGCTGGTACAGCGGCCGACGATCTTCATAACCCTCTTCAAGCGGCCACTCTTCTTCATACGCGGAATAGAACGCCGGCGAGAATCCGCCGAACAGTTCGGTCATCGCGATATCGCATTCGCGATCGCCGTAATGCGCTGCCGGATCGAAAATCACCGGCTCGCCATCGCCGCGCATGGCCATGTTGCCGCTCCACAGATCGCCATGCAGGGTGCTTGCAACGGGCTGGTAAGCGTCAAGCATTCGCGGCAACACGTCGAGCAAGTCGAAGCCGCGCCGCACCCATTCGTCATTCGTTTTCTTTTCCGCGAGACGCAGTTGAAAACCCAGGCGCTGGTCGGTGAAGAATTCGCACCAGTTGTCCGACCAGGCATTGCGCTGGCGCGTGAGCCCGATGTGATTATCGCGATCCCAGCCATAACGATCCGCCTCGCAACGATGCAAGGCGGCGAGCATGCGGCCGAGCCGCCGCTGCGCATCGGGCAACGCGGGATTGAGGTCGATCCACCTCAGCGCGAGGTAGGCAATCTCGCCGGCAACGCCGTTGAGCAAGGGCCGCGGCATGATGACGGCGCCGGTTGCGCGCAGCCGGGTGAGCGCGTCGGCCTCGTCAGCCAGCATGACGGCGTTTTCCAGCCGCGTGGCCTTGAGAAAGATATCGGCGTTCTCGAAACGCAGCCGGTGTGCGTCATGCACGCCGCCGGCCACCGTTTCCAGGTTCCGGAATGCGCCGGCACGCCAGCCGGCCTCGCTGAGTTGTTCGAGCAGACTTTCCAGATCTTCCCTGCGCACGCGTCATCCTCCCCCAAGCGCTCCGACAAGCGTAGCCGAAGCGCGCGATTTCGCCAGTTCATCAAAGCCGCTCGATCTGCCGGCGCAAGCTCGCGCCGAAACCCAGCTCGTTCAACAGGCGATTCACCGCGCGAGTGTTGATGCCGGTCCAGCGCAGCTCCGCGAGCGTCGTTTTCAAGGGGATGTCGCAATGGATTGTCGCAAGTTCCCGCGAGAGCGAGGCAAGGTCGCGTCCCGCGGCAAGCCGTGCAGCGATGCCAACCGCGCCACGCAAGGGCAATGCCGCGACACGATCGAGGTTCGCGTAAACGTCGTCGAGATCTTCGAACGCCTGCAACAGCGCGGCGGCGGTTTTCACACCGATGCCTGCAACGCCGGGAATGTTGTCCACGGCATCGCCGGCGAGTCCGAGCAGATCGGGAATCCGGGCAGGCGGCACACCGAGCTTGCTTGTTATCGATTGCACGTCGTGACGTTCGCCTGCGCCGTAATCCCAGAAGACGTCTCCTTCGCGGACCAGTTGCGCGAGATCCTTGTCGCGCGAAACGATCACGACAGCGCGGCCTCTGCCATGCCGTCTTGCGAGCGTTCCGATCAGATCATCGGCTTCATACCGTTTGCTTGCGAAGGTCGCGATGCCGAGTGCCCGCGCGGCGCGACGGCAGGCTTTCAGTTGCTGCTCCAGTTCCGGTGGCGGCAAGACGCGGTTCGCCTTGTAGGGCGGATAGATTCGATTGCGGAATGATGACGTGAGGCTTTCATCGAACGCGCAGGCGAGGTAGCGCGGCTGTTCTCGCGCAAGCAATTCCACAAGAAATCGCGTGAAGCCGTAAACCGCCTGGACAGGATGGCCGGAGCGGTCGCGAATGCTGTCCGGCAGGGAAAAATACGCGCGAAAAATATACACGCTGGCATCGACGAGATAGAGCATCACGTTCCCGAATTGCGGCCAAAGCAGAACTGGCCTACGGTAGCGCGGTGTCGTGGAAGGCTCAAACCGATTTCACGATGTTCATCTCATTATTTTTCCGGGGGGAAATCATGCCTGTTTACAAGACAATTGCCAGAATCATTATGACCACCATCACGGCGATGACCGTTGTCATCGCGCTGCCCGTCACCGCAGATACGCGCATCGAATACGTGGACGAGAACACCGGTGAAACCCAGACCGTCATCACCATCAAGGATGGCCAGGCGCGCATGGAAAACGCCGATGACACGGGCTACACGCTGTTCGATGCGAGCGCCGGTACACTGACCACGGTTGATCCCGAGGAGCGCACATTTACCGTCATGGATGAAGCATCAATGCAGGCGCTTTCGTCAGAGGTGGATTCCGCGATGTCCCAGATGCGCGCAGAACTCGAGAAGATGCCGCCGGAGCAGCGCGCCATGATGAAAAAAATGATGGGCGGCATGGCGGACTTCGGGAAATCCATGCTTGAGACCAGCGTCAAACGCACGGGCAACACCATGAACAAAGGCGGTTACGAATGCGAGCAGGTGTTCTTTTCCGTCGGCAGTGTCGCGAGCACTGAGTTGTGCGTGGTGGACGCCAGCGAGCTCGGCATGCCGGATGAAGACCAGGCCACTCTGAACACGATGTATGCCCAGATGAAGGCGATGGCCGAAAAAATGGCGTCGACCTTCGGCGTGGACATGGCGCCGGACATGGAAGCGCTCGGTGGCATTCCGGTTTACACGCGCGCAGACGACGAAGAGTCCGGTGAAGTGGTCAAGGACATCTCGCACGACGGCATCGACGCTGCGTTGTTCACGATTCCGGATGGTTATCGCGAAGAAAAAATGGATGTGGAAGGCTGACTCTAGAGATAGCCCGAGAACAGCCAGAAAAAACCGTCACGCAAACGGACCGGCAGGGAGCGCCGGTCCACCTCGTCAAGGGTGACTGGGCGCGCGGGATTCCAGTTCGCATCAAAATAATCATGCACGCGCGCGGCGAGTTCTGCGTCGAACATCTCAACTCCGACTTCGAAATTCAGCCGCAGGCTGCGCGCATCCAGGTTTGCAGAACCCGCCATCACGTAATCGTCATCAACAAGAATTACTTTGCTGTGCGCGAAAGGCGGCGGGTCGAGGCGCACTTCAACGCCCCACTTCAGGAACTCCCACAGCTGGTGTCGCGACGCCCAATCGACGTAGCGCAAATTCGAATTCTCCGGCAGCAGGATTTCCACGCGCACGCCGCGAATGGCGGCTGCCTGCAGCGCGCCGGTCAATTCGCGATGCGGTAGAAAATACGGCGTCATGATGCGAATCCGATGCCGCGCGGCGCTGACGACGCCAAGCATCGTCATCGCAAGACGATAAAGACTTTCGTCGGGGCCGGATGCAATTACGCGCATTTGAACATCGCCGTGCGCTTGAACGTCATCATAAACTTCCAGGCGCTCGCGCGTCACAGCAAACCAGTCGCGCGCGAAAAGTTTCGCGAGCGTCGCGAGCACCGGACCCGATGCCTGGAAATGCACGTCTTCGTGTGGCGCATCGACGCGAGGACGCGTGATGAAATGCCGGTCATCAATGTTCAAGCCGCCGAAGAAAGCCGTTGCGTTGTCGATCACCGCGATCTTGCGATGATTGCGCAAATTGACGTGGATGGAAGGCGGCAGCACTCGAGGCGGCAGGAATTGCGCGAACTTCACAGCAGTTCCTTCCAGCCTGCGTTGCAGCGAGCGACGCGAATACAATGCGCCAAAACCATCGACCAGCACGCGCGTATCCACGCCACGATCTGCCACCGCTTCAAGTGCATCGGCGATGTCGCCGCCGATGCCCTCGCCAGAAAAAATGTAGCTCGAAACCCAGGCGCGATCCGACGCGGCATTGATGGCCTCGATGAGACGCGGATACAGTGCATCGCCGTTACACAGCAACTCCGCATGATTGCCGTCGATCAACCGATCCATGGTGACGTTGCGACCTGAACGCGCGAGGTAATGCAGTTTGCCTTCGCCGGTCGCTACCGGAATCCTCGCTGCGCGATTGCCGTATTCGAAAAACGGCTGGCGGTGTTCTTCGCCCTGCAACTCGCGCGCACGCTGGCGAAGGCGATTCACGCCGAAGAAGAAATACAGCAAGGGACCGGCAACGGGAAACAGAATCGAGACGCCGATCCAGCCGAGCGCGGAACGATAATCGCGCTTGTAGAGCAAGGCGTGTGCCACCGCGACCGGCGCAACGACGACATGGAAGACGATGACGATCAGCCCGAGAAACAGGCTGTCAGGCATGTGCACGTTGTTTCAGGCGCGCGTGCAGCGGGCTTGTGCGCGGAAAGTGCGCGAGCAGGAATTGCATCTGGTCGGCGAGAATGCGGCGGCCCTTGAGATAGATGTATTCCGCATGCGTGGGTGTGAACGGCACGGCGAGCAGCTCCATGTGCGCCTGCTCCGGCGTGCGGCCCGCCTTGTGATTGTTGCAGCGCTTGCAGGCGGCAACGACATTCGTCCAGAGATCGAGTCCGCCCTGGCTGATCGGCGTGATGTGGTCGCGGGAAAGATCGGAAGACAGGAAACGGTCGCCGCAATAAAGGCAGAGATTCGCGTCGCGCTTGAACAGCGTGTGATTGTTCAGCGGCGGGATGTATTTGTCGCGCGCTTTTGACAATGCGTGGTTGTCGCCGAGCGTGGCAATGATGGAGTTCACCTCGATGACGGAACGCCGGCCCGTCCTCGCGCACGTGCCGCCGCGCACGCGGTACAGCGTGCTGCCGCAGGCGTAGGCAACGTGGTCCGCGAAGTAGAGCTTCACGGCGTCCTGGTAATCGATCCATTCCAGCGGCATGCCGGAAATATCGGTTCGCAGGACTTGCTGGCTGAGGTCGATCATCATCCCGGTTGTTTCCTCTTTCGCGTCCGTCGAAGAAACCGTGGCAAGATCTTCAATCCATGAGAGTCTAGCCGAGTCTTTGCCAAGACTTTGCAATATTCATTCCTTTACTCGATTCTTGTCTAACCTAAAAGCATGACAACGGCGTTGCAAGCGGTCGGGCCGTTTTTCACGCCACCAGGAGTTTGCTCCATGCCTGAAAACCTCAAGGTTGCCGTACTCCGCGAGACCGCGCACGGCGAACGCCGCGTCGCGCTGGTCCCGGCGCTTGTGCCGCGGTTTCGCGCGCTCGGTCTCGAAATCGCCATCGAGAACGGCGCGGGTCTTGCCGCCGGCATTCCGGATGGCAGCTTCAGTGATGTGTCCTTCGGGGCGGACCGGCAAGCCTTGCTGCGCGACGCCGGCCTGCTGCTTTGCGTGCAACCGCCGCCGGTGGACCTGCTGCGGAACCTGGACGCGAAGACCATTGTGATCGGCCTGTTGCAGCCCTTCCAGGGCGCGGACAAGCTTGGTGCATTCCAGGCAGCTCGCTGCACCGGTTTCGCGATGGAACTGGTGCCGCGCATTTCGCGCGCGCAGTCGATGGATGCGCTTTCCTCGCAGGCCGCCTGCGCGGGCTACGAGGCGGCCTTGATCGCGGCAAGCTCGCTCGACCGTTTCCTGCCGATGCTGACCACGGCCGCGGGAACGATTCGTCCGGCGAAGGTACTGGTGATCGGCGCGGGCGTCGCCGGTCTGCAGGCGATTGCCACGGCGCGGCGCCTCGGCGCACAGGTGGAAGGTTTCGATGTGCGTTCCGCGACGCGCGAGCAGGTTGAATCGCTGGGCGCGAAATTTGTCGATACGGGTGTCAGCGCGGAAGGCGAAGGCGGCTACGCGCGCGAACTCACCGACGATGAAAAGAAACAGCAGCAGGACGTACTCGCGAAACATGTTGCCCTCGCCGATGCCGTCATTACGACCGCGGCGATTCCGGGGCGGCCCGCGCCGAAGATCGTCACGCGCGCGATGGTGGATGGCATGAAAGCCGGCGCGGTGATTGTCGATCTCGCCGCGGAAACCGGCGGCAATTGCGAACTGACAACGGCCGGTGAAACGGTCACGCACGGATCAGTACGCATCGTCGGGCCGGTGAACCTTCCCAGCCACATTGCGGAACACGCGAGCGAGATGTATTCGCGCAACCTGCTCAACTTCATCACGCCGTGGTTCAAGGATGGCTCGCTTGCCATCGACTGGAACGACGAGGTGTATGCGAAGAGCGTGCTGGTGCGTGACGGCGACGTCATGTTCGAGGCGGCGAAGAAATTGCTGGAGAAACCACAATGATTGACGGATTCATCGCGTTATACATCTTCATGCTGGCCGCTTTCACTGGCTACGAGATCATCGGGCGCGTGCCAGTGATCCTGCACACACCGTTGATGTCCGGCTCGAACTTCGTGCACGGCATTGTGCTGGTCGGCGCGATGGTCGTGCTCGGCGGCGCGGATACCACGCTCGAAAAAACCATCGGCTTCGTCGGCGTGTTTCTCGCCGCCGGCAATGCTGTCGGCGGTTACGTGGTGACGGAGCGCATGCTGGAAATGTTCCGCAGCGACAAGGACGCGAAGAAGGAGTCCGGCGAATGAACGGTTTCGATCCGCAGTTTCTCGTCAAGGGCGCGTACTTCGCCGCAGCGTTGCTGTTCATTGTCGGCCTGAAACGCATGTCGTCACCGAAATCCGCGCGCGGCGGCATCGTGTGGGCCGGACTCGGCATGCTGGTCGCGACGCTTGCGACCTTCGCAACACCCCAGATGGACAACTTCATTCTCATGCTCGCGGCGATGGCGCTGGCAACAGTGCTCGCGTGGTGGAGTGGCAAGCGCGTTGCGATGACGGACATGCCGCAGATGGTCGCGTTGTACAACGGCATGGGTGGTGGTGCGGCGGCGGCCATCGGCGCGGTGGAACTGCTGCGCGGCGGCGAACATGACCTCGCGTTCACGATTCTTGCCGTCGCGGGCAGCATCATCGGCGCGATTTCCTTTTCCGGTTCGCTGATTGCATTCGCGAAACTGCAAGGCTGGATGCGAAAGCCCGTGCGTTTCAAAGGGCAGCAGATCGTGAACCTGTTGTTCTTTCTTGCAACGCTCGCACAGGGCGGTCTGCTCGCATCCGGCTATGCCGACGGTCAGGGTTCGATTCTCGCATTCTTCGTGCTGGCACTCGCCTTCGGCGTGCTGATGACCTTGCCGATCGGCGGCGCGGACATGCCGGTGGTGATTTCGCTGTACAACGCGCTCACCGGTCTTGCGGTCGCGTTCGAAGGTTTCGTGCTGAACAACGCCGCAATGATCATCGCGGGTACCGTCGTCGGCGCGGCCGGCACGATGCTCACGCAATTGATGGCGCGCGCGATGAACCGGCCGATCTCGAACGTGCTGTTTTCCGGTTTCGGTGAAACGGGTGAAGCCGGTGGCGCGATCGAGGGAACAATGAAACCCATCGACGCCGCTGATGCGGCCGTGATGATGGCCTACGGCGAGAAAGTGATTGTCGTTCCCGGCTACGGCCTCGCCGTCGCGCAGGCACAACACAAGTTATGGGAGTTCTGCCGGAAGCTGATCGAGCGCGGCGTGAAAGTGAAATTCGCGATTCATCCCGTCGCGGGCCGCATGCCCGGACACATGAACGTGCTGCTCGCCGAAGCCGGCGTGCCTTACGACCTGATTTTCGATTTCGAGGAAATCAACAATGAATTTCCGACTGCGGATGTCGCGCTCGTCATCGGTGCGAATGACGTCGTGAATCCGATGGCGCGCACGAATCCCGAATCACCGATCTACGGCATGCCGATCCTCGATGCCGACAAGGCGAAGAACACCATCGTCATCAAGCGCGGCCAGGGAACGGGGTTCTCAGGCATTGAGAACGCGCTCTTTTATGAAGACAACACGCGCATGCTTTACGGTGACGCGCAGGATGTTGCTGGAAAATTGTTGCAGGCATTGAAAACGTTTTAGCTGTTCGCCTTACTCACCCAGCCAGTCGAACGCGGCACCGACGGCGGTACGCACTGCACCGTGATCGATGTCGCCGGTCGGGCAGATGGTGTCCATGACATTCTCCACGTCTTCGTCACCCGAACCGTCCAACGGCCAATCGCCGCCGACGCAACGGCGGTCCAGGTTGTGTCCCGCGCCTTCGATGATCGCGACGCGACTGTCGTTCGGGCAGGAATAAAGACCGCCCTCTGACGTTGCATGACCGCCGAGCGCGTTGCAGGCGCCCAGCGCCTGTTCGACAGGAACGGTCGTATCGGCGTTTCCCTGCACCATGAAAAACGGTGGAACCGCACCCGCGCCCTGCGTTTCGATGATTTCGGTGAGACTGTTCTGCATGACGAGCTCGCCATACGGACGTTCAAGTGTCGCAAGACTTTCGACATCGAGCAGGCTCGCGAGCAATTCTTTCGGGCCGGAAAGCGAATCCGCGTACAGGCCGCCAGGGTGTGATTCATCGATGAACTGCGCGAACTCCACCGGGCCGTAGAAATTCACCAGCTTGCCGATACGTGCGCGGTTCTGTGTTGCGATCCATGCGGCGAGCTGTCCGCCGGCAGAATGGCCCATCACGTCGATCTCCACTGCGCCTGTGGCGCCAAACACATCCTTGTTTGCGATTACCCAGTCGAATGCCTGTTGTGCAACGGTGAGAATGTCTTCGAAATCCGCCTTCCGGCATTCCGCGGGCCCATCCTTGCTTTCATGCAGCGGATACGCGGGCATGAACACGACGTGTTCGTCAACGAGATGCGAGGTCAGGACTTCCGCAGCAGTCAGCGTGGTGGTTCGACTGTGCCAGCCGCCGCCGTGAAAATACAACAGCGGTTTCTTGCCGGTCTCGCCGATATTTTCCTGGTAAACACGCATCTCGAGCTGACAGACGCCCTTCGGCCCTTCCCAGTTCGCGAAATGGATTTTCCGGATGAATGGAATGGTGCCGCGCGGATCAAGGATGTGAATCTCGAGGCGCGCACCTTGCGCCAGTGTCGGGCGAGTTGCGCGCCCGAACGGGGAGGCAGCGGTGATGACCGGATCGGTTTCATCGGCCTTCCATGCGGCTGCGTTGCCGATGCGATTCTCGCGATCATCCGCCGTGATGTTCGCTGCGCACCATTCGCTGAACGATTGCGCTTCATAAGCGTTCGTTGACGTGGCGTCGGAAACCGGCAAGTCCGCAACGAGCATTTCACCGATCGCCACACAGGTCAGTCTTTCCTCGTTCGCGTCGGCGTTGTTGCCTGCATTGCCTTGTTCATTTTCTTCCGCGCTCTGAATGATTTCATGCTCCAGCGTTTCAGGCAGGCAGGCGCTTGTTGCAATCGCAAGGAGCAGGATGCAGGCGGCGCGTGTTGTATTTGGAAATATCGAGTTCATTCCGGCAGTTCGTTTCAAACGAGTGATGCCAGTTAATCATCGCCGTTGTTCGTGAACACGACGGGTGATCGCCTACGTGTTTCCACCGTCCAGTTCTGCAAGCCGCACAAAGTCGTCGATAAACAAGACATAAAACATTGCGCATGAGGTTTACTACTTATCTCTGCTTACGTTTCTCTTTTGCGAACAGCATTGAAAACGATGCGTACAGGCAGCAGGTGAAACAAATCCATGTTCGCTTCCACCTGTGATGAAGAAGGAGACCGACAATGAATTACAGACCCTTGATGCTCGCCGCACTCGCGCCGCTCATCGCAACGGCAAGTGCGGGCGAGTCGCTGCAGAGCAGGATTGATGTTCAGAAACTCCAGGAAGACCTGCGTGTCACCGATGTGATCGGCGCCAACGTCATGCGCGGCGGCGAGGATGCCGGTGATGTGGAAGACGTCATCATTTCAAGCGACGGCCGTGTTGACGCCGTGCTCGTTGATGGTCTCGATGATGCGGCGGACGAGAACAACACCATGAACGGCGATCCCGAACAGCAGCCGGTCAGCGTGCCGCAGGAAAAGTCCGGCGGCGGCATCGGCACGCAGACCGATGAAGGCTTCACGAAAATCCAGTGGAACCAGGTCAGCTACGATCCGCAGGAGGACAGCCTGCGTTTGCAGGCGGGCGGTCAAAGTGGCTCGAGCAGCCAGGCGCAAACGTCCGGCATGCGCACCAGCAGCACGAGCGCGACAGGTTCCTCCGGATCGCAGCAGTCATCGCAACAATCATCGCAACAATCAGGCGGCAGCAGCTCGGGCGACACGTTCCGGGCGAGCGAAATCCTCGGCATGGAAGTGCATCTTTCCGATGCGAAATCCTTCGGTGAGGTCGAGGACGTGCTGATCGACCGGAAACAGGGCAAGACAACTGCCTTGCTGGTCGATGCCTGGGAAGGATTCGACAAGCAGACTTACGCCTTGCCAGTCGAGCTGAAGGCGATCAATCGCGAAGACAACGCGCTGACGTACAGCTTTACGGAAAGCGATGTGGTTGCCTTGCAGGAGTACGAGGAACAGTAACTCCGGCCCCGAAATGAAAAATCCCCGCCAAAGGGCGGGGATTTTTTTTCGCGCGTCCCGTGAACCTCAGCGGCTGACGGCCTTGGCCGCTTCCTTTTCTTCTTCCTGGTCTTTCTCTTCTTCGCCGCGCTTGGCGCTGGTCAGCGTGCTGGCCTGCTCTTCAAGCGCCTCGGCCGCCGCAGCCTGCTGCTCATCGACCCGCTCCGAGAGATCTCCACTGAGCTTGTCCTCGGGAATGGTTTCGCTGTTCTCTATCTGCCCGTTGAGTTTCGCGTTCAGCGTCTGCTGCAGGCGGGCATTGAGGTCGAGCACGGGGGTTGCAGCTTTCTCGTCGCCGTCATCGGCGGCAATGGCGCCGTGGAAGGCGGGAGCCGCGACAAATGCCGCCACGGCGAGCAATCGCACCGGAAATCCGTTACGCACATTCAGCATTGATCCGTCTCCTGTAAGATGTTCGCGTCGCTTCCGGCGGCTGGCCGGGTTGCCCCGGCGGGTTTCCCCCCAAGGCTCAAAAGCGCGGCATTGAATCATTTATGCACATCGGAAACAAGGACTTGTGCCACGGTGACGGGCGGATGACGTGATTGACCGAATTTGCAAGATATTGATTTTCAATGGTTTTTTGAATCCTGCTCATGGCGGAAATTTGACCGGGTTCACACTTTCACACCGCGGCCAAGCCGCAAACGCAGCTGCCACCACGCCATCCACAAGCTTATCCACAGATTCTGTGGAAAAGTCACAGTAAGGATTACTCCGGATGCTGCGTGCCCGCTATCTCCGTGTCGCCTTGCCGTCGCCGTTATACCGCACCTTTGATTACCTGCCGCCTGCTGGTGTTTCCATCGAGCAGATCCTGCCCGGCGCACGGGTGCGCGTGCCGTTCGGCCGCCAGTCGATGATCGGGGTTGTCACCGAAAACCGCACCCATACCGATGCGCCCGCGGCGAAACTGCGCGCGGCATACGAGTTGCTGGACGCCGAGCCGCTGGTTGGCGAGGAACTGCTGTACCTCGCGCGCTGGGCGGTGGATTACTACCGCGCAACGCCAGGTTCGGTGTTCGAGACGCTGTTCCCGGTGCGGTTGCGGCGGGGCGATGGCATCGACGCGGCCGCACTGGAACGCTGGCATCTCACCGATGCGGGCAAGGCGACCGATCCCGATACGCTTTCCCGCGCGCCGCGCCAGGCGCGATTGCTGGCGCGCGTACAGAAAAATCCGGACGGCGCGGATGAAGCAAGGCTCGCCGAAGACAGCAACGGCTGGCGCGCGGCCATGCAAGCGCTGGAAAAAAAGGGCCTCGTCATCGGCGAGTCAGTCACGCCCGTGCTGCCGCCGCTGCCTGGCGACGCAACGCCGGCGCCCGGTGCAGCGCAGGCCGAAGCCATCAAGGCGGTGTCGAACGCGCTCGGCGGTTTCCAGGCATTTCTTCTTGAAGGTGTCACCGGCAGCGGCAAGACCGAGGTTTACCTGCGCATTCTCGAATCCGTGCTCGCTAACGGCGCGCAAGCCGTAGTGCTCGTGCCCGAGATCGGCCTGACGCCGCAACTCGTCGAGCGCTTCCGCCGTCGCATCGACGTCCCGCTGGTGGTCAGCCATTCCGGACTGAACGACACCGAACGGCTAGCCGCGTGGAATGCGATGCGCACCGGTGAGGCGCGCGTGTTGATCGGTACGCGCTCGGCCGTGTTCGTGCCGCTGAAAGATCCGGGGATTTTCATTGTCGATGAGGAACACGACGCTTCCTTCAAGCAACAGGAAGGCTTTCGCTATTCCGCACGCGATCTCGCCGTGGTGCGCGCGCAGCGAAACAGCGTGCCGGTGCTGCTCGGCTCGGCGACGCCATCGCTTGAGAGTCTCGCGAATGCGCACAGCCGCCGTTACCGCCACCTGCAGCTGCCGGAACGCGCCGGCAACGCCGCGGCACCGCGCATTTCGTTGCTCGATATCCGCGGCCAGCGCTTGACCGGCGGCATGTCCGACATGCTGTTGCAGAATGTGCGCCGGCATCTCGATGCCGACGGCCAGGTGCTTTTGTTTCTGAACCGTCGCGGTTACGCGCCACGGCTGGAATGCCGGGAATGCGGCTGGCTCGCGCAGTGCCGCCGTTGCGATGCGTATCTCACGCTGCACCAGCGGCGCGCGAAAATGCAGTGCCATCATTGCGGCGCCGAAGCCGGCATTCCAGTCGCTTGTCCGGATTGCGGACATGCCGCGCTGGAACGCATGGGCCGTGGCACCGAACGGCTGGAGGAAACGCTCGCGGAAATTTTCCCCGACGCGCCCATTGCGCGCGTGGACCGCGACACCACGCGCCGCAAGGGTTCGCTGGATGACTTGTTGCAGGCGATTCGTTCCGGCGAACGGCGGCTGCTCATCGGCACGCAGATGCTGGCGAAAGGTCATGATTTTCCGAACCTGACGCTGGTCGGCGTGATGAACGCAGATGCCGGATTGTTCGGCCTGGATTTCCGCGCGGCCGAGCGCATGGCGCAGTTGATCGTGCAGGTGGCCGGGCGCGCCGGACGTGCCGAGCGGCCCGGCGAGGTGCTGGTGCAGACGCATCACCCGGAACACCCGTTGCTGGTGCAGCTCGCACAACATGGCTTCGACGCGTTCGCTGACGCTGCCTTGCGCGAGCGGCGCGAAGCCGGCCTGCCACCGTACGCCTCGCTCGCGCTGCTGCGCGCCGAAGCCGCGAGCATCGAAGCGCCGCGCGCGTTTCTCGAATCCGCGCGCAATCTTGCCGATGCGCAGAATCCACGCGGCGTCATGTTGCTTGGCCCCGCGCCCGCGCCGATGGAACGCCGCGCCGGGCGCTACCGCGCGCAATTGCTGCTCAAGGCCGGCGAGCGCGCCGAACTGCAGCGCCTGCTCGCGGACTGGGTGCCGCAACTCGAGAGTCTTCCCGAAGCGCGCAAGGTGCGGTGGTCGGTGGATGTGGATCCGGCGGATCTTTTTTGAGAACGCTACTGCGACAACCACGTTGTTACGGCGCGAGAATAAAGCGACCCCCTTTGCAAAAGGGGGTCGTCGGGCGCCAGCCCGGCGGGGGGATTTTGTGTCGCCGCCCGCCAGCCCGCCGCAGGGATTTCCGGTAAAATCACGCCTTTTCCGCGCCAACGAGAATCGAATTGAAAGCTTCCATTTCCGAACTGCTGCGCATCGCGCTCGACCGCCTGCCCGCCGACCTGCTGCCGCTCGATGCACGCGATGGCATCGACATCCAGGTGGAACGCACGCGCGATCGCGCGCACGGCGATTTCGCGAGTAATCTCGCGCTTAACCTCGCAAAACCCGCGCGCCGCAAACCACGCGACATCGCCGAGGCGCTGGTGAATGCGCTCCCCGTCTCGGATCTCGTCATAAAGACGGAAATCGCCGGCCCCGGCTTCATCAATTTCTTTCTTTCACAGGAAGCGTACGCCGCTGAAATCCGCAACGTGCTTGGCGGCGGCGAGGATTACGGGCGCAATGACAACGGCGCGCGCGCGAAAGTGCAGATCGAGTTCGTGTCCGCGAACCCGACGGGCCCGCTGCACGTCGGACACGGACGCGGCGCGGCCATCGGCGATTCGCTCGCGCGCGTGCTGGATGCGAACGGCTGGGATGTGACGCGCGAGTTCTACTACAACGATGCAGGCAACCAGATCGAGAATCTCACGCGCTCCGTGCAAGCGCGCTGCAAGGGTCTGAAACCCGATGACGCCGGCTGGCCCGAGGACGGTTACCGCGGCGAGTACATCAAGGATGTCGCCGACGCGTACATGCAGAAACAGACGGTTATCGCGGATGACCAGTCATTCACCGGCACTGGCGACGTTGAAGACGTCGAAGCGATCCGGCATTTCGCCGTGGCGTACCTGCGCCGCGAGCAGGATGCGGACCTCAAGGCATTCGGCGTGGAGTTCGATGTGTTCTTTCTCGAATCCTCGCTGTACACCGACGGCAAGGTCGAGGACACCGTGAAACAGCTCGTCGCGAAAGGCCACACCTATGAAAGCGACGGCGCGCTGTGGCTGAAGACCACGGACTTCGGCGACGACAAGGATCGCGTCATGCGCAAGTCCGACGGCAGTTACACGTATTTCCTGCCGGATGTCGCGTATCACATTGATAAATGGAATCGCGGTTTCATGCGCGTCATCAACGAACACGGCGCGGATCATCACAGCACGCTTGCGCGCGTGAAGGCGGGCTTGCAGGCGCTGGAAGCGGGCATTCCGAAAGGCTGGCCGGATTACGTGCTGCACCAGATGGTCACGGTGATGCGCGGCGGCGAGGAAGTGAAGATCTCGAAACGCGCGGGTTCGTATGTGACGCTGCGCGATCTCATCGACCAGGTCGGGCGTGATGCGACGCGGTATTTCCTGATCGCGCGCAAACCGGATTCACAACTCGTTTTCGATATCGATCTTGCGTTGAAAAAATCGAACGATAATCCGGTCTATTACATTCAATATGCGCATGCGCGCGTCGCGAGCGTGTTGCGTGAAATGAAGGAACGTGGCGTGAGCTACGACCGCGCTGCCGGTTTGCAGAAACTCGTCATGCTTGAAACCGAACACGAACAAACGATGATGGCGGCGATCAGCCGTTACCCGGAAGTGGTTGAAACCGCCGCGCGCAATCTTGAGCCGCACATTGTTTCGATTTATCTCACCGAACTCGCGACCGCGTTTCATACCTGGTATCACGCGCAGAAATTCATTGTCGAAGACGAAGCCCTTCGCAACGCACGCGTGGCACTCGCCGAAGCAGCAGGACAAGTCATCCGCAATGGTCTTGCGCTGCTGGGCGTAAGTGCGCCGGAGAGCATGTAATGCCACGCGATTACAAGCACGCCGCCGGACCACGCAGCGAGTCGCGCGTGTCTTCAGGTTTACTTGGATTGGTTGCTGGTTTCGCGGCGGGTTTTGGCGCTGCCGTGCTGTTGCAGATCGGTGTTCCGGAAAAGGATTCGCAGCCTGCGAAAACCGTCGTTACGCCACCGGAAAAAGCGCCGGCAACGCCTGCGAAAGATGACGAACCGCAATTCGATTTCTACAAGATGCTGCCGAATTTCGAAGTCGTGATTCCCGAGCAGGACAAGGACGTGCGGCGTTCCGGCGAAGTCTCACAAGTCGAACAACCCGGAACCTATGTGCTCCAGGCCGGATCGTTCCGCAACACCGACGACGCCGACCGCTTGCGCGCGCAACTCGCGCTCATCGGCATTGAATCCGACATCCAGACGGTGACCATCGATGATGACCAGGTCTGGCATCGCGTGCGCATCGGGCCGTTCGAGGACCTGGATAAACTGAACGCGGCGCGCGACCGGCTAGCGGAGAACGAAATCCAGGCCCTTGTGATTCGCGTCGGCGAAAATTGATATGAAATCGTTTTCGAGAATACTGCTTTCGTGCGTCGCGCTGATCGTTGCGGCCTGCGCGACGCCACGTGCGCCGTCCGAAGTGGCGCCGGTGGTCGTGCCGGAGATCGAAAAATCGCCGACGCTGCGCATTCGCGCAGTGGGCGACATCATGCTCGGCACCGATTTTCCGCAAGAACGCCTGCCGCCGAACGACGGACGCGATTTGCTCGCGCCGGTCGTGCACTGGTTGCGCGACGCCGATCTCACTTTCGGCAATGTCGAAGGCGTGCTGATGGACGGCGGTACGCCTGAAAAATTCTGCGACAACCCGAGCCTCTGTTATCTCTTCCGCTCGCCGTCGCGCTACGCGTTCACCTTGCGCGATGCCGGTTTCGACGTGGTGAGTCTCGCCAACAATCACGCGCGTGATTTCGGAGAAGCCGGACGCAGCGCCAGCATGGCGGTGCTGGATGCCGCCGGTATCGCGCATACGGGACGCGTCGAAGACATTGCGAGCCTCGTCGTGGAAGGTCATCGCGTCGCGGTCGTCGGCTTCGCGCCGAACATCGGTTCGTGGTCGTTGCTCGACGTGGAAGGTGCGGCGCATCTCGTGGCCGGACTCGACATCGGTCACGACATCGTGATCGTTTCCTTTCACGGCGGCGCGGAAGGCGCGGACGCCTTGCACGTGCCGCAAGGCATGGAAACCTATTACGGCGAACAGCGCGGGGATTTACGGAAATTTTCTCGCGCGGTGATCGACGCGGGCGCGGATCTCGTCATCGGCCACGGACCCCACGTGCCACGCGGACTGGAGCTTTATCGCGGCCGCTTGATTGCCTACAGCCTCGGCAATTTCGCGACGCACTGGGGAATCAGTGTGAGTGGTGACAAGGGACTCGCGCCGGTGCTCGAAGCCGTGATCGATGAAGACGGCCGATTCGTGAAAGGAATGCTGCTGTCGGCGGTGCAACGCCGTCCGGATGGCGTGTTTCCGGATGCTTCACAAGGCGCGCTGAAACTGATGCGCGAACTCACGCAGCAGGATTTCGATGGCGGCAAGTTGCGCTTCGACGGCGCGCAGTTCTTTCCGGCGCCGCAGGACTGAACTACTTCCGGTATTCCTCGAGAATGGCTGCCAGTTCGCCATTTTCGCGAATTCGATTCATGCCGTCCCCGAAACGTTGAATGACTTGTGGCGTCACGCTCTGGCGGCTGAGCATGAATGACACTTGTCCGGTTGCGGTGTTGAGACCGGTGGCGACAATGCGCTCACCCCAGCCACGGCTGCGAAGTATTGACGAGGCGACGAAGGGATCGTCGAGGAAGGCGTCGATTTCGCCGTTCAACAGGTCCTGGTAGTTGTCTTCCGAAACCTCCACTTCCCGCAGGCGGCCTGCTGCTGCGGCGACATCCATCAGGGCGTAGATTTCCTCGCCGTAGTAATACTCGGCAACCGTGCCAATGCGCGCTTCGCTGTCGAACAGTTCGGCAAGCGTTTCAGTCGCACGGATTTGTGCATTGTCGGCGAGCGTGAACACCGCGAAGGACTCCGAGCGGTAGGGTTCGGTGAAGACGGCGAATTCCTCGCGCCCCGGCGTGGGCGTCGCACCGGCGAGCAGGTCGACGTCGCCATCGCGCAGGCGATTGAGCATGTCCATCCAGTTGCCGTCGACGAAATCGATTTCGCAGCCGCCGGCGGCAGCGGCCGCGCGCGCGATATCGATATCGAGTCCAGCGACTTCACCCTGTGGATTGCGGTACTGGTACGGCGGCCAGGAATCCCAGCCCATGACAAGACGGCAATCAGCAGCTGCGGGGGAATCCTGGCTTGCGCCGGCGGTTTCGCTTTCAGGTTCCTGGCTGCATGCCGTGAAAAGCAGGGGCAACAAGAGTGCCAATGGCACAAACGGCGCGGTTGCTCGACGGAAGAAATGACGCATTGCGGCCCTCGCATGAATAGCCACCCTTATAAAAGGTATAGCTGCCAGCGGCCTTGCTTGCCACCTCGAATGCGCGGACGGTCAAGCGGATTTTGTCAGTACAGCGTAGAAAAAACCGTCCATGCCCGCTTCGCCGGGCAGCACCTGGCGGCCAAAACCGGCGGGGCGTCCCCAGCCGGCGGCCAGCGGCACGGCAAGGGCGTCGGAATGACGGCGGATGAAGGCGGCGACCTGGTCCGCATTTTCCGCCGCGAGCACGGAACACGTGGCATACACCAGTCGCCCGCCGGGTGCGAGCAGCGGCCAGAGCGCATCGAGAATGCGGGCCTGCAGGTTCGCAAGGCTCGCGATGTCCTTCTGGCGGCGCAACAGCTTGATGTCCGGGTGCCGGCGGATCACGCCGGTCGCCGAACAGGGGGCATCGACGAGAATGCGATCGAACAACTCTCCCTCCCACCACGCTTCGGGTTTCGCGGCATCGCCATGGACAAGCGTCGCAGCGAGGTTCAGACGCGCCAGGTTTTCCGCTACGCGATCCAGCCGTTCGGCTTCGCGATCGACAGCGACGAGCTGCGCGAGGTCCGGGCTGCGTTCCAGCAGGTGCGCGGTCTTGCCGCCGGGCGCGGCGCAGGCATCGAGAATCCGTTCACCCGGCTGGGGATCGAGAACGTCCGCCGCGAGCTGGGCGGCAACATCCTGCACGGAAACGTGGCCATCGGCGAAACCCGGCAAGGCGGTCACGTCTGTGGGTGCCGCGAGCTGGATGGCGTCCGGCACCTGTGAATGTGCTTCGGCCTTGATGCCCGCCGCGAGGAGTTCATCCAGGTAATTCTCCCGCGATTGCACGCGGCGATTCACGCGCAAGGTCATGGGCGGGCGCGCGTTGTTTGCGGTAACAATGTTTTCCCAGTCGTCCGGCCAGTCTTTCTGCAGGATCGCGAGCAGCCAGTCGGGATGCGCGGAGCGGCCGACCGGATGCGCGTCTGCGGCTGCAACCAATGACTCCTGTTCGCGCTGCGCCCGGCGCAGCACGGCGTTGGTCAAGCCGACCGCCCAGGGCTTTTTCATCAGGCGCGCGGCCTCGACGGTCTCCGCGACAGCGGCGTGCGGCGGCACGCGCATGTAGAGAAGCTGGTAGAGGCCGACCATCATCAAGGCGTGCACGCGCGGTTCGCGTTTCCGCACCGGACGCTCCAGCAGTTTCGAGAGCATGAATTCCAGCCGGGGCGCGAAGCGCAAGCTGCCGTAAACCAGTTCCTGCGCCAGTGCGCGATCGGCAGGTTCGGAAATGCCTGCCAGGATCGCCGGCATCAGGTCGTTGAGCGAACCGCCCTGGATGACGCGGGCGAGACCGCGGGCGGCGGCGGCACGGACGCTTCCGGGCATGTCAGCGTCCCAGCCGCTGGCCGACGGCCACGGCATGGCCGTTCAGGAATTCGGCGACGTTCATCGGTCGCTTGCCGGGTGGCTGGAGGCGCGTGATGCGCAGCAATCCCTCGCCGGTCGCGAGGTCGATCCCGTCGACGGTGGCGGATGCGATCTCGCCCGGTGTGAATTTTTTTGCCGATAGCGGCAGTGCTTCGGCAGACCAGATGCGCAGGGTTTCATGATTGAAAATCGTGAACGCCACCGGCCAGGGATCGAAGGCGCGCACCTGTCGCGCGAGTTCGATGGCGGATTTCGACCAGTCGAGCGCGGCTTCCTGCTTGGTCAATTTGTACGCATACGTCGCTTTCGAATCGTCCTGCGGACGCGCGTCCAATGTTGTGAGATTCGCCAATGCCTCGACGATCGCCTCGGCGCCGAGGGCTGCGAGCTTGTCGTGCAGGCTGCCGCCGGTCTCCGCGGCATCGATGGGAATTCTTCGCTCCAGCAACACCGGCCCCGTGTCCAGGCCCTTTTCCATTCGCATTATGCCGACGCCGGTTTCGGTGTCGCCCGCGGCAATGGCGCGCTGGATCGGCGCGGCGCCACGCCACCGCGGCAGCAGCGAGGCATGGATGTTCAGGCAACCGTGGGCGGGAATGTCGAGTACGGCCTGCGGCAGCAACAGGCCGTAGGCGACAACAATCATGACATCCGGGTGATAAGCGGCCAGCGCAGTGCGGCCTTCAGGATTTTTCAGCGATTCGGGCTGCTCGACGGGAATGCCGTGTTCGAGTGCGCGCTGCTTGACGGGGGAAGGGGCGAGCTTGCGTCCGCGCCCAGCCGGGCGATCCGGCTGCGTGTAAACCGCGACAATTTCATGCCCCGCTGCAATCAGCGCGTCCAGCGCGGGCACGGCGAAGTCCGGGGTGCCGGCGAAGACCAGGCGCAATGGCTTCGCTCCTCAAAGCACGCGGCTTGTGGAGCGTTCGGATTCCGCGCCTTCGAGGCGCTGCTGTTTTTCCAGCTTCTTTCGAATGCGGCTGCGCTTGAGATCGGAGAGGTAATCCACGAACAGCTTGCCGTCGAGATGGTCGATTTCGTGCTGCACGCAGACCGCCAGCAGGCCATCGGCCTCGCGCTCGATCATCTCGCCGTTGCGATCCCGGTAGCGGAACCGGATGTGCTCGGCGCGCTCGACGTTTTCGTAGAAGCCGGGCACGGACAGGCAGCCTTCCTGCATGGTTTCGACGCCGTCCTTTTCAAGAATCTCAGGGTTGACCAGCGCGAGCGGTTCGTCGCCATTGTCGGAAACGTCGATCACCACCACCCGCTTTGCGACATTCACCTGGGTCGCAGCAAGGCCGATACCGGGTGCCGCGTACATGGTTTCGAACATGTCGTCGATCAGTTTGCGGAGCTCGTCATTGACCGCATCCACGGGCTTTGCCACGTTTCTGAGACGGGAATCCGGATAGTGAAGAATGTCGAGTAGGGCCATGTGACACCGGTCAGATTTCGTGTATTTTCATAAGATATGCTGCTAAAGTTATGAGCATACTAAAAACTTGAGCCGCAAGCCTTTGGTTTATCACTATCTTTTGGCTAATTTGCGGCTGGAACATCGATTCAAATGATGGGCGGAAAAGCCCCGCAGCCTCGGAGACCCGTGCATGAATCACTCACCGCGTACCGATGACAGGTCCTCTGAGAATTCTGTGCATTATACCCGTTTTCAAGCGGCCTCTTTTGTTGCGGCGCTGGTTGCAGGCTTGCTGCTGGCGGGTTGCGCGGCGCAACCCGAACCGCCGCCGGCTCCCGAACCTGTCCAGGCTGCGCCCGTCGAAAAGCCGCCTGTGGAGCTCGCGCCGCGCGCGCCCGAGCGCTATGTCGTCAAGAAAGGCGACACACTCTGGGACATCTCAACGATGTTCCTCCGTGATCCCTGGCTGTGGCCGGAGATCTGGTACACGAATCCGCAGATCGACAATCCGCACCTTATTTATCCTGGCGACATCATCACGATTTTCTGGAAGGACGGACAGGCGCACCTGCAGATCACGCGCGAGGGCGAGGTCTATCAGACGACGCTGCCGGTGACGCGGCTGTCGCCAAGAGTTCGCACCACGCCGCTTGCCTCGGCGATCCCGACCATTCCGATCGAGGCGATTCGCCCCTTCCTCAGCAACACCCGGGTGGTGGATGAGGACGTTTACGAAGAGCTGCCGTACATCCTGCGCAGCCAGGATGGGCGACTGTTGTCGGGGGCGGGAAATTCCGTCTACGTCCGGGGCGTGGAAACCGGGGACCCGCTCCGCTACCACATCATCCGGATCGGCGATGAATACATTGATCCCGAAACTGGTGACTCGCTGGGCTTCGAAGCGCTTGAGGTCGGCCAGGGCGTGATTCGCCGGCAGGGCGATCCCGCCACCATGTACCTTGACGCAACGAAGCGCGAAGCCATGCGCGGTGACCGGCTGGTGCCGGTGGAAGACGAGGAGTTCAACACGAATTTCCTGCCGTCACCGCCGGACACGCAGATTAACGGGGAGATCATCGACGTGGTCGACGGCGTGTCGCAGTTTGGCCAGTTCCAGATCGCCACCGTGAACCGGGGCGAGAATAGTGGGCTGGAAACAGGCGACGTGCTGGCCATCTACCGGCGCGGCGAGATTATCGAAGACAAGGTCGCCGACGGCTGGCTGAGCGACGAAAACGTCCGCCTGCCGGACGAGCGCGCTGGCACACTGCTGATCTTCCGCACTTTTGACAACATCTCGTACGGGCTGGTCATGAATGCCACCAGCGAGATTCATCTGCTGGACATGGTCAGGAATCCCTGAAAGACTGAAATGCAACACGTCGCGTCAGGGATCACGGCGCGGCCTTGAGAAAACCGGAGCGAACCGTCCAGAGTTCGCCCGGATCACCAACCGGAGGGCCGGCCGGCACATGAAGGATCTGCGCCACTGGCTCGCCCTGGTCCGGACACCGGGCCTCGGGTGGGCAAACCTCGAAGCGCTGCTGGCCGAATTCGGCTCGCCAGAGGCCCTTTTCTCCCTCAAACCCCGTCAGCTTGCACCGTTCGACTTGCGTCCGCGCACCCGCGAAGCCTTGCTCACGCCGGATTGGGAACGCGTCGATGCCGATGCGGACTGGATCGCAACAAGCGGCGCACGCCTGCTGCCGGCGAACGCCGCTGAATATCCCGACATGCTGTTGCGTATTCCCGATCCGCCGATCGCACTGTTCACGCGCGGCGACATTTCGCTGTTGCAGCGTCCGCAACTTGCCGTTGTCGGCAGCCGTAATCCCACGGCTGGTGGACGGGATATCGCTTACGATTTCGCACGCACCCTGGCACGCGCGGGACTGCTCATCACCAGCGGGCTCGCGCTTGGCATCGATGCCGCCGCACACGAAGGCGGACTTGATGCCAGTGGCGGCACGGTCGCCGTCTGCGGAACAGGTCTTGATCGCCTGTATCCCGCGAGCAACCGGAAACTTGGCGAACGCATTCTTGCCGAAGGGGTGCTGGTGTCTGAATTTCCGCCGGGAACGCCGCCGCGCGCCGAAAATTTCCCGCAGCGCAATCGCATTGTCAGTGGCATGTCGCTGGGCGCGCTGGTTGTCGAAGCCGCTTACCGTTCCGGTTCCCTGATTACCGCAAGACTCGCCAGCGAACAGGGCCGCGAAGTGTTCGCGATTCCAGGGTCGATCCACAACCCGCTGGCGCGCGGTTGTCATCGGTTGATTCGCGACGGCGCGAAGCTGGTTGAATCCGCAAACGACGTACTCGAGGAACTCGGGCCGCTGATCGGCGTTCGTTTGTCGAGCGCGGAACCTGCGACGGAGACCACATTGACCGTAGAGGCAAAAGAGGAGGCTGATGACCCGCAGTATCGCAGCCTATTGGAAAAGATGGGCTACGACCCCACACCGGTGGACGTAATCGTCGCTAGAACCGGCCTGAATGCCGACGTGGTATCCTCCATGCTGCTCATCCTGGAGCTCCAGGGAAAAGTGGAGGCCGCGCCCGGCGGACGGTATGCACGGGTGACATAAGGGTAGCCATGATGATTAAAGAAAATCTGCTCGACGTTCTGATGTACCTGTTCGAAAACTACCTGGACGACGAAACCGAAGTACAACCCGACCGCGAATTGCTCCGCATCGAACTGGAAGAAGCCGGCTTCGACCGCGGCGAAGTCACCAAGGCCTTCAACTGGCTCGAAGGTCTCGCCGCCGACCCGGCAAGCGGACTGCGGCGCCACGCAAAAAGCTCCATCCGCGTTTTCAACGGCGAAGAACTGCTGCGCATCGACACCGAATCCCGCGGCTTCCTGCTCTACCTGGAACAGATCGGCATCCTCAACCAGCAAAACCGCGAGCTGGTGATCGACCGCATCATGGCACTGGATGCGGACGAAATTGACATTGATCAGGTCAAGTGGATTATCCTCATGGTCCTTTTCAACCAGCCGGGCCAGGAACAGGCCTTTGCGCGGATGGAAGACCTGGTCTTTGAAGAGGGCGTGGGCGCGGTGCATTGACCGCACTGCGGAGGCTGCAACAGGGGGACCTCCGCCAGACGCCTGCCTGATTCATTCGCCGCGCGGTAACGCGCGGCGCCATCTTTATTTTCCTCCGTGACCCTTGAAAGATTGGAGCCATGAGCAAGAACCTGGTCATTGTCGAATCACCGGCGAAAGCAAAAACGATCAAGAAGTATCTCGGCAAGGATTACGAGGTGCTCGCGTCCTACGGCCATGTGCGCGATCTCGTGCCGAAGGAAGGCGCTGTCGATCCGGGTGACGACTTCCGCATGAAGTACCAGGTCATCGAAAAGAACGAAAAGCACGTCGACAAGATCGAGAAGGAACTGCGCAAGGCCGACGCGCTGATGCTCGCCACTGACCCGGATCGCGAAGGCGAAGCGATTTCCTGGCACCTGTATGAACTTCTCAAGGAACGTGGCGCGCTTGACGGCAAGCACGTGAGCCGCGTTGTGTTCCATGAAATCACCAAGCGCGCGCTCAATGATGCCGTTTTGCATCCACGCGAACTGTCGCTGGATCTCGTCAGCGCGCAGCAGGCGCGCCGCGCACTGGATTACCTCGTCGGTTTCAATCTTTCGCCGCTGCTGTGGAAGAAAATTCGCCGCGGCCTGTCGGCCGGCCGCGTGCAGTCGCCCGCGCTGCGCATGATTGTTGAACGTGAAGAAGAGATCGAAAAATTCCAGCCGCGCGAATACTGGACACTGGAAGGCCGCTTTGCGAAAGACGGCCAGAACTTCGGCAGCAAGCTGTGGCGTTTCCACAACGAGCGCGTCGAACAGTTCTATTTCGGCAACGAAGACACGGCGCGCGCTGCGGAAAAGGAACTGCATGCGGCGGGCAACAACCTCGTTGTCGGCAAGGTTGAAAAGAAACAGCGCAAGCGCAACCCGGCGGCACCGTTCACGACCTCGACGCTGCAACAGGAATCCTCGCGCAAGCTCGGTTTCGGCGCACAGCGCACCATGCGGCTCGCGCAGCAATTGTATGAAGGCATGGAAACCGACGAAGGCACGGTCGGCCTGATCACGTACATGCGTACCGATTCGGTCACGCTCTCGCAGGATGCGCTCGCGGAAATTCGCGAAGTCATCAGGCAGCGCTTCGGCGAAGAAAACGTGCCGGCGGAGCCGAACACCTACAAGACGAAAGCGAAAAATGCGCAGGAAGCGCACGAAGCCATTCGCCCGACATCCGCACATTTCACGCCGGAGAGCGTGAAGAAATACCTGACGCCGGACCAGTTCAAGCTCTATGACCTGATCTGGAAGCGCACTATCGCCTGCCAGATGGTGCACGCGCTGTATGACACCGTTGCCGCGGAAATTGCCTGCGGCGACGGCAACGCGTTTCGCGCCACCGGTTCGACACTGGTCAAGCCGGGCTTCATCGCCGTTTACCAGGAAGGCGTCGACGACAAGGCGGAAGACGACGATGACAAGACGCTGCCGGAGCTGAACGAAGGCGACAAGGTCGTGCTCGACGGCATCGATACCACGCAGCATTTCACCGAACCACCGCCGCGCTTCTCGGAAGCGAGCCTCGTCAAGGCGCTGGAAGAACGCGGTATCGGACGGCCTTCGACCTACGCGACCATCATTTCCACCTTGCAGAATCGCGAATACGTGGAAATGGACAGCCGCCGCTTCATTCCCACCGACATCGGCCGCATCGTCAGCCGTTTCCTCACGGATCATTTCACCCAGTACGTCGATTACGACTTCACCGCGAAGCTCGAAGATGAACTCGATGCGGTCTCGCGCGGCGAGGAAGACTGGGTGCCGCTGATGAAGAAATTCTGGGAGCCGTTCAAGGATCTCGTCGAGCACAAGGAAGAGAACGTCACACGCGAGGAAGTTGCGATGGCGCGCGACCTCGGCACGGATCCGAAATCCGGCCGGCCGGTTTCCGTTCGCATGGGACGTTACGGACCCTTCGTGCAGATCGGCACCAAGGACGACGAGGAAAAACCGAAGTTCGCCGGCCTGCGCCCCGGCCAGAAGATGGATCACATCACGCTCGACGAGGCGCTGTACCTTTTCAACCTGCCGCGCGATCTCGGCGAAACGCCCCAAGGCGAGAAAATGATTGTGGCGATCGGCCGCTTCGGGCCGTACGTGAAGTACGGCGCCAAGTACGCATCATTGAAGGACGATGATCCTTACACGGTCAGCCCCGAGCGCGCCCTGGAAGTCGTCGCTGCAAAGAAGGAAGCGGACGCGAACCGCATCATTCACGACTTCGCCGACGAAGGCATCCAGGTGCTGAATGGCCGTTACGGTCCCTACGTTACCGACGGCAACAAGAACGCCAAGATTCCAAAAGACGTCGATCCGAAGTCGCTGACCCTGCCGGACTGCCGCGAACTGATTGCCAACGCACCCGAGCGCGGACGGCGTGGCGGCAAGAAGGCCGCCGCGAAGAAGGCGCCGGTCGAGAAGAAGGCAACTGAAAAGAAAGCGGGCGCGAAGAAAAAAGCGCCGGCCAAAAAGAAGAAAAAGAAATCCAGCGCGAAGAAGAAAAAGAAGAAAGCTACGGTGAAGAAGAAGAAAACCGAAGCGTGATTCCGCTCGATATTCCCGCAGCGTTCGAAATCATCCGCTCGGGCGGCATCGTTGCCTGCCCGACGGAAGCCGTTTACGGGCTGAGTTGCGATCCGTGGAATGAACCCGCCGTCCGGGAACTGCTTGCACTCAAGCAACGCGATGTTTCGCAAGGTCTGATTCTTGTCGCCGGCGGCCTGTACCAGTTCACCTCGCTTGTCCGCCGTCTTTCACGTGCGCAACAGGAAACGCTTGCATCAAGCTGGCCTGGTCCCGTGACCTGGCTGGTGCGCGCCAACGAACACGTTCCCGAGTGGATTCGCGGCGAACATGAAACCGTCGCATTGCGTGTCACCGCACACCCTGTCATGGCCGAACTCTGCCGCGTTGCCGGCAAGCCGCTGGTTTCAACCAGCGTGAACCATTCCGGCGAGACGCCGGCGCGCGACGCTCAAACCGTGGAACATTATTTTCCAGGATTGCCTGTTGTTGCCGGTGAACTGGGTGGTGCCGACAGCCCCAGCGAGATTCGTGATCTCGAAACCGGTAAAATTCTTCGCCCTGCCTGAAGTGTCGAGACACCATGACTGACACACCTGACAGCAATGCCGTTCGCGAATGGCTGCTTGGCGTGCAAGAGCACATCGTGCGCGATGTTGAAACACTCGACGGTCGCGGAACGTTCGAGCGCGATGCCTGGCAACGAGAGGCCGGCGGCGGCGGAATCAGTCGCGTGTTGAAAGACGGGACGGTGTTCGAGCAGGCTGGCATCGGCTTCTCGCACGTCATGGGCGAGCAACTGCCGCCGTCGGCCTCGGCGAATCGCCCTCAACTGGCAGGCAAGGCGTGGCAGGCCATGGGCGTGTCGCTCGTCTTTCATCCGAGAAATCCTTACGTTCCGACCACGCACATGAATGTGCGTTTCTTTATCGCCGGTTCCGGTGATGACGCGGTGTGGTGGTTCGGCGGCGGTTACGATCTCACGCCTTTTTACGTGTTCGAGAAAGACGCGCGCCATTGGCATGCCATAGCGCGCGAAACCGTGGCGCCGTTCGGCGAAGATCTTTATCCGCGTTTCAAGCAATGGTGCGACGAGTATTTCTGGCTGAAGCATCGCCATGAGGCGCGCGGCATCGGCGGGCTGTTCTACGACGATTTTCATGAAGGCGATGCATTCGGGCTGACGCGCGCGGTTGGCGAAAGCCTGATGCCCGCATATGCGCCAATCGTCGAACGCCGCAAGGACACCGAATACGGCGACCGGGAAAGAAACTTCCAGCTCTACCGCCGCGGCCGTTACGTGGAGTTCAATCTTGTGCAGGATCGCGGCACGCTGTTTGGTTTGCAGTCGGGCGGACGCACGGAATCCATCCTGATGTCGCTGCCGCCGCTGGTCCGCTGGGAATACGGTTATGAACCTGAACCGGATTCGCCGGAAGCCGAACTTTATGAGGTGTTGCGCGAACCGCGCGACTGGCTGTAAGAGATTCGCGCATGAACCGTCCGCGCTTTCATCTCGCGTTCCCCGTTCGCGACATCGAAGCGACACGCCATTTCTTCGTCGAGCTTCTCGGCTGCAAGGCCGGCCGCGAAGCTGCACGCTGGATCGATTTCGATTTTTACGGACACCAGGTTTCCGCGCATCTCGTCGATGAGAATGAGACGACGGCGCACAATACGGTAGATGACAGGAAGGTACCCGTGCGGCACTTCGGCCTGATCATCGAGTGGGATCAGTGGGAACGGCTGGCGGAAAGACTGCGCGCCGCGAACGTCGATTTCCTGATCGAGCCTTATGTGCGCTTCGCAAACGAACCCGGCGAACAGGGAACGTTCTTCGTGAAGGACCCGTCCGGCAACGCACTCGAGTTCAAGACCTTCCGGCAGGAACAAGACATCTTCCGTCGGGACTAGCTACGGCCCTTCCCACTCCATGTTTTCCAGGTACGCACGCAGCTGTCCCGCCGTGCGGAATTTTTTCTTGATGAGATCGCGTCGCAGGCCGCAACAGATCGCCTTGATCTCGGGACGATGTGTTGAATACCGTGCGCGTCCGCCAAGTACGTCGTAAAAAATCCGGATGATGTCGTAAACGTCTTCGGTGATGTTCTCGCGTGTGGGTCCGTGCCAACGGTAGATGTCGATCAGCTTCACGCTGAAACCGATGCCATAGCGGCCAACGATGATATTGCCGCTGTGCAGATCGCCGTGATAATCCTTCAGCTGATGCACCTGCTCCATTCCCGAGACCAGCGTGTGCAGCAAGTGCAAACCTTCAAACGGCGTCAACCGCTTGCCGGGCTGTGCTTTCAGGAACTCGGTGAGCACCATTCCCTCGACGAACTCCGACACCAGGAAGCGCACGTTGTGCTTGCGAAACTGCACCTGGTCGTGCGTGAGGTAGGGAATCAGGATGTTGCAGCGGCGCAGCTTGTCGAGTTTCTTCGCGTAATAAGTAATCGCCTTGTCGCCGACATTGCGCTCGGGATAATAGAATTTCGCTGCGCGCTTGATGCCAGTGGCGAGTTCCCGCACGCGATAGACTTCGCCTTCCCAGCCCTTACCGAGCAGCGCTTCGACTTCATACTTGTTCGCCAGCCGTCGGCCGGGTTTGAAATCGAAGGATTCAGGTTTGCGTTTTGCCGGCATGCGCGCTTTTCGTTCCGGAAGGACGGCCGATGATAACGCGCCGGCGAATGGCGGGAAAATTTAACTGGGGCGCGCCACCTGCGAATGACGAAAGCAACCGACGAGGTGATCGTTGACGACACCGGTCGCCTGCAGGTACGCGTAGATGATTGTCGTTCCGACGAAACGGAAACCGCGTTTTTTCAGATCCTTCGAGATGCGATCCGACAATGGCGTCGAAGCCGGCACATCCCGCGTGCGACGGAAATGATTCTGCACCGGCCTGCCGTCAACGAAACCCCAGAGGTAATTGGCGAAGCTGCCGAACTCTTTCTGCACCTCGAGAAAACAGCGCGCGTTGTCGATGGCGGCGGCGACCTTCAGACGATTGCGAACGATGCCCGGATCCTGCAACAGCTTCTCGCGACGCGCCTCCGTGAAACGCGCAACGCGCGCCGGATCGAAATATTCGAACGCACGCTGGTAGTTGTGCCGCTTGTTCAGGATGGTTGACCAGGACAATCCCGCCTGCGCGCCCTCAAGAATCAGGAACTCGAACAGCAGCCGGTCGTCATGCACCGGCACGCCCCATTCCTGGTCGTGGTAATCAAGGTAAGCCGGCGTCGCTCCCGCGTCTGCCCAGCCACAGCGTGTCTTTTCCACCCGTCTTGCCCGTCCCGTCTGCCAGATTCGCGGCGAGCATTCTAGCGCCGAGAGGCGATACGGCGGAAACGGATCGACGACAACCGATCCGGACATCGAGCGGAATGCCTGGCTCATGATTCCGCCAGGATACTTTCCGAATCAACGCCTCTCGCCTGCTCATCGGAATCCGGCGACCACGCGGGCGCCGCCATGATGACAACCGATGCGAACAGCGCGCAAAAAATCCTGAACTTGTTCATGTCGAATCCCCTCTCCCCGTTGCAGTTACTTGATACGCGAGAGGCAGGGGTTGGTACATCGGGTAAAAACTCCAACGTGTAATGCGATCCTGGAATACGTCAAAATCTGCGCTGCAACTGACGCTTTGCACATGTCAGCATCGATGCAGCTTTTAAAAGTGATAGAGTCGCGCTATGACACTCACCGAACTTCGTTACGTTGTCGCCGTCGCGCGTGAACGCCATTTTGGCCGCGCGGCACGTGCCTGCTTCGTTTCGCAGCCAACACTCAGCGTCGGCGTGAAGAAATTCGAAGACGAACTCGGCATCGTGTTGTTCGAGCGCCAAAGCGGTGATGTTGTCCTCACGCCCTCGGGTAAACCCATTATCGAACAGGCACGGCGCGTGCTCGAAGAGGCCGATCGCATCAAATTGATCGCGCAACAAGGCACCGATCCGCTCAAGGGCGAGCTGCGCGTCGGCGCGATTTACACCGTCGGCCCGTACCTGTTTCCGCATGTGGTGCCCGCGCTTCGCAAGCTCGCGCCTGAAATGCCGCTGGTCATCGAAGAAAATTACACCGCGAATCTTCGCGAGCGCCTGAAGCAATCCGAACTCGACGTCATCATCGTCGCGCTGCCGTTTACCGAAGCAGGCGTGGTGACGTGGCGGCTTTACGAGGAGTCTTTCAGCGTCGTGCTGCCGGCAGGGCATCGCTGGGCGAAGAAAAAGAATTTGCGTTCGTCAGAGCTGACGGAAGAAAACCTGCTGCTGCTCGGCAAGGGACACTGCTTTCGCGACCAGGTTGTCGAGGCCTGCCCCGAATGCGTGGCAGGTTCAGCAGGTGAGCCGTTGCAGAACACGATCGAAGGTTCGAGTCTTGAAACCATTCGCCAGATGGTTGCAAGCGGACTCGGCATCACGGTGCTGCCGGCAACGTCGCTCGAGTATGGTTATGGCGGGGGTTTCAGCAGCAGGAACAAATTGCTTGTCGAGATTCCGTTTGCGGGTCGCACGCCGACGCGAACAGTAGTTCTCGCATGGCGGCGCAGTTTTCCGCGTCCCGAGGCGATCGGCGCACTGCATCGTGCGATTTTCAACTGCCACCTGGAAACGGTTCGCTACCTCGACGAGCCCCAGCCGGAAGCCTCATAAAAAAACCCCGGCGCGAAGGCCGGGGTTCTGATCGATGCCAAAGAACGCGATCAGCGCATTCCGCCACAGCTCGCTTCTGCATCCTTGTCCTTGTGTTCACCGCAGCTACCTTCGGCGGCCTTGTCCTTGTGCTCGCCGCACTTGCCTTCGCCACATTTTCCTTCTTCACCTTTCTTCTCGCCGCATTTTCCTTCACCGCACTTGCCTTCCTCGCCCTTCTTCTCGCCACACTTGCCTTCACCGCATTTGCCTTCTTCGCCTTTCTTGGCGGCATCGGCATCACCGCTGGTGCCTGCGTCCTGCATGTAGCCGCTGCTGAGATGGGTCATGCTGAACGGCGACGTATTGCCGTCAGTCTGGGCGTTCGCAATGCCAATCCCGGCGGTCGCGGCAAACGCCGCGGAAATCGCGAGTGCGATGGGCTTGATGCTCTGTTTCTTGCTCATGTTTTTTCTCCTGCCAGTTTTCCTGGCGTTTGTTTGTCAACCCGAAAACCGGGCACCCCTTTTTCGCGCTCCCCCGGAAACCTCACCAGGATATTTTGGAAGACGCTTTCAAAAATCTTCAAAGCCGCCACTGCACTGCCGCTTCCAGTTGCTCGCGAACCGGGCGAATCAACTCGGGCCGCGGTGCGACGATGGCAATCGCGCCGTCTTCATGCGGAATGAGCATGCCGTGATAACCGTCCTCGTGGATTTCGCGCGCCTCACGCAGCTGTTCATCCGCGAGCAGCAGCACGCTGACCGGCTCGCCATCGATTCGCATAACGAGATGCGGCACATGGCTGCCGTTGAACGGGCACAACCCGGCAGAAACTACATTGTCCAACGGCTGCTGTGCGTGAACGCCGCCTTGTTCGAGCACCAGGTTCACCTGCACAGGTTCTGCAACACGCGTGTTGGCATCGAACACCAGCCGCGCCGGTTCATGTTCGATGTGCTCGGCAATCTCGGCGGACAAGGAACGGCTGCCCGCGATCTGGCCGGCAAGCACGCCGAGAATCGCCACCAGTGCGACGCTCGCGACCACGGCCGCCCAGCGGCAGGACGCGGCGCGGCGTCCGCCGGACTGGCTCCAGATCACGCGCGCCTTCAGATCGTCGGGCACCGGGATGCGCAAGGCGGCTTCGAGGCGGGAATCCAGCGCTGCCTGCTCATCGGCAAAGGCCGCACAGGCGCGGCAATGCAGGCGATGCTCAAGCACAGCGGGATCACGCGAATCGGGCACGGCTCCTACAAGCTGGCGGAATTCCAGGCAGGAAAGATTCATCCCGTCACCTCCTGCGGCTGGCCGCTGTTCAGCGCGACGGCCAGCTTCTTGCGCGCGCGAAACAGCCGAGTCAGCACCGTTGCCTGCTTCAGCTCCATCACGTCCGCGATTTCCTCCACGGAGAATCCCAGCAGCACCTGCATCACCAGCGGCTCGCGGTATTCATCATCGAGTTGCGCGATATGCCCGCGGACCACGGCAAGCTCGGCATCGTCTTCGAGTCCCGGCCGGGTATCGGCCAGCGGCACCTTGTCGAGTTCGATCCCGGCGGGTTTCGCGCGTTCGTAATGCCGCGCGAGTTCACGCCGCAGGATGGTGATCAGCCAGCCCTTCGCCGCAGCTTCCTCGCGCAGGCCATCCAGCGCTTTCCAGGCCCGCAACAGCGTTTCCTGCACGAGGTCTGCGGCCAGCTCACGGTCCCGGCACAGCCATGCGGCGTAGCGGAACAGATCGCCGTGGAAGGCGTTCACCAGCGCTTCGAAACGGTGTTGTCGGGCATTCATGGAGTCGATAGACCCGCGCGGCGGCAGTTTCATTTCATTCGGGCAGGTAAAGAAGGAACCGGAAGTATAGTTGGCGCGGATGAACGTGAACCGGGATTCGGCTAACCTTGTGCACCTTTCATCCGTGGAGCCGGCCATGTCCTGGTCGAATGACGACAAGTACGGCGCAAGCCGCGCGTTTCCCCGTTTTCGCGCACGCCGCATGCGCCGGGATGATTTTTCCCGGCGGCTGATGCGCGAATCGCAGCTTTCCGTTGATGACCTCATTTATCCGGTGTTCCTGCTGGAAGACGACAACGCGCGCGAACCGGTGGCGTCGATGCCGGGCATCGAGCGGCTGGGGCTGGATCATCTGCTGCGCGAAGCCGAGCAGCTCGCGCGGCTGCGCGTCCCGGCCATCGCGCTGTTTCCGGTTGTCGACGCTGACGCCAAGACCGAGGATGCGTCGGAAGCGTGGAACGAGGACGGCCTGGTCCAGCGGACCGTGCGGGCGCTGAAGGAAGAATTCCCGGAACTGGGCGTCATCACCGACGTGGCGCTGGATCCGTACACCGTTCACGGCCAGGACGGCCTGCTGGATGCGACCGGTTACGTGATGAACGACGAAACCGTCGACGCGCTGGTGAAGCAGGCCTTGTCGCATGCCGAGGCCGGCGCGGACGTGGTTGCGCCCTCGGACATGATGGACGGGCGTATCGGCGCGATCCGCGATGCGCTGGAATCACGCGATCACATCCACACGCGAATTCTCGCGTATTCCGCCAAGTATGCATCGAGCTTCTACGGCCCGTTCCGCGATGCGGTCGGCTCCGTCGGCAACCTCGGCGCGGGCAACAAATACACCTACCAGATGGATATCGGGAATTCCGATGAGGCGCTGCACGAAGTGGCGGCGGATCTCGCCGAAGGTGCGGACATGGTGATGATAAAACCGGGCATGCCGTATCTCGACATCGTGCGTCGCGTGAAAGACGAATTCGGCGCGCCGACCTTCGTCTACCAGGTCTCCGGCGAGTACGCGATGCTGATGGCCGCGGCCGAAAACGGCTGGCTGGATGAACAGGCCGTGATTATGGAATCGCTTGTCGCCATCAAGCGCGCCGGTGCCGACGGCATCCTGACTTATTTCGCCAAGCGCGTGGCAGAGTGGCTCCACGGCTGAATTCGCACTAAAAAAAAGTTTCAGGATTGTTACAATTCGCGCACCTTTCAGCGCTTGCGAGCAACACATGGCCACCAAGACCTTTCTCTCCGGCGTTTTCGGCCGCTCCCCGGTCCGTCCCCTGCAGCAGCACATGGCGAAAGTTGTCGCCTGCGTCAGCGAGCTGGTGGATTTCTTCGAAGGCGCAATCGCCAACGACTGGGAGCGTGCCGCAAAAGCGCGTGAAAACGTGTCGCGCCTGGAGAACGAAGCCGACGCGATGAAGACGGACATCCGCCTGCACTTGCCGAATTCGCTGTTCATGCCGGTGGCGCGCGCTGACCTCCTCGATCTTGTCACCGTGCAGGACAAGGTCGCGAACAAGGCGAAGGACATCACCGGCCTCATGACCGGCCGGCGCATGCAGATTCCCGCGACGCTTGGCGATTCCTTTGTGGCGTTCGTGAAGCGCACCATCGATGCGGCAAAGCAGGCGGAAAGTTCCGTGGACGAACTCGACGAATTGTTCGAAGCCGGCTTCCGGGGCGCAGAAGTGGAATCGCTGGAATCGATGATTCGCGAACTCGATCGCATCGAGAAGGACACGGACAAGCTGCAGATCGAAATCCGTGCGGCACTGTTCCGGATGGAGAAGGACCTGCCGCCCGTCGATGTCATGTTCCTTTATAAAGTGATCGACTGGATCGGCGACCTGGCCGACCACTCGCAGCGTGTCGGCGCGCGCCTGCACCTTTTGCTCGCTCGCTGATTTTTCAATGATGGCCAACCGCTGAATCCGGCCGGAGTCTTCCATGGAATACGCAACCATCTACATCGCGCTCGCCGCGATTTTCGGCCTGTTCATGGCCTGGGGTATCGGCGCGAACGATGTCGCGAACGCAATGGCGACATCGGTGGGCTCGCGTGCGATCACCATGAAACAGGCGCTGATTGTCGCCGCCATTTTCGAGTTCGCCGGCGCGGTGCTCGCCGGCGGTGCGGTGACCGCCACTATCCGCAAGGGCATTGTGGACCCGGAGGCCATCGCGGGCGAACCGCAATTGCTGGTCTTCGGCATGCTCGCCGCCCTGCTTGCCGCCGGCACCTGGCTTTTGATCGCGTCGAGAAAGGGGTGGCCGGTTTCCACGACACATTCCATCGTCGGCGCGATTGTCGGCTTCGCCGCCGTCGGGATCGGCATGGAGGCAGTGCAATGGGTCAAGGTCGGCGGCATCGTCATGAGCTGGGTGGTCTCGCCGGTCGTGGCGGGCACGATCGCCTTCCTGATCTTCACCAGCGTGCAGAAGCTTGTGCTGGAAAAATCCGACCCGCTGACGCAGGCGCGCCGCTGGGTTCCCGTTTACATGTTCTTCGCCGGCTTCACCATCACGCTGGTGACCCTGTTCAAGGGACTGAAGTACGTCGGCGTCGATCTTTCCACCGGCCAGGGCTATCTGCTCGCCGCCGTGATCGGCGTAATCATCGCGCTGGTTGGCAAGTTCTTCATCGGCCGCATCAAGGTCGATCCGGATGCGGACCGCGCGTTTCATTTCGCCACCGTCGAGCGCGTCTTCGCGGTACTGATGGTGGTTACCGCCTGCGCCATGGCCTTCGCGCACGGCTCCAATGACGTCGCCAACGCCGTCGGCCCGGTCGCGGCCGTCATCAGCGTAGCCTCGACGGGCGAAGTCGGCCAGAACTCGCCGCTGGCGACCTGGGTGCTGCTGCTCGGCGGCATCGGCATCGTGATCGGCCTTGCCACGTTCGGCCGCCACGTGATGGCAACCGTCGGCGAAGGCATCACGCATCTCACGCCGAGCCGCGGCTTCGCCGCCGAACTCGCCGCGGCGACGACAATCGTTGTGGCGTCAGGAACGGGCCTGCCGATCTCCACGACCCACACGCTGGTCGGCGCCATTCTCGGCGTCGGCATCGCACGCGGTATCGCCGCGATCAATCTCGGCGTCGTGCGCGACATTTTCCTGTCATGGATCATCACGGTGCCGGCGGGCGCCGTGCTCGCCGTCATTTTCTTCTACGTGTTGCGCGCCGTTCTTGGCTGGACCTGATCGATACGCCTTGTTCGGACATCCGGTGAGCCATTCGCGCTCGCCGGAAATCCATCACATCTTTGCCGAACAGACCGGCGAAACGCTGCAGTACGAATTGATCGATGTGAGGCCGGAAGATTTCGAAGTGCGCCTGCGCGCGTTCTTTGCGGGTGACGGCTCGGGTTGCAACGTCACGCTGCCGCACAAGCTCGCGGCATTCGAATTCGCCGATCATGTTTCTTCCGACGCCTACCGCGCCGGCGCCGTGAATACGCTCGCCCTGCTCGACGACGGCAGCGTGTTCGGCGACAACACCGACGGCGCGGGACTCATCCGCGATCTCACCGTCAATCACCAGCTGAACATCGAAGGCCGGCGCGTGCTGCTGCTCGGCGCGGGCGGTGCGGCGCGCGGTGCTGCCGGTCCCTTGCTGGATGAAGGTCCGGCGGAACTTGTCATCGCGAATCGTCATCCCGGCAAGGCCTTGCTGCTGGCGCAATTGTTTTCGGAAACCGGCAACGTGCAAGGCATGTCGCTCGCTTCCGTTTCGGGCAGGTTCGATCTTGTCATCAACGCGACGTCGGCGAGCCTGCGTGATGAATTGCCGGATGTTCCCACGAAAATATTCGCGAAGAATTCCGTCGCCTACGACATGGTTTATGCCGATATGCCAACGATCTTTTGTGAATGGGCGCGGCAGAACGGTGTGGTCAAGGCGGTGGACGGCTGGGGAATGATGGTGGAGCAGGCGGCGGAATCGTTTTTCATCTGGCGTGGCGTGCGGCCGGAGACGGCGGAATTGTTGAACCGTTTCGCGTCATAGGAGCGCCTTCAGGCGCGAACATTCGCGCCTGAAGGCGCTCCTGCGATCAATCCATCGGGCCCGCCGCGAGATAGATATCCTTCAGGCGCACGTAATGTGCGGCGGAATATTTCAGCATCTCGAATTCTTCATCCCTGAGCTTGCGCGCCTTTTCCATCGGATTGCCGCGATACAGCCAGCCGCTTTCAAGACGCTTTCCCGGCGGCACCAGCGTGCCCGCGCCGATCAGCACGTCGTCTTCCACGACCACGCCATCCATGAGAATCGCGGCCATGCCGACGAGCACGCGATCGCCGACGGTGCAGGCATGCAGGATGCAGCGATGACCAACCGTGACGTCCTCGCCGATTTTCAAGGGAATACCGCCGTCCGGCGTGTATGGTCCATCGTGCGTGACGTGCAGAACGGAGTTGTCCTGGATGTTCGTGCGCGCGCCGATCTCGATGAAATTCACGTCACCGCGCGCGGCGACGTGCGGCCAGATGGAAACGTCATCGCAGAGTTTCACGGAACCCGCGACAACGGCCATGCTGTCGATGTAAACGCGCTTGCCGGTCTTCGGCAAATGGCCCTGGAACTGGCGCATGGACATGTGTTTCTCCCGCGATCCATTGATCTCAATAATTAGCGCAATGTGACGAGTTCTTCCGCTGTCGTCGGATGAATGGCGACGGTGTCGTCGAAATCCTTTTTCGTCGCGCCCATTTTCACGGCCACCGCGAAGCCTTGCAGCATTTCATCGGCGCCGATGCCGATCACGTGCAGGCCGATAATGCGCTCATCCGGACCGGCGCAGACAAGTTTCACCGCCGACTTGCGCTTTCGTTCCGTCACCGCGTGGTACATCGGCGTGAACGCTTCCGAATAGATTTTCACGTCTTCCGGATAGCGTTCGCGCGCTTCGGCTTCCGTCAGCCCGACGGTACCGATGGGTGGATGCGTGAACACGACCGTCGGCACGTTTTCATAATCGAGCTTGCGATCCGCCATGCCACCGTAAAGGCGATCCGAAAGACGCCGGCCTGCGGCGATGGCGACAGGCGTCAACTCGACGCGTCCTGTGACATCGCCCAGTGCGAAAACATTCTCCACGTTTGTCTGCTGCCATTCATCGACACGAATGCGGCCGTTCGCGTCGGTTTCAACGCCAGCGTTCGCAAGATCAAGTTTCCCGGTGTTTGCCTCGCGCCCGATCGCCCAGAGCACCGCATCGAAACCGCCATGCGTCGCACCGGTATCGGAAACGAAGGTGAGGCTTTCATCCGCTTCACGGCGCAACTCCGCAACGGTGCAGTGTGTAACAAGATGAATGCCGTCGGCATCCAGCGATTCCTGCAGCAGCTCGCGCAGCATGGCATCGAAGCGGCGCAGCACGCCGTCGTATCGCACAATCAGCGTTACTTCGGCGCCGAGCGCGGCGAGCACGCCGGCGAGTTCGACGGCGATATAACCCGAACCGACGACGGCAACGCGCTTGGGACAGGCGCCAAGTTCAAAGAAACCTTCGGAGGTGATGCCGAGTTCCGCGCCGGGAATGTCCGGCAATTCGGAACGGCCACCCGTCGCAATGATGATCCGCGCTGCGGCGTACGCAACGCCTTCGACCTCGACGGTGTTCCGATCCCGCAGACGGCCCATTCCGCGCAACAGGGTGACGCCGCGCCGGTCCAGGTTGCGTGCGTAGATGCCGTTGAGACGCTCGATGTACGCATCACGCGCTGATTTCAGCGCAGTCCAATCGTGACCACTGCTTTCCACGTCGAAGCCGTAGTCGGGCGCGTCGTCGATGGCATGCGCCAGTTCCGCCGCCTGCCACATCACTTTTTTCGGAACGCAGCCGACGTTCACGCAGGTGCCGCCCAGCCGGCCGGCCTCGACAATGGCAACCTTCGCGCCGTATTCCGCGGCACGCTGGGCAGCAGCAAGGCCGCCACTGCCCGCGCCGATCACAATCAGATCAAATGAGTCCCGCGATTTCGAATTCATGTCTTCCTCGTCAATGGGTGCGGATTATGGCGCCGCACGGTATGGCGGTATATTACTCGCCCGGGGCCGGACATTCAGGGGACAACCAATGAGCGTTACAGGATTCATCGTGCTTGGCATCGTCGTCATCGCGGCGATTTATTTCATCACCATCTACAACAATCTCGTCCAGTTGAAGCACGATGTTTCAAAGGCCTGGGCGAATATCGACGTGCTGCTCAAGCAGCGGCATGACGAGCTGCCGAAGCTGGTGGAAACCTGCAAGCAGTACATGGGTTACGAGCAGCAGACGCTGGAAAAAGTCATGCAGGCGCGCGCGGCCGTGTTCAGTGCGCGCGAGCAGGGTGACGTGAAGGCGCTCGGTCCGGCCGAACAGCAACTGCGGCTTGGCCTCGGCAATTTGTTCGCCGTCGCGGAAAATTACCCGGATCTCAAAGCCAACGATTCCTTCCAGCACTTGCAGGCGCGCATCTCGGGATTGGAAAACGCAATCGCCGATCGCCGCGAGTTCTACAATGCCTCGGTCAATAATCTCAATGTTCGTATTGAGCAGTTCCCCGATGTCATCGTCGCGCGCAACCTCGGCTTCAAGGAGGCAGACCTGCTGGAATTCAGTGATGAAGAAAAGGCGGACGTGGACATGAAGGCCTTGTTCGGTTAGACCGGGAGAGCGGCGCTTGTTCAGCGTTGAGCGTCGTCTTGCGTTTTCCGTCCGTTGAATTGCCAATGAACGAATCCCCACTCGCACAAATAACCAGCTGGATCCGTCGCGCACCCGCTGACGAATTCTGGCTTGTCATCGCAATCATCATTGCTGCATCGCTCGCCGGTTTCTGGATCTGGTTCCGTTCCATGAAGCGCGCGCGATTGATCGAGGATACGCCAACCTCGAAATGCCGCTCCGCGGCGCAGGGTTACGTCGAGCTCATCGGTACCCAGAAACTCATGCCGGGCGATCCGATCCGCGCGCCACTCACCGGCAAGCAATGCACCTGGTGGGAATATTGCGTCGAAGAGAAACGCACGAGCTGGTCGCGCGGCCGTCGTCGAACGCGCTGGGTGACTGTTGACAGGGAATGCAGCGAATCGCTGTTCCTCGTTTGCGACGACACCGGCGAGGCCGTCATCGATCCCGAAGGCGCGGAAGTCACGCCATCTGCGAAAGAGCGCTGGTATGGCGCATCGCGCTGGCCCAAGGCATCAGCAACGGGCGTTTCCGTCAGCCGAAACATTTTCGGCGGGCGTTATCGTTATACCGAGAACCGCATGCACGAAGACGATGCACTTTACGCCATCGGCTTCTTCGAAACGCGTTCCGCGCATCACGAACCGATGCAACGCGCGCGCGAAACCGCAGCACTGCTCGCGACGTGGAAACGCGACCAGGCAGGGCTGTTGCAACGTTTCGATGCCAACGCCAGCGGCGATATCGACATGGCGGAATGGGAGAAGGCGCGCCGTGCGGCGGAAGATGAAGTCTCACAGCGTGTTCGCGAACTCGCGCTGGATCCCGGCGTTCATCTTATGTCGCGACCACCGGATTCGCGGCCGTACATTCTCTCGGTATTGCCCCAAACGGAGTTGACGAAACGTTTCCGGATGTTCGCCGTTGGCGGTTTGCTGTTGTTCTTCGCCTGCGGCGCGGCGGCGGTGTTTTCCATCGGTGTGCGCCTGGCCGGTCAGTAGAAACGGCTGTGATAAACTCCTGAGTCCCCGCTTTCCGGTTTTGCAGGCATTCCATGAGCAATCCGCTACTTCTGGCCGACGGCCTTCCCGACTTTGCGGCGATCCGCCCCGAACACGTCGAACCCGCCATCGATAACATTCTCGCGGAAAACCGCGGCGCGATTGCGAAGCTCCTGGAGCAGTCGCAACCGTTCACCTGGTCGAACCTCGTCGAGCCGCTCGAAGCGCTGGAGGACCGCCTGAGCCGCGCATGGTCGCCGGTCAGTCATCTCAATTCCGTGGCAAATACGCCGGAGCTTCGCGCCGCATACAACGCCTGCCTGCCGAAACTTTCCGATTACGGCACGGAGCTCGGCCACAACCGCGCGCTGTTTGACGCCTACCGTGAAGTGCGTTCGGCGAGCGATAGCCTCGACGCCGCGCAAAGAAAAATTCTCGATGATGAAATCCGCGATTTTCATCTCGCCGGTGTCGATCTGCCCGACGACAGGAAATCGCGCTTCAAGGAAATCCAGCAGGAGCTTTCGCAACTCACCACGAAGTTCGAGGAAAACCTGATCGATGCCGCGGCCGCGTGGCATCTGAAAATTGACGTCGAACACCGGCTTCGCGGCGTGCCGGCGGATGCGATCGAGCGCGCGCGAAAACTCGCTGAAGAACATGACGCGCAGGGCTGGTGGTTTGCGCTCGATCATCCCGGCTACCAGGCGATCGTGGTGCACGCCGATGACCGCGAACTGCGCCGCGAAATGTATACCGCGTGGAGCACGCGCGCATCGGACCAGGGCCCGGCGGCGAGCAAGTTCGACAACACCGAAATCATGCGACGCATTCTTTCGCTGCGTGCGGAAGAATCGCGCCTGCTCGGCTTCGATAATTTCGCGGAAGTCTCGCTGGCAACGAAAATGGCGGAAAGCCCCGCGAGCGTTCTCGAATTCCTGCACGGGCTGGTGGCGCGCGTGCGGCCCGCGGCGCAAGTCGAGTTCGACGAGTTGCGCGAATTCGCGTCGCGCGAACTTGATCTCGCCGATCTTGCAGCGTGGGACGTGGCGTGGGCGTCGGAGAAACTGCGCAAGGCGCGCTACGACATCAGCCAGGAAGAATTGCGCCCGTATTTTCCGCTGCCGAAAGTACTCGACGGCCTGTTCGCGATCATCGAAAAACTCTACGGCCTGCGCGTGCGCGAAACCGGGGTTGCTTCAAGCTGGCATCCGTCCGTTCGCTTTTTCGAAATTCGCAACGCCGATGACACGTTGCGCGGCAGCCTGTACATGGATCTTTACGCGCGGCCACACAAGCGTGGTGGCGCGTGGATGGACGAAGCACTGAATCGTTTCCGACGCGGCGATGAGCTGCAAAAACCCGTCGCGCACCTGTGCTGCAATTTCGGCGCGCCATCCGGCGACAAGCCCGCGCTGCTCTCGCACGATGATGTGCAGACGCTGTTCCACGAGTTCGGCCATTGCCTGCATCATCTGGCGACCTGCGTCGATTACCCGGCGGCCGCCGGCATCAACGGCGTGGAATGGGACGCCGTCGAACTGCCCAGCCAGTTCCATGAGAACTTCACCTGGGATCGCGAAGCGCTGGATTTCATCAGCGGCCACGTCGATACCGGCGAGGTGTTGCCGGATGCGCTGCACGAGAAACTGCTCGCCACGCGAAATTTCCACGCCGGCCTTTTCCTGGTGCGCCAGCTCGAGTTCGCGCTGTTCGACATGAAACTTCACGCCGCCGCGACCATGGATTTCGAATCCGTGCTGCAGGCCGTGCGCAGTGAGGTCACCGTAGTTCCCGTTCCCGCGTTCAACCGTTTCGCACACGGGTTTTCACACATCTTCGCGGGCGGTTATTCTGCGGGCTACTACAGTTACCTGTGGGCGGAAGTCATGTCGGCGGATGCGTATGCCGCGTTCGAGGAAGCGGGATTGTTCGATCGCGCCACCGGCGAACGTTTCCTGCACGCCATCCTCGAAAAAGGCGGCAGCGCGAATGCCGGCGATCTTTTCCGCGATTTCCGCGGCCGCCCGCCGGTTGATGACGCTTTCCTGCGGCTGCACGGCATCGAGGCGGCGGCGCAAAACTGACTTGAGAATCCTTGGGAAATTCTTGGGGGATTGCCGTGCGAAACCTGGCTGGCGCGTTGGTCGTGGCGTTGTTGTTGTCGTCATCGTTTGGATTTGACGTTCAGGCAGTCGAAACGGCTCCCGCAACAGCGAATCCAGCGCCTGCGACCGAAACCCTTTACCTGCGCGCGCAGGCTTCCATCCCGCTTCTTGCCACACCCTCCGCAACGGCTGTAGCGGTTCGCCAGATGACTCCGGGCGATGCCGTAACCGTGCTTGGACGCCAGGCCGGTTTCGTGAACGTGCAGACCGCCGACGGCGTGCAAGGCTGGTTGCGCGAGACGGACCTGACGGCTGTCGCGCCGCCCGCCGCTCGGGTGGCGGAACTGGAACGTGAGGCCGAACGGCTGCGCGGGGAACTGGCGAGCACGCAGGATTCAC
>DASVDI010000031.1:0-9042 GCA_036381175.1 Gammaproteobacteria bacterium
CACGCGGCTACCGCTTTCATCCCCAACTTGCGCGCTTCCAGGCTTGCCGGGATCCCGTGCTTGCGATCGGCTGTTATCTTGATGAAGTCGCGAAGGAAGCGGACAGAAGAGGCTATCGCTTCGACGCGGCAAAGATCGCAATAACCGGACGCTGCAAGAAGATTTCAGTGCAGCGCGGTCAGATCGAGTTCGAGTGGCGACACCTGCTGCGGAAACTGAAGCAACGCAATCCCGACCTGCATGAAAGAAATCGCGCGCTCGTTTCCCCGCGAGCGCATCCCGGTTTCAGCATCGTCCCGGGCGGCATCGAAGACTGGGAACGGCCCTGATCCGGTTCAGTCTGTTCTTTCCAGCAGGTAATGCGACACCCACCACTCTTCGCCGTTCCGGTAGTTGAACAGTTCCGCGCACGCCATGAAGAACACGCGCCAGCGTTGCAACCAGCGCGCGGCGTCTGCTTCGCCGTAGGTTTCCACGAGCACCGGCAGAACGGATTCCGTGCGTGCGTCAAGGTTTCGCAGCCAGGCTTCCGCCGTTTCGCCGTAATGCATGCCGTTCCAGCGCCAGTGATCGACAAGTTGCAGCGGTCCGAGAAAATTCAGCAACAGATCGTCGCTCGGCATGATCCCGCCGGTGAAGAAGTGTTCGCTCATCCAGTCAGTGCTGTCCTTCGCCGCGAACTCATACGGCTGATCGCGGTGACAGAACACGTGCACGAACAGGCGGCCGCCGGGGTTCAGCCAGCCATGGATACGGCGCAGCAGTTGTGGCCAGTTGCGCATGTGCTCGAACATTTCCACTGACACCACGCGATCGAAACGCTCGCCAGTGTCGAAATCGTTCATGTCCGCGGTGATGACATGAACGTTCCGCAGGCCCTTGTGCGCGGCCATTGCCAGGATGTGCTCGCGCTGCGGGCGTGAATTGGACACTGCGGTGATGCGCGCGTGTGGATATTTTTCGGCCATCCACAGCGTGAGCGATCCCCAACCGCAGCCAAGTTCAAGAATGCGCTGACCGTCGGCCAGCGTGGCATGCGCGCACGTTTCGACGAGTGCTGCGTCCTCGGCCGCGTCCAGCGTAGTTGTTTCTGTTCGCCAGACGCAGCTGCTGTACTTGCGTCGGTGTCCGAGCACGTTGCGGAAAAAATCCGGCGGCAATTCATAATGCTGTTCGTTGGCCTTTTCCGGCACGGGCGCGACCGGAGCGCGTGACATGTCCGCGATGAATTCCCTGCGGCGCTGCTGGCGCTGTTCGGCATCGCCGGCCGTTTCCTGTTCCAGTCTTTGACGAAGCAGGCGGCGGATGCCGGCGCGAATGACGCTGTCGGGAAGATGTCCGCGCTCCATCCAGTCGATGACGGAACTGACAATGTTTTCTGCACGCATGGAATCGACGGCCTCGGTTATTGAACGCGCTTTCGCGGTCCGGGAAAAAATGCATTGGTGCTGCGCTGGTACTCGCGGTATTCGTCACCGCGTGTCGCGATGGCGCGCGCCTCGGTCGGCGGAATGCCGGTGACCTTCAACAGGAAGAACACCATCACGGCCGGCCCCAGCAAGGTGATCCATCCGTACGGTCCGAGGATGCCGAGGCAGACGTAGGCAAACCAGTGCAACCACTCGAAGAAATAGTTCGGATGCCGGCTGTAGCGCCAAAGTCCCTGTTGGCACACGTGGCCGCGATTGGCGGGATCCGCCTTGAAGCGTTTCAGTTGCCGGTCGGCGAGCGATTCACCGCCGATGGCAACCAGCCAGATTGCGATCGCGAGCCAGTCGAACACGCCGGGCGCGGGCAGCGGATTGTTCGCGGCGATGAGCATGGGCGTTGCGAACATCACGGCCCACAGCGCCTGGACCTGAAAGAAGCCGAAAAACCAGGCTGGTGCGTTATCCGCAAAGCGTTCGCGAAGGTCCTGGTAGCGGCCATCCTCCGGCTCGCGCGCCACGCGCCGCGCAAGGTGCACTGTCAACCGCAACCCCCACAATCCTGCCAGCAGCGCGACGATCAAGCGTCGCGACGGGTCGCCATCGCCGAACGCTGCAAATATCACACCGAGCAGGCCGACGCCGGCAGCCCACGCGACATCCACGATGCCGGCGTTGCGCGTGCGCCATTGCACGATCCACATCACCGCCATGACGATCGCCATCGCGGCCCAGCCACCGCCGAGCAGCAACCACGGGCTCATGTTCCTGTCTCCTCCGGTTTCCAGCCGTGCAGGAAATCGTTGAACTCGACGAGCAGCGGCATGGCAATCGCCCACTCCAACGCGATGAAGGCGAGTCCCTGGACGATACCTTCAGGAAACGTGATCGCGCCGAGTTCCGCGCCGCCCCAGTAGGCGAGCGGACCGCCGATGAACCCCAGCCAGGCGGCCAGCAGCGGCCGTCCGGAAAGCCAGTACAACGCAAGCCCCAACCCGGTGGCGAGATTCAGCCACAACGCCACCATCCACGCCGTCGTCGGCCCGAGCAGTTGGGCGTCGTGAACGAATCCGACCACATCCGCCAGCACCAACAGGGAATCGAGCAGGTAACCGAGCAGGCCCGCGCCGAGCAACAGCAAAATCTCGCGTCGCGGCGAACGGACCATGACGGCGAGATGCAGCATCACGAGCGCAAGCACGATTCCGATACCGGTCAGCGGATAATTCCACGCGGCACCCAGCACACCGGCAAACCAGCCGGCATTCAGGGCCACAGCGCTGTAAAGAATTTTTCCGGTAGCAGGCCGTTTCATGCGGCGTGTCCTTGCAGCGTGGGCAGCAAGGAATCGTCGCGGCAATCCGGCTTCGCGAAAATCAGTTGCAGATCGCCGATATGGCGCTCCTCGAAACCCGCCTCGCAATACTGCAGGTAGTAATCCCACAGGCGTATGAAGCGCTCCGGATAACCCAGGGCACGAACCTGGTCGAGTTGTTCGAAGAAACGCCGGCGCCATTGCCGCAGCGTTTCCGCGTAATGCAACGTGATGTCTTCGAGGTGAATCATTCGCAAATCGGACGCGCCGCCACTGGCGCGGATCAAGGCGCCGAGTGCGGGACAATGACTGCCCGGAAAAACGTACTGCTGGATGAAATCCACCGAGTGCCGGTACTCGTCGTAGTACTGATCGCCCGTGGTGATGACCTGGATCAGCATGCGGCCGCCGTTCGCGAGACGCGAGGCGCAACACTCAAAGAATGTCGCGAGATTATCCGCGCCGACCGCTTCGATCATTTCGATGGCGACCACCTTGTCGTACGTGCCTGCGAGGTCTCGGTAATCCTCCTGCAGCAGCGTAATGCGATCGCACAGTCCGGCTTCCCGCACGCGCTCTTCTGCAACCACATATTGCGCGGGTGACAGTGTCGTGGTCGTGATGCGGCAGCCGTAATGTTTCGCCGCGTGCAGCGCGAAGCTGCCCCAGCCCGTGCCGATTTCCAGCACATGATCGTTCGGGCCGAGATCGAGCTTACGGCAGATGCGGTCAAGCTTCGTGAATTGCGCCTGTTCGAGCGTCGCGTTCGCGTGTTCGAAAATGCCGGACGAGTAGGTCATCGACTCGTCCAGGAACAACGCGAACAGATCGTTGCCGAGATCGTAGTGATCCTTGATGTTGCGCTGGCTGCCGCTGCGTGTGTTACGCCGCAACCCATGCGCCACGCGAGCCGCCCACAGGCGCAGAAATCCGCCGCGCTCCACGTCGTCGGGATTCAGGCCGCGCAGCACCGAACGGAACAGTCCTGCCAGGTTGTCGCATTCCCAGTCACCATCGATCCACGACGCGGCCACGCCCAGGCTGCCGCCCAGCAGCGCGCGGCGATAGAAGCGCGGCCGCACAACATGAATGCGGCTCTGCAGTTCTAGCGCCGCGGACGCGTCGCCGAAATCTTGCACGCCCGTCGCGTCTTCGACCGTGACCGCGCCTGCACGAAGCCCGGCGAGACGACGGAAGAAAATGTCTCGCGCGATTCTTTCCAGCACGTTCGGTGAGAGCGGCTTGCGTTCGAATGCCGTCATCACGGCTTCCCGATTCATGTCATTTTTCTCCAGGTTCATACGTTCGCGGATGCGAATGAAAAACCGCGCCCTTGCACCACAGGCGAAGCGCCTGCCAGTAAATCGCTGTGATAACGCGCCCCGTCATGAACGGATAACGCAGCAGCGTGCGGGCGAGGTTCGGACCGGTGAGCGGCCGGCGCTTCAACACCATGGCCGCCTCGAAATCACGCACGCCGTCGCGGAGGTTGCGCATCGCGACCGTCAGTTGCGATCCCGGTTCGCTGAAGCGCCAGTCGTATTGATAATCCATGCCGAAAAATGGCGAGACGTGGAAGTTCTTTTCAAACCGGTAGCGGTGCGAAGCACCTTCGACGGTGCGGTGATCGAGCACGTAGCAATGCCGTTCGCCCCACGGTGTGTTGTTGATCTCCGCAACGATGGCCTCGACGGCGCGATCGTCACGATCCCAGCAGTAATAGAAACTGACCGGATTCATGCAGTATCCGAAATAACGCGCGTGGGTCAGCAGCCTGACCAGTCCTTCCGGACGCCAACCGGTTTTCGCAAGGACGAGATCGCGCACGGCCGTATCCAGCGGCACGTCGTGCGGTCCGAGATGATCGGCGCGATGGAAGGCCGCGAGATTGAACCGGTCCACCGACCACAACCAGCGGCCGTGGAAAACCTGATCGAGTTCACCGAGATCGAGGTACAGCATGAACAACCGGTATTGAAAAGCGTGTTGCATCGGTGCATGACGGCGATGCATCACCGTACCTTCGTAAATGGCACTGTGCGGATTCATGCACGCATTCCGAAAGCATCGATCACGGCATGCGCACTGCGCACACCATCTTCGTGAAACCCGAAACCCCAGTAGGCGCCGCAGAATGACGTGCGGTTGTTGCGTATCAGATCGCGGTGACGCGCCTGTGCTTCGTCGCGCGCCAGTGTGAAGCGCGGATGACGGTAATTGATCTTCCTGACGATGCGTTCCTTTGCGATGGATGCGGTGTCGTTCAGCGTGACGCACCAGGTGTCCTTCGTTTCCAGTCCCTGGAGAATATTCATGTTGTAAGTGATGGCGACGTTGCGGGTGCCATCGGCGTGACGGCGCACATTCCACGCACCCCAGGTGCGCCGGCTGTGCGGCAACACGCGCACATCGGTATGCAGGACCGCTTCGTTTGCCGTGTACGGGAACGCGGCGAGCGTTTTCCTTTCGGCGGCTGTCGGTTGTTCGAGCAACCGCAACGCCTGATCGGCATGACACGCGATGACAACCTCGTCGTAGCCGTGCGCTTTCCCGTCCACGGTCACGATGCGAACCTGCGCGAGGCTTCGCTGCACGGTCCTGACCGGCGCGCCGGTGCGCAGCGTTCCATTGAAACGTTTCAGCAATGCATCGACATAGCGCTGCGATCCACCCGTAACGGTGCGCCACGCCGGACGGTTGCCGAGCGGATCGAGCATGTGGTGGTTATCGAGAAACTCGGCGACGAACCGCACGGGAAACGCCGTGAAATCGCCTTCAGGACAGGACCACAGCGCCGCACCCAGCGGCATCAGGTAATGTTCGCTGAACGCTGTTGAGTATTTTCCGGTGCGCAGGAATTCGCCGATGCTGCGCCGGTCGCCGCTATCTCTCAGGAGCACGCGAGCATCACGGCCGAAGCGCGCAATATCGACCAGCATGCGGTGAAAGGCCGGCCGCATGACGTTGCGTCGCTGCCCGAAGATGCGATTCAACGAACCGCAACCACACCACTCGATGCCGCTCGCATCGTCCCGCACGCTGAAACTCATCTCGCTCACCCGCGATGCGACGCCCAGTTCGTCGAGCAGGCGCGTAAACAAGGGATAATTTTCGGGATTGAAGACAATGAAACCCGTGTCGACCGCGTGCCGCCCGTCATCAGCATTCACCATGACGGTATGCGTGTGACCGCCGACGCGTTCGTCGGCCTCGTAAAGCGTGACGTTGTGATGGCGTGCGAGACGATGCGCCGACACAAGCCCGGAAATGCCGCTGCCGATGACGGCGATGTTCAGCCTGCCGTCATTCATTGCCGATTCGCCCACGCGCCTATGACCCATGCCGGCACGGGCCGCAGCTCTGTGACGAGTCCGAGTCGTGCGAGCATCCATAAGCCCGCATAGGTCGGATCGAACTCCCACCACCGGAAACCCTGCCGTGCGGATCCGGGATAGAAATGGTGATTGTTGTGCCAGCCTTCGCCGAGCGTTATGAGCGCGAGCCAGGCATTGTTGCGGCTGTCGTCTTTCGTAGCGAAGCGCCGCTTGCCGAAGCGATGCGCCAGCGAGTTGATGGTGTAGGTGCCGTGATAAAGCGCGATCGTTGACCACAAGAACCCGACGACGAGCATCTGCGGTCCGTCAGTGCCTAGTTCCGGCGCCACGACCGCCAGCCACGCACCAACGCCATAAACGAGTGCGCCGAGCGCAAGGAACGGCAGGAAATCGTAGCGGTTGATCCAGACGAGTTCCGGAAAACGCTCAAGATCGCGCAGATACTTCCATCGCGTCGCGCAATTTTCCGTTTCCAGGAACCAGCCCATGTGCGCGGCGAGCATGCCCTTGTGTTTCGGGGAGTGCGGATCGTCCGGATCATCGGCATGCGCATGATGCTGCCGGTGGTGGCCAGCCCACCACAACGGTCCTCGCTGCCCCGCGGTGCAGCCAGCGACGGCCATCAGGAACTGGAAAACTCGCGAGGCCTTGAACGCCTTGTGCGAAAAGTAGCGGTGATAGAACGCGGTGACGAAGAACATCCGCACCACGTACAACACGAACGCGGAAACGATCGCGGTCGTGGAAACGCCCGTCCACAACGCCGCAAGGCACAGCAGGTGCAAGCCGATGTAAACGCTCCATCGCAAGGCCCGTAGGCGGCGGTCGTCGGCAGCGGAAAGACCGGCGGCCACATCCTCGCTAACCAGTAGCCGCAGCAGTGAGAAACCCTTTCTGCGGGTTTCGGCTCCGGTTTCCATCATGTCTTCGCCCCCCGGCGTACCGGGATTCCTGGTTCTTTGATGAAATTACGTTCGAGGGCGGGTATCGGATGCAGGATTTAAAAAAGAACTTTTTACATTTGCCAACCAGGTTCGGCGCAGCTAGCGTGTCTCCACATTCACGCTGTGAGGGGGCGATTGTGTGCAGATTCCTGTTGTCGTTGATCGCGTTGCTGTGTGCAGCGTCGCCTGCCATGACCGAAGAGTCTCATGTCCTGCAACGAACCGGCATTGCCTACGCCGTCGGCAGCAACACCATGTTGTACCGGGAGATTCACGAAACGCGCTGGCGGGATGGATTGCCGGTTACGGAAACCGTGATTTACCGTGACACTGATGGCGATCTGCTTGCCACCAAGACGATCGATTATCGGACGAGTCTCCAGGCGCCATCGTTTCGCCTGGTCATGGAAGGCATTGATTACGAGGAAGGGCTGGAACGAACGGAAAGCGGATTGCGCGCCTTCGTTCCCCCGATCGGCGAGACGATGCAGACAGCACCGGTGAAGGAAGGCGACGATCTCGTCGTCGACGGCGGCTTTGACCGCCTGATCTTCCGGAAACTGGACGCGATCAAGGCTGGCGAGACGTTGTCATTCCGCTTTCTCATTCCCGGGCGGCTGGAAAGTTACGACTTTCGCGTGCGGAAAGTCGCGGATGGGGAGATGCTCGGCGAAGCTGCGGTGCACATCCGTCTCGAGCCGGCGAACTTCCTGCTGCGCTGGCTGGCTGAGCCGGTAAACGTCTGGTATCACCGTGACAGCGGACGGCTGTTACGTTACATCGGCCCTTCGAACCTGCGTGACCCCGATGGCAACAACCCGAACGTACGCGTCGATTTTCCCGGCTCACCTGTCGTAGTGAAGCCCGAACCGGGGGAAGCATCATGATGCGAACATCGCGACGCGTAATCTTCGCTTTCCTGCTCGGCGGCTTGCTTGCCTTGCAGGGCTGTACGCATCCGCCGCCCATGCCCACCGTCAAGCACGTGGATCTGCAACGCTTCATGGGCGACTGGTACGTCATCGCGCACATCCCGACGTTCATCGAGGACGAGGCGTACAACGCGATCGAATCTTACGCGCTGACTGATGAAGGACATGTCGCAACGACATTCACTTTCCGGGAAGGCGGTTTCGATGGAGAACGGGAAAGCTGGCACCCAACGGGTTTCGTTCAACCAGGAACCGGCAACGCCGTCTGGGATATGCAGTTTGTGTGGCCGTTCAGGGCAGAGTACCGGATCGTTTACCTTGATGACGCCTACACGCAGACGGTCATCGGGCGCAGCGCGCGCGATTACGTCTGGATCATGACGCGCGATCCGCATGTCGATGCCGATACCTACCGCAAGCTTGTCGATGTCGTCACAAACCTCGGCTACGACGTGTCGAAGCTGAGGAAGGTGCCGCATCAGTAGAACTGACTAACGCGCGCTCATTCCACCGTCACCGACTTGGCGAGGTTGCGCGGCTTGTCGACATCGGTGCCGCGCAGAACAGCAACGTGGTAAGCGAGCAGTTGCAGTGGAATCGTATAGACGATCGGTTCGGTCAGCGGACCGACGTGTTGCGGCATGTGAATGACTTCCACGCCGTCTCCCGAACGGATTCCCGAATCCGGGTCAGCGAACACATACAGCCGGCCGCCGCGCGCATGCACTTCCTGCAGGTTCGCTTTCAGCTTGTCGAGCAGATCGTCCTTCGGTGCGACGGCAATCACCGGCACCGTGTCATCCACCAGCGCCAACGGGCCGTGCTTGAGCTCGCCCGACGGATAAGCCTCGGCGTGAATGTAGGAAATTTCCTTGAGCTTGAGCGCACCTTCCATCGCGATGGCGTAGTGCACGCCGCGCCCGAGAAACAGCGCGTGCTGCTTGTCGACGAAATCCTCCGCAAGCTTCGCGATGCGTCCGTCCAGTTCCAGCGCTTCCTCGACGTTTCGTGCGATCGCCTTCAGGCCCTGCACGATCGCGGCTTCCCGGTCCGCGGAAAGGCCGTTGTGTTTCGCGAGCACAACCGTCA
>DASVDI010000032.1:0-4033 GCA_036381175.1 Gammaproteobacteria bacterium
GGCGGCGGTCGCCCGAGGAAAGATACAGCCGGAAATTCGTTGCCCAGTCCGCCGCGCGCTGCTGCGTGATCAGCACGCCGCCCGCGTTCATCCATTCATGCAGGCGTTTCGCCTCGTCCTCGCCCCAGCCACCACCGTAGCTGTGCACGAGAATGATGTGCGTGTAATCGTCGAGATCCACGCGCGCGAAACGGTCGCGCGACACGTGCGTGAGCGGCAAGCCAAGACGCGTGTCGGTAAAGTGCCAGACCTCGCCCGCCTCGTACGGGCTCACGGCGTTTCCCGTGACGAGCAGGGGCTTCACCGGCTCAAGCGGCACCAGGCTGGGCGAACCGAGATCGACGCCCTTTGCGGTGAGGCCGCCCAGCACGGCATGAACGCGCACGCCGTTTGACGCGGCCTCGGCAAGCATCGCGGCAACGCGATCCCTGGCGACATCCTGAACGCCCAGCGGCACGACCACGCTGCCTTCGTCCAGCGCGACATTGCCGTCCGGTGTGGCGACGGTGAGCGGTTTCGTTGCGGCAAGCACGCGAACGTCGTTTTCAAGCAGCGTTTGCAAGGCGGGCGGCGCGGCGTCGCTTTGCCACTCGAAGGCATACGCGATCGCATCCGCGCTCGCACTGAACGGCTTTTCAACTTCCGGCGCCGCGCTCGTCAGCGCGCCGATGTCGGGCACGCCGCCCGTGCGCGCGTACGGCAGGTCGAACGCCAGCGGCAGCGTCCACGTCGAGACGTCGTAGAACGTGTTGCTCGGGAACTCGGTGCGCACGTCGAACATCGCCTCGATCAGCCGGGACTGCGGCTGGTTCATCGGCACGACCCAGGCGTTGCCCGGCGTAAACGTGTGATCGTTCTCGCTGATGCGTTCTTCCAGCGGCGCAAAGCGAATGCCGTGACCGGCGAGCAGCGCGAGGAACTTCTGCATGCGCACATCGTTGCCGGCGTTGCCGATCACCCAGGCGCCGTCCGCGCGCTCGCGCGCCTGCGCGAAGAAATTTGCCTGGTACTGGCGCAGTTCGTCCTGCAAGGCATGCGCGGCTTCCAGTGTGCTGAGCGAAGCCGTCAACTGGTTGTGCACGCTCATCCAGAAAGGCCGCACGCCGAACGGCGTTTCGATCGCCTGCCCTTCCGACGATGCCTGCTCGAACAGGATGCCGATGCCGCCGGTGATGTCGGGATAGGTCGAACCCTTGCCGTAATAGAAATCGTCGAAGGACTCTTCCGTGTAATAAAGCCGCCCGATTTCATCAAGCCGCTTGCCATGGAACGCTGCGATCATCCCGGTGAGTTCCTGGTTTCTTGCAGGCGTCAGCGGATGCGTGCGATCGGGAACGCCGGGCTGGAAGAAGAACGTGCTGTCCGAACCCATCTCGTGGTGATCCGTCACGATGTGCGGGCGCCAGCGGTTCAGCATCGCGACGCGATGGCGGCTCGCAGGATGCTGCAGCAACAGCCAGTCGCGGTTGAGATCGAACCAGTAGTGATTGCCGCGGCCCGACGGCCAGTGCTGGTTGTGCTCTTCGTGCGCGGGATCCGTCACGACAGTCTCCCCGCGCCGCGACGTTGTCCATTCCGCGAAGCGCGCCATGCCATCCGGATTCAGCGACGGATCGATCAGCACGACCACGTCTTCGAGCATCCTGGTGACTTCCGGATCCTGGCTTGCGGCAAGATGCCACGCGTACAGCGGCACGGCGTTCGAACCGGAGGCTTCATCGCCATGAATCGAATAGCCCTGCCACAGGATCACCGGCAGGCCGCCCGGCTCGCGCTCGCCGCGCGCCACGGCAAGATGCTGCGCGCGGATCTCTTCGATGTTGCGAATGTTCTCGGGCGAGGAGACGATTGCCAGCAACTGCTCGCGGCCCTCGTAGGTGCGGCCCGTCACTTCCAGCGCAACGCGATCCGAGCTTTCGGCCAGGGTACGGAAATAATTCACCAGTTGGTCGTGGCGCACATGCTGCTCGCCCACCTCGAAACCGAAAACCTCGACTGGCTTCGGGACCTGCTCATCGTAGCTGCCGCCGTCCGGCAGCATCGTCACACCCGGCTCCGCACCGGCGGCGCCGGCAAACAGGACCATGAAAAGCGTTGCGGCGATGGCCTTCAGTGGGACGTTCATTCGGTTTCGCACGCTTGATCTCCCTCGTGATTGGTTGCGCGGCCCGTCAAACATGAGCCGGAAACTTGTCTGACACGCGGAATCGTGCAGGGTTCCCTTCGGGCTCGGAACCGGGAGCGTAGTAACATTGGCGCGGGAAATCGAGTCGCCGCGCTATCTTGACCCCACAGCCGCTGGCCGCGCTTCCGGCTGAAACTGTTCGACATCCGATGGCTCAAGGTCGTCGAACGTCGCAATGGCAATGTTCCTGATTTTCCAGTGACGCGCATCCTCCGAGACCTGCGTGAGGAAACTGCGATACCGGGAGTTGCCGCTTTCCTCGATGACTTCGAGCAGGACGTCGACGATATCTGCATCGATATCCTCCTGGCTTCTTCGAAGCCGCCAGATGCGTGTTGCCACTGCATCGAGCACCGGCTCGGAATAACGTTCGTGGACGAGGATGTCCCTGGCAACCTTGTCGATATCATCGAAGTCTTTCGACTTCACTCGTTGGATGATGGAACTGTCCTCAAGCACAACCCAGCGTTCACCCAGCTTGGTCAGCGTGACGTGCTCTTCAATCACGTCCAAGAGCAAGAAACCGTTCCCCTGGATCTCGTAAATGTCAAAATCCTTGAACTTGCCTCTCGGAATCGGCTCAACGCCACTTCGCGCTGCCTTTCGTGCGGCGACTGAATCTGCATCAAATTCACGGACCTCGAACATGTCCACGGCAAGCAACTGAGACATTCTTTTGACGCAACGCTCGAATGAAGAATTCAGCAAACTTCCTTCGTCGTGATTCCAGATCGCGACGTTGTACTTCGCGTCCAGCGCGCGCCTGATACGTACTTCGCATCGCAATTCCGTCTGATAGACTCTCCTGCCCGACTCGCTCAGGTACCCCGTCACCAGCGCGCGCACCCCAAGCGATTCGAAAGATGGCGACATCGCGACCCTCGGGGCCAGGATCAGGGTGGTGCCGTGTGCTGCCATCAACTTTTCGTCGTCCGGAAACTCGCGGGGTCTCGGCCTCGGCTTCGCTGGAGGAATCGCATGCGGAGATGGCGGAATGACCCGCGAATGCACGAGGGCCGTTTTGTCAAAGTAAGGATTGCTGTCCTTGTCCTGCGCTGTCCTCAAGGCAGTCATAAGGTTCTGATTGATTCGCTCTGCAGTCAAACGATCACTCAGAACCTTGATCGCTTCCTCGGCATTGCCAACTCGTGTTTTATGGACGACGTGGTCTATGATTCCGCCGACAAATCCCCCGACAAACCCATACTGCATGCCCAAGGCAGCCGCGGCCCCACTCGAATTGACGAGTGTAGGCTGCAGTGGCTCGTGACTTGCCTTGACGACGACGGTGATCGGACGATGCTCACCGATATCGACCAGTGGTTCGATACGATGGGTGGATGCACATCCCGGGATAAGAATCAGAACAATAATCGGTAACAGGAAACGCACAACCCCTCCCCCAACAAACTCAATTTGATCTGTGTTTTGTTTCGCCGTCCTGACGTGACAGCGGGAGCAAGGATGACAATGATCGACCGTCAGATCAATCGAGCATTGCAACGCCTGGAAGCGGACTGCGAGCGATTCGCGCCGCTCGGCAACTCGCTGCATAGTGCCCAGGCGCTCAAAAAAAAGAAGGTTCCGGCTGCCCCTCGGGGCGAACGAGTCCAAGGACACTGGTAACAAACACAGAGAATTTCGCCCGCCTCCGGCGTGGGCGAGTTCATTTTCTTTGCACGCCCAAAGAAAACGGAACCAAAAGAAAGGGCGCCCGGTCGGCATTGTTCATTTAAAAGTTACCTGCGGTGCTAAAAGCAATCAGGCACGCTCGGCAACTCGCCGGTCAGGTCTGCGCTCCACTACGTTTCGCTTGACCTGCCTCGGTCTCGCCACTCCTCGCTACTT
>DASVDI010000033.1:0-34502 GCA_036381175.1 Gammaproteobacteria bacterium
CCGTCTTCCGGCGGTGAGGTGATGTGATACGCGTCGCCGCTCTGGCCCATGCCGATCAGCTCGCAATAAATTTTCGCGCCGCGCGCTTTCGCGTGTTCGTACTCTTCGATCACGATCACGCCGGAACCGTCGGACAGCACGAAACCGTCGCGGTCCTTGTCCCAGGGGCGCGAAGCGCCTGCGGGATCATCGTTACGCGTTGACAGTGCGCGCGCCGCGCAAAAACCGCCGACGCCCAGCGGCGTCGTTGCATGTTCTGCGCCACCGGCAACCATGACCTCGGCATCGCCGTGCTGGATGATGCGCGCCGCGTGACCGATGTTGTGCGTGGCCGTGGTACACGCCGTGACGATGGCGAGATTCGGACCTTTCAGTCCGAACATGATCGAGAGATTTCCCGAAATCATGTTGATGATGCTGCCCGGCACGAAGAACGGCGACACCTTCTTTGGGCCGTCATGTTCCGCGATGCTGAGCGAAGTGTTCTCGATGAACTGGATGCCGCCGATACCCGCGCCGACCATTGCACCAATGCGCGGCGCATTTTCTTCCGTTACTTCGAAACCGGAATCCTTGATCGCCTGGATGGATGCCGCCAGCCCGTAATGGATGAACGGATCCAGCCGGCGCGCTTCCTTCGCCGAAAGATAATCCTCGACCTTGAAGTCCTTTACCTCACCCGCAAAGCGAGTCGGAAAGTTTGTGGCATCGAAATGCGTGATCGGGGCGATCCCGCTCTTGCCGGCGGTAATGTTTTTCCAGGCTTCGTCAACCGAATTGCCAACGGGCGAAACGATGCCGAGACCGGTAACGACAACACGACGCTTGGACAAGGGACACCTCTGGTCGAATAGCTGATCGGTAATTGCTTCTACTGCTGTGATTCGTGCGCTTCAGAAACGGAAACGCCGTTGCCGCACGCGCGGCAACGGCATTCACCATTGCACTATCGAATCAGTTGTCGCCGAGATGCTCGTTGACGTAGTCGATGGCCTGGCGAACCGTGGTGATCTTCTCGGCCTCTTCATCAGGAATTTCGCATTCGAATTCCTCTTCCAGGGCCATCACGAGTTCAACGGTATCGAGCGAGTCGGCGCCAAGATCGTCGACGAAGGAAGACTCCGGCTTGACCTCTTCTTCCTTCACACCCAGTTGTTCTACGACGATCTTCTTTACACGTTCTTCGACGCTGCTCATGGCTTGTCAGTCCTCCAATGGTTACTCAGGCAATGGTTCGCGTTCCCCAAGGATGTCCGCCATTGCCGCTGCGGGCGGTATTGTAGTGAAAAGCCCGGTGGTGTGCCACACGAGCAAAAAACGCTTGTTTGAATTCGTTCAAGTCCTTGAAATGGCGTACAAAACAGGAGTGTATACCCCTGCTGTGGCCCTGCTATGGCATGTACATTCCGCCATTCACGTTGATGGTTTCGCCGGTGATGTACGCGGCGGCGGGAGATGCCAGGAACAATACCGCCTGCGCGATATCTGCAGGCGCGCCGAGACGGCCCAGCGGCACCTGCGCGAGCATGGCGTTGCGGTTTTCCTCGGGCAGGTCCTTCGTCATGTCGGTGTCGATGAAACCGGGCGCTACAACATTGACGGTGATGTTGCGCGAGCCGATTTCGCGCGCCATGGACTTGGAGAATCCAATGATCCCCGCCTTCGCGGCACAGTAATTCGCCTGGCCGGGATTACCAACGAGACCGACAACCGAGGCGATATTGATGATGCGGCCTTTCTTCGCCTTCATCATGCCGCGCATCACGCCCTTGGCGAGATGGAAGATCGAGGTGAGATTGGTGTTGATGACGTCTTCCCACTCCTCGTCCTTCATGCGCATCAGCAGGTTGTCGCGCGTGATCCCCGCGTTGTTGACGAGAATTGTCGGCGCGCCATGATCATCGCTGACGCCTTTCAGGAACGCATCGATGTTCGCCTTGTCGCTGATGTTCAGCACGCGGCCCTCGCCTTCGATGCCGTTTTCCTTGAAAAAGGCGGTAATGCCGGCCGCGCCCTTTTCGCTGGTCGCGGTGCCGATGACTTTCGCGCCGGCCTTACCGAGCGCTTCGGCAATCGCCTTGCCGATGCCGCGCGAGGCACCGGTGACAATGGCGAGTTCATTTTCAAGATTCATCATTCATCCCCTGCTTTACTGTTTACCGCGTTCACGGCTTCTTCGAGACCCGCCGGATCCTGCACGGCAATCACGGCCATGGATTTCTCGATACGACGGTTCAGCCCCGCCAGCACCTTGCCCGGTCCGCACTCGACGATACCGGTGATGCCCATTTTGGCCATGAAACGGATGGTTTCCGTCCAGCGCACCGGGCTGTAAAGCTGCTCGACGAGCGCGCGGCGGATGTCGTCGGGCTTATCGTGTTTGGCGACATCGACGTTGTGCACGACCGGAATTGCCGGCGCCTGGATCGAAATCGCCGCGAGTCTTGCGGCCATTTCGTCAGCCGCCGGCTGCATCAATGCGCAGTGCGAGGGCACGCTGACCGGCAACGGTAGTGCGCGTTTCGCACCTTTGTCCTTGCAGATTTCCATGGCGCGCTCAACGGCGGCCTTGTTGCCCGCAATCACCACCTGCCCCGGCGAATTGAAATTCACCGCGCTGACAACTTCGCCCTGCGCCGCGTCCACGCAAGCGGCGCGGACCACGTCGTCATCCAGCCCGAGGATTGCGGCCATCGCGCCCGTACCCGCCGGCACTGCGCGCTGCATGGCCTGGCCGCGGAACTCGACGAGTTTCACGGCGTCGGAAAATTCCAGCGCGCCCGCGCAGACCAGCGCCGTGTATTCGCCGAGGCTATGGCCCGCCATGAACGCGGGACGGTAATTACCGGACTGCTCGGAAAACGCGCGCCACACTGCCACACCTGCCGCCAGCAAGGCCGGCTGCGTGCGTTCGGTGGCATTCAGCGCATCGGCCGGGCCGTCCTGCGCAAGCTGCCACAGGTCGTAACCCAGCGCGTCGGATGCTTCGCGGAACGTGTCGCGGACGACGTTCTGCTCCGCGCCCAGCGCGGCGAGCATGCCGACGGACTGCGAGCCCTGTCCGGGAAAGACGAAGGCGAAAGAAGACATGGCTACCCCTTCAGATGGTCTATTCAAGGATTCGGAAAGGCGCGGATTATACCGGACCCGCTCGCCTCTCCCGCAACGCCAGCAGAATGCCCGCGAGCAGCCCGCCAATTGCGCCATAAAGATGTGCATCAACCACGACCGGGCCACCGGCCGCCTCGGCCGTGAACGGCAGCGCGCCCGCCCATTGCTCCCAGGCGAGCTTCGCGAACACGCCGAGGATCAACACGATGCGCAGGCGCCGGTCGTAACCGCGATCCAGCACCGCCGCGCCCAGCAACAGGCCGTGCAGGACTCCCGAAAGCCCGACGTACCACGCGAGCTCGGGATTCAGCAGCAGGAATCCCACCCCAATGGCGATCCCGCTGCCGAGTAGCACCCACAGCCAGTGCGCGGCGCGCAAGCCCGGTCCGAAAATCCAGCCGATCAGCGCGAGCCCGGCGAGATTCAGCAGAAGGTGCGCGATGCCAAGATGCACGAGATTGCCGCTCAGCAACCGCCACCATTCGCCGGCGAGCACAGCGACGCGCTCATAACGAAGCGCGGGAGAGGACGGACCGCCAAGCAGTGAAAAAACAACAGCGAAAAACCCCAAAAGCCATAGCGGCCAGGTGCGAAACACCCAATGGTAATACCCTGATTCCTTCACGAAGCCGCCTTCCATTTTGTGTATCATCCGGGGTTTCCGTCATTACCAGCAAGCCTGCGCGCGATCAAGCAATTCGCGACGGGCAGGAACAGGAACGTCATGTTTGCGAAGAAAAACCAGTCCGGCTTCACATTGATCGAAATCATGGTGGTTATCGTCATCATCGGCATTCTCGCCGCCGCGGTGCTGCCGAATCTCATGGGCGAACCGGACAAGGCGCGCCTGGTGAAGGCCAAATCCGATATCCAGTCACTGGAAGCCGCGCTCGAGCGTTATCGCCTGGACAACTTCCGCTATCCGACCACCGACCAGGGCCTCGAAGCGCTGGTCACGAAGCCCGCGGGCGCCCCCGAGCCGCGCAATTATCCCCCGGGCGGCTACATCAAATCCCTGCCGAACGATCCCTGGGGCAATCCGTACATTTACATGAACCCCGGCAAACACGGCCAGATCGACATCTTTTCCTACGGCGCCGATGGCCAGCCCGGCGGCGAGGAAATGAACGCCGATATCGGCAACTGGACGCAGCAGTAATCCGGTCAGTAGCCCGAGGTCGCATCATGCCGCGCATGCGCGGATTCACGCTGCTGGAAATTTTGATCGTGGTCGTGCTGATCGCGATCCTGACTGCGGCGGCGATCAACACCATCAATTTCGTCGTTGATGACGCGGATGCCGAAACCGAAGCACGTCGCGTCGCAGCCCTCGCCGGCCTCGCTGCCGAAGAGGCGCTGCTCACCGGGCGCGAATACGGCATGCGCATCGACGATGAAAGCCTGCAATTTCTCATCTTCGATGACGTCACACGCCAGTGGCAGCCGTTGACCGAAGACAACATCTTTCATCCCCGCCCCGTTCCCGAAAGCCTCGATTTCGACCTCGTGCTCGAAGGCCAGGCCATCACGCTTGGCGATGATTCGGAAGAGGAAACCGGCACGGACGAAGACGATTTGCCCGAACCGCCGCAAGTGATGTTCCTCTCCAGCGGCCAGATCACACCGTTCACGCTCACCGTTTCCGAACGCGATGCGGAACCGGAAGAAAACAGTACCTGGACGATCGAGGGTGATCTGCTCGGGCGCATGGAAGTCGAAGGAGAAGCGCAATGAAACACGCGCGCGGCTTTACCTTGATGGAAATCCTCGTCGCGCTCGCGGTGGTCGGCATCGGGCTTGCGGCGCTGATCGGCGCCAGCGCGCGCGCCACGCATGACGCCGCCGCCCTGCGGGATCGCACCTTTGCAGGCTGGGTCGCGCAGAACGTACTCACCGAAATCCGCATTTCTCCGGAAGCGCTCGACACCGGCACGCGCAATGGCGATGAAATGATGGGCGGGGAACGCTGGGAATGGACGGCGGAAATTACACCGGCTGTCGTGCCGCAATTGCGCCACGTCGAAATCAAGGTCGGCCGGGAAAATACCGAAGGCTCGATCGTCACGTTGACCGCGTTCCGTCTGACCCAGCCGCAAATCACACCCGAAACAATTCCAGGGGCCGCGGGAGAAATCCGCTGATGCGGCGCGCGCGCGGTTTCACCTTGCTGGAAATGCTCGTCGCCGTGGCGATCTTCGCGGTGGTCGCGACGCTTTCCTATGGCGGCTTGATCGCCGTGATGCGCCAGTACGACACAACCCGCAACGTGCAATCGCGCATGCAGGAAATCCGCCGCGCCGTAACGCTGCTGGAACGCGATCTTTTCCAGATCCGCAATCGCAGCATCCGCGAAGCCTTCCAGGGCGATCTCCTGCCCGCATTGCGTGGCGGCGTGAACGATGCTGTGCCGATCGAATTCACGCGCGGCGGCTGGCGCAACCCCGCCAACATGCCGCGCTCGACCCTGCAACGCGTTGCCTGGCAACTCGAAGACGATACCTTGTACCGCTTGCACTGGATCGTGCTCGACCAGGCGCAGGACAGCGCGCCGGTGCGCCTTGATGTGCTGACCGGCGTGAATGAATTCACGCTGCGATTCCTGGACAGCCAGGGCAACTGGCATGCGCAATGGCCGCCGCTGGAAAATGTCGTGCCGATTTCAAACGACCCAACGCGCGCGGGACAAATCCCGCTGCCGACCGCGGTGGAATTCGTGATGGAACTGGAAGACGCCGGCCGCATTCGCCGTCTGGTGGAGTTGCCGGACGCATGAATACGGCGAATAAAAATCGGGGAGCGGCGCTCATCATCGCGCTGGTCATTGTCGCAATGGCGACCATCCTCGCGACCGCGCTCGTCTGGCACAACCATCTCGATCGCCGCCGCGTCGCGAACCAGCTTTACGGTGCCGAAGCATTGGCGAATGCCTTGAGCGTGGAAGACTTCGTGCGCGCGCTGCTGGCGGAAGACGACCTGCAAAGCGACCACCTGCTTGAACCGTGGGCGCAGCAAGGAAACGTGTTTCCGATCGAAGGCGGCTCGCTGTCGGGCAGCGTCATCGACCTGCAGGGACGGTTCAACATCAACAACCTGATCAATTGGGAAACCGGCCAGCCCAACGACGTGCAGGTCGACAGCTTTCGTCGCCTGCTGCAATCGCTCGGCCTGGACGAACGCCTTGTCGACGCCACAATCGACTGGATCGATCCAAACATCGAACCGGCGGGCTTCAGCGGCGCGGAAGACGACACCTACCTTCGCAACACGCCCGCGTACCGCACCGCCAACCAGCCGCTGACCAGCGTCAGTGAACTGCGGCTGCTTGCAAACATGACACCCGAACAATTCGCGGTGTTGCAACCTTATGTCACGGCGTTGCCGCCGCAAGCTGGAACAACGACGGTAAATATCAACACCGCGCCACCGGAACTGCTCGTGGCGCTTGGCGAGGAAGTGGACGCGCAGGATGCAGCGCAACTGGTCGAACTTCGCAGCCAGGCGGGATTTGAAAATCTCGAGCATGCAGGACAGATGATCGACTCGCCGTTATCGAGCGATGTGTTCGGCGTGCAGTCGAATTACTTTCGCGTCGGCGTCCTGGCCGTCATTGGCTCGTCCCGGGTAACGATGTACAGTGTGTTGCATCGCGATCCGCAAACCGGTGTCGTGCGCACCTTGAGCCGCAGTCTCGGAACACCCTGACATGGTCGAAAAACTGATCATCTGGATCGGCGGCGACGCCGCCTCCACAAGCGCCGACGCGCGCTGGCTGGTGCTGGACGCCAACGGCAACCGCGTCGGATTTCCGCAACAAGGCGCGCTGGAAAATATCGCACCGCTCGCCGCCAATCGCCGCGTCACCGTCATGCTGCCCGGCGAACGCATCATCGCCGCCACCGCGCGCGTGCCCGGCAAGAATCCGAAACGCATCCTGCAGGCTGCGCCCTACGCACTTGAAGAACGTCTCGCCGGCGATGTTGATGCGCTGCACGTTGCGCTGCTTGCGCGTGGCGATGACCAACACTGCGATTTCCTCGTTGTCCAGCGCGACTGGCTCGCCGAATGGCTCGCCGTATTCCACGATGCCGGCTTGCGCATTGATCAACTGTGGCCCGATTACCTTGGCGTGCCCGCAGAACCGGAAATCGCACATTGGCTGATCCTGGATGGCCGCCTGCTCAGCCGCGAAGGCTGGAGCGGTTTCGCAGCACCGGTCGAAGATGCGGGATTCCTTTATACGCATCGCGAAAGCGACGCACCGCTGCGGCTTTCGATCGTCGGCGATCAGCCACCGCCGGCCGCACTCGCCGAACAGGAAACCGCGCGGATCGCCGACACCGATCGCGCCTTCACGGAACTCGCGGCGGGCATCGCATCGTTGCCCGGCCACGGATTGCTGCAAGGCGCATTTCGTCCGCGGCGCGATGAGCAAGCGAACTGGCAACGCTGGCGCTGGCCGGCCGTTGCTGCTGTCACCTGTCTCGCACTTGGGCTCGCCGCGCTCGGTCTTGACGCGTGGCGGCTGCAACGCGAAAGCGCGTTTCTTGAACGCGCAACGCAGAATCTTTTCGAGCAGGCGCTGCCCGGCGGGCGGCAGATTCCAGGACAGGAACGTTATCTCATCGAACAGGCACTTGGCGGTGCGAGCACGACGGACAGCCGCGCACTTCAAACCATTGCGAATGTCGCGCACGCGCTGCAAGGCGTCGAGAACGCGCGCCTGAACGGATTCAATTTCCGCAATGACACCTTCGAGATGAGCGTGACGGTACCGAACGCGACGACGCTGGAAAGCCTGCGCGACGCGCTGGCAGAACGCGCCGGCCAGCCGGTGGAAGTGCAATCCGCGAACAGCACCGACGATGGCCTCGAAGGCCGCTTGCTTATCGCTGACGGAGGCGCGCAATGAAAGGACTCGACGAACTCCTGCAACGGTTCTACGCGCTCGAAGCACGCGAACGGCAATTCCTCATTGGCGGTGCGATCGCGCTCGTCATCATCATCTTCTTTCTTGCCGTCGTGCAGCCGCTGGTGCAGTACCGTGAAAGTGTTGCGGAAGACGTCACGCGACAACGCGCACTCGTGTCGTGGATGCAAGGCGCGGTTGACGTGTTGCGCAAACGCGGCCCGGCCGAAGCCGCGGTGGATACCAGCGGTTCGCTGCTCGCCCTCGCCGACACATCCGCGCGTGCCGCCGGTCTCGCGAACGCCATGCGCCGCATCCAGCAGGAAGGCGACGACGCCGTGCGCATGCGACTCGAATCCGCGAGTTTCGATGCACTCATTCTCTGGCTCGACACTTTGCAGAACCGTTACGGTGTCATCGCCAGCGAAATGACGGTCGACCGCGCGGACGCCGCAGGACGCGTAAACGCCTCCATCACGCTGACGCGGAGCGCCTCGTGAAACGGCGGGTCGTGAAATTCGCGGCGCTCGCCGCCGGCGTTTACCTCATCGGCCTGATCGCACTCTTTCCGGCATCGCTCGCCGTGCGCTGGTTTGTTCCGAGCATGCCAGGCATCACGCTTGGTGCTGCCGACGGCACCGTCTGGAATGGACACATCGCAGCAATTTCCTACCGCGGCTGGAATCTCGGTGCGGCAGAATGGTCGCTCGAACCGCTGGCGCTGTTCAGTCTCGCCATCGGCGCCGATGTCCAGCTTGAACGGCCGAACCGCGGCCCGCTCGCGGCAAATGTGCGCATTACCACTTCGAGCATGGAATTCACTGCGCTTCGCGGCGCGGTCACGCTGGCGGAACTCGCGCGCGCGGGCATGCTGCCGGCAAATGTCGCGAGCGGCGAAATCATCCTGAATCTTGCGCGGCTGGAAGTTGTGAACGATCTGCCGGTCGCAGCTGATGGTGTAATCGGCCTGGTCGATTTGCGCAGCACGCTGCTGCCGGGTGTTCCGCTCGGCAATTACGAGGCCGACATCGAAACCACCGATGCGGGCATCAGCGCGACGTTTCGAGAGCTCGAAGCGCCGCTCGATATCGCAGGCCAGGCAGAAGTGAAACCGAATGGCAGTTACACGGTGACCGGCACGATCACGCCCACGCCACAAACGCCCGAGTCCTTGCGGCGCGGATTGATGCTGCTGGGACAGCCCGATGCATCGGGACGGTATGAATTCAGTTTCAGCGGGACGATGTAGGAGCACCTTCAGGCGCGAATTCAACAATGTTCGCGCCTGAAGGCGCTCCTGCGGCTCTTCTACTCTTCCAATCCCTCCTGCTGCTGGGGGAATCCTTCCAGCGGCGCAAGTTCCTCGCGATCACGACGGAATGTCGGCTCGGACAGCATGTACGCGATCAATAATTTTCCGAGCGCTTCCAGCGTCTGCACATGGCAGCGCTCCCAGCCGTGCGTCGCGTCCGTGCCGAAGCAGGCGAGCGCCGTGCGGATGTCGTTGCCGGCTTCGATGGCCGACGCGCTGTCGGAATGGTAGTAACGAAAAACATCACGCGTATGAAAAATATCGTTCTTCTCGCAAAGCTCGATCAGCTTGTGCGTGAGGTGATAATCGAACGGGCCGTCCGAATCCTGCATGGCGATCGTCACGCCGCGTTCGGAAGTGTTCTGGATCGGTGCAATGGTGGCCGTATCAAGCGTGACCATTTCCGCAACGTCCTTGTGCAGCACATGCGATGCGCCCGAGCCGACTTCCTCGCTCACCGTGAATAACAGGTGCGCGTTCACCGGCATCTCCTTGCCGCTTTCCAGTACTGCCTTCGTCGCCGCGAGCAGCACGGCAACGCCGGCCTTGTCATCGAGATGGCGCGAGTTCACGTAACCTGAATCGGTGATTTCCGGTTGCGGATCGACGGCAATGAAATCGCCGACGTGAATGCCGAGCCTGCCGAGATCGACGCGCGTCTCTGCATGCTCATCGACACGCACTTCGATGTGCTCCCACGATACCGGCTGCGTATCGACTTCAGCACCGTAAGTATGTCCCGAGGCCAACAGCGGCAAGATCGTGCCGCGATAGCGCCGCTCCTGCGTGAAGATGGTGACGCGTGCACCTTCCGCGAAACGGCTCGACCACGTGCCGATGGATGAGATCGACAAACGACCGTTGTCCTTCAACCGCTTCACGATGCAACCGATGGTATCGAGGTGCGCAACGATGGCGCGATCGGGGCTGGAATCGCGGCCGCTCAGATTCGCGCGAATCGCACCGCGGCGGGTCAGACTGAAGGGAACGCCAAGGTCTTCGAGCTGCTCGCCGGTGTAATGCACGATCTCGTCAGTGAAACCCGTCGGACTCGGAATCCTGAGAAGATCCAGCATGACGCGCCGGACGTAGCGCATGTCCAGTTCCGGCAAGCTCACGTCTTGTCCTTCGCGTTCAGTGTCTGCGGAAACAGGAGATCAATGAATCGCTCCGCGGTCGGTTGCGGTTCGTGGTTGGCAAGACCGGGACGCTCATTGGCTTCGAGAATCACGTACTCGTCGCTGTCGATTGATGGCACAAGAAAATCCAGCCCGACAACGGGAATGTCGAGCGTGCGCGCGGCACGCTCCGCCGCCTGGCGGTATGTGTCGCTGATCTTCGCAGTCACATCATGAATCGTGCCGCCGGTATGCAGATTGGCCGCCTTGCGCACGAGCAACGTCTCGCCTTCCGGCAATACATCATCAAGCCCGTAACCCGCTCGCGCGACAAACCGCTGCGTTTCGTCGTCCATAGGCACGTGGCTTTCACCGTGTGTCGCCGCCGCGCGACGGCGGCTTTGCTTGCCGATCAGCTCACGCACGGTGTGACGTCCCGTGCCGATCACTTCCGGTGGTTTGCGAATGGCGGCGGCCACCAGCTTGCAATCGATGACAACAAGGCGGAGATCCAGACCTTCGACAAATTGTTCCAGCACGACTTCATCCGCGAATCGTCGCGCCTGCTCGATTGCTGCGCGCATTTCACGCGCATCGCGAATTCCTACGCTGACACCGCGGCCCTGCTCACCGCGCACGGGCTTGACGACAATCTCGTGATGCCGTTCGAGAAACTCGCGGTTCTCCTTGTCCGTTCCCGCTTTCATCTGCGCGGCGACCTTCAATCCCGATGCCGCAAGCAAGCGACTGGTAACGAGCTTGTTGTCGCAGCGGCTCATCGCCACGGCGTTCGTCAGCTCGGAAAGTGATTCGCGGCAGACAATGGTTCGTCCGCCAAAGGTGAGTTCGAAATAGCCCTGCTCGACATCCAGCACTTTCACTGAAATGCCGCGCCGGCGCGCTTCGTTCACGATGATCGCCGCGTAAGCGTTCAACTTCGTCTCGGGCGCGGGCCCGGTGTAAAGGCGTTCGTTGATGACGTTTTTTTTCTTCAGGCAGAAAACCGGCACGCGCACGAAACCGAGCTTTTCGTACAAGGCAATCGCCTGCGTGTTGTCGTGCATGACGGACAGATCCATGAATGCACGGCCACGCGCCTGGTAGTGATCCGCGAGTTGCGCGACCAGCGCCTGGCCGATACCCGGGTGCGCCGCCTGCGGATCGACCGCAAGGCACCACAGGCTGCTGCCGTCTTCGGGATCATCGAAGGCATCAACGTGATCGACACCCGTGACCGTGCCGATGATCGTGCCGTCAACAACATCTTCGGCAACGAAATACGTCAGCGTGCGCGACAAGCGGTTCTGCCAGACGAAGGAAGGATCGATGTCCACCATGTGCCGTTGCGCGAACAAACGGTTGATCGCCTCGGCGTCACCGCGCGTGCGCAACTTGCGAACGCGAAAACTTTTCGACTGCTCTCGGCTGGAGCGCCAGTTGAACATCCACAAGCGGAAAGTGTTCGACGGATCGAGAAATAACTCCTGCGGCGCAAGGGAAAGCACGACATGTGGATCACGGAGATACAGCGCGATATCGCGTTGCCCCGGACGTTCCTCGCAAAGTTCGTCAGCAAGCTTCTTGTTGCTGGTAAAGGTGTGCGCGAACAGCAAGCGGCCCCAGCCGCATTCCACGACGACATCGTGGCGCAGCGCCTGTTCGGCCTGCTTGTCGGCGCGAATGCCGAACGGGCTCAGCGACGGCGACGAGCCGCGCTTGAACCGTTGTCCATATTCCTGCTTGCGTGTCGGCATATCGATACCGCCGTGGGTTCAGATATTGTTGGTTTGCAGCCAGTATTCCAGCAGCGCGACCTGCCATAACTTGGAGCCGCCAAGCCGCGTGATGTGTTCCTCGGGATTCGCCAGCAGTTCGTCAACGTACTCCTGGCGAAAGATTCCACGTTCGCGCGCAACTGCGTTGTCGAGAATGTCGTGAACGAAATCGCGGTACTCGCCGCGGATGTATTTCAATGCCGGCACCGGGAAATAACCTTTCGGCCGGTCGATCACATCCTTGGGAATGATCCTGCGCGCCGCTTCCTTGAGAACATGCTTGCCGCCGGACGCCACCTTGAATTTCGCCGGCACCGATGCCGCCAGTTCGACAAGCTCGTGATCCAGGAACGGCACGCGTGCTTCCAGGCCAAAGGCCATCGTCATGTTATCGACCCGTTTCACGGGATCGTCCACGAGCATCACTGTGGTATCCAGCCGCAATGCCTTGTCGATCGCCGCCGGCGCTCCCGGCATTGCGAAATGTCTTTCGACAAATTCGCGGCTGTAATTTTCCTGCAGGTAGTCGGTGTTGATCGCCTGCGCCATTTCGTTCGCGTCGCGGTCGGAAAACAATCGCCAATAATCCTCAACACCGGCATTTGCTTCCATCAGCGGCGGATACCAGTGGTAACCGCCAAAGACTTCATCGGCGCCCTGCCCGCTTTGCACGACTTTCAACTGCCTGGATACTTCGCGCGACAACAAATAGAAGCCGACCGCATCGTGGCTTACCATCGGTTCCGACATCGCTGCCACGCAATCCGGCAAAACCGGTAGCAGCTCATCGGAGCTGACATGAATGCGGTGATGCCGTGTGCCGAATCGCTTCGCAACAATGTCCGAGTAATCGAACTCGTCGCCTTTCTCGTCGCCGACACTTTCAAAACCCACCGAGAATGTTCGCAAGCCCTGCTGGCCGGCTTCCGCGAGCAATCCGGTTATGAGACTGGAATCGAGACCGCCGGAAAGCAGCACGCCGACATCGACGTCGGCAACCAGTCGTCGTTGCACCGCAAGGCGCAATCCCGCCAGTACTTTTTCCTGCCAGTCTTCAAAGGAAAGTTTTTCGCGGTTCTCTTCCGCTGGATATTCCAGTTTCCAGAATGTTTCCTGGCGGCGCGTACCGTCGGGCTGGATCATCATCCACGTTGCGGGCGGCAGCTTGCGTACGCCACGGACGATCGTGTTCGGCGCGGGTACGACAGCGTGAAAACTCATGTAGTGATGCAACGCGACGGGATCGATGTTTGTATCGATGTCGCCCGCCTCGAGCAGCGCCGGCAAGCTCGATGCGAAACGGATGCCCTGGTCGATTTCGGAAAAATACAGCGGCTTGATGCCGAGCCTGTCGCGCGCGGCGAATGCACGGCCCGAATCGCGCTCCCAGATCACGAAGGCGAACATGCCGTTGAAGCGCCGCACGCAGTCCGGCCCCCATTCACGGTAGGCGCGCAGAATGACTTCCGTGTCGCCGTCGGAGAAAAACGCGTGGCCTTTCGATTCGAGTTCGCGGCGAATGTCGCGATGGTTGTAGATGCAGCCGTTGAAAACGATGCCGAGACCTGCGGCAGGATCGAACATCGGCTGCGCGGCGCGATCGCTGAGATCAATGACTTTCAGGCGCCGATGACCGAAAGCAAATTGTTCGAGTGCGTACATGCCGGCGCCATCGGGACCGCGCTCGCACATGCGCGACATCATTGCGGATATCGCGCGGGGTTCTGCACGGCGCTGGTTGAATCGGATTTCTCCGGCAATTCCACACATGACTGCGGTCGGGCTTTATCCTCCTGCTTCTGCAACCCCGCAAAAGAAATATGTTCAATGAATTTGCGGCGTCATTAACAGCTTAGCACACGAGGAGTGCCTACTTTTTCGCAAGCGCGAATGCGGTTGCGAAGATCAATGGAAGGGTTAACCGGGATTTTTCAGAATTTACAGGATCATGTTTTTACTTTGATCCTGTCTGTGTTGTCGCGCTTCACTTCTCCGCAACAACAACCTTGTTGCGTCCCGCGCGCTTGGCTTCGTAAAGCGCCATGTCGGCACGATTGACCAGTGAGGGAAGATCGGGCGTGTTCTCCGTGGCGACAGCGACACCAACGCTGACAGTCACTTCCACTTCGCCCTTGTGCGTATCAAGATGAATGCTTTCGATGCTCTTGCGCAGGCGATCAGCAACGTCAGCCGCGACGTTCATCGGCGTTTCCGGCAGCATAATGACGAAGTCCTCGCCACCATAGCGCCCGATGATGTCGAAATGACGCAAGCTGTTGCGACAGCAGTTGGCGACGATCTTCAACGCACGATCGCCGATTTCGCGGCCGTAGGTGTCATTGACGGTCTTGAAGTTGTCGGCGTCCAGCAGGATCAGCGAGACATCGCGGCCATAGCGCTTGCTGCGTGCGAACTCCAGTTCGGCAAGTTCAAAGAAATAGCGGCGATTGTGAACCTGCGTCAGCGTGTCAGTAGTTGCGAGGTTCTGCACTTCCGCGAACAGTCGCGCGTTGTCGATCGCCACCAGCGCCTGTGTGAGGAACGCGGAAACGATGTCGCGCTCCTGCTCGGAAAACGGCGGTGCATCACGACCAATGAGCAACAGCGCAAATTCGTCCGCGCGGGAGTACGCCGGCACCGCGAGAAACTGAGCGGCGGATTCCATTCCATCCTGCATCGCCGGCGCCTGGAGGTCGTCACGCGTAACGGTTCGCGCGCTGCGCCCATGGCGCATCTCCGCGAAGAAACGCGAGCATTCCGCCGGCATCGACTGCAGCATTTTCATTTGTTCGTCGCGCACGCCTTTCGCGCCGGCGACATGAATCTCCACACCCTGTTCGACAAACAGCACGGCCTTGCGGAAGGCGACCATGGTGCGCAGGTTTTCCAGCAATTCTTCCGCGACCTGGCGCCCGTCCAGTGACGAGGCAAGTGCCTGCGTCAATTGTTGCAAGGTTTCTGCCCACTGGCGCTTCTGCCGCGCATTCTCGAGCTGATGTTTTTCGGCAACACGCACAAAATGAAAACGCAACGCCATCGACAACAAGCCGAGCGCAAGCAACACGTACAAGGCGTACGCCCACCACGTCTGCCACGGCGGCGGTGCGATCTCGATCACGAGCCGCGCTTCACTTTCGGACCAGACGCCATGGCGGTTGGCACCCTGCACGCGCAGAAGGTATTGACCGGGATCGAGGTTGGTGTACGTGACGTGATTGTGTCCGACAATGTCCAGCCATTGCCCGTCGAACCCTTCAAGCCGGTAACGAAAACGGTTCTTCGATGGTGCGGCGAAATCGAACGCCGCGAATTCAAAACCGATCACGCTGTCCTGCCATGACAATGACAGCGATTCGCGCGCATGAACCGGACGGTCGAGCGCAACCTGCTTGTTGAATTTGAAGAATTTCGTGATCGCGACGGCGGGCGGTTCCGTGTTGTAGACAATCTCCGAAGGATGGAAGGCAGTAAAGCCGTTGATACCGCCGAAGAACATTTCACCCGACGGACTGCGAAATCTTGCAGCGGCGTTGAACTCGTTCGCCTGCAAGCCATCACTCGCGTAGTACAGGTGCACGTCGCCGGTAACGGGATCGTATTCGGCAAGGCCCTTGTTCGTGCCGATCCACAAATCGCCTTCGCCATCTTCAAGCAGGCTGTAGATGGTGTTGTTCGGCAAACCCTGTTCGATGCCGATGCGTTTCACGCTGCCATCAGGGCGAATCCGGGTGAGCTGGTAATCGGTCGCAACCCACAGCGTGCCGTCTCGCGTCTCAAGCACATCGATAACAAACGGATGCGAAAGCGTATCCGGCGCGGTATACGATTCGACGAAACTTTCGCTGTCCGGATCGAAACGCACGACACCGTTTTCTGTACCAAGCCACCAGCCACCAGCGCGCGCGGATGTCGCAGCCGTAAAGAAATTTGCCGAATCGCCGGCACCCTCGCGCATGAACTGCCGGTACTCGCCGGTTTGCGGATCCAGCCGGAAGAAACCTTCGCCCGTGCCTGCCCAGATGTCACCGTCCCTCGCAATCAGGAAGCTGACCGAGTTGGCGTAATAGGCGTTGTCCACGCCTTCCGTGAAATAAAACCGCTTGAATTCTCCGCTCCCGGAATCCAGGAGATTGATGCCATCAAGCGTTGCTGCCCAGATGCGGCCTTGCGCATCCTCGATCACGTCGAATACGTAGGCGGATGAAATGGAATGTTCATCTTCGGGATCGTGCAGGTAGTGCGTATATTCGCCGCGCTCGCGATCAAGACGGCTCAAACCGCCGTCACTCGCAATCCACAGATCACCCTCGCGATCCTCGATCACCGACCACACGACACGATTCGGCAAACTGTTCGGATCGTCTTTTCGATAACGGAAATGCCGGAAGGCACGCGTGGCGGGATTGAACGTGTTCACGCCACCGGTTTCGGTGCCGAACCAGACAATGCCTGTGCGATCTTCCATGAGGGAAAGTACGACATCATCTGAAAGGCTCCAGCGATCCGCCGGATCGTGGCGATACTGGCGGAAAGTTTCGGACTCGCCATTGCGCCAATAGATGCCGGAACCGAAGCGCGACGCCCAGATCTCGCCGGTGGACGTTGCGAGCAAGCGGCTGAGGTAGATGTGGCTATCGGCCGGCAGCCCGAAGTCCTCGGGACCGGAATGCGCGATCAACTCGCGCTCGCCATCAAGCTGGTGCAGACCGGTGCGCGTCGCCACCAGCAGATCGCCGTTGGCGGTTTCCTCCAGCGCGAGAATGCTGTGGCCATGAAATGCGGCGTAATCCGGATCACCGGAACGAAACAGGCTGAAACGGCGCGTTGCCTCATCGAACACGAACAAGCCATTGATGGCCGCGACCCAGGTCGTGCCCTGGCTGTCCACAAAAATTGACCAGACTTCCTCGGTGACGAGCCCCGTGGCCTCGCCGCTCGGAAAACGCGTGACCGCGCCCGATGCAGGATCGAGCAAATCCAGGCCCTTGTCGGTCAGAACCCAGACCGTGCCGTCGGGGTTGATTGCGAGCCGGTAAACGAAATCGCTGCGCAGCGATTGCGCGGCTTCCCCATGACGAAAATGTGTGAACACGCCGGTGGAAAGCGCCAGGCGTGAAACGCCGCCGCCGTAAGTGCCGATCCAGAGATTGCCGTTCCCGTCGACCCCAAGCGCCTGCACGCTGTCGGATTGCAAACCGGTCAGGACGCCCGGGCGCGCCTGGTAAAGCACCATTTCGTAACCGTCAAAACGGTGCAGTCCGTCGTCGGTGCCAAGCCAGATGAAACCGCGATGATCCTGGACCATGACCTGGACGGTGTTCTGGGCCAGCCCGTCTTCCTGGGAGTAGTGGTGAAAACGCAGCCCTTCGCCGGGTTGCCCGGCTGCGACAGGCCCGGCAAGCCACGGCAATGCCAGGCAGAAAGCCAGCCGGACGAATGTTGTCTTGCCGAATGCAAATTGCCGCACGTTCTCCCCCCCCTTGAACCAGCCGGTTAGTGGCCAGGAGCCAGGAACCAGCATTCCCCGTTGAATAATGGATATGGGGATTTACCCTGATTCTCGCACACGAACCTGCGGTTTTCCTGACGGACTTTTCTGATGCGGGGAAAACTGACTGCCAGCAGGCGGCCGGCCAGCTGGGGATCATGCTGAACGCTGCAGCGCGCCTTCGTAGTCGTTCACAAGTGTCGAAGGAAAATGCCGACGCGCGAAGCGGATGCGGTCAGCGATACCGAGATGCGAGACCTGTGGAAGTTTCTCGATCTGCCGCAGGCGCGGCAGCAATCCGGCGCCATTGGCCATCTGGATGGTGAGTCCCGGACGCGCATTCAATTCCAGGAGCATCGGACCCTGCTTTCGGTCCAGCACGAGATCGACACCGAGGTAGCCAAGGCCCGTCATGTCCGCACACGCACAGGACAATTCCAGCAAGACGTCCCAGCGCGGGACATTCAGCGACAACAGATCCTGTCCGGTATCCGGATGCACCTGCACAGGCTTGTCACGCTGCACGGCGCGAACAGCATGGCCTGTGACAATGTCAATGCCCACACCGACAGCGCCCTGGTGCAGGTTCGCCTTGCCTTTCGAGGCGCCGCAGGAAAGCCGCATCATCGACATGACCGGAAAGCCACGGAACACGATGATGCGTACATCGGGCACGCCTTCAAAAGTGTAATTACGCAGCGCGTCATCGACTTCGATCAACGCTTCGATCATCGCCACGTCAGGCGCGCCGCCAAGGGAAAAAAGACCGGCGAGAATATTGGAAACGTGTCGCTCCACATCGCCGAGCGCAAGCTTCTGCCCGTTGGAGCGATACAGCAATCCGTCTTCATCACGCTTGACGACGAGAATTCCCTTGCCGCTGGATCCTTTTGCCGGCTTGATGCAAAAGCCGTCCAGGCCGCTGATGAAATCCCTGACCCTCATCACATCATGCTGCTTGTCGATGACGCCGAGAAGCGCCGGCGTCGCCACGCCATTTTCAATGGCCAGCCGTTTCGTTCTGAGCTTGTCATCGACGAGCGGATAAAGATGACGCGAGTTGTACCGGCTGATGTAGGAAATGTTTCGCCGGTTCATGCCCATGATGCCGATGTCCGCCAGTTCGCGGTACGGCAGCAACCGGGTCAACCAGGCGAGCATGACTTAACCCTGTGCCTTCAACAGCGGGCGGAAACGGCGGAATTCCATCAGGCGATAACCGGTGTAATTGCCGAGCAGCAGCACGAGCGCCATGAAGATGAATTGCAGGCCGAGGAAGTTGAACGTCAGGTGGCGCACGATGTCGTTGCTCATCATCAGCCAGGCGAGCAGCGCCACCAGCAAGGAACCGCTGCCTTGCACGAGCACTTCCTTCGGTCCCTCCTCCTCCCAGAGTATCGACATGCGCTCGATGGTCCACGCAAGAATCACCATCGGGAAGATGGTGATCTTGAGACCTTCGGCGAGGCCGAGCTGAAACGAAAGCACGGCAAATGCCGCGATGATGATGATGACCGAAATGATCACGGCCGATATTCGCGCGACCAGCAGCAGGTTCAGCCGCGACAGATAGGAACGAATCAGCAACCCCACGCCGACGATGAGCAGGAACCCGACAAGCCCGGTGACGAGGCTCGTCTGTATGAACGCAATGGCAATAAGCACCGGCATGAACGTTCCGGACGTGCGCACGCCAACCAGGATGCGAAACAGCGACACGATCAGCACGCCGACTGGAATCAGCAGGATGCCCTTGAACAGCGCCTGTTCGGAAAGCGGCAAACTGTGGATGGAAAAATCCAGCACCTTCTGGCTGAGAGAAAGCGTTCCGGCCTGCAACATGCGACTGACCGGCACGTCCTGCGCGATCATCGAAAAGCTGATGCGCGAATTATCGCCGCCGACAATATCCAGCAGCGGGCTTGACGAATACTCCCACAACAATTGCCAAGGCTGCTGGCCCTGCACGCCAGTGCGTACATCGAACAGCGCATAACTTTCGCCGTCGAACACCTGCAACAGATTCACGGCATCCTGGCGGCGGCGGCCGTCCTCGAGGTTCAGCGCCTGGACTTCGCGCGCCGGAACACCTGCCATGTGCAACAGATCAACCAGCCATGCCCCGCGCGATTTCGTCTGCGTCAGCAACTGCGCACTTTCCGAACCGCTGTTGAATTCACCGATCAGTTCGCGCGCGAGTGTCCAGGGATCAGCAGAACGTTCAGTCGCACGCTGCAAGACGCGTCTCGCCGCTGTTGCCTGCGGCCCCACGAGAACGATCTGGCGCAAGGCCGGCGGAACCGCGACCTTGTCATCGAGCGTTTCGGGATCCACCAGCATTTCCGTCTGGTAATAAAGTGTCTGGTTGCCGGTCGCACTTCGAATCGACCATTCCGCGCGACGGCCGTTGCCGTTCTCGACAAAGGCAAGACCGTAACCGGGACTCGCCGTGTGCTCGCCGATCTGCTCGAAACCCGGTTGCGTGGCGGGAATCGCGAGCGACACTTTCACCGGCTCGCCGGTTGCGAAGAAATCCACTTTCGCCTCGACAGACCAGATCTGCCGTTTCTCGCCAGGCAACCAGGGCACGTCGAACACCGCATGGCGATACCACGTCAACAGGCTGCCAGCCGCGACCAGCAGGATCACCAGCAAATAAAAAGGTGTGCGGCGGGAACTCATTGTGATGCCACGCTCTCAGTCGCGAGATTGTCCGACGCGGGCTTGTACTTTTCCTGCGTGAACTTGCGCGCGACATCGACGACGGCGACATCACGCAGGAAGTCCCGGCCGAGCAACATGGGATACGTCATGTTCTCGCGGTTCGTGAGCGAGAACTCGATGTCGTCAATCAGGTCGCCAACGCGCACCCGCAGCTTTACCACCGGGCGGCGCTCCAGTTCGTCTGCCGATGCCTGGCGGATCAGTACGTGATGCAGCAGCGGCGTTTCGTAGATTTCACCGCCATCGGGATGCTCTTCATCGGGCACGCGAAAGCGAATCCAGTCGTCGCCATCGCGCTCGAAAGGCTGTAATTCGACGGCGTTCAAAGAGGCGGAAAGTGCGCCGGTATCGATGCGCGCCTTGAGATTGCGGCCCAGCAATTCCACCCACGCCCACTCGTTGCGGCCGAGCACGATTTTTCCGGTAGCCGGTGCAAGACCGGTTGTTGGCGAGCCTTCCGGCTCGGCCTCGGTGTTGGCGTCGTCATCGGAATCCGGCGTGCGCGCGGCATTCCTGATTTCACGCAAGGTACGATCGACGTCGGCCAGCATTTCAGCCATCCGCTCATGTGACTCGATCGACCGCGCGATCAGCGCGGCCTGTTCCTGAAGCAGTGAGTTTCGTTCCGCCAGCAGGCGCGTCTGCTCCCGCTCGCCTTCTACCAGGTCGCGCATCACGGCCTTGTTCGTGGCGCATCCCGTTGCGCCCAACAACATGGCGGCGGAAAAAAACAATGTCCGAAGGATCGTCTGTTTCATAGGCAAGTCTGTTCTTCTGTTCGTGGAAGCCGTCCTTTGCTTGCCGGAATTCTGTTAAATCGAGGTCGGCGATAGTAGCAGGCGACGGACGAATTTTCTTTTCCCGCTAATGCGTCGCAACAACGCATGGCAGAACCAAAGACGCGATCACCTTCAGGTGTGAGGCAGAATCACCGAACGGAATTTGACCATCAGACTTCCGCTGGGTTGCGGAAGAACCCGGAAAAGATCAAGGGCTTGCGCCGGATGACGCAAGCCCTTGATTTTGTTGGTCGGGGCGAGAGGATTTGAACCTCCGACCACCTGCACCCCATGCAGGTGCGCTACCAGGCTGCGCTACGCCCCGAAAACATCCAAACAAACGCCGCGCCCGCGGGAGCCGAATGATACCGCAGCGGAAAAGATTGGGGGAATTCTATTTCTTGAGGAGTTGCAGGACTTCTTCAAGCTCGGTGCGCAACTGCTTGATGATCTGCTGGCTTTGGGCCGTGTCCTGTTTGGCGGAGTCGCCGGAAAGTTGCTGGCGCGCGCCGGTGATGGTGAATCCCTGGTCGTACAGGAGGCTGCGGATCTGGCGGATGACGATCACGTCATGGCGCTGGTAATACCGGCGGTTGCCTCGGCGCTTGACGGGTTTGAGCTGCGGAAACTCCTGCTCCCAGTAACGGAGCACGTGCGGCTTGACGCCGCAAAGGTCCGAGACTTCCCCGATCGTGAAGTATTTCTTGCCAGGGATGACGGGCAGTTCGTTGTTATTCCCCGCTTCCAGCATATGCCTCCACCCTCGCCTTGAGTTTTTGTCCTGGCCGGAAGGTCACCACACGGCGGGCGGTAATGGGAATTTCTTCGCCTGTCTTGGGATTGCGGCCGGGCCGCTGGTTCTTGTCTCGCAGGTCGAAATTCCCAAAGCCCGAGAGTTTGATCTGACGCCCATTTGACAGCGCCCGACGGACTTCCTCGAAAAAGAGATCCACCAGCTCCTTGGCTTCCCGCTTGTTCAGGCCGAGTTCCTCGAAAAGAGTCTCCGCCATTTCCGCCTTGGTCAATGCCATGACTACTCTCTCAGCTTTGCCCCCAGCGACTCCTGGAGCCGCGACGCAACACGTTTGATGACCGCATCAACGTCCTCGTCCATAAGAGTGCGCGAAGAATCCTGTAAAATCAAGCTCAAAGCGATACTTTTTAGACTGGAATCTATGCCTTTGCCGCGGTACACATCGAAAATTCGCAGCTCGCGCAAAGTCTTCCCCGCAGCAGATTCAGCCGTTGCCAGGATATCCGCTGCCGTCACGTCCTCGGCGACGAGAATCGCCAGATCGCGCCGAATGGCGGGAAACCGCGAGATTTCCCCCGCAACCGGAACGTCGGTGGATTGCAGCGGATCCAGTGCCAATTCAAACACGAAAACACGGCTCGGCAGCTCCAACTCCTTGATTATATTGGGGTGCAACGCGCCCAGCCAGCCAATTTCATCATCATTTCGATAAATCCTCGCGGACTGGCCAGGATTCAACGCGAGGAGCTGCTCCGCCTTGAAATGGTATTCGTCCGGATTGCCGCCCGCCGCCAGCAGGGACTCGACATCGCCTTTTACGTCCGCGAATTCAACCGCTCTTTCCGGCAACCCCCATTGCTCGGCGTACGCTGGCCCGAACACCAAGCCTGAAATGACATTTTCCTGTTTTATTTCATTGTTTTGCGGAATAAACCTCATGCCCGTTTCGAAGATGCGCACGCGCTGTTGCTGGCGATTCAGGTTGTACTGCAGCGCCATCACCAGACCCGCCCAAAGGTTCAGGCGCATGTGCGTCATGTCGGAAGTAATCGGATTTGCCAGCGCGATGCCGCTCTCGCCGGTCAGCAGGCGTTGCAGCTTTTCTGGCACGAAGCTGTAGGTAACTGCTTCCTGGTACCCGCGCTGTACTAACGCATCGCGCAGGCGGCGGACGGGAACCACGGATTCCGCGACGGGCTCCATCGGCTGGTCACCCGGATATTGTTCCGGCGGGATGTGGTCATAGCCGTAAATGCGGCCAACCTCTTCAACCAGGTCTTCCTCGATTTCGATATCGAAGCGATGGCTGGGCGACCGAACCTCCCAACCAACGGATGTCCGTTTCGGTGGCATGCCGAGACGGCCGAGAATGCGCTCGACCTCGGCATCCGGAATCTCGATACCGAGAATGCTTGCCAGCCGCTGGCGCCGGAGCTTGATTGCACGTCGAAGGGGCTGATGCTTGTCGTCCCCCGCCTCGACAACGGGACCCGGTTTGCCGCCAGCAATATCGAGCAACAAACGCGTCGCGCGCTCGATCGCCCGTCGCTGCCCTGCCGGATCGACGCCGCGTTCGAAGCGGTAACCCGCATCCGTGTGCACGCCCAGGCGTCGCGACCGGCCATTGACCGTGACCGGATTGAACCAGGCGCATTCCAGGTAAATATCAACCGTGTCGTCTCGCACGCCCGAACCTTCGCCGCCCATGATGCCGGCGAGTCCGAGTACGCGCTTTTTGTCGGCGATCACAAGCATGTCTGATTCAAGCGCTACTTCCGAGCCATCCAGCAACACGAGCTTTTCATCCTGCTTCGCGAACCGCACGACGATATCGCCGGTGATTTCGCGCAGGTCGTAACCGTGCATCGGCTGGCCAAGTTCCAGCATCACGTATTGCGTGACATCGACAATGGGCGAAATCGGCCGAACACCGCAGCGGCGCAGACGCTCGCGCATCCACAGCGGCGTTTCCGCTTTCGAATCGATACCGCGGATCACGCGACCGAGAAACGTCGGACAAGCTTCCGGTGCTTCCAGTTTCACGTCGATCCGGTCTTCCACCAGTGAAACGACCTCTTCGGCGAACGGTTCGTCCAGTTCGACGTCGTACAGCGCACTGATGTCACGCGCCACGCCCAGCATCCCCAGGCAATCGCCGCGGTTTGGCGTGATCTCGATGTCGATGACGTGATCACCGCCACCGAGATACTCGGAGAAATTCTTTCCGACCGTTGCGTCGGCCGGCAGGTCCATCAAGCCGGAATGGTCTTCACTCAACCCGAGTTCACGCGCAGAGCACAGCATTCCGCTCGACTCCACGCCGCGCAGTTTCGCTTTACGAATCTCCGTACCGTCCGGCAGCTTCTCGCCGGGAAGAATGACCGGGGCTTTCATGCCCGCGCGTACGTTCAGCGCGCCGCAGACGATCTGGTGCGTTTCATTCGCACCCGTACTCACCTGGCAAACGGAAAGCTTGTCGGCATCGGGATGTTTCTCGACGTTCAGCACTTCACCGACGACAAGACCTTCCAGCGACGGAACCGCGGGTTCGACAGCGGCGACTTCGAGACCTGACAGGCTTAACCGATCAGCAACCGCCTGCGCGTCATCCTTGATCGCGACAAATTCCTTCAACCATTCGTAACTGACTTTCATCATGAAACCCTTTTCGAACTGCGAGACCGCATGCAGGAGCGCGCTCTGCGCGCAGGAGCAACCTACATTGCTTCGTTCTAATCCTGAAAAATCCTGTTAATCCTGCCCACTGCTCTTTCTTATTGGAACTGGCGCAGGAAGCGCAGATCGTTCTCATAGTTCAAGCGAATATCATTGATGCCATAACGAAGCATCCCCAACCGCTCGACACCTATGCCGAATGCCCAACCAGAGTAGACTTCCGCGTCGATATCGACGGCTTGCAATACATTCGGATGCACCATCCCGCAACCGAGGATCTCGATCCAGCCCGTCTGCTTGCACACGCGGCAACCATCGCCGCCGCAGAACAGGCAGGAAATATCGACTTCGGCGCCAGGCTCGACGAAAGGAAAGTACGACGGGCGAAACCGCAGTTTCAGATCATCACGCTCGAAAAAATTCTGCAGGAAAGTCGTAAGAATGCCGCGAAGGTGCGCCATGCTCACCCCCTTGTCCACCAGCAAGCCTTCAACCTGGTGAAACATTGGCGTGTGCGTCACGTCGTAGTCATGTCGATAGGTGCGGCCAACGGCAATGATGCGAATCGGCGCGCCTTTCTTTTTCATCGCACGAATCTGCACGGGTGACGTATGCGTTCGCAACAGCAGCGGCTTCTCGCCGATGTCACGTTGCAAATAAAACGTATCCATGTCGGCGCGCGCCGGATGATCCGGCTTGAAGTTCAGCGCGTCGAAATTATGAAACTCGTCTTCAATCTCGGGACCAGTTTCAACGCCGAAACCCATGCCGCGGAACAACTCGCCGATGCGATCCATGATGCGCGTCACCGGATGCAACCCGCCCGGCAACTCACCGCGCCCCGGCAGCGTCACGTCGATGGTTTGAGCCGCGAGTTCCTGTGCGAGCTCTTCTTCTTCCAGCGTCGCACGGCGGGCATCAAGAAATCCGCTGACGCGCTGTTTCGCTTCGTTGATTTTCTGACCGGCAGCGGGACGTTCATCAGCTGACAGCTTGCCGAGCGATTTGAGTTGCTCGGTAATCACTCCCTTCTTGCCGAGATAGTGCACGCGCAACGCGTCCAGCGCGCGCAGGTCAGAGCAAGATGTGATCGACTGTCTGGCTTCGTCGACCAGTTTTTCGAGGTTCTGCACTTCGCGTTGCTCCCCGGAGATCAAATTCTTTCGAAAAAAAAGAGGAGAAAGACGTCAGGCCTTTCTCCTCTTCAATTGCGACGATTCACGCATCAGGAATGATGCACGTACGTCGCGAGTTTACGACAGGCTGGCCTGGGCTTTTTCAACAAGCTTCGTAAAACCAGCCTTGTCGAAGACCGCGATGTCAGCCAGGACCTTGCGATCAAGCTGGATGTCGGCCTTCTTCAACCCGTTCATGAAACGGCTGTAGGACATGCCGTTCATGCGCGCGCCAGCGTTGATGCGTGCAATCCACAAACGACGGAATACGCGCTTCTTGTTGCGGCGATCGCGGTAGGCGTACTGGCCTGCCTTGATGACAGCCTGCTTCGCGACGCGGAAAACTTTCCGACGCGCATTGTAGTAACCCTTGGCTTTCTTCAGCACTTTCGTGTGACGAGCCCGGGCGATGGTGCCTCTTTTAACACGTGCCATGGTTCATCCTCCTCAAGCGTACGGAAGCATCTGCCGAACGGACTTCACGTCCTGCTTGGCGACCATTGATGGTTCACCGAGCTGGCGTTTCCGCTTCGCAGATTTCTTCGTGAGGATATGGCGCTTGTGCGACTGGCCGCGCTTGAAACCCTTGGCCGTAGCCCGGAAGCGTTTCGCGGCGCCGCGATTCGATTTCATCTTTGGCATTTTCAACTCCGCATTTGCTGTTTGATTTGTTCCGGTCCGCATACGGTGGGCGGATCGCGAAACTCGTTACGCCGTTTTTTTGAAGTACGGCCTTACTTCTTCTTCGGCCCGAGCATCATCACCATCTGGCGACCCTCGAGCCTTGGAAACTGTTCAACCACTGCGAGTTCGTCGAGGTCGTTGCGAACGCGTTCCAGCAACTTGCGACCCAGGTCCTGGTGCAACATTTCACGGCCGCGGAAACGCAACGTCACCTTGGCCTTGTCGCCTTCTTCCAGGAAGCGCGTCAGATTCTTGAGTTTTACCTTGTAGTCGCCTTCATCCGTCCCGGGGCGGAATTTCACTTCCTTGATCTGCACCTGGGATTGTTTCTTCTTGGCGACCTGCGCTTTCTTCTTCTGTTCGAAAAGGTACTTGCCGAAATCCATGATGCGGCAAACCGGCGGCTCCGCATTCGGCGAAACTTCTACGAGATCCAGCCCTTTTTCCTGGGCCATCTCGAGTGCGTCCCGTGTTGCCAGAACACCTACCTGTTCACCTTCGTCATCAATCACTCGTACCTTCGGCACACGAATTTCATCGTTGCGCCGCGCGCGTTTTTCGGTAGCGATACTCAGTCCTCCAAATCAGAGCGGCCGCGGCTCGCGATCTCGGCGGCGAGCTTGTGGGTGAATGCCTCAAGCGGCATCGAACCCAGATCTTCGCCACCGCGCGTGCGCACGGCCACCGTGTCGTTGTCTAGTTCACGGTCACCGACCACCAATTGGTACGGGACCTTCTGCAGGGTGTGCTCGCGGATTTTAAAGCCGATCTTCTCGTTTCTCAAGTCAGATCTGGCTCGAAACCCCTGATTTTGCAGGGTTTCTGCGATTTTAGCGGCATATTCCGCCTGCCGGTCGGTAATGTTCAGAACCACGGCCTGCACAGGCGCCAGCCAGGCTGGCAGATTGCCCGCGTAATGCTCGATCAGGATGCCAATGAAACGCTCCAGCGAGCCCAGGATCGCGCGGTGCAGCATGACGGGAACCTGCTTGGAGCCGTCTTCGGCCACATAGGTCGCGCCCAGGCGTTGCGGCATGGAGAAATCGAGCTGCAGCGTGCCGAGCTGCCAGAAACGGCCGATGGAATCCCGCAGGGTGAATTCGTACTTCGGACCGTAGAACGCGCCCTCGCCCGGCTGGATTTCGTAATTGATTCCGCGCTTTATCAAGACATCTTCAAGAACTTTCTCGGCTTTGTCCCAGGTTTCGTCGGAGCCGACCCGCTTCTCGGGACGCGTCGAGAACTTGACGATCACGTCGTCGAAGCCGAAGTCCTTGTACACGGAGAACAACAGGTCGATGAAGGCCAGCGATTCGTCTTCGATTTGCGCTTCGGTGCAGAAAATATGCGCGTCGTCCTGCACGAAATTGCGCACGCGCATGAGACCGTGCAGCGTGCCGGACGGTTCATTTCGATGGCAGGAACCGAACTCGGCCAGGCGCAGCGGCAAGTCGCGGTAGCTGTGCAGTTTCTGGTTGTAAACCTGGATATGTCCCGGACAGTTCATCGGCTTGACGGCATACTCGCGCTCCTCGGAGTGCGTGTAGAACATGTCGTCGCCGAACTTCTCCCAGTGACCGGATTTCTCCCACAGTGAGCGGTCCATGATCTGCGGTGTGCAAATTTCCTGGTAACCGGCCTTGCGCAAGCGCTTGCGAATGTAATCGCGGATTTCGGTATTGATGATCCAGCCGTTGTCGTGCCAGAACACCATGCCCGGCGCTTCTTCCTGCGTGTGGAAGAGATCGAGAACCTTGCCGAAGCGGCGGTGGTCGCGCTTCTCGGCTTCTTCCAGGCGATGGAGATAATCCTTGAGGTCGTCCTTCTTCGCCCAGGCGGTGCCGTAAATCCGCTGCAGCATTTCGTTGTTCGAATCGCCGCGCCAGTACGCGCCGGCGAGCTTCATCAGCCTGAATGCCTTCAGCTTGCCGGTGCTCGGTGCGTGCGGTCCGCGACAAAGATCGAACCAGTCGCCCTGGCGATACAGTGATATTTCTTCACCGGCCGGAAGATCACGGATAATCTCGGCCTTGTACTTCTCGCCCATGCTCTCGAACAGCTTTACCGCTTGATCGCGGTCCATCACTTCGCGCGTCACTTTCAGGTCGCGCCTGGCAATCTCTGCCATCTTCTTTTCGATCTTCTCGAGATCATCGGGCGTGAAGGATTCATCGCGCGCGAAGTCGTAGTAGAAACCGTTTTCGATCACCGGGCCGATGGTCACCTGCGCATCGGGATACAACTCCTGCACGGCGTGCGCGAGCAGGTGCGCGGTCGAATGGCGGATGATTTCGAGGCCGTCCTCGTCGCGATCAGTGATGATCGCGAGCGCCACATCGTGATCGATGACGAACGACGTATCGACCAGCCTGTCATCGACCTTGCCGGCCAGCGCCGCCTTGGCGAGACCGGGACCGATGCTGGCCGCGACATCATGAACGGAAACGGGATTGTCGAAGGAACGCACGGTTCCGTCAGGGAGCGTGATTGCAGGCATGCTGTCTTCCTCTTGGTGGCCGCTACGAACCGGCCAGGTTCTAACCGGGCCGGACGTGATCCGGCCCCCGAAACGACAAGGCACCGCTGTTGCGGTGCCTTGTCGGTCAAATCGTTGGTAGGCGCGATTGGACTCGAACCAACGACCCCCACCATGTCAAGGTGGTGCTCTAACCAACTGAGCTACGCGCCTGTCGAGGGCGGCGAATATACCGAAACGTCCTGAATCTGGCAACAATTCGGCAAAATAAAGCGCTAACTGGCAGCCCTGTCCGGGCTGATGAATCCCGCCTCCTTCAGCTTGTGGATTTCATCGCGAATCCGCGCCGCCTCTTCGAACTCCAGGTTTCGGGCATGCTGGTACATCTGCTGTTCCAGTTCCTTCACCTTCTTCAACAGTTTTTCGCGTGGCAGCGAAACGTAGGCGTTCGCCTCTTCCGCCACCATCTGCAGGGTCTTGCGATGAATCGGCGCGTTCGGGCGCGCGCCTTCCATGATGTTTGCGATCGCCTTTTTAATACCCAATGGCGTAATGCCGTGTTCTTCGTTGTACTCAAGCTGCTTCTGCCGGCGGCGGCCGGTTTCGGCCAGCGCGCGCTCCATCGAACCGGTCATTTTCTCGGCATACAGGATCGCCTTGCCGTTCACGTTGCGCGCGGCGCGACCGATCGTCTGGATCAATGAACCTTCGGATCGCAGGAAGCCTTCCTTGTCCGCATCGAGAATCGCGACCAGTGAAACCTCCGGAAGATCCAGGCCCTCGCGCAAGAGGTTGATGCCGACCAGCACATCGAATACGCCGAGGCGAAGATCACGAATGATTTCCATGCGCTCGACAGTATCAATGTCCGAATGCAGGTAGCGCACCTTGATATTGTGCTCAGCGAGATACTCGGTGAGATCTTCCGCCATGCGTTTCGTGAGCGTGGTCACCAGTACGCGTTCACCGGCGGCAACCACCTTGTTGGCTTCGGACAGCAGATCGTCCACCTGCGTACGTGCCGGACGGATTTCCACGGGTGGGTCGACCAGCCCCGTCGGACGCACGACCTGCTCGACAACCTGCCCGGCATGCTGCTTTTCATACGGGCCGGGTGTCGCGGAAACAAAAATCATCTGCGGTGCGAGTCGTTCCCATTCGTCGAAACGCAGCGGCCGGTTGTCGAGCGCGGATGGCAGGCGAAAACCATAACCCACCAGTGTTTCCTTGCGCGAACGATCGCCCTTGTACATGCCGCCGAGTTGCGGAATCGTGACATGCGATTCATCAACAACCAGCAACGCATCCGGCGGCAAGTAATCGAACAGTGTCGGCGGCGGCTCTCCTGCCTGGCGTCCCGAAAGATGCCGCGAATAATTCTCGATGCCGGAGCAGTAGCCGAGCTCCAGGATCATTTCGAGATCGAACTGCGTGCGCTGTTCCAGCCGCTGCGCCTCCACCAGCTTGTCGTTGTTGCGCAACTCTTCGAGCCGCTCGCGCAGTTCGATCTTGATGGCGTCAACCGCTTTCAGCAGCTTTTCGCGCGGCGTCACGTAATGGCTGGTCGGATACAAAGTGGCGCGCGGCATTTCGCGTTCGACCTGGCCGGTCAACGGATCAAAGAAGGAAATTCTTTCGACTTCATCATCGAACAGTTCGACACGGATCGCGTGCGTTTCGTTTTCCGCGGGAAAGATGTCGATGACTTCGCCGCGCACGCGATAGGTGCCAGGACCGAGATCGTATTCGTTGCGCTTGTACTGCAGCTCGGCCAGCCGGCGCAGGATGTCGCGCTGGTTGATGCGGTCGCCGCGAACGAGGTGCAGCACCATCGAAAGATACGATTCCGGATCGCCGAGACCGTAGATGGCGGACACAGTGGCGACGATGATTACATCACGCCGTTCCAGCAGCGCCTTCGTCGCGGAAAGACGCATTTGCTCGATGTGATCGTTGATGGACGCATCTTTTTCAATGTACGTATCCGACGACGGAACGTAGGCTTCCGGCTGGTAATAGTCGTAATACGAAACAAAATACTCGACGGCGTTATCCGGAAAGAATTCGCGGAACTCGCCATACAGTTGCGCGGCGAGTGTCTTGTTCGGTGCGAGCACCAGCGTCGGGCGCTGCACGCTGTCGATCACGTTCGCGATCGTGAACGTCTTCCCGGAACCCGTCACGCCGAGCAGGGTCTGGCTCGCGAGGCCGGAATCCAGCCCGTCGATCAGGCTCGCGATCGCTTCGGGCTGGTCGCCGGCTGGCTGGTATTCGGAAACGACTTTCAGCTTTTCGTGCTTCTCGGAACTCATTTAACAGTCATCCAGCGAAAAACGCGCCGTGGCGCGCCATGGGAAAGAAACGGTGATTTCGCTATGATACGCGCCCTCATCCATCGTTCCGACAGGAGTCCGACATGCTCGCAGACCGTGTCCGGCAATTGAAGCCTTCCCCGACACTTGCCGTGACGCAGCGCGCCGCCGAACTGCGCGCCGCCGGAAAGGACATCGTCGGACTGGGCGCGGGAGAGCCGGATTTCGACACGCCGGAACATATCAAGCAGGCCGCGAAGGAAGCGATCGACCGGGGGGAAACCAAGTATACGGCGGTCGACGGCACACCCGCGCTCAAGAACGCGGTCATCAACAAATTCCGTCGCGACAATGGCCTGGAATACGCGCCGGACCAGATCCTGGTTTCCGGCGGCGGCAAGCAGAGCTATTTCAATCTCTGCCAGGCAATCGTGAATCCCGGCGATGAGGTCGTGATCCCCGCGCCCTACTGGGTTTCCTATCCGGCCATGGTTGAAATCGCGGGCGGCACGTCAGTCATCATCGGTGCCGGCATCGATACGCGCTACAAGATCACGCCGCAACAGCTCGACCGGGCAATCACGCCGCGCACCCGTTTCGTGACCCTCAACAGTCCGAGCAACCCGACCGGCGTTGCGTACACGCACGCGGAGCTGAAAGCGCTCGCCGCGGTTCTTCTCCGGCACCCGGACGTGCTCATCGCCACCGACGACATGTACGAGCCATTCCTCTGGTCAGGTGAAACTTTCGCCAACATCGTCATGGTCGAGCCGTCGCTCAAGGACCGCACACTGGTGCTGAACGGCGTCAGCAAGGCGTACGCCATGACCGGCTGGCGGATCGGCTATGCCGCGGGACCTGCGGACGTCATCAAGGCGATGAAGAAGGTCCAGTCGCAGAGCACCTCGAATCCGGCCTCCATTTCGCAGGCCGCCGCTGTCGCCGCCCTGGAAGGCGACCAGGGCTGCGTGACGCGCATGTGCGCTGCCTTCCGCGAACGTCACGACTTTGTTGTCGGCGCGCTCAACGGCATCAAGGGTCTTGATGTGGTGTCGTCCGACGGCACGTTCTACAGCTTTCCGAATTGCGAAGCGGCAATGCGCAACCTGGGTCTGAAAGACGATGTCGCGCTGGCCGAGCACCTGCTTGCCGAAGCCGGCGTCGCCGTCGTTCCCGGCTCGGCATTCGGCGCGCCCGGACATTTCCGGGTCAGTTTCGCGACCAGCCTCGCCAACCTCGAGAAAGCTATCGAGCGATTCGAAAAGGCGCTCGGCAGAAAATAGCCGCCACGGGGAAGTACGGGAAAACCGCCGTGGAGGCGATTTCTTTTTCGCATGAAATCGCTACACCGGAAACGAAAAAGCCGCGCAATGCGCGGCTAAGTTCTTGTTTTGTCTGGCTCCCCGGGCCGGACTCGAACCAGCGACCAACGGATTAACAGTCCGTCGCTCTACCAACTGAGCTACCGGGGAATTTCAGAAGGCGCGTAGTCTACTCAAGCCCCCTGAGGCGGTCAACCGATTGGCAGCTCAAAGTTCCGCACCGCGCCGCCGCAGGAATTCGCGGAATTCGTCGCGCAATTCGGGGTGTTCCAGCGCCAGTTCGACCGTTGCTTCCAGATAACCGAACTTGCTGCCGCAATCGTAACGCCGACCTTCGAAACAGCAGGCCCAGATCGATTCGTACTCCAGCAGCGCGGCGATGGCATCGGTCAGCTGGATCTCCCCGCCGCTGCCCTTTTGCGTCTTTCTCAGCGTCTCGAAAATGCGCGGTGTCAGCACGTAGCGTCCAACCACGCCGAGATTCGATGGGGCCTTTTCAGGGGCCGGCTTCTCGACGATATCGTCAATGCGCACCAGTGAACCGCTGCTGTCTTTCGCCGGCTTGATGACGCCGTACTTGCTGCTGTCCGCGGTCGCAATTTCCTGCACCCCGACCACGGAGCATCCGTCCTGCAGATACGCGTCGCGCATCTGCTCCAGCACGTTGGGACCGTGATTCGCGATGAGATCGTCGGCGAGAACGACGAAGAACGGGTCGTCGCCGACAACCGGTTCCGCGCACAACACGGCGTGCCCGAGCCCGAGCGCCTCCGCCTGGCGGATGTAAACGCAGCTCACGTTGGGCGGCACGATGCCCTGGACCAGGTCGAGCATGTCCTTCTTGCCGCGCAGCTCAAGCTCGGTCTCAAGCTCATAGGCACTGTCGAAATGATCCGCGATCGACCGCTTGGTCCGGCCGGTGATGAAAATCAGCACTTCCGCGCCGGCCTTGACGGCTTCCTCGGCGGCGTACTGGATCAGCGGCTTGTCGACAACCGGCAGCATTTCCTTCGGATTGGCCTTCGTGGCCGGCAGGAACCGCGTACCCAGGCCGGCTACCGGAAACACGGCCTTGCGGATCGGCTTGCGCATGAAACTCCCCCATCAACATTTTAAGCAGGATAAATGCGGACTGACGATTACGGCAGCCGGATTGCGACCGTTCAATCGGTTGTGGAGTGTATTACAAGGACGCTGGGTGAAGAAGCCGCGGCTCCGCGATGACGGGAGCCGCGGGAAACAAAAGCAGTATTATTTGTCGGACTTGTCGGAGAACTGGATGTTGTCCTTGTTCTTCTCGACGAGCTTGTCGCCGATGCCCTTGACCTTCTTCAAATCATCGAGGGTCTTGAACGGGCCGTTCTGCTCGCGGTAGGCCACGATAGCTTCCGCTGTCTTTTCTCCAACGCCTTGCAACTCGCTGGCCAGGGTGGCGGCGTCCGCCGTATTGACGTTGACCGGACCGGCATGCGCGAAACCGGAAAAGGCGAGCAGGCAAACGAAAACGAGAATATGGCGAATCTTCTTCATCACGCTAACTCCTTTTAATGTTGTCTGCGGTTCACGATGAACGCAGCCTGCGAATCATTCGCGGAGTTATTAAAACCTTTCCGAAGTGTATTTGCCAGACCCAGAAACGATGTGAAAAATGACTCACCCCGGGCGCTACTACCGGCACAGCGTAACGATCTCGACATCCGCGCGTGGAGACTTCTGCAGTGCGTTCATCCGAATACCGGAAGTGCGCGGCCTACAGGAACGGGTCGATGAGCCAGTCCAGCGTCATATGGGAGATGTACGGAGCGAGCAGGCTTCTGGCACGCACGGCGACAAGGCACCAAACGAAGCCCGCCACCCCGACAAGCGCCTGGAGTTCGAACGGAAACTGGG